>CM001443.1:2046681-2064136 GCA_000246735.1 uncultured Candidatus Poseidoniales archaeon | reverse complement strand
CCACAGAGATCCGCCCCTCCGTGAACTTCGGTTTGCGGGGGGGCTTTTTTTATTTTGAAATTCTATTTCTTTTGTTTAGAAGCAAGCACCCGCGTATCGGTGTGCTGGTCCCACATGTGCAGGCTCCGTCCCCGGAAACTTGTCCACATCGCAGCGAGCAGGTGTTCCATGCCTGTGAAAATTGATCCAAGAGTTGCAAGGCCAGGGATATGCATTCCATTGCGATGCAAAGCCCATGATGTGAGTGCGAGCAACTCGCACATGGCAAGACTGCCGTGGAGCACCGCTAGCGTGCCAATCGGCATGCCCCATAGCAACACGGTACCCCAACGAAGCACAGAGGCTGTTGCAGCCCCAACAAGCAGCAAGGGTGCTGCCAAATGGAAATGAGCCTCCCTGCGGAGGATTTTCGAGAAATTTCCGATTCGGGGGCTTCGCCAATGCCTTCGATGCCGGAGCAGCAACCGTTGCAAGCCCTGTGCCCTGCGCACCTTCTGCCGTCGTTGGCCTTCGGGTGTGGTGGGGGCCACATCAACGAAATGCACCATTGGATCGTGGATGCTTCGCAAACCATTGAGCCTGACTTGAGTGGCAATTTGTGCATCGTCTGCATTGCTTCCAATGTTCATCTGTGAAGCGTTGAACGAGCGTGAACGCCACATCATCAAGGAGCCTTCCAAAAAAGGCGTGCTATCGTACGCAGACTCCCCTTCTCTAAGCAACTCAAACATCGAACGATGCACCTGTTCCTGCCCGAGCCCACCGCTGCGACGTGCCGAGGCACCAACGGCCCCAACCGTTGGGTTTGCGAACCAACCGTGCAACCGTTTCAGGGCGTTTGGAGGCATGCTTGCGTCCGCATCGGTCATGCAAACCAAGCCATCAAAGCCGTTGGATTCAAGCGATTCAAGGGCGATTTGGACAGCTTTTGACTTTCCAAGGCGGTGTTCCATTTCGATGAGTTCATGGTTTGCAAACGCGTTTGGATGTTTCTCAAGCCATCGCTTGATTCGCTGGACTGTGTCATCTGTGGAAGCAGAGTCGATCGCCAGCAGGGTGAAGCTCACCCCCTCTTGTGAGGCGAGGTTCGCCAGCTTCGTTTCAATGACGAGCGCCTCGTTCCATACCGGAAGGAGGACTGTGATGGGGCGTGGTTCGGTTTTCTTATCTGGTTGAGGATAGGCAAGCGGTGTTTTTCGCCAGCGACCGACCGACCAACGGTGCAGAAGAAAAGGGCCAAAGGCAAGAGCGCCCAAGCCAATTTCTGCAAACGCAGGAATCCACACCATGCTTGTTTCAGCAACGCTCCCCCCTTGATACCTCCCCTGTAAGCAATGGTTGCACAGTCGATTTTGGGCGGTACATCTTCAACCCAATGCCCTGTGCAATGACCATGCCTAAGGTGCTTCACATCGGTCCATGTGATTCACCAGGTGGTATGGCGAACGTCATGAAAATCTTAGCTGAACACCCCCCAGAGGGCTGGGAGGCTGAACTGCTTGCTTCTCATGTTGTGGGCTCGCCTTGGGCCAAATGGAGGGCCTACCGAAAGGCGAGAAGCACCCTCATTCGAACGCTCAACGATCCAACACAACGACCTGATGTGGTTCATCTCCATACGGCCGCGGATTGGTCCTGGTGGCGCAAACGTAGGTTTGCATTGCTTGCACATGCCGCAGGTTGCAAAATTGTGGTGCACATTCATTCTGGGAAATTTGATCAGTGGCTTGGCAATGCAAATAGCAAGAAAAGCAGAGCGATGAAATCAGTTCTTCGCAAGACTGGTGCAAAACTGGTCGTCTTGAATGAATGGTGGCAGGAGCAACTCGAGCCTTTAATTGGTGATGCAATCGTTGTCCACAACCCCGTACGAAGCACATTTGTTAATGCAGGGGGAGTGAGAAATGGAAATCACCTTCTGCTGCTGGGACGTAATGATCCGGTGAAAGGGCATAAATTTGCTATGACTGTGTGCGCAAAAGTTCGAGAAGAGGTTTCTGATTTGAAAGTGACAATGACCGGAATCACCTCCTCTCCATATCCATGGCTCGAGGCAAAAGGGTGGGTTTCAGATGAAGAGAAATTAGAACTTCTTCAAACAGCCTCCCTCCTTCTCGTTCCGTCTGCATTTGAAGGTGAGCCGATGGTCGTGATTGAAGCCATATCGTGTGGTCTTCCAGTTCTATGCTCTGACCGAGTCCATTCACTACCGTCAGCAATTGAAGTCGCACCGTTTGAGAATGAAGCCGTTTGGGCATCGAAAATAATTCACCTCTTACGAGAACCAACCGATTCCAATCAACTCAGGGCGCAGTCCAAATCTTTTGAGATTCGAGCGATTTCCACTCACTGGAATAAAATCTACCAAGGTTTACTTGCACAGTGAATGGATTGCATTATCCAATGCTTCAACAGTTCGTTCCCAAGCTAGGTTTTTTTCAGCAAACATTCGAGACTTGCGACTTAATGCCTCAAAATCGCTATCCTGCACATGAGCCAACCATTTTCCACCTGCATCATGAAATTCATCTTGTGGCACGAGGTTCATCCACCCAAGTTCCTCATCCGTGGTAAATCGGTGGCCAGCGTGATCAATCCCAAAGATGAGAAGTCCGGATGCAGCATATTCACTTCGCTTCAACGGGCTGGCAATGGTCCACACTTTTCGTTCAGGCATGGGCAGTAGCCCCACGTGACAATGTGAAAGAAGTTTAGCCAACTCTTTCTGAGGAAGGGAAGGTTTGAGTTTAATTGAGGCATCATTCTCGGCGATTGCTTGTAGGCCAGAAAAGGCATCACCTACTCCGACAAGTATCAATTCTGCATCAATTCCTAAGGATTGGGATTTCCTAAGGAGCATTGGTAAAGCCATGACGCCCCTGTGGCGGTCGAGCCTTCCGTGGTAGATCAAAGTGAGCTTCTCAAAGCGGTCACCAGATTGGAACTGTTCTAAGTCGACTCCCGCAGGAAGCGTCACGATTGATTCAGTGTGCGCACCGGTTTTGTGTGTCACAAAATTTCGATGCGCCTCTGAGACAACACAACCGCATGAAGAATTTCCTTTCATGGCGAGTTTCCAACTTCGTTTCCACGATGGCCATTGTAGGATTGAAAGAAGGCCTTTGTCTGCTGGAGGGCTCCGATCGATGAGAATCCAGGGGATGTTCCGCTTACGTAATAGTGGTACTATTGCATTGGCAATTCGCCAATCGACCAAAGCAACAGATGGGCCATCAACCACTTTGGAGGTAAACCACATTTTCATGTTCCTACCAAGGATCTTTGATTGTAATCCGAGCGGCGCCCTGCTCGGAATTGATTGATGATTCCATGGTCGGTTTGTGTGACTGCCCTCTGGGTCGGGATTCACAAAGGTCAATTTATGGCCGCGATTGACCAAACCAGAGGCAAGGGCGACTTGGGTGGTCGAACAGAGGTCCTCCAATGACCTTCCGCTGAACCAAAAAATGTTCATGTGAATTCCTCATTTCAGCAGCAATCGCTCTTGAACGAGGCCATCAATACCCTCTTGAAATGGAACCTTTGGCTTCCAACTCAGGTTAGAGCAAATTCGTTCGATGCTTGCCATTGAATGTCGAATATCTCCAACCCGTTCGGGCCCGTGCGTCGCCGTGATGGTTTCGTGATCCTTGGTTAAACGATGAAGCGCTCCATTTATTGATTCAATCAAGCCGAGAAGAGTAATTTTGGTCTGTGTGGCAACGTTGTAAACATGGTACTTCTCCGCTTTCCATTCGCCCTCAATCAACGCAGCGATCGCAGCGCATACATCGTTCACATGAACAAAATCACGTGTGTGCAATCCATCACCGTTCAAACGAGGAGAAATGCCCTGTGCCATCATATCGGCGAATTTTGGAATCACTGCAGCATACGCGCCATCTGGGCGTTGGCCGACTCCATACACATTGAAGAAACGTAACGCAGTGGCCTTGAGTCCATTTTTTCTGGCCTCGGCAATTTGTGATTCATTCTCGAATTTCGAAGCAGCGTATGGTGACAAAACTTCTCCAGCATCCTCTTCGCCGAGCGGCAAATTTTGAGCCTCTCCGTATACTGCAGCACTGGAAGCGACGACCATACGTTCCACGCCATGTTCCAAACATGCGGCGATGATCGATGCGGTGCCTTCGACATTGATGTCCATGGTTTCTTCAGGTTTGGACATCGATACTGGCACTGATACTTGAGCTGCCAGGTGGACGACGGCGTCACAACCATCCATTACCTTGTTGACCAATTCCTTATTTCGCACATCGCCAATGGTGACATCAATGCCAAGATCATGCAATGCATCTGCAGTTTGCTTCAGTCCGGTCGAGAGGTTGTCCAATATTCGGACTTCCCAACCATTCTTATGCGAGATTTTGGCGAGTGTACTGCCAATAAAACCGGCACCGCCAGTGATGAGTATCTTGCCCATACCTTCAAACGCGCCGTTGGTTTTTACATAATCTTTGGTTGAGTCCGTACTTAATGTGACATTCTTGCCTTATCTTGATAGCACGGAGCCGAATGGAATGCTATGATGCGGCGTTTCTTGATGCGCCGTTCCTACAACAAGGGGCAATGGTCTCAAGCGAGAACTCACGCAAACAAAATTATCCATCTGCCAAAAGAAAAGGAGTTGGCTCGAAGTGTGGTCATTCGATCCTATTTTAACGAGGGCTTGTTTGCCGAAGTCATACATTGCAACCAGAAATGGGGTTTTGAATTTGAACACCTTTCCGAAAAAGCGGCGTACAAATTATCGTTACTAAACCCCACATCTCAAAAAATATTTGATCCTAGGATTAAAAAATTACATGCATCTCAACCTGCTCCAACGCATAGGGATGCAGAATGGGATCCTGTAGATTTGTGTGACAATTTCATTCAGGAAAAAAATCGGTTATGGATGAGGCACCCTCATGGATGGACTTATTGGGACATGCCCGAAGGCTACTCATTGGAAAAGACACATGATGCCTTGCTTATTTTAGCCACTGAAGTTCTCCTCAGGCCTTGGGAACCCTCAACGCATTTAGACTCGACAGTTCGACGTAAAACTGGAGAACGATTGGCGCTTGCTTATTCGGGGGGTACAGACTCCACTGCTGCAGTGTTTACATTGCCACACGATACAATACTCGGGTACCACCGCCGTAATTTCGAGAGTATACTCGACCATAGAAACGCTCAACGTGTGATGGATCATTTTGAACAGAATTTGGGAAGAGTCATTGTCGACATTCCTTCAAATCATGAATTAATACGTACATTCTACCACAAACAGATTGGTTTCTCGACAGACATGGCCTGTGCCTCACATCTTATTCTTCTTGCAGATTATTATGGCATTGGAGCGATTGCTTTCGGTATGCCCCTCGACAACACTTGGCTCATGAAGGGACGAAAGTTTAGAGATTTTTCAGAGTCTCAATACCTCAAACATTGGGGGCAAAGGTTTGCCCGTGCAGGCCTAGAACTCGTTCTCCCTATAGCGGGATTATCTGAAGCAGGTGCGATGAAAATTTGTGAAAGCGAAGGAATTTTGCCGTACATGAATTCTTGCCTTAGAGGGAATGGAATGGAAGGATGCGGAGAATGTTGGAAGTGTTTTCACAAAAATGGACCCCTCGGGCGTCCTTACGACATAGAAGCTAGCGAGATTCAAACTTTTTTGAACCGTCGACCATTACCAACTGCCACTCATGCACTTTGGGCTCTCAAACAGATGGGCCATCAGTCCCAAGCCCCAGATTTACAACATCATATGGAGGAGGATTTTTCCTGGTGGACTTGTTATTACCCTCCAGCCAAAGAGATCCTTCCTGAGCGGTGGAAAGCGGGAATCATTGACAAAATTTCAAAACATTTGCAAGATATGACGCGGCCGTACATAATAGAATCTGTGAATTATTTCGATGAGTGACCATTGTATGACAAGCCAGAAGAACACTTCAGTCTCTAATTCTGGCCAACATGACAATAATGGTGAATCGTCCCGAAGAAAATGAACACAACGAGGGGGGGTTGATTATTTTGGAGGAAGAAACTCGGCTCACCCGGTTAAAGAGAGAAATTCATCGTCTTCGTAATTCTCCATCATTGCGCTTGGGTTCGCACATCACAGATGCAATAAAGAGACCGTGGAGGGCCCCGTTCCTCGTCATAACGCTTCCATGGATGATGTTCATGATCGGCTTAGAGTTGATCGGGTGGAAGGCCCAGCCCACATCATTTTCTGTAAATGCATCAGGTCGATTAAATTCCAAAGGGAACTGCGTGATCATGTTTCCTACAAACGGGGTGGGCTTCGGGCACTTTACGAGAATGCTCGCTCTTGCAAAAAGAATGAAAATCAACGATCCAGATTTAGAAGTGATTTTTTTCACTACAATGCCAACGCTCCATCTCCTGAAACCGTATGGCATTCCTGCTCACCATATAGCAGGTCGGAAATACTTCAAAGGCATGAATTCAGAAGACTGGAATGCATTATTGGAAGACGAGTTGAGTCTCTGTTTGGAGCGGCATCGGCCGAGTATGTTCATCTTTGACGGCGCTTTTCCCTACAGGGGTATGTTGCGTGCAATCTTTGGGCGGGATTCAATGGACAAAATTTGGATGAGGCGCGGAACCTTTCGCAAAGGTGCATCAATCCCTATCGATAGCATCGAACACTTCGATTCAATTATTCATCCTGAAGACAGTGTTCAAGCGAAGGGTGAGCAATTGGAGCACAATCTCAATGTCATCACATGCCCACCGATTGTCATGCTCGACCATGACGAACTTCTCACAAAACAAAAAGCACGTGCACGCTTAGGCTTACCACAGGACGCAATCGTTGTGTACGTTCAACTTGGTGCAGGGGAAATCAACGATATTGAAAGTGAAATCCGCCTCACAGTCGATTCTCTAACTATGAATCCAGATGTTTATGTTGTCCTTGGTGAATCGTTAATCGGTTCTCGGATCGATATTGAACTCCCCCGAGTACAGATTCTACGTGACTACCCAAATTCGATGTACTTTCATGGCTTTGACGCAACGGTTCAAGCAGGCGGATACAATTCGTTTCATGAAACAAGATCATTTTGGCTTGCCCGCTTTATTTTACCCTAATATGAACACTGGAATGGACGATCAACTCGCTCGGTGCATGGTTGCTGAGAGAGAGGGGTGGGGCATTGTGTTAGAACGTCGCAGCAAGGATTCGATTCTTCATGCCACGAATCAACTCCTTGCCACACTTTCTATACATCCCGCTTCTTCCGAGGAAAGTGGAGCATGGCCTCTTGCGCGTGCTCTTTCAAAACGATTGGAGGGAGAGGCATGACAGATGGCTGGTCCTTACCCGAAGAATTAATGTCATGGATTTGGGCCAAGATTCCAGACNGGNTTCAACGATTCTCGAATTTGGTAGTGGCAATGGCAGCCTAAAACTCTCTGAAAAATACGATTTAATTTCCATTGAACATGATCTCGAGTGGCTCCATCTCTCAAACGGCCGGTATATCCACGCCCCTATTGTTGAAAATAAAAGTTCGAGTAGTTTCTCTGAAAGCGGATGGTATGATATTGAGAAACTGGTTGATTTGCCCACTTTTTTCGATGCAATCATCGTAGATGGGCCTACGGGCACGATTGGTCGTTCAGGAATTTTGGAGTATATCGATCAAATGCCTCGTTGTGATTACCTCATCATTGACGATACGGATCGTGAACCTGAGCAGAATCTAGCGAGCATTTTGATTGAACGGCTTGAGCCTACGAGCATCGAAGAAATTCAAAGCAAATCCCCACGACATGGCGGTACTTTTCGCAGTGCGACCATTCTCAAAATGAGCTGATCTTATGGACAAAGAAATTCGCAACCTAATTCCCCCAATCGCCGGTCTTGGCAATGATTGGACTGTGTTTGAATACGAAGTTGGAAAAAGATTTGAGGGGCATCAGCCCGAAGCGTACACCTTGCCAGTTTCAGTCGTCATACCGGTGTACAATCGCAAAGAGAAATTAGCGAAAACAATCGCAGCCCTTACGCACCAAACATACCCTCATGATCTGATTGAAATTGTAATTGCCGATGATGGTTCTTCCGACCATCCTGAAGAACTTCTTGACACCTTTTCTAATTCTTTCAGTATGAAGTACATCCGTCAGGATGACGATGGTTACCGACTCTCCGAAATCAGAAACAAGGGTGTTGCTGCATCTTCTCACGAACAGATCATCATTTTGGATTGCGATATGTTACCATTACCGTCGCTTGTGGAGTCATACATGAAGTACGCTCACGTCAGTAAAAAAGCAGTTTTGATTGGTGGACGAAGGTATGTGAACACTGACGATGTGACCTATGAAGATATTTTGCTAGATATCAATTCAGCAGCATCCTTGCCAAGCCTTCGCACGGACACAGGGCAGGTCCCAACAAACGGCCTACCCCCGTCAGAGGACTGGCGATACAAAATATACCGCGCAACAAACAATTTGAAGGATTCAAAATACCCTTTCAGAGCCTTCTGTGGCGGGAACGTTTGTTTCAATAAACATCTCATCGAAACAGTGGGAGGATTTGATGAAGACTTCACCGCATGGGGTGCTGAAGACACTGAATTTGGCTATCGAGTGTACAATCATGGTTTTTGGCTGATTCCGATTGAGGGGGCGGGTGCACTTCACCAAGAGCCCCCCCAAGGGTCTAATGAAACAGATCGAGATGCAGGAAAGGCGATCACTCAACCGATTCTAGTTGAGAAGTGCCCGGCTTTTTATCGAAAAATGGAGAAAGACAGAATTTATGAGGTTCCAAAAGTTTCTGTTTATATCCCTGCCTACAACGCCGCTGACTACATCGAGGAAGCGATTGAAAGTGCCTTAAATCAGACTTACACCGACCTCGAAGTCGTAGTTGTAAACGATGGCTCAACAGACCCGACAGGGGAACTTCTTGATTCCATGTATGGCACTCACCCGAGAGTCACGGTAATTCATCAAGAAAATGGTGGTATTTCTTCTGCCTCAAATGCAGCAATAAGGAATTGCAAGGGCGAGTATATCTTACAACTTGATTCAGATGATGCCCTTCTTCCGGAAGCAGCCGAGATGCTTGTCGCTGTGCTTGAGGAGAACGATGTTGGCTTTGTGTATGGGGATGCCTACCTTACGGATTCAGAAGGCATTGCTTACGGGCGAGCATACTCATGGAGCATGTACGATCGTTACAAATTACTTGAAGGAATGATGATTCATCACCCCAGAATGTTCAGGAAAAGAGATTTCAATAGGATTTCAGGCTTTGATACAAACCTCAGCAACGCTGTTGACTACGATATTTTCCTCAAACTGGCCGAAGTGACGGATGGTTATCACCTTCAAACACCACTCTACCTTTACCGGCAACATAACACAAATACCTCAAAACTCAATGCATCTGCTCAAGACAAAAATAACCACGCATGCATTATTGCTGCATTCGATAGGCTAGGTCTGAAACAAAGGGTGAAGTTCACTCCAGATCCAAATCACAATCGGAAAATGATCAAAACATTGGTCGAGGATTGTGAGGAATACCGTCTTGATTTCTCCTATACCTACAACCGGCTTGGAATTGAAGGCCAAGGACCGTACTTACACCACGCTTGGGAGGCAAAAAATCTTGTTTCACATGAAAGTCATTTGCGTCAACATCCCGCGCAATCTCCAACGATCGGTATGTACGGGTTGGATCGTACCGTTCGATGAAGTCGCATACTCTGTCAGTTCAAAATAGAGAAAGAGTACAAAGTCGAAACCAGTATCTTTTCCATACTTGTGAAATCAGGAACTTCGTATTTCATTGATGTCAGCGCACCAAATAACGATAAAAAGACACTCGAACTTATGCAAGAATTGATGTTGAAATATAATTGGAAAACCGAGGTCGTTTCACACCGAGCCAAACGCGATATTATCAGCATGAATGCGAATATGAAAACCTCCTTAGAGCGTTATATGCTTGAGTTACAAGACAATGGCGCTGCAAACACCTCCACGGAGAAATCCAAAAAGTATAGAGTTAGTACACACTGGAACCAGACAAATTCCACGCTTACTTTTTCGTGGTCCGATGAAAAAGTATTCTTTGAAATGCCAACCGATTGGGATATGAAAGAAACTCATGAAGACTTGTTTCGACTGGCCCATTACGTCCTCGTTGCCCCATGGGACACATCCGTTTTAGAAAATTGGAAACCGTCGAGAAAACCAGGTTGGCGCCCTGGCCTCGCATTCTCAGGCGGGATCGATTCAGCGGCAGCTGTCGCCCTCATGCCAAATTCAACCGTGCTGATTTACAACGAGCGAAGTGACATTCCTGGGAAGTTAGATCACACAAATGCGTTGAGATTTTTCGAAGAACTTAGTCAAAGTGAACAAAGAGAAGTGGTCCGTGTTCAATCAAACCATGAATCAATTCGGATGAGGGATGGAAAAATGGCTGGCTTCAGCACGGATTATGCATGTGCAGTTCAAGTCATTCTCCTTGCTGATCACTTTGGACTTGACAGCATTGGAACTGGTATGCCTTTGGAAAATACTTACCTGTGGCACGGATACAAATATCGAGATTTTGGTGAAACATGGTTCTGGAATCATTACAGCAAAATCTTCGAAGAGGTGGGTTTGCCGCTTTATCAACCAGTTGCAGGTTGCTCTGAAATCGTGAACATGCAGATTGTAGAACAAATGAACTGGACCGGCTTTGCGCAATCTTGTTTGCGCTCAAACACGCCGGGTAAAGTCTGTGGTCGCTGTTGGAAATGCTTCCGAAAGAATTCCCTTCTTGGCATACCATTCAAACTTGAGGGGGAAATCGAGACATTCTTAGCAAAAAGGCCGCTCAAACAAGCAGCGAGTACGTTGTACTCAATCCAACAAGGGGGCGTGTCAGAAAAAGGAATTAAAATCAAAGAAAGATTCCCTGACCTCAAACCACTTCTTGCGCTCGATTTTGATTTCTTAAACAGATACCTTCCGACTGCTTCAGAACTTTTGCCGCCAAGGTATCGAGATTATACTGTCGAGCGACTGAAACAATACAGTCAACCTATGTCGGCGTCGGATTTAGAAAAATTGCGGCAAGTTGATTTGTTCTCAGAAAGTGTCCAAGTTGCGGAGGACTGAGATGTATGAAATTTGAATTTTGGACAACACCGGGCCATAGTCACCTAAAGGCAATTTTTGAAGAAAATGATTCACTTGAAGGTAAAAGGGAGGAAGGATCGGGGACACCAATCACCCTTAAACAAAAAACTGTTACATTTGATTACGAGGTTCAAAACATTCACCCGGATTTATTGGGCCTTCTTTGTTTAATCACATTTTTCCCCTTTATCGGAACAGAAGCAGAATTCCCACAGCCAGTGTCCTCGCGCTTGTATGAGGCTTTTCAAAACAAATGCTTTACGGATAAAAAAGATATTTCATTTAGAAATATATCCCCTGATGTGGAAGTTTACGTAGGACACAAGATTGCTCTTTCCTTTGGTGGGGGAATTGACTCCTCTGCAGTTCGAGAAATGTTTCCGGAAGCCTTTGTCGTTCATGAAGCACACATCCGCGACGGAACTCTAGTTCACAGCCACAGCCATCCCATCGTCAAAGCATTGGAGCCAGATGGCGGTCGTTTAGTTTCAACCAACATTCGATATTTGAGCCATCCCGGCGGCTGGCACTCTTGGCCTTGCTCAGTCAGCACCAGCTTGCTGATGGCCACGGATCGCAAGATTGGATTAATATTAACTGGTTCCATTCTTGGCGCGTGTTTTCTCTCAAATGGAGTGAAATTTTGGGACCGTGTTCGTGCAAGAGCTTGGCACGGCCCCTCTGGTAACTACTGGCAGTCTGCCTTTGAGGCAATCGGTATCACGATGTTCTCGCCCGTCACCGGCGTATCGGAAATGCAAACAATGAAGTTATCAAGCAAACTTCTTTCAGAAGAAAAGGTTGTTTACTGTATGGAAGCCAATGGCTCAGCGTGTAATTCTTGTTCGAAATGCTTTAGACGAGCGGTCATACGAACCTATATCGAACCTGATTTTTCCCCGGATTGGAATGATTACAATATTCCATCAATCCATCAACTTTTGGCGAAAAGACCTCTTTATATGTCCCACATCTTTTCAACAGCCTTTTCGTTGAAACCTGAACGTTACCCTGATTGGATTTTAGATGGTGTGGCTGACATGGTGAAAGTCCAGTCGGATTGGACCATGCGATGTTATCAAGACTCGTTCCTGCTTTGCCCACCTGAGTGGAGAGAATATGTAGAAACCAGAGTTTTAGAGTTTATTGAACCGATGACGGAAGATGATTGTGAGGATTTGAGGTCTTGGGACCAATCACTTACGAATTGATGAACTTGTGGAGCGGCGTCGCCTTTCTGTCAACGGTACCTCGCTGAGTAATTGCGAGGTTCCAATCACGCTCAAACAAGGCTTTGATGCACAATTGAATCTCTGTTTTGTCATTCCACATTGACACGAAAAGTGCACCGGATGAGGCCAGTGAAGCGATGAGTTTCTTTGCTTCGGGTGATGTATTCTGATCGAGAAGGCATAATGTTGGTACCATCATTGTGTGCAATTTTGTGATGAGTTCAAGGTTATCTGAAACAATCGCCGCTTGGAGTGATTCGATTCCAGGGTTGTCTATCACTTCATCCCATTGTTCATTGATTCTCGAGGAAATGGAGTGGTCTGAGTATGGCTTGACACCAATGATGTTTAGATCTTCATAATTGGAGAGGTACTTAAGAATCATGGATGGAGGGCGGTGAGAATCTTCATGGTACCCATAACCAGGAGCAAGGAGGAGTTTATTTGTGATGGAATGGTAATTTCTCTTGTGCACTTTTTTCTTTGTTTTCGTTTCGTCCACGTACTCCATCAACTTTGTCTCATCAAACAACGGCCCGGATTTGACGATGACTTCTTTATTTGTTCGCTCTGAATGTATCCAAATTGATTTCATATTCGGGGCAGCTTCCATTGCATTGAGAACCCCTCTGTATGGATAGGGCCCATCAAAAACGAACTTGCTTGGGAGGTGTGTGTAAATGGCCCTGTACATTGTGTTCTCACAACTCTTGTTCCATTGAGTTGGGGATGTAATCTCTTTTGATTTTGGATCTGGAATCATATACAAGCTCAAATTTTGTTGATGAAAGCCAGTTAAGCCAGGGTTGCTGCTGACGATGACAAGATGATGGCGGTATTCTTTCAGCCATTCTGTTGCCAAATCTTTTGCCCTTTCACACGCTGCTCGTCCACCTTCACTCGCAACAAACAGCATAAGGCATTCTGGATTATTTGCACCGAGTTCTGATTTGTCTAAATCGGGGGTAAATGTGTTCCTGTTTTTCCAAAATTGGTAATTCATATTCATGAAACGAAACGGTAGGAGGATGAGCAACCAAGGTTTCCTAAACAATGATTCAGTGAGGAGTAAACCGAGTCTGAAGGAGTAAGTGTTTCGAATCCTCATAAGTTCGTTTCTCAACATTGCCTCCTCAAGTGAGGGCTGAGTTTTCGCGCGTCATCATCTCACCCCGTAACCTCGTAGTAGGCATCTATCGCTTCACTCGGGTGTGCGCGACCATTACTAACTTGCCCTTGTGCACCACGCCAACGCGATCGCAAATATCCTTCATCAACCCAAATGAGTGCGACACAATTACGACGGTACCTGTTTGCTCAACCAAGTTTAGAATCCGAGTTTTACTTTTTTCTTTAAATTGAGGATCGCCAACGCCCAACACTTCATCGATCAGAAGTATGTCCGGCTTAATCGCACTGGCTACTGCCAGGCCAAGCCTTGCTTTCATGCCAGCAGAATATGTTCGAATTGGTTCGTGAATGAAGTCACCAAGTTCACTAAATTCCAGTATTTCGGGAAGTTTCTCTGTCATTTCAGATTCATTGTGGCCCAAGATGCTGCCGTAGAGCATGGCGTTCTCAACTCCAGTTTGGTGCTGTGAAAAACCAGTGCCAAGGCCTGCAAGCAGTGAAACCTTTCCAGTGACGTAGCAAGACCCTTCATCGGGGGGATAGATCCCAGACATCACCCGCAAAATTGTGGATTTTCCCGAGCCATTTTTGCCTATGAGGCCAAAAACCTCACCCGCTTTCACCTCCAAGGTAACCGCCCGCAGTGCTGTGAACTTGTTATCTTTCTTTTTGAAGACACCCGTCACCATGCTAAGCAGGCTGCTCAATTTTGGAAAATGGAGCGTAACATTCTCCATCGCAATCACCGTCGGTTTCATAGATATTTCACCGCCCTTCGTTCGTATTTTTCAAACACATAACTTCCAATCAGCCAGGTGAGGATTCCAAAACCAATACATAATCCAATCACCGATGATGGCAAAGTCGTGGCGTGCCCTTCAAGTCCATGCCGGGCGAGGGTAATTGGTGTTAGCATTGGGTTGTAGACCGCCGCTTCACCAAACATACCTCGTTCGAGAGCCATTTCATATGTCCACATCACGGGTGAAACAAAGAATCCTGCCCTTACAATAAATCGAATCAAGTGTTCAATGTCTCGGTAAATACAATTCAACGGCGCCAGCATCACGCCGATCCCAGTTGCTAGGAACCCAGCCAAGAACACAGACGCAGGAATGAGAAGTGCGTAAATCGTGAGAGGCAAATTAAAGATCATCATAATCGGAAACACCACAACACAACTCATGAGCGTTGTAACAATGTTCCCCATAACCGCAGTCATTGGAAAGACAATCCGTGGAAAATACACCAAGTGTATTGTATTTTTATTCCTCGTCAACGAACTCACACTTGCTTGTAACGATCTTCCAAAACATCCCCATATAATGATGCCAATCAAGACCCACATGGCATATAATTCATCGGGGTTTCCTGCTAACATGTAAAACAAAAAGTAGTACACTATGGCCAATAATGCCGGTTCGATGAATGTCCAAGTATACCCCAACAATGCGTTTCGATACTTGCCACGAATCTCGCGAACAACTAAATTTCGAATGAGAAATTTATTTTGTAACACTTCCCTCAATGTGTAAATAGGTGCTTTAAACAAAGGGGGCTTCAGTCCAACCTCTACGATGTTCTCTCCAGACATCGTCTTGTCCATAGTTTGCCCAAACGGGCAGAGTTTATCAATTCGCCATCAATTCATACACCATTATTATCGAAACCCCTCCCTTGAAGAACCCCGTGCTTGTCGGGAGTTCATGGGCTGGGCGGCATCGTTTTCCTCCAAGTCTTCAGCGTCTGAGTTGACGATTGGAGTTATTGGTCTTGGATACGTAGGTTTACCCACTGCCATTGGCTTTCTCGAAGCTGGATTCAATGTGTGGGGCGTTGATATTTCGCAACATTCGATCGATCTAATCAATCAAGGAATCAATCCAACCGGCGATCCTGATGTGGATGACATCATCCCTGCAAGAAACACTGATCGATGGAACATCACCACTTCTGCTGCTGAGGCAGTGCCGCATTGTGATGTTGTTTTAGTGACAGTCCCCACGCCGATTACCTCCGATTTGAAACCTGATTTGTCCTTTGTTGAAACTGCAGGCAGGGATGTTTTCGCTTCTATTCCATCGGGTTCAAAGACAATTGTTGTTTTGGAATCCACTGTGTATCCAGGTGTCACATCACAAACATGGATGCCCCTTATCAACGAAAGGGGGTTGCTGGTCGGGCGTGATGTAGAACTTGCTTACTGCCCCGAACGATTCAATCCAGGCGATCCAGACCATGGTGTAAGGCAAGTGGCTCGTGTGATTGGTTGTTCCAATCCAGAAGTCGGTGAATTCTTGGTATCGATGTATAAGACCCTCACTACGGGGGATGTCCGTTATGTTGGTAAAATGGAAGTTGCGGAAGCAGCGAAGGTCATTGAAAATGTCCAACGTGACATCAATATTGCCTTGGTCAACGAATTGGCCAGAATTTTACCTGCTTTGGATGTCGATATCGAAGATGTTCTCTCCGCTGCCGCAACCAAGTGGAACTTCCATCGATACACGCCAGGGGTTGGTGTTGGAGGCCACTGCATACCAGTCGACCCATATTACATGATCCAACGCGCTTCAGACATGGGTGTTTCGGCGGGGCTTATCACCGCTGCGCGTAACGTCAATCGTTCGATGCCCATCCACGTTGCGGGCGTTCTGTGCGACATTATGGCGGATTCCAATGTTGCTNTTGTCCACTGCAAAAGTACTCTTGTTGGGTTGGTCCTACAAAGCCGAAGTTGGCGACCCAAGGGAAACACCTGCTGAACCGCTTGCTGAGACGCTGATGTCAAAGGGCATCACCGTTGGTGCGTGGGACCCTCATTTGGACATCAACAGTTTTCCGGAAGGAGTCGTCTCAATTTCAGACCTCACCGAAGCACAAGATTACGACATGGTCGTCCTCGTCACAGCCCACAAAGCATGCCTCGAACTTGACTGGAACGGCTTCTTGGTCAAATGCGGACGCCGCTTCTTTACGACGGTCGTCGCGTTCTGGACCTTACATCACTCAACCACATGGGCTGGAAGGCTTACGCAGTTGGTAAACCCCTGGCGGATTAACACATGAAATACAAATTACGTTGCCTCGATACAGGGGACCTTAACGAAGACGCTTACACCCTCAAGTACACCGATAACGCTCTCCTTCAGGCCAAATTCAATGGCCCAATGGAAGTCAAACCGCTCAAAGGTGTTTGGAAGTACCTCGATTGGATTCCAACCTCCACGTCCAACGAATACGTCGCTGGAACCACGACCTACAAAGCAGAAGCCCTCGGCAAGTCCCTCGACATGAGCAACCTCTGGGTGACCTTCCACGGATACTGGCCAGAGAAAGGCGGCATGTGCCCCACTGGAAGCTTCAAGGATATGGAAGCCGTTCCAACTATTCAACGCCTGCACGACCATGGTTGGAAAGGCCTGATTTGTGCCAGCGCAGGTAACACCGCTCGCGGCTTCACCCACTTCTGTGGTTTAGCAAACATGCCGTTGATCGTTGTTGTCGGAAAGGATCACGGCCATCGCATTTGGACGAAGGTCGGCCATCCAACAGATTCAGTCAAGGTTGTCGTTGTTGAAGACGGCGATTATTATGATGCGAAAACAGTCGCCAAAGCCATCGCAAAGAAACTCACGGGTTGGCAAATGGAAGGCAGTGTCCACAACGTGGCTCGCCGGGACGGCATCGGTTCATTGATCCTTGACGCAGCGTTCACCATTGGCGCCATGCCGGAACATTACTTCCAAGGCATCGGCGGCGGACCTGGCCCAATTGGTGTTCATGAAATGGCTGAACGTTTGATCGAAAGTGGCCAGTTTGATGGCCCTGCACCTCGTCAGCACCTGTCACAAAACGTGGAACACTGCCCCATTCACAACGCTTGGCAAGCCAAG
>CM001443.1:2046382-2046665 GCA_000246735.1 uncultured Candidatus Poseidoniales archaeon | reverse complement strand
ACCACCTCATCGCAGAAGACTACCCTCCTCATGATGTCGAGGTCTATTCTGACTACCTGATGAACAAAGGCCCTGCCTACGGTCAAGTGGGCGGCGTTCACGATATTCTCAAAGCTTCAAATGGCCAAACGTACGTCGTTGAGCGAGACGATGCTGTCGCTGCGAAAACACAGTTCGAGTCGATCGAGGGCATTGACATCATGACCCCGGGCGCTGTTGCAATGGCGAGCCTCCAGCAATCTCTTGCCTCTGGTGAGGTTGATCCAGATGCTTGCACCGTGCT
>CM001443.1:2029581-2046365 GCA_000246735.1 uncultured Candidatus Poseidoniales archaeon | reverse complement strand
CAATAATCATTGAAGCTAKTGAGCAAGCGTGAACTTCGTTGTAACTTCAGGCGCTTCGACCTTCGTCCCACATTGCCTTCATGCTTCCATCTTGAAGCATTTCCAGGGCAATATCGGAACCGCCAATGAGTTCACCATTGATGAACACTTGAGGCATGGTTGGGAAGTCAGACCAAGCGCAGACTGATGGAATGGCGCGAGGGTCGGAAAGAATGTTGACGGCAGCAAATGGCTCGCCGACTTGCTCGGAGAACTGCTGCATCACTTGCGCTGCTCGGTTTGAGAAGCCACACTGTGGTTCATTCGGGTTGCCTTTCATGAACAACACGAGGTTGTGTTCATCGACGATTGCTTGCAGTTCTTCAGGGGTCCAGTCCATTCATTTCACTCCTTTTTGTTCTTGTTGATTCGGCGGATGTGCACGCCTTGTCCTCCCCCGTGGGGGTCGAATGCAGTGTCGCCAGCCACTTCGGCTTGGGCGGGGGTCATGCACTTGAGATCAAGCGCATGGACAGGATGAGGAATGTGTTGTTTCATGACAGCAAGCACCGTCTTCTGACGTTGCAACGGACGGATGCCATCGAAGGATTCTGAAATGATGCGCACGTGAAAATGGTCACCAGATCCGTGCAGATCAACAACTTCAATCACGGCTTCAGGAACGGCCTTGCGCACTTCTGCTTCGACCCACTCACTGCTTACCATCTTGACGCCTCGCTCTGTCCTGCGGGTTTTTGGTTTTGAACCTGTGCTCGTCAAAGGGATGCTTGAAGGGCTGGGCAAGCCAGCCAAGACCATGGGCGAAGCATCCACTCCGTCCCTCTCCCGGCGCCCTGAGATGGGGCGCGACTCTGCTTGGCTGGCGAGCGCTGATATTGCAGCGGTCTTCTTGGCCTTGTTTGGTCAAGTGCTCCTCACCCGAGCGCTGAGCACAGAATCATTTGGACTGTTCATCATCGCCATCGACGCGTTTGCGACGCTCTTTCTCATCGTAGATCTCGGTCTACCGACCCTTCTTGCCCGGGACGGTGCGAAAGCACTCCATCGCGTGTGGCCGAGCGTTCTTCGAATCTATCGTTTGCAAGCGATCATGCTGATTCCTTTTCTCTTCATTGCATGTGTCCTGACCCCGTTTGTCGATGCTGATTGGAGAAGTCATGCACCCGTCCTGTTGTTGTGCGCCGGCATTGCCTTCGCCCATATTGCCTCCTACGCACCTCGTACAGCACTCAGGGTGGCGGGCGAGGCCCGATTAGAAGCCATTACGAAATTACTCGAGCGAGGCTTGACTGTGATTGGGTACGCCGTGTTGTTCTGGATTGGCTCGACCTCCGTTGCCATGTTCGCTCTTGCTTTTTTGCTTGGTGCAGCTTTTGGCTTCACCTCAGCACTTTGGTTTTCAAAGCGTCTTCTGCAACCCCTCGTTGCGCCCATCGAAGCAGGTGTGATGGGCGAGGTTTGGGTTACAAATCGCACCCTTCTCTTGCATGCCCTTCCATTTGCAATTACGTTGGGCGTCTTGCCGTACGTCGTTCGAATTGAGAAGTTCATCGTTGGGGGCCACCTTGGTCTCGAAGCGGCTGCATTGTTCCATGTTGCCCAACTAGCATGGTTGGCAGGGCTTGTGGTCCCTCAAGCGATGCGGGCCGCATTGCTGCCAATCTTGGGTGAACGACGCGACCACCCAGAGGGATTCGCTGATCAGATGGAACGTTCTTTGGATTTCTGTTTTGGATTGCTGCCTTATGGCTTGTATGGGGGCGCTGCAGTCGTCTGGTTGGCCTTGCCAATCGCATTTCCGACCCAATACACTGATGGAAGCATGGGTGCATCCGCCGTTGATTTGTTCATGATATTGCTCTTTGGATGGTGCTGCACCTTGTTGTCAACCCCGACCTACACCGCGCTCCAAGCCGGACCCAAACCGTGGCATTTCACCGGTTTCATCGCAGGGGTTGTGGCCTTTGCAACTGTTGTGGGCTTCCTTCTCATCGGATGGGCCAGTGAAGCATCATTTGCCCGAGGGATGTTCGCAGCTGCAATTGCTTCGAGCACAACTGCGGTGTTTATGCTCACGCTCTCGATTGGACTTGCTTCCCAGAAGGGTGCGTTTGCCAAGCGTGGAAAGCAGTGGATGCTGAGCCTTGTCCTCAGTCTTGTGACATGCATTGGTTTTGTGACAGCATGGCCACTTGCGTTGGCTGGTTTGGGGCTGTTCACCTTCACGCCACGAGGCCTTGAAGCACTTCGTTCCATTGACGCATGACCGTTGATTCGCTGAATGCTTCCGGCAACGTGAATCCGTCTTCCCAACGCGCTTTCAACGCCTCTTCACACGCATCAGCGAGTGCTTCAGGCGTCCCATCCTCGGCTACGCACCACTCGGGGAGGTATTCGGCCACATCGCCGACATTGACTGAGACAACTGGGGTGCCACACGCCATTGATTCCTTTGCGACCAATGGACCCGATTCCCGCTTTGAGGTAATCAGCGTGAGATCAGCAACCAACATTCGGTCCCATACAATCGGGCGTGGCTGTTGCTTCAATGTCGTGACGCCGACAATCCACCCTCGAGCCTCCAACAATTCGCATGCTTTGAGCGCCAAGATGTGATTTTTCTCTGGGCGCCTCGGATCTGCAGGGAACAAGACATCAATGTTCGATTTTCTCCAGCGTTTTTTGGAGGGTTTCATTGGTTTCAACCATTCATCCTCCACGGATACATGGCAAGGAATGAGCGACGCCGTGTCGGGATTGCGCCCTGCCTCGCATGCTCGTTGCAAGAGTCGCTTTGAGACAGCCACAAGATGGTCAGCATCGTTGAGAAGAGCGGTCACAGAAGTGCCCACAGAGGCGTGGTCGAGACCGACATCGATGTCCCATCCGTGGACCACGCCAATCCATGGAACCGTCCACCGCTTCGAGAGGTGATTGGCCAACACCGCAGCCGGCCACAATGTATGGCACACAATCGCTTCGGGCCGCCATTCGCCAAGCCAAGTTTCCACTGATCGAGCGATTCTTTTGACGCTCCACTTTGTGAGTCCGGGAAAGGGATGATCTGGGAGCGTTGTGAAGCGTGGTGCGAACACCGCAATGCCGCCATGCTCGAAGGTTTTCGGTGCTTTTGCTGCTCCAGTGAGCGTGGACCGTCTTGCTTCTTGGTACTTCATCATACGAGGCAGGGTGTTGACGATGCGAACATCATGGCCTTGCGCTTTCAACGCTAGCGCATGGTCGGCTACGAATGTACCTCTTGCCGCATTGGTCGGCAGTGGATACAACAACGAGACGAGCAGAATGCGCACGGCCTTCCCTCACGCTCTTCATCCTTCAAGGGCTGTATGAATCACAGCGAGGTTCTCGCTGAGTGAGGCCTTGTCATTGAACAAGCCAGAGCCGACAACACAGTTGCTCACGCCCCATGATTGGAGCATGGCGATGTTGTGAGCCTTGACGCCTCCATCAATTTGGATTTGCACTGGCCTTCCACCGTTCGCAACCTGCTGGTCAATGGCTGCTTTGAGCGTCCGGATTTTCTTCTCGACTGTTGGTATGAAGGATTGTCCACCAAATCCAGGGTTCACGCTCATGACGAGCACGAGGTCCAACTCTGGAAGCACTTCAAGAGCGGCATCAACTGGTGTTCCGGGATTGAGTACCACACCCACTGTGGCGCCAGCAGCTCGAATGGCCGTCACCAGTCGGTGCAGGTGAGTTGCTGCTTCAACATGGACAGAAAGATGGTTGCATCCAGCGTCGATGTAATCTTGGAAGCATGATTCCGCATTTGAGATCATGAGGTGGGCGTCGAAGACTGCTTCGTCACCCAGTGCCTTTCGCAGCGACTTGATCACTGGTGGGCCAAACGTCAAGTTTGGCACAAAGTTGCCATCCATGATGTCAAGGTGTAGCCAATTGAGTCCAGCATCCAGCGCTTCATGGCAATCGGTTGCAAGGTCTGCTAAATCGGCCGTAAGGACACTTGGTGCAATGATCATGGGACCGCCTTGGTCATTCCAAGGGATGTCGTAACATGAGTATTTCGACCCAATTTTCTCCGCAGAGGCGTACAAACCCTCATAATCTGTGGACCGGAGGGCGTTAAAGGTGAACCCATGGGTGAAGTGAGAGCAGTGACCGACAGCGAATTTGAAACAACAGTCAACGGTAACGGCTGGGTTTTGGTAGATTTCTGGGCTCCATGGTGTGGCCCATGCAAGGCACTCGGACCCGTTTTGAAGCAAGTTGCAGACGAGCGAGAACTCCTCGTCGCAAAAGTCGACACGGACTCAAACCCAATGAATGCGGGCCGCCTCGGCGTTCGTGGCATCCCTGCTATGTTCCTCTACAACAACGGCCAACTTGTCGGCCAAAAGAGCGGCGCCATGCCGAAAGCTGCGGTCCTCCAATGGGTCGATCAGCACATGACGGCAGACGACTTCTGAAACTCACTTTCCAAGGCTCGCCTTTCGACGAGATTGAGCAGTGCCAACTTCTCTTAGCAAGCGCTCTCTCAACGCCTCATGCAGCCACATGCCCTCGTCTAACTCAATGAGCAAGCCATGCTTCAACAGATTCTGGGGTGGCTTTCCCTCCCATTCAATAGCATCAGCGAGACGCTTCCAAGGCATTGGTTTCTCGGCAAGGGCGAGGGTTGCCAACAAATTCTGTTCGTTATCTGGAAGCGAAGTAAGAATTTCTTCGTCCAAGAACCTCAACCAGTCGCCGTGCGTTGGTTGGCCATAGAGTTCCAATAACTCAAGTGCCAACGGATGGCCACCAGTGGCCGCATGCACCTCGTCTGCTTTCAGTTTCGAAGGATGATCTAAATCGTTGAGCCAAGCCTTTGTCTCTTCCAAACTCAGTCCAGAAATCGGGTACTCTCGAACGATGTTACGGGTGTGCACGTCCCTTCTGTCGTACACTTTGAGGGTCGTTCTTGAGATGAAAAGAAGACGCAATGGTGCCTTTGTAGAGATTTGCAACAAGGCACCGAGTAAGTCCTTGGCTTGCTCTTCCATATGGTGGACGTCATCAAGCACAATCAACCAATATGGCGGTGGTCCACCTGCTTCGTCTTTGAAACGTTCACGAATGGTGCGGGCATCGGTAAGGTAGGTCAACAATCGGCGCCTCCAAGCGTCCACATCGATTTTGCCACCTGGAGTTAACGGGAGGGTTTCAATCAAATTGTAGGGGTCATGGGATTCATCGATTCCAAATCGGTGAAGCAAACTTGTCGCAAGACCAAGCGAGCGATCCCATGGCTGACATGGATACCAGCACACCGAAAGATGTGGGTCTTCTTCCAAAAGTTGGTGCAGCCAATGGGCGACGAGGGTTGATTTTCCAATTCCTGCGATGCCGTGAACCACCGCGCATGGCTTTCGTTCGTCGAACCATGTTTGAAGGGCTTGGATTTCTTCCTCCCTTCCATGGACGGGCCGAGTTTCTGGTGGATGGTTGTTGTAGGTTGCATGGGCGCCGGTCATCGGGGTAAGCCGTCCTGGCGCGGGGTGTTCTTCCGTCGATCGTTGAATCCTTCCAAACCGAATGTCTCCATAGGTCAGAACACCCTCATGTTGGGCATGGAGGAGGATTTGAAGCAACGAAATATCTGCTTCCAATCGTTCAGCAGCGTCCTTTGCCGCGACCTCTAACAATTCACCTTCGTTGTTTCGCAGAAGAATCTTGATTTCGCCAAGCACCTTGTGCCGTTCTGTGGCTTTTTGCCGCCCATCTTCCGAAAGTTGCCATGTTTTTTGCCGACGTTCTTCGCCTCGAATGCTGCGTGTGTGTTCTTCCACACTTCCGTCTCGAAGCAATGTGCGCATTGCTCTGCTTACATTTGGTGGATGCTGAGCGCAAGCCTCGGCTATTCCAGGCCGGGTTAATTCTGGCCCGACAACATAGCGGTCTGATTGGGATTCATGGTCACTCAAATGAAGCAGCACGCGGTCTAAAACCGCAACACTGACCTTTGGAAGACCTTCGCTCACAAGCACTGGTATGGTGGCTTCCTTCTCAACGCTTCCCTTTGTTGCTGTCCGTTTTAATTGGTTTGATTGGATTCATTTGTATGAACATCTGAACCACAAGCCTTTTTATCATCGCAGGGACGGATGTTCATGTCTCGGCGAGCGAAAGGCTTACTTCTTATTTTTTTGATGTCGGTTATGGCATTGGCGCCGGGAGCACTCGGTGCCGACTCTGATGGAGACGGGGTGGATGACTCCGTTGACGATTGCCCATGGGCAGCAGGAACCTCTACCGTTGACAGGGACGGCTGCCCCGACAGGGACGGCGATGGGACTTCCGACATCAATGATGGATGGTCAATCAACAACCCGAATTTCCAAAATGAACACACGACTTCTTCAAATTCCGATTACTACGGCATCGACTATTCCCCCGATGGCGAATACATTGTCACGGGCTCAGAAGACGGGTTCGTCCGATTGTGGAACGCAACTTCACATGTCAACATTCGATCTGCGAACGCAGCGCCAAATGGCGAAGTCACTTCGGTTTCGTATTCGCCTGATGGACAATACATCGCAGCAGGCCTCGATGACGACACCATGAATATCTACTATGCAATGAACCTCACATCCGTACACGGTTCAATCGATGTCGACGTTGGGAGTGGTGATCAAGTCAACAGCGTCGAATTTTCACCAGACAGCAGCCTTGTAGCTGTTTCAATCGGCCGTTCAGGTAACGGAGGCACCAATGGACAAGTGTTCCTCATCAAAGTGTCCGACGGCCTCAAGTCGGGCAGTGGCATGAATCCAAACGGTGAAGATCAATTTTTTGATTCAGCCTTTTCTCCTGATGGAGAAATGATAGCATTGGCAGGCGACGGCGACTTCTACATCGTTAACATCACCTCAAGGGCAACAGTCTACACGCTTACAAACCCACCTGGCTCAGTGGAATCAATTGCTTGGTCTTCCGATGGAAACTACATCGCTATGTGCGGTGGCTGGGAAGGCGGCGGTGCGAGCTTCGACATGTATGAGTTCTCGGGAAATTCATGGGTGAGGATTTGGGAGAAGCCAACCACCACTTCGTGCTACTCCACCGGTTTTTCGTATGACAGCAGCCAAGTCGTAGCAGGACACAGTTACTATCAAGGCGACGGAGAAACTGCAAAAATCTTCAATTCCGATTCAGGTGTACAGATTGACACATTCAGCGGCCTTCGCCCCAGCGGTTGCACAGGTTTCGGTAACAGCAATCCATGTGGAACCATTTACGATATTGCATGGAGCCCAGACAGCGTCCACATTGTGACCGCACACGGCCGGAATGGCGAAGGCGTTTACTATTGGTACGCTGACATTGATGAAGACAACGATGGATACAACTCCACCGACCAAGGCGACGGCATCATCGACGCATTCCCAAGCGAAGGCTCTCAATGGGATGACACCGACAATGATGGGTACGGTGACAATCCAGCACCAGCTTTCCAACCAGACGCTTGTGTTTCGGTTGCAGGCACTTCGACCCAAGACCGATTTGGATGCCCAGACGCTGACGGCGACGGTTGGTCGGACGAAGGCGACCTCTACCCGGCTGACTCCTTGCAATGGGCCGACACCGATGGCGATGGGTACGGTGACAATTACTACTTCGATCTCAGCAGCGCTCAACTTCACATGAACCAATCTGGTGATGCATTCCCAGATGATGCAACGCAGTGGAACGACACTGATGGCGACGGATATGGCGACAATTATCAAAACACATCGTGGGATAATTTCCGCGCTCCAGAATGGCCCGGATTGCTCCAGGTTGCCGCAAACAACCCAGACGTTTTCCCACTTGATCGCACCCAATGGCTTGACGCCGACGGTGACTGGGTTGGCGACAACCAGATGAGTGACCGAGCGGATGGCTGCCCAACGATTTGGGGCGATTCTGAGTTTGACCGCCTTGGCTGTGCTGACACCGACGGTGATGGCTGGTCGGACCCTGATGCGAACTGGCCGTCCACAGGCGATTGCTACCAAGCTGACGCTTTCCCGAACGACCCAACCCAGTGGTGCGACGAAGACGGCGACGGATATGGCAGTAATCTAAGCGGCAATGATGCTGATGAATGCCCGAATGAAGCAGGAAGTTCCACCATTGACCGAATTGGATGCGCTGACCGTGACAACGATGGCTACTCAAACGCAGGGGATCCATTCCCCGATGACTCCACCCAGTGGGCTGACCGAGACGGTGACAACCGTGGCGACAACCCAGAAGGCAACAACGCAGACGAATTCCCTGACGACACCTCCCAATGGAAGGACACCGATGGTGATGGGCGTGGCGACAATCCAAACGGCTTCAACGGTGATGCGTTCTGGCAAGATCCAGACCAATGGGAAGACAGTGACGGTGACGGCTACGGTGATAATTTCATCGACAGTGACGGCGATGGTCTCTCCGAAGGCTACTCTGACGTGTGCCCGCTTGTGTTTGGTAAGTCAACCGACGCACTCACCCGTGGATGTTCGGACTACGACGGCGATGGTTTCGTCGATCCAGTCGATGCCTTCTGGGAAGACCCGTTCCAATGGGCGGATTCCGATGGTGACGGTTACGGCGACAACAGCCTTGTGCCAAGCGGTGATGACTGTGCCGATGTGTTCGGTAAATCCTTCGAAAACAACCGACAAGGCTGCCCTGACGCAGACCTCGATGGTTGGGCTGACGTCGACGATGCATTCCCTTACGACACCCTCCAATGGGTCGACACAGACGGCGATGGCTGGGGTGACAACTATGCATGGTTCAACGATACCATTGCTGACCTCGACAACCCCGGAGAATTCATTCAGATTCGAAACCAAACGGGTGATGCCTTCCCAACTGTGCCTGACCAATGGTCTGACATGGACGGTGACGGCTGGGGCGACAACCAAACAAGTTTCTTCCAACCAGATGCATTCCCGCTCGAACGAACTCAATGGAACGACTTTGATGGCGATGGTTTTGGCGACAGGTTCCTAGCTTACGACCCAGATGGCGATGAAGGCCCGTTGGCTCCTATACCAGCCTTCCAATCCGATGAGTGTCCGAAAATATACGGAACCTCGACGCTCGGAGAATTTGGCTGCGTTGACAGTGATGGCGATGGTCGAGCAGACGCCTACGACCCATGTCCATGGGACCCTGCCGTCACCAACGGTGTGCTCAGTGGACCGGATGCAGTGACATGCTCCATCACCAGCGATCCAAATGCTGTTGACCAATCCACCGAAGAATCTTCTTCATTGTTGGGTAGCTCAACGACCACGATTTTCATGGGTGGAGCGATTGTTCTCCTGCTTGGCCTCATTTTCGTCGCCCAGGTGGCAAAGGCTGCAGCCAGGCGCAAATCCTCGACAGCTCGTGCTGAAGAGCGGAAGGTCAACCTCGCATTCTCTGAAGAAGAAGAGCGCCGACTTGCGTGGATTGATCATTATGTTGCAGCGGGGCAACTCGACGAAGCAAGGGCGCTTGGTTGGGAAGAGCCATCCGCTCTTCCACAATGGAAGCAGCACGAAATGGCTGAACAAGCGGCAACACAAGCCGCCATCCCCACCATGATGGACTTGGACAATCTGTGATCGACTCAAGAATCTTGGCTGCGCTTTCGACGAGCGCTTTCTGCCATGGAGTCATCAAATGCCAGGAACGGTAGGTTTGTCCATGCCTTATCGTCATCAAGAGCAAGCAAGGCCTCATTCGTTCGAAGGACCTCACCGACCACCATCGTTGTGGGCGTCTGTCCATCAGAAAGTTGGTACTGGTGACCGGGGAGGACAATCGTTGCTTCGTCCAATTGTAGCATTTGGTTGCGAAGGTAGTGCAATGTAGACCGCTGAACTTCGGGATCGCCTCCATACAAATCGGTTCGTCCGCACCGCCCAAGGAATAAACAATCGCCGGAAATGACGAGCCCTTCCCCGATGAACGTGGTGTGGCCAGGCGTATGGCCAGGTGTACAGTGGGCCTCGAATTCTAACGAACCACATTTCAACTTCACATGTGAATTTGGTTGATGTTGCCATTCTTCATCGACCTCGCCCTTCCATCCTCGTTGCCGTTCAAAAGCATGGCAGTGGACACGAAGTGAACTGCCCAATGCTTCTTTCAGTGCCTCCACTCCTTTGGCATGGTCCCAGTGACTGTGCGTCAACCAGACTTGATCGAGCACCCAGCCATGTTGAGCGCAGGTGTTTTGCCAGTAGGCGCCATCGAATGGATCGATGATCACTGCTTGGTTTGTTTGCTGGCATACGATGAGGTGATTGAGGTTGTCCCACTCGCCAAGTTGGGCTTGCAGTACCACGATCCGCTCATTCTCAATAATCGTCACTGGATTCATTGGTGCCTCGCCTTCACACACCGTATGTACCGCTGGGCTTTCAAGTGATGAGAACCTCTCTCTGCACATGGCGGGGCGTATGCGTGGCGGTGCAGCGGTTCTTGTGACCCTGCTCTTGCTCTCGATGCTGCCTGCAATTGCTCAAGCAGATACTGGAGATTTGGCCTTCGAGTCAACCCTTAACCTCGACGCAGAAAAGGGCTATTATGTCACTGGAGACACGGTTATTCTTCAGCCAACACTGACCAACAACGGTGCTGCGACGACCTATGAAAACGATCCATCGTGTGGTGCTGTGTTGCAGATCATGAATCCAAGCGGCGAACTGATCGTCGATGAGCAAAGCCTTTGCCGCGGTCAATCTCAAATCGAGGACCTCGCATCTGGAGAAAGCAACGTGTTTTCAGCGGTTGAATGGAACCTTCTTACTGATGATGGAAATGAAGTGCAGCCGGGTTGGTACACAGCCATTGTGCTTCACACCGCAACCGGCCTCACCTCGAGCCACCAAATTCACCTTCAGACCGATGTCATTCCACCATCCGACCTTACCATGGCAATCGAAGCAACCAGTCGCCTCGGCCCTCTTGTCTCGAGCGAAGAAATTGTGCTCACGGTGACGATGTACAATCCAACGGCTTCACCAATCATCCTCCCAGACCTCGGTGGATGCTTGTTGCAGTACAGCGTGAATGAGGCTACGTCCCTTTCGTCGCAGTGCCTTCCATCATTTACACAAATCGAGGCGTTTGAACAAACCCTCCTTGAGCAACGACTGCTCCCCGCTGGTGCTCTAGAAGCAGGTCAAAACGTCATTTCAGTCGCCCTTCCGGGCAACGCTCTTAGCGCCTCTTTGAACCTCGACATCGCTCTTCCTGCTGACGATTTCACGGTTGAATGGCAGGATCAACTTGAGGTAAGCATCACTGGACTCGAAGATGGATTGTACGGGGACGGCGAAATGATGTCCACTTCCATGCTGATGGAGAATGTTGGCGATGAACAGCAATCGATGCGGTTCACTGACACATGCCGTGCTGAACTTTGGATTGTCAACGATCAAGGCGATGTCGTCTTCGACAGCCGTTCGCTCAAGACCTGTAACGCGGTTGACTTAGACTACAACCTCGATCCAGAAGAGGAAGCAATGTTCACGCTGCCAGATTGGACCTTTACCGATTTGCTCGGGTGCCAAATCTCGTCAGGGTATTACACTGCCATCGTCGAAGTACCTCAACTGCACCTTTCCAGTTCAAACAGCATTGACTACGAGCGTCTTACCGCCACAAACTGCGCTCAGCCATTGCCTCTTGATTTATCCACTTCTCTTTCAGGAATCGAAAACGGATTTGATCTCAGTGTAACGGTTGCCCCGCAAGTGAGTGAAGTTGATTTGCGATGGATTGGTCCTTGTTCAGTAACAGTTTCGATCGTAGATGTCGATGCGTCTGAGGAAGTTCACCGCCAAGCATCGCTGTGCAACGAGCACTATCGAAGGCACCTCAGTTTGCCTTACAGCGCTGAGGAGCAATTGGTGCTCAATGTTGGCGAAGTCAACATGGTTGATTTCAACAACGCTACCCTGCCCGACGGCACCTATCAGATGATTGTGACCCTCGAAGCGAACCCGAGAACTTCCGCCGGCTTCCTGTTCGAATGGCCAATTGTCGAGACCGTGGCGCCAGAACCTGTAGAACTCATCACAGAGCCCCAACCTGAGGAAGCACGCCTTGTGAGTGGAACATGGTCGGGCCTCCTAACTGAGGATGGCACGTGTTGGATCCTCGACAGCCCACAAGAGGGTCAATTGTTGCTCTCCCGTGCCGCACTCGGTTCGTGGACTCCTCAGCAAGGTTGGTCGGGAACCTACCAAGCCGTCAGTACGGCCGCCGCTCCACAGTGTGCAAACTTCCAAGCCCCCTCCCTCGAGTTGACTGGCGTCGAAACCGAAACCAGTCCGGTTGTTGAACAACCAGCAGAGCAACAATCGGATGCTCCAAGCCAGTTGGCCAGCGATGAACAAACCACACCGATCGCAACAACACTGGTCGTCGTTATCACGACCACATCGCTGCTCTCCTTGCTCGTCACCGTTGTTCTTGGAAACGAATCCTTCAGAATTCCTTCTACAGCCGCAGGCTTGTGGTTCCTCGGCATGGTTGGCAGAACGCATGAGACCACCGATGGGCGCTACCAGCGTGGACGCCTGATGGGATACCTAACGGCGAATCCTGGATGTCACTTCCGTGCTTTGATGGCTGCGCTTGACATGAGCAACGGACAAATCACCCACCATCTTCGAATTCTAGAGTCCGAGGAAGCAATCTGGCGACGCAAAGATGGGCGCCTCGTGCGTTACTACCCGCTCACAAATACGATGAATCCGGGCATGAGCCAAGAGGAACTCCCAGTCCCCCCGCTCTCTCCAGATCCGAACAGCCTGCAAGGGAAAATCCTGACCCTCTTGGATGCTGATGGCCCAATGGGTGAATTCCCAACCCAGGCTGAATTAGCCAAGCGCCTCGAGAAGAGTCAGCAATTGGTTTCACACCATTTGCGCACCCTGCAAAAGTTCGGCCTCGTCGAGAAGCGAAAGATGGGCATCAAGAACCGTTACAAGCTCACAAGAGAAGCCATTTTCTTGCTCGAAACCAATGATGATTTCATCCGTGATTGATGATTTCAGTTCGTTGAAGGCCTTCGAAATCGATGTTCCACTCAAGGTGCGTCCAATTCACCGACTCTGCTGCCTTTTTGATTCGTTGTGCAGCCGCAGTTCCTTGATTTCGTAACACGCCAACGACACCACCGCCTCCAGCCCCCATGGCTTTCCACGCGATGACTTCGCCGGATGCCTCGAGCGGTTCAAGCACGCTACGAAAAGGGGCATGGAGAGCAGGGTTTAGCAATTCAACACCGTTCATCACAGATCTCAATGCTTCACTGAACGCTGTTTTCTGCTCCTTGGCAATGGCCATATGCATGGTTCGGCCAGCCCGCTGCAACTCATTCAAGCCTTCCGTAACCGCCTCGTCACCCTGAGCGTAGCGTTCCCAAACGGATTGATGCAGGTCGCCAGAGACATGAGGCAGGCCCGTATCAAACAGCATCAGATGTTGGCGAAGCCAATCGGTGAATTCAACAGATGGCTTCAATGAAGTTCGCCGCACTGTATGTCCCTCAAAGCAAAGGTGCTGCACACCACCGAAGGCACTCGCCCACTGGTCTTGGCGTCCGCCAGTGTTGCCAAGGACCGCTTCAAATTGATACGCCTTTTCTGCAATGTGAGCCGGATTTTCGTTCAATGGGCGAATTGCTGCAATAAGAGCCACGTTCATGGCCCCGGAAGTGCCGAGGCCACAACCAGTTGGCATGTCCGTTTGATAGGTGACCTTGATTTTTCGTTGTTCATCGACATCACATGTGGCAGTCACATACTGATCAATGGCAATGCTGACGACTTCACCCATGTGTGATGTGCAGTAAGCAGGGACATCGGTCCAGCCACCTGCAAGGTCGATTCGAACTGGCACCTTCACGGTGATTCGCTTCGCCATACCTTAGCCCAGTTTGAGGGGACTCATGAAGAGTCGCCTTCAAGACAAGAATGCCTGTGGCATGAACGCCCCGAAGGGGAATGGTGAGTCTATGAGCATGCTATTTTCTCCCGATTCGGAATTGATTTGGCAAAAGAAATGGAACGAAGCTCGCCTGTTTGAGCGTGACATTCGTGACAATCGACCGAAGTTCTACTGCCTCGAAATGTACCCTTACCCAAGCGGGAAGATGCACATGGGTCACGTCCGGAATTACTCGATCGGTGACGCAGTGGCCCGGTACAAGCGGATGATGGGCTTCGATGTGCTCTATCCAATGGGTTTCGACTCCTTTGGCATGCCTGCTGAAAATGCAGCCATCAAGGAAAACGCCCACCCGCATGACATCACCGAGCGGAACATGGCATCGATCACGGAGCAAATCAAGCGCATGGGTTTCTCGTACGATTGGCGCCGTCAAGTGAAGAGTCACGACCCACGCTACTACAAATGGAATCAATGGTTCTTCACGAAGTTCATCGAAAAGGGCCTTGCTTACCAGCAATTTGCCCCTGTGAATTGGTGTTCACAATGTGAGACCGTGTTGGCCAATGAACAAGTCAAAGCAGGCCGATGTTGGCGATGCAACGGACCGGTTGTCCAGAAAGAGATGAGCCAATGGTTCCTTGACATTCCAAAGTACGCACAAGAATTGGTCGACGGTCTTGACACCATCGCTTTCCCCGAGAATGTGAAATCCCTGCAACGTGATTGGCTTGGCCGTTCAGAAGGCGCCGAAATCACCTTCGACATTGAAGGTCGAGAAGAAACCCTCACGGTGTTCACAACCCGTCCAGATACCCTCTTTGGGACCACATTCGTGACCCTTGCACCAGAACACCCGCTTGCTGCGTCGCTCGTCAAAGGCACGCCAAATGAGGCGGAATGGCAAGCGCTTCACGATGAAGTATCAGCAATGAGCGAATTTGATCGCATCAAAAACATGAACAAAAAGCGCGGTGTACCGTTGGGCGCAAACGCCATCCACCCCCTCACAGGACAGAAGATCCCAATTTGGGCTGGTAATTTCGTGATTGCAAGCTACGGTACCGGTGCAGTCATGGCGGTACCTGGTCACGATGATCGAGACTTTGATTTTGCAAAATCATACAACATCCCGATTCAACGCGTCCTCACGATGAGTGAGGGAGGCGATTCGGAAGCAGAACTGAAGAAAGCAGAGTGCGACCTTGGGTGGATGGTCAACAGCCCAATCGAAGGGTTCGATGGATTGTATGGCGATGAAGCCAAATCCGCCATCGTCAAGGCCCTTGAAGCAAAAGGAGCTGGCACGCAAACAATCAACTGGAAAATTCGGCCTTGGCTGGTTTCCCGACAACGCTACTGGGGCACACCAATTCCCGTGATTCATTGTGATGGCTGCGGCGCCGTACCCGTCCCTGCTGCAGATTTACCTGTTGAATTGCCCCGTGATGTGGTGTTTGGCCAAGGCAATCCGTTGGAGACCTCCGCCTCGTTTTTGGCAGCAGACTGCCCTACATGCGGCAAACCAGCCCGCCGTGAGACAGATACGATGGACACCTTTGTTGATTCTTCGTGGTACTTCTTGAGGTACACCGACGCACTCAACGACGATGCTTGCTTCGAGGACGCAATCGCGAACCACTGGATGAACGTGGATTTCTATTGCGGTGGTATTGAACACGCTCAAATGCACCTCATCTACGCTCGCTTTTGGACCAAAGCACTCCGTGATTTGGGCTTGCACAGCATCGACGAACCGTTCAACGAGTTGCTCTGTCAAGGCATGGTCAACAAGCAAGCACCTTGGTGCGAATCATGTGGACTCACCTTCTCAGTCGATCATGCAGGTTCGCCTTGTCCTCATTGTGGGGATGACCTCACAGAACGTTCTGCAAAGATGAGCAAGTCACTCGGAAACACGGTTTCTCCAGAAGATATGATTGAACAGTATGGTGCAGACACAGTTCGTTTGTTCATTCTCTTTGCTGCCAACCCGACGGCAGGTATGGATTGGTCCGATACGGCACTTGAAGCCAATTACCGTGTGATGATGCAGTTGTATTCAATGCCTGAACGATTGATGGCTTGGGATGGAGTCTCTGGTCCAATGGATGTTTGGTTCGAAGGGCGCTTGAAGCAACGAGTGGCAGAATTTCAGGCTGCAATGGATGTCTATGACCTCCGCCGAGCGGTTGAATTGTCTCACTATGAACTTGTCAAAGATGTCAACTGGTACGTGCGAAGGGGTGGTAATAACCCCGCTCTCGCTACGAACCTGCTTCGTCAATGGGCTCACATGATCTCAATCTCGACACCACACCTTGCGGAAGAGTGGTGGGCAACCCTCGGTATGGATGGCCTGATCAGTGGAACAGAAATGCCTCTACCTGCTGAAATAACGCCCGAGGAGCAAACTGCGCTTGATAGCGAAACCATCACTCGAAGTTTCCTCGAGTCCGCTCGAAAAATCAAGGACGTGGCAGAACGCCACTTGGATGGACCCGCAACATCAGCAACCATCATCGTCGCTCCAACATGGAAGCGAAGCCTTGCCGTGCGTGCTCTTGAATTCCTTGAAGAAGGTGGTAATCCTAAGCAATTCGTGAGTGTGCTCAGCCAAATGGAGATCACTCAAGGGGATCGAAAAGGGGAGATCATGGCTTTTTGGGGCAAGAAAATGCTCCCTCAAGTGTTCAAGTGGGACGATGATTCGAGGGTTTTGATTCGCAGTTCACTCGATGAGGTCGCAGCCTTGTCGGCTCGTGCCTCCTTCATTGCTGACGAACTCGGACTTGAACAGGTCAAGGTCGTGCTGGGCGAATCTCCTG
>CM001443.1:2001295-2029565 GCA_000246735.1 uncultured Candidatus Poseidoniales archaeon | reverse complement strand
GTTGGCTCTTGTGCGACTACCACAGGTTGAGCAGCAACAGGCGTGGCAATGGTTGCAGGCTGTGCTGCAGGCATGGCCATTCCATGAGATGCCGTGAGGGGCTGTTCGAAGGATTTTGTTGATTCTTCTTCTTGTCCACCACGACGTAGGAACATCACTGCTCCACCGCCGAGTACGCCAATCACAAGGAGCGCGATGATGATCATGTTTCGAGTTGCTTCTGCATCAGCTTCTGCTGCAGCTTGGGCAACATCGCCAACGCCATCGCCATCGGAATCCATTGTCTCACTGGCGTCTTCAGGGAATGCATCTGCGTTGTCACCAACACCATCGTTGTCGGTGTCGGTGGTTTCGGTTGAATCGAGTGGGAATGCATCAGCTCCGTCCTCATCGCCATCACCATCTGTATCGGCAACGATTGGGTTTGTTCCTGCTGTTGCTTCATCAACATCCATCAAACCGTCATTGTCGTCATCGGTGTCAGCATTGTCGCCTGTGCCATCGCCATCGGTGTCGATGGTTTCAGTTGAGTCGAAGGGGAATGCATCATCGGAGTCGAGTGCACCGTCGTTGTCATCATCGGTGTCTGCATTGTCGCCTGTGCCGTCATCATCGGCATCGCTGGATTCTGTAGCATCGAGTGGGAAGTCATCGGCAGCATCGAGCACACCATCGTCGTCGTCGTCTGTGTCAGCGTTGTTTCCAGTCCCATCAGCGTCGGTGTCAACAGATTCACTTGAATCAAGTGGGAATGCATCATTGACGTCCAATGCACCATCGTTGTCATCGTCTTGATCGGCGTTATCACCGGTTCCATCACTGTCAGCATCGCTGTCCTCTGAAGCGTCAAGCGGGAACAAATCGGTCGAATCTGGTGTTCCATCTCCGTCGTCGTCTGTGTCAGCGTTGTCGCCAGTTCCATCGTTGTCTGTGTCCGTGTCTTCGTTGGCATCAAGTGGGAATGCATCGTTGATATCGAGCACGCCATCAGCATCGTCATCAGTGTCAGCATTGTTCCCAGTTCCATCGTTGTCGGTGTCGGTGTCCTCGTTTGCATCAAGTGGGAAGGCATCCTCTGAATCGTCTGTGCCATCGTTGTCATCATCGGTGTCTGCGTTGTCACCGGTTCCGTCAAGATCAGCATCAGCATGCTCGTTTGGATCATTTGGGAATGCGTCAACTTGGTCGCCGTATCCATCGCTATCCGAGTCGTAATCGATGATCTCGATGCTGTTTGAGGCGGAAACGGTGGAGCCGAGATCAGTGCCATCGTTGGGCGTCACAGTGAAGGTCCAAACTTCACCAACGGAAGTCTGCATGTCATCGATCATTGGGTTGTCGTTGTAAGCGGAAGCCAGGCTTCCATCCTTTGTCCATCGAATTTGACTGTTGGCTTCCGAATCCCCATCGTTGTCGTTGAAATCGTAACTTGCAATCAACACTTCATCGTGGTAGGCTTGCGTAGTAGCGGAGGTGCCTTGGGGAGTGCTCACGTAGACATTTGTGGCTACTGGCGGGGTGTTCTGGACAACAATTTCGGTGATTGAAACACTGTCTGTATTCCATGCATCCCCGGAATTCTGATTGTTACCATTTGCTTGCATCACGGCGATGTCGACGCTGACCGTTCCGCTGCCTGCGCTCGGTGCTTGCCAGTCGAAGGTCCATCCAAGTTGGCCTGAGCTGGTGTGCGTTGCACTTGTGCCGCCCGAGATTTGAACGCCGCTCCCAGCGTTTTGAATGGTGCCTTTGTTGACCACAACGTTGAATCCACCAACAAAGGCTTGGGATCCACCGGTATGGCCGATGTTGATGCTGTATACTTGGCCTGCATTGTAGGAGGTGGGGAAGTCGTTTGTCGCCGTGATACCACCGGCGTTGTAGTGGCATGTGCAACCAGCAGACGCTTGGTTGTGCTTTCCTGAGGAACTTCCTTGAATCGCTGGTGCAGCAGCAAGCAACACCATCAATACGCCAATCGCCAGTGCCTTTGTGAGGGTCTTCATAACCCAAGGTGTTTCTTTGGATATTTAATAAGTCGCTCAACATGACAGATTGCTGCTCTATCTATCGATTATTCTGCTTCATGCAGGTGAGACGTGTTCATTGCATCATCAAGTCCAACAGGGCGCTTTGGAGGCATTTCCTTCGTTTCCGCTTTCCTTTGATTTCCACTGAGTGTCACAGCGCCAGCTGCAACCAACAGGACACCGGCAAGGATGAACAGCCACATTGTCATGTTTGTCTCATCGGATGAGGCACTCTGTTCGTTTGATTGATTGATGATGGCACAACCAGTTGCATCCACCACTCKKCCYGGRAGRCTGTTGAGGCACATRTCATCKGCGTTYGAWACGCCATCGAGATCGTCGTCTAATTGAGACATGCTGCACCCTTGGACGCCAACTTGGTCGAAGGCTGGAGTTTGTGGGCAGGCATCAACGTCATCCACGACGCCGTCGTTATCGTCATCATCGTCTTCTGCTCCGTCGATGCAACCATCTGCATCTGTATCTTGGCCGGGCGGTGCGACGCCAACCAACCCAATTGGGCAAGCATCAACAGGATCTTGGTACCCGTCGTTGTCATCATCAATGTCCTCACCAGCATCTTTGCAGCCATCTTGGTCGTGGTCAAATTCTGAATTCATTCCGTCCACATTCCAATTGATCGCTCCTTTAGGGCATGAATCGACCGCATCGATGTACCCATCGTTGTCATCATCGTCATCATTCGTTGCATCTTGGCAACCATCCTGGTCATAATCGTTTGAATTCGTCGATGTCCATGATTCTGCGTCCCTCGGGCACTTGTCTTCTGGAAGGGCGACGCCATCGCCATCTTCGTCGACATCACATGCATCGCCAAGTCCGTCACCATCAAGGTCGGATTGGGTCGGGTTCGCCGCCGATGGACAGTTGTCCATTTGGTCGATGAAGCCGTCTTCGTCTGTGTCGTAATCAGCGCATCCATCGCCTTCGTTGTCCTCTTCAGGTGTGGAAATCCAGCCAACGGGCCCCAAGGGGCACAAATCAGCGAAATCGAAGACAGTATCTTCATCATCGTCAAAATCCTCTCCGCTGTCTTGGCATCCATCGCTGTCATGGTCGGTAGAGGCATCTGATGCCCAATTCATCTCACCAGTCGGGCAATCGTCCAACGCATCAACAACGCCGTCGTTGTCATCATCGCCATCACAATCGTCACCGAATAAATCACCATCATGATTCCCTTGTGCAGTGTTTGTCACTCGCGGGCAGTTGTCTTCGCCATCGAGGATGCCGTCAGAATCTCGATCGGTTTGGTAAAGCCAAACGCCAACATCGTAGCCACCGTAACTGGTCGCGCTATGGATACCAATGTTCGCAGTGCTGCTGAGCATGAAGGAAAGCAAGGGGGAGCCATCGAGGGCAAACGTGAGGTCGGTGGGTTCGTCATTCCCGTCACCGCCAGCAGAAACCGCCCATCCCCATGAATCGTTGTCTAGGTAGGATGCGAGGAAGATGTCATTGTGGGTGCCATCGTCGATACCATCGATGTCGTCGAGTTGATCAATTCCGATGTTTAGGCCTGCAGATGTCGTTCCAGCGATGACAATGTCACCAATGTCATTCGTAATGACGCCAGTGGCACGGTCGACACCAGAGCCTCCTGCTGTGGCGATTCCGGACCAAGCGCCAGAAGAAGAAACGCGTCCGAGGATCATATCAGTGCTGTCCGAGGTGTCTGTGAAGAACTCCCCAAATGTGGCGTTACCAATGAATTCACCGACCACGGTGAGGCCTTGAGTTGGTGACCCAGAACAATCCCATGCTCTGTCTTCATTGACGCTTCCCCCAGAGATGGCCCATGCCCATTCACTGGCCTGATAGGATGCAACCATGAGATCCGTTTGTCCGTAAGAAGTGAGCAGTGTTTCACCTGCTAATACTTCACCGTTGAAGGTAGCAGCGACGTAGGCTTGGCCTGCTCCATCAAGGCACAAGCCCCCAACTGGCTCGATGCCATCTTGAGTTTCGAGCACAACATGTGTGAGGGGATTGCCTCCTTCTCCAAAGACAGCAATCATCATCGTCGTTTGGGTTCCAGCGGGGAGAATCTCTCCGTTGAAGTCCATCGTGTCCCGGTAGAGCACGCCCACGTGAATTTCATCGGTCGGCGTGACCATCATATCGAACACGAAGTTGTCGTATTCGTTGCCAATTTGAGTGGTCCACGCCCATGTTCCGTCGCCGTTCAGGCGGGCGAGGAACACATTCCCATCATCATCTTCGTCGTTTTTTGTAAGGGAATTCACGCCATCAAGTGCCAATTCACATTGAAAGCCAACGCTGTTCAAGCAATAGGTGCCTGCAAGAATTGCATCGCCGTTCGAGAGCAATGCAACAGCTTCGATCGAGTCGATGCCGGAACTACCGAAAGCGATGCTTGCGTTCCAAGTGCCGTTGGGGTTCACCCACCCTAAGAACGCATCGCGGTCGGTTGAACCTCCGCTGGCACCATACCCATCGATTTGGTCCCTAAACTGAATATCACCTTCATAGCTACCTGCGACAAGGAAGGTACCGTTTGCATAGATGGTTGACTGTGATATGAAATCATCACCGGCACCACCGGCACTCGTGACCCAGCCAAAGGCAAGGTCGGTGGTTTCGTTGTCCTCCACAGCATGGTCGACGCTGTTCTTTGCTACGAGGGTCGCAGCATTGAGGGGGATGGCAGCCATCGAAGCACACACCAAAAGAACTGAAATCAGCACCACAGGTGTCCATCGCATGGTTATCGTAACGACTTATTGCATTTGAAACCCCGCTTTTTTCGTACCCCACATGTTGAAAGAGAAACCGTACCACGAAGATTCATGGGGGCACCTCAAGGAGTATGGCGACAGTCACTCGAGCCCTTGGAAAGCCACCAGTTCATGGCCAACTTGCTGAACTTGAACTGTTGGCCCAGTTGGCATTCTTCCGCAGGACGCATTCTTTCACAACAAAACGGTGAACTAAACGAAGGTCAACAATTCGACCTTCATCGAGTTGAACGCCAGCGCTTGCTTGAAGAGATGTGGGTCGTGCACTCCATCCGTCAGAGCGAATCACCTCGCTTCCTTGAGGTTGAATTCACGTGGTGTGGCCAACAACGAGAGGGGCGCCCACTTGGTACTGCGATCGCCAACCTTCGCCTCGCCGTGACCGTTTGGGGCGAAGAAAATGCAGGTGTCGAAATCGCTGCATGGTGGAACGTGCGCTGGTGGGCTCGATTCATGCGCGGGCGTGTCAACCGCTTGCCCCGAGCAATGGCCAAACAGTGGCTTAACGATGCAATCAGTCATGGAATTCACCCCATTCCAGAATCTCTTGAAGCCGGTTTTGATGAATCAGAATGAAAGCGAGTGTTCAAGGAGCCTCGGCACCGACCTGTATCAATGAGCGACCAAAACGGGGGAGAGAAACGTCCCAATTCCTCGAACAAGAGGGGCGGTCGCCAAGGACGTTCGCGCAACAACAACCGTTCACACCGAGGGGGTCAAAACCGCAAGCCAAAGCGCTACGGTGGTGTTTCCAAAGCGGTGCTTATGGAGCGGAATGCTGAGCAAATCACGGCTATGGAGGACAAAGCCAACCGACGTTTCGAACGAAAGGAACTGCCCATGGGGTTCCCTGATGATCTAAAGGAGCCGAACACGCATCACTTCACATGGACAACTTTACCGGTGCCATTGAAGGATGAGGAAGCCCTTGCGAAACTGGTTCTTCGCAAAGGTGAATTTGGATGGCTTGACGATGAACGTGTTGATGAACTTGCTAAAATCGTTGAACCGCACAGTATGAACCTCGACCAAGCTCTATCCCTTCGGTCTGCCCTCATGCAACAGAAAACAGTCTACGGGCACGGGCGCTTGCGCTCGAGGGCGAAAGAAATGCTTCGTTTGTACAAAGAAGGTGTAAGCGTTGTTGACCTTTCGCAACGCTTCGATGGCCCTCCGATGAACGTTTTCCGCCTCATTCTTGCAGAGATGCGATGGTCCAAAACCAAAATCAAGGAAAGCCTGCGAGAGCCAAGCCGTTTGAGCAAGCGCGAGCAAAAGGAATTCGAAGCAGCCGAGGCCGCAGATCGTGTTTCAAACGTCGACCAAGGAGAATCCCAAGAAAAAGCAGATCTCTTCGAAGACGTTCTCGCAGATTGGTTTGAGGAACAAGGCGTGCGTTTGAGACGCCAGCCAGAAATGGTCAAGGAACAAAAGAAAGAACTTGGCAGACCTGTGCGCACGCCGGATATTCTTTTCCTCGACCACGTTTACATCAATGACCGACCAGTGGCTTGGATTGACGCCAAGCACTTCTATGGTGCTGATGTGGAATTCCAACGGAAGAAAATGGCCAAGCAGATGGACCGTTACATCGAGGAATGGGGCAGTGGAGCGGTTGTGTATCGCCACGGGTTCAGTGAAAACTTGTTTATGCCAGGTTGCACCCTCTTGGACGCCAGTGTTCTTGACCTTTCGGCCTTTGACGCCAATGATTGATTCACCCAATGGTGGTGGCCTTTACCCCCAAGCCCAATGTTTGGAGCGCTTGAGAGATTGTGTTGACTTCGTTGGTCGTGAGGGGCTCATCCAATCGTCGTGGAAGCACAGCTAAGGAGACGCCAAGCATGCACAGCCGCACGTAGACTCTTGAGTGTAAATCCAACGCACGCAGTTGATCCATCACTTTCGAGTTGAGTGCAGAGCGAGCAGGTTCTTCCATTAATTTCGATGCCTGAGCAAATGTTCTGGATTGAAGCATCAAATCGCTCCATGCATTTGGGCCCCAGTCATTCAGTCGAAGGGTTCGAACCGCTTTCTCGCCAGCCGCGGAAATGGACTGTTGCCATTGTTGGTCGTCAATGTAATTCGAGGTGTGGCGGGCTTCTTCCGGTTTCCAAACCAGGAGCACAGGTTGTGATGCCTCGAAACCGACCGCTTGGCCACCAGATCCTGGGGCACCAGCCTCTGTGCGCAACTCGATTCCACCCGCTGCGATACCAAGTACATCGCCGAGGCCACCGCTATGCAGGCGTTCGATTCGATGAGCGATGCGTAAGTATTGGTCGTCACGCCCGACCCTCGTGTGGGCGTGAAATGCTCTCGCCACTGCGACAAGACCGGCAGCTGACATACCAAATCCTTGACTGACCGGTAACGACAGAACGACCGATAGGCTAAACGAATCTTCTCGCTTTACCAACCTCGAATCGCGCAACGCTTCGAAGAGGTCAGTGTAGAGGCTTAACGAATGTTCAATCTTTGTTCCATCCATTGCTGTGACATCAACCTCAAGCGTCCCATCTTCGACACCCTTGGGGGCCTCGTCTAACGAAGATCCGTGAGAAAGAAAACGTGGGGAAGTAGCCTGGTTGGTGCTGGTGTGTTCAAGGGTGACTTCAACACCGTCAATTACGTTGAACCCAGCACCCCTGCTTCCTTGGAAACGAGCAAGCCGTGCGTCTTTCCAGATGGAAAAGATGAGCGTGATATGGCCGCCACACTTGACAGTCAGCGGTTCCATGGTGAATGCTTCAAGGTTCAGAACTTGAACGCTTGGGCGTTCGTTGCCTCAAAGGGTGTTGGTTGGAACAGCGCCGTAGGCGTTGTCGAACGCTTGACTTGGCTTTCGCTTAGGCAATACGGGGCTCATGAACGATGGTCCGCTCAAACGAGAGGGTTGCCGTCAGAGTCGGTGGTCTTGCCCATGATGATCAAGATGGATTGCACGAAGGCCCATGGGAGGCTCACTAAAGCACCAATGACGGTGATGGTTAGGACGAGTTGTGCGATGCCCATCCCGGTCTTGCCGAGATAGAAGTTATGCACGCCGAGTGTACCGAGGAAAAAGGCCAACAAAAAGGCGACAATCTTCTGTTTTGGGGCTGCGGCGGGCATCGTTGCTTGCATTTGCGGTTGCATGATGTTAAATTCTAACAAGTGATTTATAACATCTCTGCCGGCAAAAAAAATAATACAAGTTTTTTAGTGGTTTGAACCAAAGGCTCAGTACATGCCCCTCTCAACCGGCGACCAAGCCCCTATGTTTGAACTAACCAATGCTCATACTGTGATCGGCGCCCAAACGATGTCGTTTGATGCAGCATCTGGGGCAAATGGAACCGTGATCGTATTCGAATGCAATCACTGCCCGTATGTAATTGCAAACATCAGCCGAATGGAGGCTATGGCCCAAGCATGCAAGGACCGCGACATAGGCTTTGTTGGCATTAATTCCAATGACCCAGAAGTCTATCCCAATGATTCCTTTGAACACATGCAAACCCGGGCCGAGGGCATGGGATATCCATACCTCCACGATTCAACTCAAGACGTTGCTCATGCTTACGGTGCAAAGCGCACGCCGGAATTTTTCCTCTTCAACAGTGACGGGGCGTTGGTGTACCAAGGCCGAATGGATGATTCACCAAAGGATCCAACGAAGGTCACCACTCAAGAACTGAGCGACGCAATTGAAGCCATGCTCTCGGGGTCCAAGCCGAGCGTTGATCAAACTGAATCCATCGGTTGCTCTGTCAAATGGAAGGCTTGAACAGGAAGCGATTCAATGTCTGGCTGCCGACGACAATGTGATTGGGACGACAAAATGGTGTGCCGTAGCTGCGGCATCGATTATGGAGTGCCTGAACCAGCCAAGAAGCCAGAAGCAAAACCGTCGCCCTCAGCCAGTGAAGAAGAGTAATCAATACTGCTCAAGCACGAGTTCAGTGGTTGTGGAAGCGATTTCGTTTGGTGCAGCAAGCCACATTTTGTCGAGCAAGGTGCGCAGCGACATTGTGTCATCGACGTGGACAAGAGCAACCAAGTCAGCGTCGCCTGAAACTTCGTAGATGATTTCAATGCCTTCCCAGCCCGTCACTTCTGAAGCAAAGGAGCCAATTTCAGCACCTGGTGAAACCTTGATTCGGACGAGAGCAGTGAGTCCAACCCCACCTTCTCGAACGGTGTAGCCTCGAATGGTGCCTTCTTCTTCCATCTTACGGACGTGGGTTCGAACGGTGCGTTCGGACGCGCTTACTTCTCGTGCGAGGTCCACATAGGACATTCGACCGTTCTTTCGGAGTTGAGCGAGGATAGCACGATCGATTTCAGCAACACGAGGCATGACTGGCGCTTCCGCTTTGGGTATATGAAACCTGCTCATCGAGTATTATGTGGAAACAATACCTTGTTTTCCTACCTGTTCGGGTAAAAAAACCGGTGGAATAAAAGCCTCTAAAATTAAACCAAAGAACGACGGGGATAAAAAGCCTTCTTTGGATGTCTATGATTGGTTTCATCAATTGCCAGAGGTAGAAACTTGGCCGTTTACTTCAAAGAGCGTCTTCGACAGGCGTAGGTAGGGAATGTTATGTCCGGACACATTACTGGCCTCGATGCACGAATGATCCTTGATAGCCGCGGTAATCCAACGGTCGAGGTGGATTGCTTTGTTGACGGGGCCTTGCTTGGTCGAGCAGCTGTCCCCTCTGGTGCTTCCACCGGTGCATACGAAGCACTCGAAATGCGCGATGGCGATGCCTCTCGCTACCTCGGAAAAGGAGTGCAGTCAGCGGTTGATAACGTCACGGAGCGGATCGCTGAAGCACTGGTTGGCTTGCCTGTCGATGAACAACGTGTCATCGACGAGGTCATGATTGAAATGGATGGTACGCAGAACAAGGCTAACCTTGGCGCCAATTCAATGCTCGGTGCCTCAATGGCATGCCTCCATGCAGGTGCTGCAGTTCATGAGTTGCCTCTTTGGAAGTACATCGGTGGCGTCGCAGGGGGGCTCATGCCAGTTCCAATGTTGAACATCCTCAACGGTGGTGCACACGCCGCATCGAACGTCGATGTCCAAGAATTCATGGTCATGCCTCATGGTTTTGACACCTTTGAAGAGGGCCTCCGGGCAGGCGTAGAAACTTACCATGCGCTGAAGAAAGAACTCAAGGCTGACGGATTGCTTGGTGGCGTTGGCGATGAAGGTGGCTTTGCGCCGAATCTCCCTGCCAATGAAGAGGGTCTGAAGTACATGGTTCGAGCCATCGAGGGCGCAGGGTATTCCACTGAACAAATGGGCATCGCTTTGGACGTAGCTGCTACGGAATTCCATCACGATGATGGCTACCACATGGATGGCCAAGTGCTCTCAAGCGAGGCGCTCGCTGATGTGTACTCCGGCTGGCTCGACGAATATCCAATTCTTTCAATCGAAGACGGCTTCGGAGAAGACGACTGGAAGGGCTGGTCCCTCTTCACAAAGCGAGAAGGCCACAGGGTGCAAACTGTGGGCGATGACCTGTTTGTGACTCAATCAGAGCGTCTTGCGCAAGGAATTGAAATCGGGGCTGCAAACGCCATGCTTGTGAAACTTAACCAGGTTGGAACAGTTACTGAAACCCTCGAAGCGATGGATCTCGCTTCGTCACACGGATTCAATAATGTGATTTCTCATCGAAGCGGGGAAACTGAAGATGTGACAATTGCAGATTTGGCAGTCGGCACGCGCGCAGGTCAAATCAAGACTGGAGCGCCAGCGCGCTCCGATCGTGTTGCAAAGTACAATCAATTATTGAGAATTGCCGCAGATGTGAGCGAGTATCGCTCGCCTTTCAATTAAGGAAATTAACAGTCCTTTATAGGGGACAATTTTTCCTCATGGCCCATGAACAAAGCAATTGCTACACTCATACTAGCCAGCCTACTGTTGACCGCACTTCCACTGAATGCAGCGGCCGACGAGACCGAAGATATTCCCACAAATGCTCAAGCGACCGGCGTTCACAACACGCTGGTCGATGCGGTCATTCAAGCAGGCCTCCTCGAAACGCTTCAAGGTGACGGGCCATTCACGGTCTTCGCACCAACTGACGCCGCTTTTGAAGCCGCTGGAGTCGATCTAAGCACCTTCACCACAGACGAGGACAACCAAAGTCTCGCCAACATTCTCACTTACCACGTCATTGCAAGCTCGGTTCTCGCAGCAGATGTTACTGACGGCATGACCGCAGCAACCGTCAACGGCGCAACCCTCTCCTTTGCTGTGGCTGATGGCGTCGTGACCATCAACGACAACGCTGAGGTTACAACGGCGGATGTCGCAGCAAGCAATGGTATCATCCACGTCATTGACGCAGTCTTGATGCCACCGGCACCAGAGCCAACCATGGACATCCCAGCAACTGCCCAGTCCACTGGAGTCCACACGGCCCTTGTCGCCGCCCTTTCTCAAGCAGCATTGGTCGAGACCCTCCAAGGCGACGGACCTTTCACCGTCTTTGCGCCTACGGACGCGGCCTTCGAAGCGGCTGGGATTGACCTTGCCTCATACGACACCCCTGAAGAGAACGCAACCCTCTCCGACATCCTTCTCTACCACGTTTTCTCGGGCGCTGTTGCATCCTCGGCTGTTACTGATGGCCTGTCCGTCAACATGGTGAACGGTGACAAAGCAACCTTCTCCGTCACCGATGGAGTCGTCAGCGTAGGTGGCGCAACCGTCACCACTGCCGACGTGGCCACAACCAACGGCGTTATCCACGTGATCGACAAGGTCCTTCTGCCTCCACCGGGCGACATTTGCTACAACATGGTGTCTCACACCATTGTGGCAGGCGCTACCAATGTCGAGTGCAACTCGTACATGTACGTCGAAAACTACTCGATGATGGGTCAAACAATCACTGGGTGCTACAACACAGTGACACACGCAGTTTCCGATGTGACCGAAGCAATTTGCGCAGCTTACATGTGGACTCCAGCAGTGAACCTCGCTGTGACCGCAAGCGCAACAACCATCCACACATCATTGGTTGCAGCGCTCACGACCGCAGACCTCGTCGCTACATTGAGCGGCACTGATGAATACACGGTGTTCGCCCCAACAGATGCTGCTTTTGCAGCAGCAGGTATCGATCTTGACGCCTACGACACCGCAGAAGAAATCGCTGCTCTTGCAGACATTCTCCTCTACCACGTTGTTGCTGGAACCACCCTTTCCTCAGACCTCACAGAAGGCATGACGACCGTGGCCGCAGCAAACGGTGATGATTTGACCATTCATGTTTCGGGCGCCTCCGTGATGGTTGGCACTCAAATGGCCAACGTCACCCTTGCAGATGTCCCAGCCTCCAACGGTGTCATCCACGTCATCGATCAAGTCTTGCTCCCTCCAGCGGATGAGCCAACGCTCCCAGACTGTGATGCAACTGTTGGAATCGCACCAAGCGGCTTGAAGTTCTCGCCTGCGACCGTTACAATCGCTGTTGGAGACACCGTGTGCTGGCAATGGACCGACTCGGGCATGGCGCACAACGTCCGCCAAGTCGACGGTGAGGAATCGACCACATACACACAGGACGGCGTTACCTCTGGTGAAGCCGCCAAGACCGTCGACTTCCGATACACCTTCACCACAGATGACACCACCTTCTACTATGCATGCGAGCCGCACATTGCCTCGGGCATGTACGGTAAGGTCATTGTCGGAACTGGCGGCGCAAGCGTCGTTGAAGAACCAACAGAACCAGCAGACACAATGGACTCTGATGAAAACACACCTGGGTTCGTGGCGACCACATTGATCGTTGCGTTGGTGGGTGCCGTTCTTATCTCACAACGCCGTGAGCAAGAATGAGCGGGTCATTGATGAGTACGAAACGTTGGCTTGCCGTCACGTGCTGCCTCTTGGTGGCCGTGGCGGCAGGTTGGACCTTTTTGGTGGTCAACTACGAATCTGACCTTGGGACTTCGAACGTGATTTTGGTATCAGATGCGAGTGAAAACGCATCGATAGCAACCGATGATGCATTGGTTGTCTTGACCTTCAGCGAAGCAGACGAAGACCTCTCCTGGTCTTCGATGCAGATCGAACTGGTTGCTGAAGATGAACGATTTACGTGTTCATTCGGAAGCCAATCGGCCGCATCTACAAACGCAAGTAAGGTGACTGCCAGCCTGGGCGCTGACGGCTCCACCTTCACGACCATTGTTGATGCAACGGACGAAACGTCGTTCACTCACCTTGACATTCCCGGGCAAACGGCAACGGATGAAGCCAACCACACGATTCGCCTATCGAAGACGGATGCTTTCCTCGCAGAGGGCGTACGGTGGAGCTTTGTCGAGGGAATTCCCTTTGAAGACTTGAACGCCTTTGAATCGAGTAATCTGTCCAACGCTACAGAGGATCGCTTGGAGTGGTACACATACGATTTCGCTGAACACCGAGTTCAACCCAATGATGGGTTTTACGTCATCGAAACAGACGGTATGATGTTCAAAATGCAATTTCTCTCATACTACAATCAAGCGGACGAAGGACGACATCCAACCCTCCTCATAGCGGCACTCAACGGGACGACCTTCCCAGCCCTCAGTGACGAAAGCCTGGTGCAACCTTCACCATGCCTTATCCAAACCAACAGCGACGCTGGCGGTGTTTGGGCTGCGAATGCGAGCATTACCCTTGTCGAGAACGGGGTGCAAATTTGCGACGGCCCTTGCACTTTGAAACTTGAAGCCAGTTTCGAAACCTTCCAAATTCAGGTCGAAGGTGTAGAATCCATCGAATAACGGTCTTTAATCGGCCCACATGGTCGGCATGACCAAGAATGCGGGCTCAAGTGGAGGCACGGGGAGAACCATGGCCAACAAAGTACCAAAGCAGCGGGACCTCGATCACCTCATGGAGCAAAACGACACGGAATTGACCTTCCTTTCGGCCTATGGCGGGACAACGCTTGAAGGCGACGGCGCCCCATTAATGGCCGCTCTCAAACGGTTTCTTAAAGCAGGGAATGTCGTTGTGAAAGCGTCGAATGAGGACGAGATTTCATTCGGATTTGGCTCAGCCAAGGTTGTTGAGCATGGGTGCAAGGTCATCCTCGAAGGCGCTCATTTGCCTCTTGTCCCAAGCGATGTACAACAGGCTGGTTTCGCTCATGGACTGCTCAATGAAGATCGTTCACGATGTGAAGTCGTGCTTATCGAATGGGGCTACGAACAGCGTCGTTTTATTGAGCGAATGAGCGAGCACGTCAATCTCGACGGGTAACTGCCGCAGCAGCCATGAGTCCGGTCAATGCAACCACTGCTCCGAAACCTGGAACCGATTCCTCTTCAGCAGAGCAGCCATTGAGGTCTGCGTTTGCATCAACGCCTCCGTACGCACCATTATTTTGCCAGCACGATGACCATGTGGTGTACCATGAGCCTTGGGGGAAGTTTGTGTTGTTTCCGTCTTCATAAACAGCCTTCACTCGCCAGTTGATGTAGGTGTGATCGGATTGTGGGGTGAGCGTGATCGTTTGTACCCGCTCGTCGATGTCAGCCGTCGCTGCCGTAGGTGGGTCGCAGACACCATCATTTGTGCAAATTTGTGTTGATATTTGGAATTCAGTTCCATTGTCGTACTCAGCTTGGTTCATTTCGATGGTCAAGGTCCACTGATCTCCATCAACCGATGGGGAATCTCGAGTAAGGATGGTGAAAGGCGCTTCCCCATCTGCGGGGTTTTCATCTTGGCCTCCCACGAGTTCACTGGCTGATGCGAGCGGTGCAAGCAAGAACAAACAACAGAGTGCACAAGCAATCTTCGATGAGAGCATGTTCCAACCAAGTCTAAATCATTCATTATTGTTCCCTTGGCGTTCCCACCTGAAGGGTTTTACAATTCCATGTCCCACAACTCATCGCCGACCCAATGGAGGGTTTTGATGCCCTTTCCTTTGGTGGTGTTTTTCAGTTCCTCGCCTCGAAGGGTTGCCCATCCGATTGCAAGCGGCCGTTTGTGCGTCATGTCGCGCACCCACACCAAGTCTCCCTCTTCGATGCTTGAATCTGCGTCATGAACGCCTGCAACCATGCAGTCTGCGCCTTTCATCAAGAAAGGAATGGCACCATGGTCAACTTCAACCCACTTTTTGGCATCAGTATGCTCGAGGAATCCTCGGAGGGTTAGGAATGCAAATCGCTGTCCATCGTCGTTGGTTACTTCCACGCCGATGGCGACCTTGTTGACGAGGACCATTTGCCAAGGTCCATATTCGGCCATCTCAAGAAACGCACCGTCAACTGACAGGTCAATGTCGAGGGCTTCCTCGAGATCTTTGAGCAAAGGCGCGATGTTCTTTCTGCGTACCGGTCGGCGTTTTCGTATGCTCCAGTCGCGCGTCATAGACCTCCCTCAGGACCACAGCATTTGACCCTTGGCTCAACCTTGAACTTCATGAGGGGGAATCCAGTGGCGGGAGTATGGCCCTGTGGTGCACCATCCGAACATTTGCAAAACACGCTGTTGAACTCGGTAACGAGCAACCCCCCAACCCTGTGTTTTTCGTCAAGCCAACCAACTGCCTTCAGCACTCCGGCCCAATCCAGGTAACGGGCCACCCTGGAGAAGTCCACCATGAAGTTGAACTCGTGGTTCGATTGAACCATCAAGGCAATCCGGAAGCAATTGCAGTTGGTTTGGACCTCACCGATCGATTGACCCAAGGAGAACTTCGAAGCGAACAATTGCCTTGGACCAAAGGGAAGTGCTTTCGCGGCAGTGCCTATGTTGGGGCATTTGCGCCTTGGTACAACGGATGGGAAGGTTTCCTTGACACCTATGAGGCGCTCCATCTTGAATTGTACGTGAACGACGTACTCGTACAAGATGCCCCGCTTCTTGAAATGACCATCACGCCTCAAATGCAAATTGAAGATTTGATCAAGTGGGCACCTGTTCAAGCTGGCGATTTACTGTTCACTGGAACGCCTTCTGGCGTTGGTCAATTACACCCGGGAGACCAAGTGCGCGCCGTGTTGAAAAAACAAGAGTCAACGGTTGTTTCAGAGATTTTGGCAAAGTGTGTCTGAGGGTTGCTTTCATATACGCCCTGTTTGTCGCTTTGTTCCGCAAGGTGGTCTCACTATGGCACAATGGCACGGTATCTCTCGACGAAAACCCAGTGGCGGACGCAAAGTTCAGGCACGCAGCAAGCGCTCTACGGAAATTTCTTCCGAGAAGCAAATGGCACTTGTTGGCGCACCTAAGCGCAAGATTTACCGCCGGACCGGTGGCAACACCCTCGTCCGTGTGATGTCGGAAAACCGCGTCTCCATCAACAACCCAAAGTCGGGGAAGACCACCCTCGGAACCATTCACAACGTCGTTGAGAATGAATCAGATCCAAACTACGTTCGACGAAACATCCTCGTGAAGGGCGCTGTTATCGAAACCGACCAAGGTCGTGTCCGAATCACATCTCGTCCAGGTAAGGACGGCGTGATTAACGGCGTCCTCATCGAGTGAAGCAATCCAATCTCCGTTGGGTTCATACCAATCGGGGAGAACTCCCCGAACAAGGTGAACCAACATGGACCACAACCCAGACCGACTCTGCGTGTGGCCGGGCTACTTTGATGCTCGTACATCTCGACGCAGCGGTCGACGAGTCCCGAAAGATTCCTCAGTGCTCAAGCCAGACCTCGAAGGTTTGTTCTTGGCCGCTCGAAAACTTGGGCTCAAGAAAATCAAGCGAGAAGAACGCATCTCGCACCCCTCACGCCCTCATCAAGGCGAAGGGCGCATGTGGGTGTCACGTACGGGGTCCAAGCAATCAGTTGGTGCAAACTCGAAAGAAGAGTTGCTTCAATTGATTGGTGCTCAATGGCGCCAAATGCAGCGCGAGCAGAAAGAAGCAAATGCAGACCGAGTGGCACGGGGACCACAAACCGGCGATCGAAGGGCTCGTTCTCAACGGAAGGGGCGGGGCGCAGCGGCGACACCTCAACGTTCGAGTTTCAAGAAGCGGTCTGGTTTCAAGAAACGCTGAAGTTCAAACAGGGACTTCGTGGAGCCATCCAAAGATGTCATCTTGTTCTTCGTTTTGAATCCCAACAAGTTGACTGTACAGTTTCTGAGTGATTGGACCGGGCGTTCCGTCACCATAGGTTGCTTTTGTATCACCTTTTGTGATTGAACCGATTGGGGATATGACTGCGGCAGTTCCACAACAGAATGCTTCATCAGCCTCCATTGCAAAGGTTGCTTGCACCTTCGTTTCAACCACTTTTATGCCATGGTGTCGGGCTAATTCGATGATGGAGCTACGGGTGATTCCCGGGAGGATTGTGCCGGTCAGTTCGGGTGTGTAAAGCACGCCATCTTTGACACAGAAAAAGTTCGCTGCACCAACTTCTTCCACATAGGAATGAGTTTCAGCATCAAGGTAAATGACTTCAGCATAGCCTGCTGCTTTGGCATTCTTACTTGGCATCATCCCTGGCGCATAGTTTCCAATGGCCTTCACACCACCTGATCCACCTGGGGCAGCACGGTGGTGATCTTCTGAAATTAACAAATCAATGGCATTTACGCCGCCTTTGAAGTAAGGGCCTACCGGTGTCACATAGACGAGGAATGTGTAGGATGGAGCAGGCGCAACGCCAAGAATTGGTCCAGATCCCATTAACAGAGGGCGGACATACATGGCGCCTTTCCCAGTTGGTGGGAGCCATTTGAGGTTGGCTTGAACGCATTGCTCAACGGCATCGATGAACACGGACTCGGGCACTGGGGGCATTTTCAAACGGTCTGCACCACGTTGCATTCTTCGAGCATTCTCTTCGGGTCGAAAGAAAACGACACGACCTTTGGATGTTCGGAACGCCTTCATGCCTTCAAACAGACCTTGTCCGTAATTGATGACGCCAGCAGCAGGGGACATCGGAATTGGGCCATACGGGCGGAGTGACCCGGGCATCCAAGGATCATCAGCCGATGTTTCGGTGAGGTACATTGTGTCCGTTGGTGTCAGTGAAAAGGTCAAACTGTCCCAGTCGATGTCTTCGCTCATTTCATTCACTCTGCCTACGGCGTTTCTCGCCATGTAGATGAGGCTTTCAAGCATTCCTCCCGACTTTGATGGTCGAGGAAGTCGTTTCGTGACCTTTTGTCTGGGTGACGATAAGCGAAGGCCCATAGGATGGCTCGGTTGCCATGCAATGGGGAGGGCAATGCTGTTTGATGGGCGAATGGGTGTTGTGAGTGGCCGTTACCATTCCGTCGATGGATTGAATGGTTCGAAGTCCCCTTCCACTGTGCTCGAATTGTTCGGACGTACCGAACATGGTGAATCGATTTGCGCGCTTGTTCACGGCCTACGCCCCACCTTCGAAATCTCCCCTCTCATGGTTTGGAGCGAAGGAATGGAAGTTCCAGATCATGTCACACAGCGTTTGGCTGCTGTTGCAGCAATGGAGGATGTGATTGGTATCGAAGGCCCGGTGCTCAAATTGACCGATTTGGGACAGCGGCCAGTATGGTCGGTGACCGTCCGCCAGCCGTTTGTTGTTCCAAGCTTACGCAAGACCTTGGCCAAACAAAGTTGGCAGATTTTCTCAGGGGACATCCCTTTTCTGAATCGCCTGTTCCTCGATCAGGGGCTCGGAATGCACCTCTCGCTCAAAGGCTCGATTATCGATCGACGGGCGGATGAAGATGACGATTTTTCGCGCCTTGAAGCGGTGCGTAAATCTGGTGGAGCAGGCCGATACGCCGTTGACTGCACGGTGGTGTGTGAACTTGCAGACCTCGAAGCGAGTGAACCGTTCCCTGTCCCCTACAAGGTGTTCTCGTTCGACTTGGAAACAAGTATTGCCCACGACACAATCCTGTGTGCGGCTGCCGTCATCGAGGACCTTCACTCAGGGCACCGTCAAACATTTTCCTTTGTTGGCGAAGAGCAGAGCATCATGGAAGAATTGACCCTCGTCGTACGAAGTCAAGACCCAGACATCATCACTGGGTACAACATCGACAACTTCGATTTGCCTCGACTCAATGACCGAATGGGTGTTCACGCTCGCTCGAAAGATTGGCGGAAACGAGGTTTGCTGTTTGGTTGGGGGCGCGTTCAACAAACCGAATCAGAGGCAAAACGAACCCGCTCGGGATTGTTCCCTCGCCGTCAATCATCCCGTGCTTGGAACGTGGCCGGACGAACCGTTGTGGATGCGTGGTGGCAGGCGAGAATGGCATTGCGTCCTCAGCGTGAGACGCTTTCATTCATCAGTAATTTGCTGTTCCCTGACCAATCTGACAAGCATAAGATGGATGTTGACGCCTCAAAGATGGATGAAGAGTGGGCCAATCGACCGGATGTTGTGCTTGAGTATTGCATCAGAGACGCAGAACTTCCGCTTGATATTCTCGGCGAACTTCAGGTGATTCGGCGGAAAGAAGCCGTTGCTGCCGTTGCAAAAGTTACCTTCGATACAGCGGCCAACGGCAGCACAAGCCAACTGATTGATTCCTTGGTGATTCGCTTGGCTGACAGCGAAGGTGTGGCCGTACCGCTCACCGGTTCAGCGCAGGCAAAAGAAGGGCAAATCACCGGGGGGTATGTCCACGAGGTCGCTGCAGGACTTCACCCGTGGATTGCCGTTCTGGATTTCAAAAGCATGTACCCTTCAATCATGATTGGCCACAACATTTGCTACACCACTCGAATAGACCCGGTGCAAACAGATCAGCCAATTGAAGAGGAACTTGTTCACACGGCGCCAACTGGTGCTCGTTTTAGGCACCAATCGGAACGGAAGGGATTGGTGCCTGCTTTGTTGGAAGATCTCATGGCCCAACGAGATGAGCACAAAGCAGCATTGAAGGAGGCCAAAACCAATGGCGAGGAAACAAAGGAAGCTTTCCACGATTCAATGCAGTACGCTGTCAAAATTCTGATGAATTCGTTCTACGGCGTCTTTGCAAGTGGATTCTACCGGTTCACGCATCGGGATCTCGGTTCCTCGATCACAGCATGGGCGCGTCACAACATCAAAGCCATCATCGCACAACTCGATGCGGAAGGTCATGAGGTCGTGTATTCCGATACCGATTCGATCTTCGTTCGGTCCCCGGTTCCAAGCAGCGCACCTTCTTCGATGAAAGAAGAGGACATCCAGGCTGCCAGAGACGGGAAACCCGAGGCAGTGGCCCACATGGGGGCATGGGAAGCAGCGAAGCAGGACATGATTCGATTTGGTCTTGAGGTTGCTGAGCGTTACAGCCGGGATTCCGCCGTGCTTGAGTTCGAAAAGGGCCTGTCGGTTTTCTTCAGCCATGGGGCGAAAAAGCGGTATGTTGGCCAAGTTGTCTACCCAAGCGAAGAGATGCTGATCCGGGGCTATGAAACCCAACGAACCGACTCATTCGCCTACCTCACGACGACGATGAAGCGGATGTTTGGCCATGCGCTGGCAGATGAGGGCGATGCGCTCGTGCGGTTTGCACTCGCCCAAGTACAAGCTCTCCGGAAATGCGAGGTTCCAGCCTCTTCTTTGATTCTTGCAAAATCCTGCAAGGGCCGAATGGGGAGCAATGGCGAGGTTGACTTCACCAAAGATTACGCCAATCCGGACAGCATGGCTCAAGTCCGGACCGCAAAGGCAAGAATTGCACTTGGCCTTGGCTTCACTTCGGGAATGAAAGTCTCCTACATCGTAACCGACGCAAGCCAACGACCAATGCGAGTTCAACCCTGGCTAGAAACGGAAGAAAACGGTGGCGTGGACGCATACGATGGTCAATTCTACGCAGAACGGCTTGCAGCAGCTCTTGGCCGAATCACTGAAGCATTTGGATGGACTGCAAAGGAACTCGTCGCTGGCAACAAGCAAACTTCGTTATTTTCTTTCTAATTTGACGGAAATGGAGGAAGGCCTTTTGATGAGGGCGTCCCACAGATGCACCATGAAGTCAACTCCAGTGCCTTGGGCTTTCGTTGCCCTCATGCTTCTGTCAAGCCTTTCGGGATGTATTTTTGAAGATACGGACGGTACGGGAAGCGAGGATGTTTTGGCTGTTTTCAATTATTCACCAACCTCGAACATTCGCTCAGGCGACGTCGTTACCTTTGACGCCTCCTCTTCGACCCCGAGCGGTGGCATCACCTACCGTTGGGATTTCGACGCTGATGACTCAACCGATGCAACCGGTCGATCTGCTGAATGGTCCTTTGATGCAGCAGGCACCTACGCTGTCGAACTCACCGTTTCTGATGGTTCGAAATCCTCCACGCAAACCAAAGATGTCACTGTTGCTGACGCCACAGCCTCGCCTCCAAATGCAGAAATCATCCAATACGCAAGCGATGAAGATTGCAACAACGACGACATTGATGAATCAACCCACATTGTGGTTTGGATTTGTGAAATGGACAAGTCAATGACCGACCGGGACATTTCCGCAACGACCACCATCTCGCTTGATGCCAGTGATTCGGACGCAGGGGACTCCTCTCAGTACATCACGACGTGGAATTGGGACCTGAACGCAGATGTGGATTCAGACAACGATGGTGATTTTGAAAACGACGCTGACCTCACCGGTGAAAGCATCGATTGGAACAACGTCGAACCCGGTGAATATGAACTCCATCTCAACATCGAGAACAGTGCTGGAATGACCGATTCAGATTCGATTAAGGTCTACGTCTCCTATGCTGGCCAATGGAGTGACTTCGAATTGGGGGGCAACACTTCTGGAAGCGCAGTGACCCTCGATTTCGATGTGAACGTCGTCTACGACAAAGACAACGGCAACACAATCCGAAAGATGGTCGGTGAACTCACCTACCCAAAGACCGATGACGATTGCACAAGCGCTTTCCCTGGCGCAACGAACTGCCGTGCTCAACTCGATATTTACGCCTTCAATGAAGAAGACGAAGAAGCAAGCAACACCTCAGACACCGGTCTGGATCAGCGAACGGATGGGACCGATTGCGATGAAGACGAAAACGACTGTGTGTTCCTCACCCTCTCTTCCTACATGTTCACAGACACTGAATCCACCTATGACGATGGTGAGTGGACCATGCAAATTCGAAACGAAAAAATCAACGATTTGCAGGTTGAATCCTTCATTATCCGCTTGCATTACAAGTGAGCAGAAGCCCGTTCTTCCTTCCATCTGATGAGAAGAGGTTTAGAGCCACCTTCCCGAGCAGTCAACATGCGCAGAACCCGCATTGTGGCGACCATTGGCCCGGCAAGTTCCGAAAAAACAGTGCTCAAGTCGTTGCTCGAGGCAGGTGTCGATGTCTGCCGCCTGAATTATTCGCATGGTACCCCTGAGAGCAAAACCGAGTTGTATGAGCGCATTCGCTCATTGGAAGCCTCGCTTGGCAGGCCAACCTGCATTTTGGCGGATCTTCCAGGTCCAAAACTGAGGCTTGGTCGCTTTCCCGGCCTTATCGCCTTGAAGCGTGGTGCTCGACTCAATCTCCATTGTGGTGTCGAGGAAATGGTCGATGCTTCGGCGTCGGACCTGCCAGTCGAATACGCAGGCCTGTCTGCTGAATTAAACGCCGGCGATCCAGTCTTGATTGCTGATGGTTTGATTCGCTTGGTGGTCAATGAAGCCCCAGGCGTACAATCCGGAACCGTTGTTTGCACGGTTGAGGATGGAGGGCCGGTAAGCGCCCGAAAAGGTGTCAATGTCCCAGGGACAATGGTTGACCTCCCTGCAATTGGACCGAACGACAAAGCGGCCATCGCCCATGCTCTCGAGGCTGGTGCAGACTACCTGGCGGTGAGTTACGTTCGAACCCCAGAAGACCTGCAACCTGCGATTGATGCGGTCAAGGCTGCTGGAAAACACGTTCCTGTTGTTGCCAAGATTGAGCACCCGATGGCATTGGAGCGACTTGAAGAAATCCTTGATTTGGCGGATGCTGTGATGGTCGCTCGAGGCGATTTGGGTGTTGAAATTCCGTTAGAAGATGTACCTGTAGCCCAACAACGCATCATTGATGGGGCATTGGAACGAGGCATGATTGTCATTGTAGCCACCCAAATGCTGGAGACCATGACGTTGAATCCGCGACCAACTCGGGCAGAGGTCAGCGATATTTCCAGTGCGATTCGTCACGGAGCGACAGCCGTGATGTTGTCGGGAGAGACTGCATCGGGCAAGTATCCACTTGCGGCTGTTCAAACAATGGCTAAAATCGCTACTGCAGCTGATCAGGGTTTCAGGACCACCGACCGCCGTCCAAGCGCCCTTGCCCGGTTCAAGGCCACGCGCTCAGTCGCCCATGCTGGTGTTGAACTTGCAAGACTCTCAGATGCTGAACGAATCGTCGTAGCGACTCAACATGGAAACGCCGCTCGATTGGTGGCTGGCTACAGGCCAACGACACCGGTGACTGCTGTGAGCGACCGCATCCGTGCAGCCCGCCGAATTCAGTTGCTGCCCGGTGTTGAAAGTCTGCTTGTCAAAGAATACGAGCGTGGCTCTCAAACCATGCAAGCCGCCGTTGAAACGCTCGTCGAACAAGGGATCATCAAACCAGGCCAACGCGTCGTTGCGATTTCTGGCAGTCCAAAGGCGATCAGCGGTGCTACGAGCACAGTACGACTGTACAAGGTCGAAAACGACGGCTCTATCCGCGGTTCCGAGTGAAGGCGGGTGGAAATCGTTTTGGCTCGTTTGGAGACGAGGAAATCAAGCGGAGTCCCCTCTTTATGCCAATAGTTAGGTGGAACTCACGCGTCGCGGTTTTCAAATAGGGGTGGTGGTTCGGATGACTCGCTAAGGAGCAATTACCATGGGAAGTCAATGGGAAGATAAGAACAAGCCTCACCTAAACATCGTGTTCATCGGCCACGTCGATCACGGTAAGTCAACAACCGTCGGACGTCTACTTTTGGACTCCGGACACATCCAAGGCCACGTCATCGAAAAGAACGAGAAGCTCGCTGCAGAATCCGGTAAGGCTGGATTCGGTCTTGCTTACGTGATGGACGGTCTAAAGGAAGAGCGAGAACGTGGTATCACCATCGACGTCGCTCACAAGGAATTTTTCACCCCAACCTACTACTGGACTGTCATCGACGCCCCAGGTCACCGAGATTTCGTCAAGAACATGATCACCGGTGCATCCCAAGCTGACGCTGCTGTGCTTCTCTGCGCTGCAAACGACGGTGTCAACGCCCAAACCAAGGAACACGCTTTCCTCGCCAAGGTACTTGGTGTCAAGCAACTGATTGTCCACGTTAACAAGATGGACATCTCTGGTGTCGACTGGTCAGAAGACAAGTACAAGGCTGCCTGCACAGAAGTCGGCAACCTCCTCAAGATGGCTGGATTCAAGCCGGACGATGTCCCAATGATTCCTGCTTCCTCCTTGAACGGCGACAACGTGTTCAACAAGTCCGACAAGTGCCCATGGTACAACGGACCAACACTCTTCGAAGCCATTGACAAGATCACAATGCCGAACAAGCCAATCAACAAGCCACTTCGCTTGCCGATCCAAGACGTGTACAAGATCTCCGGTATCGGAACAGTGCCTGTTGGAAAGATCGAAACCGGAACCCTCAACGTCGGAAAGACCGTTGTGTTCAACCCGTCGATGAAGTCTGCAGAAGTCAAGTCAATCGAAATGCACCACACCATGGTCGAGAAGGCCGAGCCAGGAGACAACGTCGGTTTCAACTGCCGTGGCCTCGCTCAGCAAGACATTCGCCGTGGCGACGTTGCAGGATACACTGACAACGAGCCAATGTTCGTTCGACACGACGAAACCTTCGTCGGACAAATTCAGCTCATGGACATTCCAAAGGCTGTTTCCGTCGGATACACCCCTGTGTTCCACGCACACACCGCTCAAGTGGCTGTTCGTTTCCAAGAACTCCTCGAAAAGACCAACAAGGCTGGCAAGGAAGCAAACCCTTCCTTCCTCAAGACTGGTGACGCATGTTTGATTCGTTTCCAGCCTAACAAGCCAATGGCTATCGAGCAAATGGACACCTTCCCAGAACTCTCCCGCTTCGCTATTCGTGACATGGGCAAGACCGTCGCTGCTGGCGTCTGCTTGAAGATCGAAAAGAAGGCTTGAGCCTTCAGTTGAATATTGGTTGAGGATTTGGACGGGTCATTATGGCAGCAGTTACCATCATCAAGCTCACCGGTGAGAACCACCGGGACATCGATCACGTCGCAGGCCAAATCAAGGCCATCTGCGACAACGGTGGTATCTCGCTACGAGGACCAATTCCATTGCCAACCCGACGACTGGTTGTTCCAGTCCGAAAGGCACCTGACGGTGAAGGCGTTGAAACCTACGATCACTGGGAACTTCGAGTTCACAAGCGTTTGCTTGAGATGGACATCACCTCCGGAAAGGATGAGTCCGCACTCCGCCAAGTTACCCGGATCTCAATCCCTGACACAGTGAGCATCGAACTCTCGATGCGCTCCGTCAACTGAGCATTGCACAATGAACGATCTACACAACGTGCCGTAAGGCTCGGTGGGTCCAACATCCTCCAAAGCAACGACAGCGCGAAGCATCGAGATCCAACTTCAGACAGGTTTTCCTCAAAGAGCGGCTGCTTCAGCCACCCCTGACTCAATGAGCCAGTCTGCTGACTCTTGATCAACGAAATGAACATCTCCTGCTTCCAATGCTAATGATTCACCCGATGCGGTGAGAATTGGCTCAGGGCTTGTCATGAGCACTCGAATTCGAATCAATGTCGCTTCAACGACGGGTTCTTCCTTCGCAGGTTCAATGTCCTCTGAAACAGCTTCGTGTGCGGGGGTATCAAAGACTTCATCCAAAGAAATGGTTGAAGATTTAGAAGGAGCCAATTCCATTGCTGCAGCGTGCTTTCTTTCTCCCTCTTGACCCATGAAGGCCATCATGGCATCGTTATCTTGCGCCGTGGCTTGAGATGAGGCTTTGGGACTGACTTGTGCGTCATCAAAATCTGCGTGAATGTATTCATCCAGATCTGGCCATTCATCTGGAGCCATCCGATCTTCCTCATCCCGTTCAAGGTCGGGAAGAGGTTCTGGTGCTTGGTCTTCAAAGGCCAGTGCTGGTGGCGGGCGAGATGTGATGTTGGTTTCAGTAAAGGAATCAAGTTGCATGGTGCCTGGTGCATGCCGTTGTGGCAGCGTGATGGCTTCTCCAGCAAGGCCATCCTGCATTGAAGACCAATCGACTTCCATCTTGAAGCGGTCCATTGCAATTTGAACGGCGTGGAAAAAGGCCTTTTCTGCAGGATCGTGCCGTTGCCAATCAAGCGCTGGCAACTCATGGGCTCCGCCTCCTTGAGCAGCAGAACTGCGCAGGGATTGGGAAGCAACGTGTTGAACAACAGCAACCGTGCGCTTCCGAGCGAGTTCAGAGGCGATGTGGCGAATGTTGGCTTGACGCTTCTGAAGGTTCTGCAGACGCATCCCAGTCATGCCCTTCATCAGCATGGATTGAATCTCCATGTCGAGGGTGTTGAGAAGTTGTTTCACCATCGCCCAGAAGTCTTGACGTGGGAGCGGAACAGGCATATGGCGCGTGGATTGAAGCCGGTGCGTGGAAAATAATTGCTCTTCAACCTCGCGCGATTGTGCGCTGTCTAGGTTGCCGAGCGTCGACATGGGTTGTGCGTATGGCCGACACACTTTGAACCCTTCATTCCACTTGGCTGAACCAATATGTGCGTTGATTCATATCGAATGGCTCACCTCGCGTTAGCGAGGTGGCAGAGAGTGAAGGCGAGAGCGGGGATTTTTGCCAACGGTCAAGGGACCGTTCGCACCTGTTTTGGTCTCATCGTGTTGATGCTCGCCTCAAGCCTTAGTCCCATGATTGGAACGGCTGAACAACCTGCATGGGCCTTGATTGAAGAAGATCAATCCACAGGGTTTGTCGAATTCTTTCCCAGCGAAAACACAACCTTCGTCGATGCCGAAATCAGCGATGCGCTCGTGATTGATGCAAACAGAACCTTCACTGATGCCCAACTCTCGGTCCAACCGATTTGGGGCTCATCCGCAACAAATGGTACAAATTTTGGAGTTTACTCGACCAATCAATGGAACGGGACCCACGATCAAACCAATGGTATCGGTCATGGCGGCCACCTCACGTTAGCAACCGAAGCCTCCCTCGGGACTGTTTCGGATTTCGAAACAACGGTTCGAACAGCATCAGGGTGGTTGGGCGTCGGCGATGACCACGAAGCATGGGCTATTGTTCAGCCCTCATTGCGAGCGCTGAACTCACAATCGGGCATGGATCTTCCTTCAAACGGGTCAGGCTCAGCAAGTTCGCCTTCGACGCCTCAGTCGCTTAGTGCTCTTTCGACGCGCGGGACAGGCGACCTTGAAGCCAACATGACGGGGTGCATTCAATCCCCCTCATACCAAACGCCTTCATTCATCAACAATTACACGCTGTTCTTCAGGCACTGGTTGGCATTGAACACCGACGACGCAGCATGGGTGGAAATAAAATCCAGCACTGGTCAATGGGTGGCCATTTCTCCAATCGATGGTTACAACGCGACCTCCACTCACCAAGAGAGCCCTCTTGCTGTTTGGAATGGCGAACAGGCGGCATGGACGAACGCGACGTTCCAACTTGACTCAACGATCTCGGCGATCCAAGAATCGGTCGAGTTGAAATTTTGTTATGCCACAGGCGTGTCCCAAGGCCTCCGTGGTGGATGGTTTGTTGACGAACTCCTTCTCCACAACCAAGGTGACGAACCTGGGGCTTGGTTCCACGGAAACCTTTCGGGTAATTACCTCCCAAATGCAGAAGGGCAGCTCGCACTTTCGCTTGATTTCATGAATCATACCGGTCAAACAGTCGAGTTGGAACTTTCATCCAACTGGGACATCGAGGGCGGCGCCCAAGATTATCTCACCGTTTGGATTTCATTTGACAACGGTTCGACCTACTCACCAATATCCACTCATCCGGGCCACCCGAACAATGGCGCACAGTGCGATGGGGTCTTTTTCAACGGCCCTGACTCGTCAGACAGGTGGTGCCCTGTGCTCTATTCCCTGCCGTGGAACACAACAAGTCCACAAAACGCAAGCAGTGTCCACCTCCGTTTCTGGGTTCAAACAAATGCCAACAACAACTTTGGCGGAACATCTTCGAATGGGTGGGAAGGCGTGGCCATCGACGACATCAGCGTATGGACCAACCGCGGAATGCCGTCTCAAACCAAGACAACGCTGGCAAACTTCACCACCCAACCATCCCAAAATAATGGTTCGAGTGACGGTTGGCTAACCTACGATGGAACGGCTCCGAACGAATGGAATTGGAGCCAGTCTTTTGGAAATAACGGGGCATCCTCAAACACTGAAGGTTTTGAAACTGGGTTTGAATTACCTGCAGGCTGGTCACTCGAGGCAACCTCAAACCGACAACAASAMWSAGG
>CM001443.1:1995461-2001279 GCA_000246735.1 uncultured Candidatus Poseidoniales archaeon | reverse complement strand
GCCTCTGGGTATGGGCCCGGTATCTGGCATTCAGGCACCGGTGGTGCTGGCATCTACCTCGATGACGAGTACCGCAACAACATGCTCACTCACCTTTACACGCCAGAATATACCTTACCCGTGAATTCAACAGCCCGACTTACCTTCAGAAGCTGGGTTTGTACCGAAGCGAGTTGGGACGGCGGTGCGGTGTCGATTTCAACTGATGGCGGTGAAAATTGGTGGTTCCTACCACCGACATTGAACGGATTCCATGACCAAATATCGACCGTGAACAGTTACTCTCCATTGTACGGAGAGGGCATTATCGATGGTTCCAACGTAGCAGGAGGGTGTGAAAACACCATACGCGGGTTCGATTTGAAAACCTTTGATTTGTCAAACCTCTCAGGCATGGAAGTTCGAGCAAGGTTCACCTTCTTCTCGGACCAATTGATTGAACTTGATGGCTGGTACATTGATGACGCCGGAATTGAAATCGACCTCTATGAGCCAGAAGGAACATGGACTTCTGCTGTGATCTCACCAGATCCAGTCTTTGGATGGGGGCAAATCGATGGGTTTGTTGAACAGCCTGAAAACACCAGTCTGCTGTTTGATGTGTTGGATGCGAATGGACAAATCATTCAAGGTTTCACGAATCGAACGCTGCCAATTCCTCTCCCACTTGACCCAATGGTCCATGCCTCGCTTCAATTGAGAGCGAATTTTGCCACGAATCAAACGCTGTTAACCCCATCAATACAACGACTGACAGTGGGCGCTGTGCACTACTACGATGCGTACCACCATCAGCGCCTCCCTCTCGCTGGTGTTGGCCTGGATGCGGTCTTCATCGATCAAGATTCCCGCCTTGTCTCGGGCGGTTCCGCTTCCGCTGTGTGGTCCTATGAGGCCATGTGTCCCTTCCAAAGCATCACCATTGTGACCTACGGTGACAACCTCTCAGCAACTCACGCAGGGTACGCCTTGGATTCATGGACCTATTCTGAAACAGAGCCCCCCTCCTTGCGCCGCACGCTCTCTTCAACCTCCACGCCTGGGTTCACGGCCTCACTTGCCCTCACGTGGCCTGCTGGGGCCGCTTCAAACGGCTTTGTCTACGAACCCCACTGTTCGCTGGAGCCAAAGGCTCCAATGGTTACAATCGGGCAAGAAAACACCTCATTGTTCGAATGGCCAGTCGATGCACTCTCCACCAGTTTTGGGTTTGCGAAGGGACTTCATGACACCGATTTAATCCCGGGTACGACGGTGGAAAATGGAACGCTTCACATTGAAAACACTGGCACGCAGTTCGTGAATTTGTCGTGGATGATACCTGGTGATTCTCCACATGCTTCGGCTGCTATGAACCATCAAGTGCAATTCCTCGTCGAACTTGAAAGCAACGGAACGGACGGTCTTTTCTCACTTCAACAAAGCGGGCCAAGCCGAACCATTGCAGTCAACGACCCCGCACAGCACCACCGCTTGACGCATTCAGCATCTTGCCTCCGTGTAGAGGACAATGCCATCCTGCACACCGTGGCATGCACCGTGCAAGTGCTTCTGAATGGAACCTTTTCCGCCACTGTTAGTCAGGCGGTCATGGTTCCCTCACACCAGATGATCACCCGCTCTGTGCCTCATTTGACCCTCAATGATGCAGCAGATGCGTTCAGGCTGCTCAACGCCTCTGCATCGGTGGTGCTTCCACTTCGAATCACCACTCATGCCGGCTCCATTGCTGTTAACCTCAGTGCAACCAGTCAACCTTTGCTGGTCGATCGAATTCTCCCAATCTCACATCAACGCTGGTTGCCCGAAGAAACGGTCATTTTCGAAACGCAGCATTGGCGTGGCGATGCAAACCAACCAACCCTTGACGCCCCTGATCTTACCTCAGTGGAACTCATGCTCTCACCTTCAAAACTTCACATTGATGCCTTGGTTCATCTTGAAGTCATCAACGTTGATTCAACACCACAATTCCGTCAATTGGACGGTGTTGCGTACGCACATCTGATTTCAAACGGATCGAGCATTGCTTGCAGCATCAATGTCTGCAACATCACATGGATGGTGAAGAGCACGTGGGCTTTCGATGACATCGATGATGTGCATGTGCTTTCGTCTGCAACGGACATCAATGGCCTTTCAACGGGACCAGCCCATGCCTTCCGTCAAACTGGGTTCAATGAAATAGAGAATGATTTGGAAGTGGTTGGGTTTACCGTGCTGGACGCCAATCAGCGCAATCTCAACGATTGGTCCAATCCACTCTGGCCGTTCCACCTCAACACCAACCAGTCATTGATTGCTTCCGGTGCAGTCCGCTTCGAAGGGGTCGCCCAATCATTCGTCGATGCAGGCGAGGCGCAGGTTCGCATTGAAGCACGCGCTGTGCCTCCAATTAACGTCAGTGGTGGTCCAAACGAGTGGCCGGGTCCTGCGGTCAATTGGTCGGCTTCCTGGTTGGCGGAAGTGAACCAGAATGGCGCTTTTTCGGTGAGCATTGCTACCCCCTCAATGGATGAAATCCTTCCATCAGGGACGCGAATCCATCTGACGCCTCATCTTGAACGACGAGGGCCAGTGGACGATCAGTCCCCTTCAAGCCTCGACCAAACCTCACCTTCCTCTCATGTTCCGTTCATCTATGACCGGGTCCGGCCGAACACCATCGCCCTGCTTGCTCTGGATCCAGGTGGTTATTCACCAGCTGACAACCACTTGTGGATGAAGGGCCAAGATGTTGCTCTTCGGGTCACCCTCGAAGATCAAGAAGGGCTTTCCAACAGTCTTGAACTCCACACTTGGCTTGAATCAAGCGACGATACGAACTTCGACGGTGTGATGGATGCGAGCGAATATTCCTCACAAACGGTCACCTTCAACAGCGGGTTGACCGAAGCCGTCGTTGATTTACCGCTTTTATCTTGGATTGACATCACTGGCGGCGCCTCTTCAGGACGGGCAAGCGTTGTCATTCGAGCGACAGATCTTGCAGGCAACATGTTGCAAGGCGGCGGCGAGTACGGTGAAGCATTCGATTTGGGGACCATCTTCGTTCAGGAGCGCTATGATACCCTGATTGACACATCAACGATGACCTTTGACGATGTGAATGGATCGTTGCTCTTGGGCCACGAACACGCCTTCCAGTTCACAGTGACCGATGGAAATGGCATTGCTTCACTTGATGAAATTGAATTGGCCTTGCTCGGCCGGGATGCTTCCAACACCTGTTTCATTCGGTACATGCCTCGGTTTGAAACAACTGAAGCCGATGGAAACTGCTTTGAGACCCACCCGATTGTGGTGGTCCAACAAATTGGATTGCAGCAATCGTGGACGGTTGAAATTAAGTTTAGGCTCGCATGGAACCTTTCCAATGGTGTGGATTTCGGTGCCTCAGAACCGTCATTGAAATTGTTTGACGAGGGACAAGATTTGGGCCTTGGGCTGTCAAAACTTGGTGTGTTCTCGTGGTCGGTTGCTTCAGCCCTTGCGGTTCAATCAATTGTGTTTGAAGACCAAACGTCGCCTCTTGGTGAAACAGGGGATGTGCATCTGTGGATTCACAGAAACGATCTCGTCAATTTGACCCTTTACCTTGTTCACGCCAACACCACGATTGTTGCTGAACATGTGCCTGACACCGTTGAGGCAGAAATTCTCCTCTCGGATGGCGAACGCTCTGTCTTGACCAATGCGTCCTTCGATGTCGAAGGAAGGGCCCACACCCAACTCTTGATGGATGAACAAATCCTTCAGCATAACACTGGTTTCATCGATGTCATCATCGAAGGGGATCTCCTGCAATATGACCAACGCTTCGATCTCACCTTGGACCGATTCTCGCCTCAGTTGGCCGTGCCACCTGGCACGTTGGCTGTTGTTGATTCAAATGCCTTGGATGCGCAAGAGGTGATTGTCATCCTCACCGACCAAGAAGGGTTGAGTGATGAGCCATTGATGATGCATTGGCGCTTCCTCCGCGTTGGTGAGGCGCTTGACGGTTCATCAGGTTCAGTTTTCTTGCCCAAATCCGCTGGTGGAGGAACAACCAACACCTATTCAGGGCAAGTTGATTTGCGTCCTCAAGCAACAACCTTGCTTGAACAAGAGGACCGACTCGAAGTCTGGTTCTCAGCCTCCGATCGTTCTGGCCGCATCATCACGGGGCATGGGACGAGTGAGTCGCCTCTCACGCCAAGTTTCCGATGGGTGGCGTTTGAACCGCGATTTGATGATCTTGTAGTGACGCCCTACTCACCAATTGTAGGCGAAAACATCAGCGTCTTTGTCCGAGTGGCCAATGAAGGTCTGCTTCCCGGCAATGTCACGGTGCAGTTGAAGGATTCTGAAGGGCGTATTCTTGAAAGCAACGCTTCCCAACTCCAACCCGGTACTTGGGTTGAGCACCGTTGGAGTGTTGAAACATGGACAACTGGATATTTGGGCCTCAAGGTGTCCATCGTCAATGTAACTGGTGACATTCCTTTGCCAATGGGCAGGGTATCAGACTCGCAGGAGAACAGCCAAGGGGGTGTTGATGCCCTTGGCTTTGCAGTTCTTGTCGTCATTTTAGCAGCGGGTGTCCTTGGATTCTCCTTGTATCGACGAAGGGAGACAATGGCAGAATTCACCCGCCAACAAGTCGACAAGGCCATGCTTGACCGAAGCCTTCCACCGCCGCGCCCCAAAGATCTTGATGACCTTGCTGAAGAGCAATAGTCAAGAACAGGGGGTTCGAGCGTTGGGTACAAGCCGGGGTTCCCGAGCGGTCAAAGGGGGTGGACTCAAGATCCTCTGCGTAAAGCTTCGCAGGTTCGAATCCTGCCCCCGGCACTAAACAAAAAAGGTGCTGCGAAGCCTTCAACAACCCATTGAGTTCAATCGACATCGACCCACGGGGATGCATCACAGGTGCCATTATAGTACATGGAACCATCTTGGAAACCCGCACTAAACTTCACCTCTTCGCAGCCATCATCACAGAAGCCATCTGGGCTTTGATACCAAAGATAGGTCACCCAATAGGACCCGTCCTCTGAATCTCCATTGATTTCCCAAGTGCTGCTTTGGAAGCTGACGACCGTTTCCTCTCCGGCGGAATTTTTGATACGCAAGGTGACATAGACTTCCGCATCGACCTCTTTCTCTTCAGACTCTTCGAGCCAACCGGCCGCTCCGTTGAGAATTTTTACGGTGACATTGAGCGCATTGTTTTGGTCGACATCTTTGGAAGCGAAGGCGTAGTCATCCCCACCGTACATATTTTCGTAACTTTCTCCACATCCTAAGAGGTTAGATGGACCGGTGCAACCTGTCAATAAGACGGCACACAAGAGGGCGCAGCCTACCTTCGCAAGCATGTGATCACCATCAAACGTAAGCACCAACAAGGCTCACTGTGACAAGGATTGGAAGCACAATCATTGGGAGTTTTGGAATTGCTTCAGTGTACCCTCGAAGGTATGGAGCAATGATGGTGAAACAGAACAGGGCCAATCCAACAGCGCTTGCGGTCAAAAGAGCAGCCATTGAACTGGCATCGTCCATCGTAAAGCTGCAGATTAAATTGATGGCCGAAACAGCGAGCACGCCACCTCCAATGGCCATACGCATTGCATTCATTTCGCCAAGGGCCACTTCTGGCGCTTCTTTCCCGAATATATCTTCATTGAACCCCTTTGGGTCAATGTTCATTCTCAGTCCAATAAGCAGGGTGACTGCTCCTACAATTTGCATGGCAATTGCTTCATCCATGATTTGAAATTCCACAACCAGCCTTTAGTGGCTACGACGGTTGAAGTGAAGAATCGATTGA
>CM001443.1:1990550-1995446 GCA_000246735.1 uncultured Candidatus Poseidoniales archaeon | reverse complement strand
GTTTGGCTTTCCCAAGGTTGAGCAACCGGGCGGACGCGTTCATCAATTCGGCTTGTCGAATCTCCTGAGCCCAGCACTCGAACGAGGATGGAAAAATGATTGAAGAATGAGTATTGGAGCAGAATTGAGAGAATGAGGAGTGATGTCAATGCAATATTCCATCCTAAAACGGTTCCAAATGCCCACATCACAGCAATGAGCCCAATGGTATCCGCCACGGTATCCCAATATCTTCCTACGTGGGACGGCCTTTCTCGAATCCGTGCCAGTTCTCCATCCACGGCGTCAAGAACACCTTTGACAATCAACAAAAAACAACTTTCCAAGATGTGCCCCTCTAAGATGAGCCATGCACAAAACAGGGAAAGCAGGAAGTGAATGTTGGTTACTTGAATAACGGAAATTGGTTTTTTCTCGAGGAATTTGGCAGCGATGCGAGCAATGGGGCGGCCCCATTCTGATAGATTGAGCACCTTGATGGTGCCATATTTTTGGTTCCTATCAGTTATGCTTCTATTCATCCCTAAACACCTCGCAGGTACACAATCGGGGGTACGATTGAGTCGAACGAGTCATGATTCTTTTTCAAACATTTATTCAATTTCCAATGATAGCCATGCAGATGCTGTGGTACAACGTTACCACAAGGCTCTTTCGTGATATTTTCAAATTGTTTTCTTACTATAACCCAACAATCCCTCGCCCTTACATTTAATTTGATGTTTTGGAAACACAAGGAAACAAAGCCACTCTGCACGAAGTAATTACACAGAAGTAAACCCAGGTGCATTATCTCGCTTGCGGGGGTCTCATCAGATTCCAATCCCATAAAAATCGGATTTCAAACGCCTTGCGGAGGTTTTTTTAATGCTCTCAAGCGGTCAATTATCACCATTTGTCGTATGAATACGTTGAAGAACAGAGCGACTAAGCCCAACATAATGGGATTGAAAACTTCGTTTCCGTATCGAGCGGTGCGCTACGGTTTTCGACTCCCATTCCGAATCTATTCCACCTACATTACCGAACCGATTATCAAGCGGTGGATAAAGCAATCCGAGTTGATGGTGTACGTTCACGATCCGAAGCGCGGACTGTTAAGGCCTGTTCTCGAAGGTGAGCGCCTCAAATGGACACTAAAAGAAAACCTCTCCGTTGATGCGACTCACTGGCTGGACGTGATTGAACCGCTGCTCACCAAGCAGGACATCGTCCTCGACGTTGGGACAAACATTGGAACCATTGCCAACTGGTTGGCCAACCGCACAAAGCATGTTCATGGGTTTGAGCCACACCCAGCCAATATCGAAATGACGAGGGACCAAATTAAGTTCCGAAAAACGAAAAACATCACTCTTTCCCAACTCGCCCTTGGAAGGGAACCAGGTACACTTCAGCTTCATGTCAAAAGTTTCCACGGCCACCATTCCCTCGGTGACACAGCCGCTAGCCCCACAGTGGAGAAGATCGATGTTGAGGTTGACACGGTGGACCGTTATTGCTCAACTCACGGTATTGAGCGTATTGATTTCCTTAAGATTGACGTAGAGGGTTTTGAAGACGAAGTGCTCCAAGGAGCAACATCCATGTTGAAGGGTCACAGCATTGGATTTGTTTTGTTTGAACTTCGACATTCGATACTTGCTTCCGTTGGCAAACTCAGTAAGGACATTTTCACTCCTCTGACCGAAAACGGCTACTCTGTTTTCACCCTTGATGGAAGAACACTTACTGCAAGCGAATATGATCATCCATCGGATGGAGATTATTTGGCAGCAGTAAATCCTGAAGAGTTCGTGCCTCGCTTAGGCACGTCAACGGCGCCCGCTTTTTGACGCATGGAAACGGGCACTTTTGTTGAGACAAAGGCTACCGACGCGTGGACTGTATGTACATAGGGTATCCCGAGTGTTAATCTCGGCTTGCGGTTGCAAACCAAATCCATTCGAAATTGAATCCAGTGAGGAAAATAAATCACCTCTATAAACTCCATAAGGGGACTCTTTGTTTTAGGAACTTTTTTAAACTACGCTCTTTAGTATCCCTAAGCATGAGTGATAAGAATCAAACACCATATATGGAGGCCTGAAGATGGACCTGAAAACAGAATTGCTGAACCCAAAGTGGTGGCTGATCATCACGGCCTTGATGCACACCGTTGTCGGCGTACTCATGGAATTGGACCCGGACAACGACAACGAATTGATGGTCGCAGGAATCACGCTCGTCATACCCGTCTACATGCTCTACGCCGCCTTCATGAACGAAGGGCGAGCGCAGGCTCGTTTGGCGGCCGTGATCGCTGGACCGTTCTTTGTGTGGTTCGTATTGTGCGGGATTCTCGCTCTCGAAATTACGTACCCAACAACGGATTACACATTTGAGTTGGCGCCACCACCGCTTGTGTTCTGGGGGATGACCGCTTTGACGGGCGTTCTTGGATGGAACATGGACGAAGCCAAACCTGCTGAGTGAGCGTCGATTAATAGACAAATCATAGGGTTTCTGCTTGAGCTCATTAGTTTCTTGAATCCAAACTTATCGGCTATTAATCCGACCATTCAGTGCCTACCCACTGCTTTGAACCAACCGATTTGAACCGGTACCATCCAAGAAACCGTTTGCATAATAACACACGGGGACTTGACAGCAGCATGGACCCAACAGATGAGCAAGCAGGCGCCTGGACTGAGGCGTTTGACGCCGGGAAATTCGTACGCAAATCGAGTGAATTCCGTGACCACATTGGAGCCGACGGAACCTTTGATGTCGAAAGCGGTCGCTATCACCTGTATGTCTCTCATGCATGCCCGTGGGCCCATCGTACCTTGATCACAAGAACGCTGCTTGGTTTGGAAGACCACATCACCTTCGACGTCGTGGATTGGCGAATGAATCAAGATGGTTCATGGTCCTTTAATCCAGAGGAAGAAGGGGCGACTGCCGACACAGTGAATGGAGAAACCAGTCTTGAAGGCGTTTACAACAGGGCCTTTGCAGGATGGAACGAAGGTCGAAGCATCGGTACGGTGCCCGTTCTTTGGGATCGACAGCACAGCACGATTGTCAACAACGAAAGCCGTGAAATTGTAAGGATGTTTGACGCATTTTCACAAGCAGGTTTTGGAAATGGCACCACACTTTGCCCACCAGAATTGCGTCAGGAAATTGATGCGATGATTGATTCCAATTACGAAGCTGTGAACAATGGCGTCTACAAATCTGGTTTTGCACGAACGCAATCGGCTTACGATGAAGCAGTCACTGCCCTTTTTGCCAGGCTGGATGAGTTGGAAGCTCATCTCGAAGGAAGGGATTGGTTGGTTGGAGAAGGAGCAGGGCGGCTTACTGAAGCAGATATTTGCCTCTTCCCGACGCTTGCACGGTTTGATTTGGTCTATGTGGTGCACTTCAAGTGCAATTTGCGTCGGATTATCGACTATCCGAATTTACAGGCATTTGTAGAGCGAATGATCGATTTGCCAGGCATCAAAGAAACGTGCCATTGGCATCACATCAAAGCACATTATTTCTGGTCGCATCAGAACATCAACACGTTCCGGATCATCCCTCTTGGTCCGCTCGAAGGCGCCCACACAAGGTGAGGCGTTCTTTCGTTTCACAGAGGCAATTGAATGATTTTCTTGCCCGTTGCCCAAGCATGCTTATGCGCAGGCATTGTTGCTGTTGCACACCGTTGAGGTGGCGAATCAAATTGATTTGCAGTGAACTCACAGCGGGGTTCGGATGCCCATTGCTCGGACAGCGCACCATCCAGCACGCGCTTCGAATATCGCAAAAGCGCCTCCGAAGACAGCGCCTGCGGTGGAGAGCCACCAAAATGTTCCGTCAAGAAGGCCAGTTGCAAGACCTCCTGCCAGAAGCAGGCCACCTGCGAGCGAAGCAATTCCGCCTCGGAGTCGTGCTGCCTTACCTGCTGCGTCAATGTTACATTCGAGTGCCATGGCTACCCTTCGAGTGCCCGGCTATATCAAGGACTGTTTTTCGGACTCAGAAAAGTCCTGCTTTATTCTGTAATCGAACCATCAGAGAGAATTGCATCCACCAGCGGGCCAAAGGTGGCGCCGTGTGGATGTGGTGAAACCACATCTGCAGCCGCCTTGACAACCTCGAAAGCGCCGCCGACAGCGATCGACCAATGAGCATATTCGAACATTGGCAAATCGTTGGGTGCATCGCCTACGCAGAGTAAGTCTTCAGGCGACCATCCCATTTTTTTGAACATCACCTCAAGCCCGGTGCCTTTGGAGAGGTGAGGTTCCATCAAGTGAATCGCAAAGCCTGTCCGCACAACCGAGAGATGTGACCACTCACTCGATGCGATGTTCCTCTCAACAGTGGCTAAGTCTTCGTCTGGAAAGAGGCACCATTCGCTTTCTCGCCAGCAGTTTGTTTGAATTCCATTTGGGTCCAAACCTTCCATTTTTTCTCCGAGCCATTCCGCCGCTCGTTTCGCTTCGCTTCCATCGGCTCGAACGATCGGTTCGCCCCATGATTTGTGCCAGAGGACCCCTCCGTTTTCACAGCATATTGGGCCACTGAGTTTCAAAAACCGCCAGAGCCCGTATGTAATGGCGCGCACGTTGCCAGTGGCGAGCACAACAGGAATCCCAGCAGCTTCCAACCTCCGAAGTGCTTCAACAGCCCCAGTGTCCAACTGCTTCATGCCGTCTGTGAGGGTGCCATCGATGTCAACAGCAACCACCTTTGGTCGCCAACCTGTAGGGAGCCACTGCATATCCCTGCGAGGAAAGATGTTGGCGTAAAGATTGGCTTCCTCATCTCACGCAGTTCATCCTTCGCACCATGAAGAAGGGCAGGCATTATTTGGGTCGCCGCCTCCCGAACTTCATGGACAGTGGAGCGGACGACKAC
>CM001443.1:1982654-1990533 GCA_000246735.1 uncultured Candidatus Poseidoniales archaeon | reverse complement strand
CCAAGAGTGCCAAAAAAAGCCCCTCGTGCAAGAAAAGAGTCCCCTCGGAAAACCAACAAACCGGAACCAGAGGCAGTATTGGATGCAGAGGTTCTCGACACCTCGTTGGTTCAACAAGCCACGGGCACCTATGAGTTAGGGTGGCCTTTGCTCGGGATGGATTGCCCAGACTGCGCTAGTAAGGCCACGCGGGCCCTCGACACACTCCACCAAGCGAACGACATTCATGTCTCTGCAACAGCAGGAACGGTTCGCTTCAAAATCGATTTGGAGTACGGGCATGTAGCAGAAGTCTCTTCTGTTTTGCGCTCACTAGGGCACGCACCGGATGTCGAACATCAGGAACTTTCTGGAGTCAAGGCTTCTTCAGTTGCTACAAGAAACGGAATCGAACTTCGGAAGGTGTCCAAATTATTCCGTCAACAACCAGGTGTGCTGGATGTCGAGCTAAGCGATGAAGACCGAATTATTCTGCAATTGGCTCCAGACGCTTCAACTGAATTGTTCGAAAAACGCAATGCCGCTCTTGAGCATATCACAGGCGCTCCAGTGAAACTCACCGCTGCAACATCCAACCGAATCCGACCTGACCAATGGCGATTGATTGGTGGGGGCATTGCGCTTCCCTTGCTTGGCCTCGTTCTTCTCGGTGAAATCCTCGGCTGGCCCGAAATGTTGCTTGGTGCAATTGCAATTCCCGGCTTAGCCATTGGTGGCAGTCAAATGTTCAAAGAAGCACTCGCTTCGCTTTCAAACCGGCAAATGGGCTTCCAGGTACTGACCAGTCTCGCCGTGATTGGTGCCGCTGTGTTGGGAATGTGGGAAGAAGCACTCATCGTAGCGATCTTGGTTGCTTTCACGGCTCACCTCGAAGGGGACGCTCTCCTTCAAGCCCGTAATGCCATGCAGGGCGGGCTCGATCGTCTTCCACGAAAAGCACGCAGGCTGACAGGGGTTACACCCGCCAAAAAAGGCATTGCCCAAGCGGTTGCATCGGGTACGTTCTCGCTGACCATGGCCTCATCGAGCCCAACACTCGGCGCTGATGGATGCGCTCTTCCAGATCCCAGTGCCGAATATGAAGAAGTCCCAATCGAACTTGTCCGAATTGGCGATCAACTTGAAATTCGAAGCGGCGAACTGATTCCTGCAGATGGGCGCATCGTGGAAGGGTTCGGTGCGTTGGACAAAGCGCCCCTCACTGGAGAATCCGTACCAGTTGAAATCAAAGAAGGTGACGAAATTCAAGCAGGTCTTGTCCTTGCACGTGGTCCGGTTGTAATCGATGTTTCCGCCGTGGGCGAAGACACTCGCTTGTCAGGCCTCATCGATGCAGTTCATACCTTCCGAGAAGAACCCCCCCGCTTGCACAGCATCATTGAACGATTCACTGCCATCTGGGTGCCCATCGTTTTGTTTGGAGCCTTTGCCGTGTGGTGGTTAATGTTCCCTGAGGACTGGAAGATTATCCTCCTTCTGTGGGTTGTTGCCTGCCCGTGTGCGCTGCTCTTGGCCACGCCTGTGCCACACGCTGCCGCGCTTGCACGCTCGGCTCACATTGGAGCCATTGCCCGTGGAGGCGATGTAATTGAACGCCTTTCAAATGTCAACCACGTGTTGCTCGACAAAACTGGAACTTTAACCTCTGGAAAACCAAGAATTGGAGAAGTTGTCCTCGCAAAGGGACGACGAAGGGATTCAGCCCTGAAACTGGCCGCAGGGTTAGAGGCTCGCTCTTCCCACCCTTACGCCATGTCGGTGATGGAGTATGTCCGCAAGGAAGGGTTGGAGGCGACAAAAGTCAATGTCATCGCAGATATTGAGGCTGGTGTCCGTGGAAAGGTAGGCGGCAAAGATGTAGCCTTCATTCGATACGATCGAGCCAAAGGTCTCGGTGTTACGGTACCGAAGGAAATCAAGGATGCGTACGCTGCAGCAGAAAAGGAAGGTCATGGTGCGAGTCTATTGTCGCGGGATGGAAACGCATTGGCGTTGTTTACCTTCATCCATGACGACACCCTCGACGGAAGCCATTTGCTCATTCCATCGCTCTTTGAGCGCAACATCACTGTCGAGATTCTCTCAGGTGACAACGAAGCAGCAGTCAAGGCGTTTGCCAAGAGCGTTGGTCTACCTGAAACCTCTGCTCATGGTGGCTTATCACCTGAGCAAAAGGTCGAATGGGTTCGGGGTCGTTCACAAACGCACGTAACCATGATGGTTGGCGACGGGTTCAATGATGCCGCAGCGCTTGCCGTCGCAGATGTAGGGGTTGCAGTTGGAAGCGGTGAAACCGTTAACCTCGAGGCGGCTGATGTCCTGGTTCCAGGAGACAATCCTCAGATGTTGACCGAACTGATTGACCTCGCCCGACGCGCCCAAAACATCCTGATTGGGAACCTTGTCATCAGCGTCGGCATCACCATGGCACTCGTTGGTGCGGTCATCGCTCAGATGTACGATGAGTTGTGGGTGGGTGTCCTCATTCACGAGGCATCCGTGATTCTTGTGATCCTCAATGGTGCGCGTCTTGCGGGCACAGAAGGTGCAATCAAGTTGCTGCGAAACATCTTCGTCTCTTTGTGGAGCGACACCAAGAAAGCCTTCTCAATGCTTGCTACACGCTTGTCATCCTGAGTCAAGCCCCACGCGGCATCTTCAAACCATAGAGCGGGTTCTTCCCGTATGGTGAGCACATGGCCAGAGTACGAGCAGACCCAGTCACGACAGCCCTCGCCCACCCCACACGCAGAGCGGTTTACCTTGCGCTTTCTCACGTTGATGAAATGAGCACGGTTCAAATCGAAACCCAACTGGAAGTCGATCGGTACAACCTCTATCACCACATGAAGAAACTGGCGTCTCTTGGTTTGGTGGAAAACCACCGCGACCAAGGGAGAGCTCGATGGTGGCGAATTGCTGCAAAAGTGGAACTTCCAGAACTCCTCCAAGCTTCAAAGGCTGTGCAGCAACCCGCACCAGCCGCTCAATCAGCTGCTGCATCCTCGACCACAACATTGCCAAAAGGCGTGCTTGATGCAGTGGATCACGGCGGCGAAGTTCGTGTCCTTGAATTGGGTGGCTCGAGGGATCAAGTTGGTGCCAAGAAAATGCTGGAACTTCTTGCAAAGCAACATGGGATTCACCTTGATCTGCCATGGAACTTTTTACCCGAGAGCATTGTCTTAATTGCCAAGAAACGCTGAGCAATGTGTGTGTGGAAGACATCAAAAACAAAGACACGGAGGCGGAAACATGAGCGAAGAGTCAACGGTTGAATCTCGAATCTCACCACCGGCATTGAGTTGCCCAAAATGTGGGGGCTTGTTGCCGAGCGGTCTTGGAACTCTCCAATGCAAACTGTGTTCTGCAAAAGTTCGAATCGACCATCCAATCACTCGAAAGAAGTGGGAACAAGAAAAAGTCGGTTGCCCTGAATGTGGCAAGGTTTTGATCGTGGGCGTCAACAAGCGACCTGCCCACCTCAAGTGTGTTTCATGCACCCATCATTTCACATTAACACCGCACATCCCTAAAGTCGAAATCACCTGTCCAGGTTGTGATCGCCAATTGCGAATGAAGCGAAAACCTGGCGAACGAAGGATTGACTGCCCTGCGTGCAGCACAGCCTTCAATGTCAAATTTTAAAGTGCCTCATTTCTCAAACCAAGCCTGAACATACGACGGCTTTGGAGAGAGGAACACCCCTCCAAAACAGCCTTCCTGTGGCCTTCACCCGTCGCGCTCCTTATCTATGATGAGAAGTGCATGAAACAGTGGATGGGATACGATGTTACCGAGCGCAAGCAAGAGTACTGAGGCACTCGATGCTGCCCGTAAGAAGCGTGAAAACGCTGACAAGGTGGCTCTCTCAGCGCTTCGTTCCCAATTTACCTCCACTCCCTCAACATCGCTCGACCAAGCGACCATGACATCGGCACGATTCCGCCAAGAAGAACGCCTTCGTGCTGACCTTCGCCGGGAACGCAGGTTGCGACAACAAGCGATTGCAGAGCGAGTATCAGCCATGCAAGATGCGCTTGCAGCTGACCTTGCTGTCCAGCACGAGCTGACCCTCGATCAATTGGAAAAGGAAATGCGAGAAGCGATGGAGCAAGACCTAAGCATGCTTGAGCACGATGCTCTGGCCCGTGAAGAATCCAGAATGCGAAACGAACTCGACCTTCGATTGCATCGACAACTCGATGCCATGAAAGACCAATTCGAGGTTGAGCAAGACCGCCGACTGGAAGAGCACAAAACACAACTTAAGGCTCAGATTGAATCGCAACTCCACGACGAACATCGACAAAGGCTCGACATTCAGAAAGAACGCCTTTCCCTTGATTTTAATCAACAACTGCAACACCGAATTCGGGAGATTGAAGCGAACATTCAGGCTGAAATGGAACGACGCTTCGAAGAGATGGAAGCCAATGAAATCTCACGGCTTGAAGAGGGTCACAACGCTCGCCTCGCAGAACGTGAAGAGCAACTCCGAAGGGGCATTCGCACTCGATTGGAGCAACAACTCCGCACCCGTCTCAAGCAACGAGAGGCGCGACTCAAGGCAGAGTATGAACGCCGAAGCCTCCGTTTGGAAGAGGACATCGCTGAGCAACTCCAATCTGAACTTGAGGGTCGGCTTCGTCAAGAAACCGAAGATCTCGAGGAACGCATGCGTGAAGATGTCGAACTTGCCATCGCACGCCGTCGCGATGAGGTTCGCGTCGAGATTGAACAACAACTTGAATCACGTCATTCCGAACGCTTGGCAGAGCGAAAGTCACGTCTCCGGGAAAAATACGACATCACCTTCTCCAAGGCTATCGATGACATCTCCCGCACCCTCAAGGCCGACGTGGACGCTGAACTTGAACATCGTATGGATGAAGAGTTCACTTCCTACAGAAGCGCTCGAGAAGCTGAGATTCAAAACCGCTTGGCTCGCTTCCGCTATGAGCGAGAGGCAGAACTTCGTGAGCAACTCGAGACGCGGTACGATGCCAAGAAGACCGACTGGTCCGAGCGGCTTGAACTTGAATTCCAATCCCGTGAAGCCTCAGCACGAAAGGCCATCATGTCCGAAGTCGATGCAGGTTTGCGCAATGAGCGTTTGACCTTTGAGACCGACTTGGATTTGCTCAAGGAAGAAACTTCGCTTGAACTTGAAGTGGACATGGAGGAGCGCCTCAATGCCTTCCGTGAGCGCAAGGAAGAGGAAGTCGCTGTTCAACTTGAACGCCAACTCGACAAGCGCGAAGAGATCATGCGAAACAAAGCACTCATCGATGTTCGAAAGCGTGAGGCTCACATTCGTGCTGAGATTGAGGCACAACTTGGCCTCAAGCGGGCTGAGATTCGCAACCGTCTCCAAGGCTTGACCGAGAAGATGGACGCATTCAAGGAAATGGCAGAGGACAAGATGCGAGACGCCGTGACCAAGCAAGTCCAAGGTGAACTCGACCGAGACGAGGAAACATACCAATCCCGTGAGGCTGAATACCGAGAACTCCAAACCACCGACACCAGAGCTGAGAAGCGCCAGATGTGGATGCAATCTATCTCTGGCCAGAATGCGCCAAGCCAAGCAACGCCTCGTATGGATCCATCCGCATTGGGCGCTCGCCCAGACGCTTTAGGAGCCGCAGCAGGACGACCAATGCGCGGTATGCTTGGCGGTCAAGCTCCGGCACAACCGAGGATGGGTCTTGCAGGCATGCGCGCCCCAGCGACCAGCAGCAAACCACTTGCCATGCCAGGCTCACCTCTTGTGAAGCCAATCAAGGCACCGCTCGGTGCATCATCTGCGCCAAAACTCATCCAACCAATCCAGCCAAAGGTCGTCCGCACCCCACTGCAGCCGGTCAACCAACTTGTTCAACCGAATGTGACACCTGAAGTTCAGGCCATCCCTCTACCGACCTCCGAAACCAGCGATGCGTCAGTGGCGGAAGTTCCAGCATCCACTGCAGAACTCGAGCAAGCCGTCGCAGAAGAAATTGCACCGATCGAGTCTGAAGTTGAACCGGTTGTCGAAGCAACTGATGCACCAGCAGAGGCAGTTGTTGAGGCGTTTGAAAGCGAAGTGGAAGAGGTTACAGAGGCAGCAGAAGTTGAATCGGCCATGCTCCGACCAATCACCGCCGTGTTGTCACCAGCATCAGCACCTGAACCCGTTAAGACAACGACGCTCAAACCCGTGCCTCCACAACTCGTTCCAAAGAAGGCGAGAGGAGCACCTCCAACCATTGCTCGAGGCCAGTCGCCATCAACGGAAGACAAACCCTCGACGGCTACACTCACCCCGGTTCGTCGCTTGACACCTCTGAAAATTAACCCTGTGAAGAAGGAAAATTCAGAGGAAGAAGATGAAGATGCTTGAGCCTGAACGCTGCTACACCAAGCATCGGCTCCTTCATATTGATTGAGGGTGTGGGGAAGCCATGAACCGATTTCTTGCGGTATTCATCGCCTTCACAATGCTTCCTTTGATTGCATTCGCTCCAGCGGTTGCAGCATCGGACGTGGTCTTGATTGATGCAGGATACACACACCAAACTTCCGTAAAACTCGTTCACTGGGAAATGATGAATGATGGTAAGGTATTGACTGTTGATGGGGAAGGAAACCTCAGCGTGAATGCGTTCAGCAACGGCATCCTCGTTCCGCTTTGGACCATTGATCTGAACGTCACTGCTAACGGGGCACGCCTCGATGATGCCCAACTCTTGACGGCTGTTGCCCACGATGAGGGCGTGTTTGTTGTCCATATGGAACTCCAAATTGCAAACCGCAATATTTCGACCTCAGAACGAGTCAACGACATGGATTGGGACAGTGAAGGCGACCTGTGGCTTGCCTACTTCGGAGGGCGCCGTCGAGCAGAAGAGTACGACAGTGAAGGGGCCACTGGAATTTATTCACCTCAAATCCAGAGCGGATTCAACTCATTCATCGTCCTTGCAGATGGTCGAATAGCGATGGGTGGAATTGATTCCACAGTGACCATTGCCGATAACGGCGGTACAACGCTCACGAGCTTGAATGAGCCGGGGGGCATTGTGAATGCCTTAATTGAGGATCATGATGGAAACCTCATCGTAGGTTCTGCAAACGGTGCGGTGTACCGGTACAACACCAATTCATGGGCTGTAGAAACCCTTTCCCTGAGCCATGGTTCATCGGTTGTTCACCTTGAAGAGGTGGACAACAGCACCTACGTCGCAGGTACTCAAAACGGCAAAGTCACCATGATTGATGGGGCCAGTTTTACCGAAGGGGAAACATACACCTCGCAAGGCCCTGTGGTTGGAAGCAAAACCGACTACACGGGTCAAGTTTACATTGTGACATCATTCCTTTCCTACTCCAAGATTCGCCTGTATGATTTGGATTCGGATGGGGACGGCGTCACCGACACAAACGATGCATTCCCAGCGGAAATCACACAATGGGCGGATGCTGACATGGATGGATACGGTGACAACCTCAACGGTTTCAACGGCGATCGATTTCCTGAAGATGGAACCCAATACCTCGACGCAGATGGTGACGGGCACGGCGATAACCCTGCTGGGACAGAAGGCGACTTGTTTCCTAACAACCCGGACCAGTGGCAGGATCGAGACGGCGATGGCTATGGCGACAACGTCCAAGGGCAAGATGGAGACATGTTCCCTGACGAATCAACGCAATGGGAAGACACAGATCAAGACGGATATGGCAACAACCCGAATGGGCTAATGCCTGATGCATGCCCAACACAAAATGGATTTTCAAAGTACGACCGTTTTGGTTGCACTGATTCAGATTTGGATGGTTATTCGAATCCAGATGATTCCTTTGGTATCGAACTCGGCGCCGATGCTTTGCCAAA
>CM001443.1:1980784-1982637 GCA_000246735.1 uncultured Candidatus Poseidoniales archaeon | reverse complement strand
ACACCACTGGTCAGCTCCCCGATGCTTGCCCGTGGGAACTCGGCAATTCGACCCGGGCCTGGATACCGAATGCAACCGCCGCAATTGGCTTCATCGAAGTTCCTTCATATGGTTGTGCGGACCTCGATGGCGACGGATGGGTTGACCGCACTGAATCGATAGGCATGGATCAAGATCCTTCCGAGCACTTCGATAATGACAAAGATGGTGTCGGTTCAAACGCAGATTACGACGATTCACGCCCACTCATTCAAACCGAACAAGATCATTGCTTGCTCAACTTCGATGATCTTAGCGATGCATGCATGGGCTGGCGCAGCGATGCGTACCAATCCTACCTCGGTCGCAGCAAGGGAATTAACGAAACAGATTATTCCTACGCTGCATGGAACGCCAGCAAAAACGCAGGCTTGTTGGATGATGGCGGCGAAGTTGACTCTAACACGCTCAAGCAAGTCATCAGCGTTGGTCTTGTTGCTTTTGCTGGTCTGTCAGTGGTCATTGTGGCCGTTGCTGCACTCAGCAAGCGTCGTCGGGCACAGAAGAACATCAAAATCTACGGCACACCGTTTGCACCAAAGAGCAAAACCAATTCAGCATCAGCAGAAGCACTCGAAGGAACGGCTGGATTGTCTGCCCAAGGTGGTGTTGAATCTGATGCAGCGTGGGATGATGACGTGGCGAGCCTCGACTTCACAGTTCAAGATGAAGATCTTGATGCTTCAGACGAGCCATCCACAACCATTGATGCCTCCTCGCTGTATGGAGAGGAAGACAGCCTCGAGGACATTGCAGGCATGCCAACCCAACCAAAGGCTGAGCCAGAAACGCCGGCACCAGAAGTGGCAGAGACACCAAGCGCGGGTCCACCTTTGCCCGCCTCAGGACTTCCCGATGGATGGACAATGGATCAATGGAAATGGTACGGCCAAGAATGGCTCGATAAGCAAAAGTGATTCGAGCCTTGAACTCTATCGCCAGACGATTGGCAAGGATTCACGCAAGGCGCCAAGTTCTTCGCCAGAGTAAACAGGCTTTCCATCCTGCTTGAGCGTGTTCATAATCAGCCATAGGACACCATTCCAAGCAGTTGAACGAGCGAAGATTTCCACATGCCCGCAAGCAGCAGCCTCCAGCAACTTGCCTTCGTCGGTGTTTTCACTGAACAGGGCACGGACCAAATTACGAGCATCAAACTCGTAGCCAGGAGGTCGCCATTCCATCATGTGATCACACCTTGAATGGAGCCAAGTTGAGTCGATCGACGAGGTGTTCAACCTCGACATCAGCAACCGCCTTCATTCGTTCACGGAGGGTTTCAATCTCCCCGTTCATCTTAGCGATTTTGTGGGCACGGACCATGTCTAAGAGCAATTCATTGACGCTCTTATGGCCACTCGTGCTGCGCATGGTGTTCAGTTGTCGTCGGACTTCGTAACTGACGCTCACAGACGTCATTCCTTCACCAGTCATTGCAATCCCTGCTCGTGACTCCATTGTCAAGGCTACTTAACCCCCGCGAAGGATGCAAACCTGAAAGTGTGGTTTTCAGACCTCTTTAGGAGGACTCAGCACGCTGGAATCAGCGGTTCTTTCGGGATCTGAGAAGACGGGGTTCTTCATTGACGCCAAACTCCCTGCGCATTTCTTGCACACGCTTGTGGAATTCCTTTGCCAAGGTCCAATATTCGAGGGAACCAGCACCAGCGCCAGAGTTGGTCGGCTTGTTGAGCAGCACGGTTGGTGCGCCACTCCATGGTGCTTCAGCCACCTTGACAAGCCTGCGAATTGTGGTTTTGAACAATTTGTTTGGCATCTTCTTGTTGACTTCGTCGCACACGTGGCGGCTCAGT
>CM001443.1:1957864-1980767 GCA_000246735.1 uncultured Candidatus Poseidoniales archaeon | reverse complement strand
AATTTTCAAATTTCGATTGATCCTGCGTTGAATCATCTTGATTGAATTCATCAACATACTGAATCCCTCGAGGGCATAGTATTCAGCTTGGACCGGAACCATCACCCAATTGGCTGCACACATGGCGTTGATCGACAACAAACCAAGGGAAGGCGGTGTATCGATGATGATGTAATCGAATTCGTCAATGATTGGCATGAGCGCCTCTCTCAACCTTGTTTCTCGACCAATTTTGTGACTCAATTCAATTTCTGCACCAGAGAGGTGGATGTCGCTGGGCAAAAGCCAGAGGTGGCCAACCGAAACACTGTCTGGTGCTTTCTTGTTGTTGTTTCGCAAACTCCAGGCATCTTGCATTGATTCAGTCAACTCTTTTGGACCAATGAGGTACTCTTCCATCAGCGGTAATTCTTCACCCGAGTCATTGGTGAGCAAATCGTAGGAGGTTTTCTTGACGTTCTTTTTCTCAACACCGAACGAGGTTGCACAGTTTCCTTGGGGGTCCAAGTCGATCAGCAACACCTTGGCTTTTGGAAGCCCTTGGCGCTTCGAACCTTTTGCGAGCGCAGCTGCGAGATTGACAGCAGTCGTGGTTTTGGCGCAACCGCCTTTTTGATTCGCTACGGCGATGACCATTTTGTACGGATTCAACTCTTCACCTCCTCTGACATGTGGAGGAGAGTCGTTCTCCTCTTTGAATGCAACCACAACGGTCCAAACATCAAGCCGGTTGGATGACCGGGACTGGAACTTCCGAGAGGATTTTTCGCACGATGTGCATTCCAGTGATTCCACGAATCTTTGCTTCTGGCTTCATGTTGATACGGTGGGAGATGACTTGCAATGCAATGCCCTTGATGTCGTCAGGAATGACGTAGTTTCGTCCAGCGATTGCAGCAGCGGCACGGCCAGTCTTGAACAGGGACTGGGATGCACGAGGCGATGCTCCGTTGGTGACACGGTGGTCTTCACGTGTTCGTTGAACGATTTCGACGATGTAGGAGAGGATTGCCGGATCGACGTGAACGGTCTCCAGTGCCTTCTGCATGGCGACGACCTTCTTTGGCGAGGTCACCTGTTGAACATCGTGGCCATCCTTTCCTCGCAACTTGCGTCGGGCAAGGATTGCCTTTTCTTCAGCACGGTCTGGGTAGCCCATGCTCATCTTCATCAAGAAACGGTCCATTTGCGCCTCTGGGAGCGGGTATGTTCCTTCTTGCTCGATTGGGTTTTGTGTTGCGATGACAACGAAAGGAGCTGGGAGTTTGTGGGTAATACCCTCAATGGTCACTTGCTTTTCTTCCATTGCTTCGAGAAGCGCTGCCTGTGTCTTTGGCGGAGCACGGTTAATCTCGTCAGCAAGGAGAATGTTGGAGAACAGAGGACCAGCACGGAGTTTGAACTCTCCAGCCTTTTGGTCGTACATGTAGGTCCCCATGATGTCTGACGGGAGCAAATCGGGCGTGAATTGCACACGCTTGAACTTGCATCCGAGCGCTTGTGCGAAGGTGTTTGCCAGCAATGTTTTGGCCAATCCAGGAAAATCTTCGAGAAGGATGTTCCCGTTAGAGAGAATCCCAACGGTGACACGGCGTAAGTTCTCATTCTTTCCAATGATCACCTTGCTGACTTCGTTCATGAGGCTGTTTGAGATGGCGGAAACTGTGCCAATCAAATCTTGAGCGCCGGGGTTTTGACCCATTGCGGGTGCTGCTGTGAATCCTGCTTCCATGGTAAGGCCTCCAAAGGACAAGTTCACAACCGCGCCCTTCCATATATGAATGTGAGGGGGTGACAAGTCAACAAAGTGTCAGCCCAAGTAAGGATGGAGCGTTCGACTTAACGTCCCCAGAAGTGGTTTTCCTTCCTGTGCAAGCGAATCAATTCATCCAATATTTCTTGTTCCACTGGATTGAGTTCAATCTTCTTCAATCGCTTGGCATGAGATTCTGGGACATCAACATAGAATTCATCCAGTTCCTCAATGTGCCTTCCAACGGTAGGTCCATTGATGGCTACAGCAACTTCATCGCCTTGATTTGCTTCCTTGACGTCATCTGATGCCCGTGTTCTGAGGCTTTTGATTTGACCAACAGGGGTGCCATCAAGTTTCATCAAACGCTGTCCAATGTGAACGCGACCGCCGAGCACGCGCATGCCAACAATGGCTGGGCCCTTTGCTCTGAAGGTGTGATCCTTGAGGTAGAGCAGTCGACCAGGATAGACAAGCGATTCACGAAGTTCAGCGGCCATTTTCTCAGCCGTTTCTTCTCGCCATGCCTCGTAAGCATCCAAGATGTGGTAAATGATGCTGCCACTGAAGAATCTGATTTCGGAGTCATCATCGTTCAATGCATCAGCGACCTCTGAATTACCTTTGACGGAAAATCCGAGGATGACCTTGTTGAGAGGATCTTGTGCAGACTTCGCCATGAGAATGTCTCGCTTGTTGACAGGGCCAACGGTGGCTTGGCGAACAGGGATTTTCAATTTGGCCAATTCAAACCCGAGGGCTTCCAAACCGCCAACGGTGTCTGCCTTGATGACCACGCCCTTACGTTCTTCTTCGGCACCTCGGCAAGGTCCCTTCTTTGTGTGTGCTTTGAAATCGACGCGAGGAAACACCTCGCTGCATTTCGAACACATGATTGGCATGGAGTCAAAGATGGCTCGCCATTCCTGACGAATTGCGTTCTCAGCCTCTTCCTTTTGTTCTGGTGTGTTGGCCAAATACAGCGTGGTTCCAGCGATTGTGTTTTCGAGTTTTGGAGCGACAATCTTCACACCACATGCCGCCTCGACGCTGTCGAAATTAACCCACCTTTTGCCAGCATCTCGCATTTCAGCCATGCCTTTTGGACGCTTTAGTCCTTTGATGTGGGTCTCGAAAGGGCCGTCGTTTGCAGCGACCATGATCTTGTCACCAACCTTGAGTTCGCCCCGGTAGAGAATGACGTCAATCGTCTTGCCCATGCCGACTTCATCGCGCATCTCAAGCACGGTTCCTTCAGCTGCACCAAGCGTGTCTGTCAATCGGTCTTCGAGGAATCGCTCTGCAAGACCAACGGTGACGGCCAACAAATCTTGGAGGCCTTCGCCATCCTTCGCAGACATTGGTACAAGAGCGACATTTTGACGGAAGTCACGAATCTGATCGTACCGTTCAATGTTGAATCCATGTTCTGAGAATTGCCCAAGAAGTTTCCAGTAGCGATCTTCAAACAAGGAGCGTACATCTTCGCGTTGTTCTTTGAAAGATTCCATGAACGAGCGTCCATGCTGTGTGCGCCATCCATGGATTCTGTCGACTTTGTTACACGCAATGACAAATGGAGTACGGGTTTCCTTCAGTGTATGCAAACTTTCGATCGTTTGTGGCTGAAGTCCTTCCATGACGTCGATGACAAGCACAGCAATGTCCGCAACGGAGCCCCCACGGTTTCGCAGGCTGACAAATGAGTGGTGGCCAGGTGTGTCGATGAACAACAATCCTGGTGATTTGAATTTCTTCCCACCCATCATTGCTTCGCATGTTTTGTTGAGAACATCAGCAGGGACTTCAGTCGCACCAATGTGCTGTGTGATGCCGCCAGCTTCACGGTCCATAACGCTGGCTTGACGTTCGCTGCCAATGGAACGAACCAAATCCAGTACGCTGGTTTTACCGTGGTCTACGTGGCCGAGAACGGACACGATTGGTTGCCGATTGTGGCCTCGCTCAACAGGGGGAGCATCAGGCGAATCCTGTTCGGTTTCGTCCATGATTTCACCTCAGCCCCTTGTTGGGGTTGCACTCACTCGTAGACCCAAGCGGTGATCGTTTGGTCCCATTCCATGAGGCCTTCTGGGAACCAGAGGCCCAGTTCGAACGCAGCGGTTTCTGCAGCGTCAGATCCGTGAATCATGTTGAAGCCCATGTCCATGCCGAAGTCGCCTCGGATGGTTCCAGGGGACGCTTCGCGGCCGTTGGTTGAACCGATGAGGGTTCGAGCTACGGTGATGGCGTCTTTGCCAGACCATGCCATGCAGACCACAGGTCCAGAGGTGACGAATTTGATGAGCCCTGGGTAGAACGGACGCTCATTGTGGACTTCGTAGTGTGCTTCTGCAGTTTCTTGGCTTGGGACGACGGATTTCAATCCGACGAGTTTCAAGCCCTTGCGCTCGAATCGACCCAGAATTTCAGCAATAAGTCCGCGTTGTACGCCGTCAGGCTTGATCATAACATAGGTTGTTTCCATGGTGTTCACCAAACCGTCCGACTGGACCCCCCTTTATGAGCCATACGGCCGCACAGGGTAAAAGAAAAACACCGATGGTGGGTATTGGTTGCAAGCGGTCAGGGATTCAGGATCACTGAATGCCGCCCTTGACGAAGTGGCGAGTCCACTTGACACGGCGAGAGTTTCGCTTGAGCTTCACCATGTTCTTGCGGGCCTTGGAGTTCTTGAACCACATGACGCTGCCGTCACGGCGGACGAACATCATGCCCGTGCCAGGTTCGATTTCTTCACCGGAAAAAGTACAGATTCTACGTTCTGGCATTCACTTCACCTCGAGTTGAGCTTACGGGCTTCACGACCGGTGTCTTTGAGCATCAAAATGTCGCCGACACGAATTGGACCGAGGACGTTACGGGAGATGATTCTTCCAACGTCTCGTGGATTGGGGGCATCGTTTACACGGACCTTGACTTGAGTTGCTTCACCGGTCATACCGGTGCGGCCGACGATTTCGACGACTTCAGCTGGCCATCCGTTGAGTTCTTCGCTCATGATTTTCGCCTCCTAACTTCAGGTTCAAGCCTTGAGTGCGTTGATCATCTCAACGACATCGGTGAACTTTTCTTGTGCGCCTTTGGTGATTTCCATGACTGCGATGGATGCAGTCTTGACACCGTCAGGAAGTCCAGCTTCCTTGGCGAGGTATTCTTGAGATGGGACGTATCCGTATGGGATGCCTTTCTCTTCACAGATCAAAGGGATGTGAGCGAGGAGTTCAGGTGGGTTCACATCAACTGCGAGAACAATGAATTGAGCAGTGCCGCGCTCGGCGGTCTTGGTCACTTCATTGCTGCCCTTCTTCAGGCGGCCATTGGAGTTGGCTTGCAGCATGTCATAGATCTTGTCAGATACTTCTTCGGGGGTTTCAAATCGCACGTGTACACTCATTGGATATCACTTCTTCCTCATGTTAAGGCAATCCTTGCGCAGAACCTCGCGGATATAAACACGACGGAAGGAAGAAGCAGGTGAAGAGGGGCGGAAAATCTCTTTTTCTTTGCTTATATGTTGGAGAGAACGGGGCACTGCTCTCGAATCAGTTCCATTCCAAGGTCTCAAACAGTTCATTCACGCCTCGAGCAAGGGCAGGGCCTCCGGAGATGACATCGCGAGGGTTTGCGAGCGAACCTGTGGCGTGCACACCATCCACATATCGGATCAATCTGGCAATGGCGCCACCCGTGAACAAACCGTGGGAACATGCAGCATGAACTTCGACGGCGCCTTGGCTTCGTAGGGCTTCTGCCGCTCTGCAAATTGTACCGCCTGTGGCGATCATGTCGTCAACGATGGCGACGATTTTTCCATCGACGTCCAAATCCTTGGCCTTATGGACAATGGTGTGGGCATCGATTCTTGTCTTCTCTAGGTAAGAGAATTCACAATTGATTGTCTCAGCCACTGCAGAAGCTCGATCGATGGCACCTTTATCAGGTGAAAGAATGAAATCTGGATTCACGGTTTCTTGGAGGTGCTTTGCCAACTCTGGCATGGCTGAAGTAAACGCAACTGGTACGGGCAAATCTTGCAGTACCTTAGGGGCGTGCAAATCAAACACAATAATTCCGTCACATCGTGATGCAAGCAGGTGGCCGATGGCTCGAGCAGAAATTGCTTCACCTGGCTTGAACCGTTTGTCCTGTCGAGAATATCCGAAATATGGGATGGCAAGCAGGGTTCCGGGGCCTACATCTTCCAATTGTTGAGGCCCAATTTCTCGCAAATTCTCCAAATTGCCTCTCCGTACATCATTGATGGCCTCGAGCATGAGGAGCGTTTCGACAATACCTGAGTCGGGAAATGTGTTGGACACGAGAACAACGGGCTCTTTTCGAACGGCTTCGATTACTTCACTCGGGATTCGAATGTAACCCTCAGAGTCGGGGAACCTTCGAGTTTCGAGCGAATGGTGTTCCCATCCGAGGGAGTCTGCAAGTTGAGTCGCCAGCAGGCGCGCGTTGCTTCCAGACAAGACGACCATGTTCTCCCCGTAGTGAGCCCCAGCGCCGGACCTTCATGTTCTTTGCGAGTGAAACACGGCGTGCGCCACTTCGGTGAAATGACTGGTTTTGGTCGTTAAACATCGTTCAGTGCCACAAAACGGACTGGTTGGTATGGTTAAAGTGCGCGAGGCAGGACTTGAACCTGCGACCTCCCGGTTATCAGCCGGGTGCTCCAACCGACTAAGCTACCCGCGCAACTGCAAACCGGCCGACAGACCTCCCCGTCATAAGATTGACGGAGCAGCAAGGGCCGAGTCGAGTGGGTGAAAACTCACTCGCTTTCGTCGTCCATCTCGTTGATAGTGATGTACGACGGCAACGAAAGGACCTTGTCAAAAGTACGCGAGAGCACGACTTCATCCAGGCGCTCACGGGTACGTGAGAACGCTGTAATTGGAACGCGCAATGTTGCTTCGACGCCAAATTCCTTTTGGATGCTCACTCGTGTCTTGACGATGACGCCCTTGTAGGTGCGCTTCACTTTGAACAGATCTGTGATGACGCCGATTTCTCGGCCTTGGTTGTGCTCGATCGAGCATTTCATCAGGTGCGTACAGTTTTTCATCAATTCGGACGGTGTCTCTCCATCGTCGCTGTAATTCACGCATTGACTTCGAAAGTTTGACAGTGCCGTCGGTTCGGATGCTGTGCACCAGTTCCTTTGGCAGTGGTGCGAGCTCGGCTGGCTTGCGCATGAATTCATCAGCGACGCCAGCATCCACCTGAATCCGCATCGATCGAACTCGAGCTTCATTCGGGTGGTGTCGTTCACCCACAATCGTTCCTACTTTCTTATCATTCACGTAAACATCCCTTTGGAGTAACTCCTGGATGTCATATTTGTCGTTCGGCATTTTTCCCATCTCCTTGTGTCGGGGTCCACCCGACTTATTCCCTCGTTTCCTTGAAGGGCTATATACTCTTTCCCGAATTCAAAGTGAAATCCAATTGCATTTGTCGTATAATTCGTGTGAAAGTCAATTGAAAATCACTCAAAATCAAATTTTTAACCAATGTCGTATAATTTTATTTTCAATAGGGTTTCCATTCGAAAAACTCCCTTCATATCATTCGAACTGATGATCGCAGGAAGGCAGCGCCTCCAGGGTCCAAAAGAATCTATATTTCAATTGAAGAGGCGGAAAATCGATTCCTTATCATGTGCTTTTTCCGAAGCTCAATCTCGGGATCATGGCGGGAGGGAATTTGGTGGATCTTCTCGATATTTTGTTCTACTTTCCATAATTGTATTTGTATTGAAAATAACATTTTTCAATTGGAAATATGCTGTTTTTCCAGTCTTCGAGTGGCGCATAATTCTGTCCTCTTCCACTTGTTAATTCTCACTTGAACCTCGATTGATTGATGTGGGGGTGAGGGTTGGGAACGGCATGGCTCATCGCCCCATTGTACATCTTCGAGGCGAGCCCTCATCGCTGATGTTCGGATTGGTCGAGCGATTGCTGCGATCAGCAACCGATCTCGTGCTCGACACCCCGTTGCATGATATGGTGGTTGTACGGTATGCCAACGACCTCGCCTTCGGGGAGGCTGCAATTTTCACGCCCGAAGCGAAGCCCCTCTCTTTTGGCCACCGTGTTGTCATGGTCGGCTTCGGACCGTTCACAACAGAGGACGATGGTCAGGGAGGCCTCGATGTCGATGGGGTCGAATTGATTCTCGTTACGCCCGCTGAACACATTGCAGAGGTAAGCTTTGATTGGGTGGATGCCCATGTTGAGGTTCACGATTTGATCCCCATGCACTCCGGTGGTGGTTGGATGCCCCCTGTTTTGACTCGATGGTTTGAGGCACTGGTGGCAGGCCAAGCCACAGAGTTGTTGGCTGGACCTGAACATTGGTGGGTTGGTGAGGTTGACGTCGCTGATGCGCTTGGTCGATTGTTAATCAGTGAGCAAGCATTCCCTGAAATTTGTAAAATGTCAGGCCGTCGTAGTTGGGGCGAAGACCAGACCCTCGAAGAATTCCAGATGTTGTATCGACGCACTTCAGCAGGCCAAAGCGGCTCATTCGGGATTGAAGAACTCACAGCAGCTCCAACTCCGAAAATAGAGTTGCAAACCCTCATGGTTTCAGATTCACTTCCGCTTACCGTAGAAGCCAACCGACACCAACGACCCGACCTCTCAGCAATCCATGATGCCCTTCATGCCGCAGATGGAGATGGCTGGCGCCCTCTCGTTCCTGTACGCACTGCGCTCATGCACTGCTTGGCTCGCATGCTTGAGATTTCACGCTAATGTCTGAGTCCCGCCGATTGGAAGCGGCGAAAGACTTGTGACATTCCCAAGCAAAGTTGGGCCGTTGGTTAAGGTTCCCATAATGCCTGTGTCGCCGCTTGGGTTGTGCGAGAGAGAAAGCCATGGTCGCCCGTATGCGTCAATTTGCATGTCGATGAAATCACCGAAACCTCCACATCGCTCATAGCCACATGTTGGGCTTGCGTTGTCAAGTGGGTCATCTGGTGCGTTGACTTGCACAGTTGTGATCAGTGGGGAAGGGCTGAATGCATCGGTAATGACTGAGATGTAACCATGCCAAACACCGTCGCCTTCTGTTCCAACATAGCCAAAGGCAACCTTTCCAGGATCGCCAGCGATGACCACAGGGAAGCCTGTTCCCTCGAGGTGGCTAGGGCCAACCATGATGGCTTCTGACCATGTGTTCGCATCGTCAAGTGAGTAAGAAAAGTACGGCATGTTGTCATTGCCCATCCACATAGCGTAGACGTTGCTTTCACTGTCGGTGTCGACTTGAGCCTCTTCAGCGTTCCATGTGTCTGCAGTTCCTGAGACTTCGGTTGGAAGCACGTGTTCAGTCCATGTGATTGCACCATCGTCTGTTTTGTACATTGAATACCCGGTTCCATCGCATCCAATTTGCCCTCGGTAGAAATTGCCGTTTTCTGCTCCGATGATGTGGGCGGAGAGGCCACCGCTTTGGCAATCAACAGGTGCGCCAGGAAGTTCAGGACCCCACGTTAAGCCTCCATCTTGGCTGGCAGAGCACAATGGTGCGGGGTAGTTTCCGTTGATACAGAACACCCAGAGCGTTTCGTGCAAAATCCCTCCATAAGGTGAGGAAGCGATGGTTTGGTGATCTTGCACAGAATATCCGGTCGCAAGCGACGGCCCAACCCAAGAGTCACCCTCATCATCGGACCACTCCACGGTCATGCCACCAAGTGCATGCATGTCGAATTTCATGATCCGGTCGGTCCACGGGTCCACATACACATATGGGTCGTTTGAATTGGCAACAGGGAGGAACGGCCCGTACACATTTTGACAGGAAAAGTCACTGAGACTCGTCATTTCAATCATGTTGGTGCACTGGACAATCGCTGTTGAGCCAGCAGGCCCGTTGCCGTAACTCGTGAAGTAGATGTTGTCTGTAGAAGTGATGCCCATCGTTGGTTCGAAAGTTGAATAGCCCGTCGCATAGTAGGTGCCTTGACTGTAGAATGGAACGTTTTCACCAGTAAGGAAGGATGTGTTATTCATGGCGTTGATGCCACCTGGATAGTGGTACCACGTGGTGCCGTTAAGCCAATCTTCAAACGGGAACAATTCGTTTCCTTCCTCGGTCATGTCAGTGGTTTCATTGGCGCCAAAACATCCAGCGAGGGGCATGAGGCCCATCAGTGCGACGAGAAGCAACGCCATTGGTTTGTTTCTCATTGTTCATCGCCTCCTTGAAACAGGTCAGAACCTAACAACGGCAGCAAGACGCTTGCATCCCCTTCAACGCACACATTCGGCGCCTCTGGTCTCATTTTACCCCATGAGATCGCTTCTCTGAGTCGGGCGCCACTGAGGCTCCCATCGTGTTCTGGAGCAGTTGTAATGTAAACAGCAGCGTCGAGGCCGCCTCGGTACTGATTCCACCAAATGACGTGGTGTTTGGAGATTCCTCCACCAACCATCAATGCGTTTGAGACATCGACGTCCCATGTCATATCACTCATGACTTGTTCATCAGCAAGCGTGTCAATGTGGAAATCACGGTGTTTTTGTCTCAGCATGAACAATTGTGCCCCAATCGAGCCGTCGGTAATGCCTGGAATCACGATTGGAATCTGGTGCTTGTAGGCCCAGTAGATCAACGAATCCGGGGTGCCAATGCGCTTACCAAGTTCCCACACAAGATGGATAGAGCCGAAGCCAAGCCATGCATCAGCCCCGGTTTTTCCAGTCTCTTTCAGACGATCTTGATACATTTCTTCAAGCACCGGTGTGAGCACTTCTTCGATGATTTCTCCGTAAGATGAATTTGGAACAATCACGTTGCCTAGGCGCATCAAGGAATGTTCTGCGAGTTCAATATCGTCGAGTTCGAAGGCGCCGTGGTAGTAGTGCTTGTGTGAACGGGCGATGTCGTGGTCGAGCATGCCACATGTGGTTGAAATGACATTGAACATTTGACGCTTGATCGCCTCGACAAAGAAACCGCGGGTTCCAGTGGCGCACAGGCAAGCGGGGAATGAAAGCCAGTTGCACACTTTCGCAGCATCACCATCTACCGCTTCAAGTTCTGCCTTCATAGCACGGAGGATATCACGTGCCATGGCCAGTTTTGTGGCGGTAAATCCGCCTGCAGTTGCCATTTGGTCAATCAGGGAACGTGGCGACGTTACATCGTGGAAGGCATAGTCCACGACGGGGATATCGAATTCATCGGGTTGGATGGCCATGCAGCATCCACCCGCCCCCTGCACATGAACCTGCCCACACTTGTTCAACGCACACCCGTAGGGTGTGGTCACAACTGTTCAAGCTCGAAAATTCGATCCCTGAGTCTTGCTGCTTCTTCGAAATCCAAGTTCTTCGCAGCAACTTGCATTGCAGATTTGAGTTCTTTGAGCAAATCGTCAATTTGGGACGGTGAGAGGTTCCGAGCGTCTGATGGTTCGTCATAGGCCAATTGAATATTTGAATTTTCAATTGAATTATTTGATTGTACGCCACTGGTGCCATCTTGCCCGGCTCCTGATGCCCAGGCGCCTGCGCCCAAGTTGAGCCGTTGTGCCCAATCGCCTTCCTTACGTCCACCCTTTTTGGCCACGAGTCGGCGTGAACCATCCTTGGAACTCGAGGTACCCGCAATGAGATCATCCAAGTCTGAATTCATCTTTGGGAGTTCTTTGACGATGCTTCTCGGGGTGATGTTGTTGGCTTCGTTGTGCGCTTGTTGCCGTTCACGACGCTCCAATGTTTGTGTAATGGCGGCTTTCATCGCTTGCGACATGCTGTCCGCGTAAAGGATGACATGGCCGTTGAGGTTGCGTGCAGCACGGCCAATTGTTTGGAGAAGACTTCGTTCGTTTCTCAAAAAGCCTTGACGGTCAGCGTCAAAGATTGCAACAAGGCTCACTTCTGGCAGGTCAAGTCCTTCTCGAAGCAAGTTAATGCCCACAATCACATCAATATGGCCGATTCGTAATGCATTGATGATTTCGGTTCGCTCAATGGTATCAATTTCTGAATGGAGGTGGTGCGCTTTGACGCCCATCCTTTTGAGGTACTCTGCGACCTCTTCTGCGAACTTGATTGTAAGGACTGTGACCAGCGTTCGCTCGCCATTTTCGACCCTCGCGTTGATTTCGCTCAGCAAATCTGCCATCTGCCCACTTGTCGGGCGAACTTCAATTTCCGGATCGAGCAATCCCGTTGGCCGGATTTCCATCTTCGCAATACCATCGATGTGTTGGACCATATGGTACAGGGACTCACTGTCTGGGTGCTTCTTTTCGATATCTCTCGGTCCAGCGCCACCGCCGGACTGTGCGTGAAGAAGGCCTTTCGGGAGTGGTTGATTGGTCAATTCACACAGATGGCGTAATTCCCGTTCGCCGGGTGTCGCAGAAACATAGACCATCTGAGGCACTAATTTTTGAAATTCAGGAATTTTCAATGGTCTGTTGTCAGCTGCAGTGGGCAATCGGAAGCCAAAATCAATGAGGCTTTCTTTTCGTGATCGGTCGCCGTAGTACATCCCTCCAACTTGAGGCAGCGTAACGTGAGATTCGTCCATGATGACCAAGAATTTTGATGGGTCACCATGGAATTGCTTTGCACATGCTGCAAAGAAGTCCAAGAGGCAGTGGGGTCGTTGCCCTCGCTCCCTGCCATCAAAGTGGAGTGAATAATTCTCAATCGACTGACAGTGTCCGATCTCGCGAATCATTTCCAAGTCGTACCGTGTTCGTTGATCGATTCTGTGCCGTTCAAGTTCTTTTCCTTGGCTCGCAAAGTGGGCGACACGGTCATCCAATTCGTCTTCGATTGAGACAAGTGCCGCTTCGAGGCGTTCAGGGCTCGTCATGTAGAATTCCTTGGGGTGAATCCATGCTTCGTCCAATTCATCGAGCACATCCCAACTCACTGGGTCACAGACCGATACCTTGGTGATGCCATTGAAATCGAACTGAATTCGTAATGGATCGTCCCTGCTCGGCATCCATACGTCCACAACTTCGCCGCGTACCCTGCAGTCGCCTCGAGACAAATCAGTGGTGGTGCGCTTGTATTGGAGGGTGATTAATTCCCGAAGGAGATCGCTTGTTTCGATTTCTTGGCCAACGTGCACTCTCACGTGGTATTCTAGGAACGTTTCGGGTGGATTCAATCCATAGATACAGGAGACAGAGGACACAATCACGCAATCTGGGCGGGTGACCAATGAGGCGATGGTGGCGAAGCGTTCTTGTTCGATTCTTTCATTGACGGACAGTTCCTTTTCGATGTACATATCTCGTTTTGCGAGGTATGCCTCTGGTTGATAGTAGTCGTAGTGTGATACGTAGTAGTCAACCGCATTCTCGGGAAAATACCCGGCCATTTCATGGTACAATTGTCGAGCGAGGGTCTTGTTGTGGCTAATGATGAGTGTTGGGATGTTGAGCTTTTGGATCACTTGGGCCATGGCGTATGTCTTACCACTCCCGGTGACGCCGAGAAGGACACAACGCTCTTGGCCATTTTCCAATTGGGAAATCAATTTTTCAATTGCTTTTGGCTGGTCGCCTGAAGGTTCGAATTTGGAGTGCAAAACCATCCGCTTTACATCAGGGTGTAAGTGTTCAAGTGCCGCACCTTCGAGGGCTCGCGAGAGATCGAAAGGGTCTCGCTCTTCAAGGTCAGCATCTTCAATTGGTCGATTTGCCAAGTCTTCGAATGCGCCGTCATCGTCCCAATCGTTCACCATGCTCGACGCCTCCTTCGGTAGCCGCTCGTGAGGACCCTATACAAGGCTGTTGAAATGGCCTATGGAAGGTAAAGTCCACCATTCACATGAAGGATTGCGCCTGTGATGTAACTCGAATCATTGCTTACTAAGAACGAAATTGTTTGTGCCATGTCTTCAGGCGTCCCTACTCGTTTTAGCGGTACTTGCAGTTCACGTTCCTTTCTCTTTTCAGGGGTGTCGTCAGCGAGAATATCTGTATCGACATAACCTGGGGCGAGGATGTTGACTCGTTTTCCTTCTGGCCCCACGGCTTGAGCCAGCGACCGAGCCCAGGTGGCAAGAGCCGCCTTTGATGCAGAATAATCCGCTCCATGGGGCGAGCCACGGGTGCCGAGCTGCGAGCTGACGACCACCATTCGGGCGTGCCTTGTGAGATGTGCTTGCACTGCTTTCCACACGCTGACTGCGCCTTCAAAATTGATCAACATGGTCCTACGCAAGTCCTCCATGGTCATATCTTGGGCGGCCACTCGGTCGTATGCGCCGTGGTTGAGGACCAGCACATCGATGCCGCGGGCCATCCACGGGTGGATGCCAAGCAAACCAACTTCGCCCGTGTTGGCACAATCAACCTTCACTGCCAACGCGTCATCCCCTCGTTCACGAATTTCGTCCACGACCATTTCTGCTGGTTTGGAAGAGGTGTTGTACGTCAAAAGAACATCATAACCATCTGCGGCAAGTCGTTTGGCAGTGGCGGCACCAATCCCTCGACCTCCTCCAGTAATGAGTGCCACGGGACGCGCCATGCCTTGTGGAGAAGGCTCACCCAAATAACCTCACTTATCGAAATTAACTATCGATAGCAGTGGACCTTTCAGTTTCGCTCGTCGGGTCAACCTTCATATGGGAAGGGTAAGACCCACAGCCTATGAAGGTACAAACCCTCTTACTGACTTTGATGCTGTTGCTCTCCGGATGCCTCGGCATGGCCGACGAAGACGTTGAAAAAATTGACGAGAACGATATGTTCCCTGACGACGACGCAGCGTACTTCGACACCGATGGCGACGGATTGCCAGACCAACTTGACGGCGAATCGACGTCCACCCCACCGCTCGTAGCGGACATGGACGACGACAACGATGGTTTCCTCGACTCGATGGAAACAACCTGTGGAACAGACCCGCTCAATGCAACTTCCTTCCCAGACGATCTTGACGGCGACTTCGAATGCGATGAGTACGACTTCGATATCGATGGTGACACAGTGTTCAACGATGCTGATGCTTTCCCCCGGGACGCCAGTGCAGCCACCGACACAGATGGTGACGGCATGCCAAACACGCTCACAGGTGAATCAACCCTCACTGAAGACCTCGATGACGACAACGACGGCTGGTCTGATGTTGACGAAACTGCTTGTGGCAGCAACTCCCTTGTTGCAACCCTCATGCCGGTTGATGCAAACGGCGACGGTATCTGCGACGCAGTCTCGACTGACGACGATGCCGACACCTACTCCGATGATGAAGAGACACAATGTGGCTCAGATCCACTCGATGCAACAAGCATCCCTGCTGACCTCGACAACGACACAATTTGTGACGCTTTGGATGATGACATGGATGGCGACGGAACTGCAAACGCCGATGACATGTACCCACGTGACCCAAGCAAGCACGAAGATGTCCCAGGCTGCACCGACACCGCATCGTTCAACTTTGATGTCGAGGCAAACCTCGATGATGGATCATGCATGGATGCTGAAGATGTCTTTGAAATGATGATGAATTTCATATCAAACGAGACATGGCACATGTCTACGACTTCGACGGAAGAAATCGATGGCGAAGATGGACCTGTGGATGTACAGGTAGACATGCTAGTCATATCGGCTCCGGCACAAGATACGGTCTTTGTGAACCAGGTGATTTCCGAACAAGACGGTGAAGAAGTGTTCAACATCACGTACCTATACACGAACGGCACGGTTCAATTGAGCCAGTTTTACGTAGAAGAGGGAGGAGACTTTGAAGAAGACACAGTTATCGAAGACCAAGTCCTCATCCATCATCAGTACATGGCAAACCCGTTCATGGATCAACCAGAATGGATGCAATGCGAACAACTCGCTGACAACTCATGGGTCTGCTCCGACTCGGACTACTTCACCGAAGGCAACCCTGATAGTGCTACAGAAACGCTCCACCAGTACACGTGCGCTGACGGAACAACCGTCATGAGCAGTGAAATCAACGACGGAACTGAAGAYTGYSCTGATGGTTCTGACGARCYACAATWCWCAGARACYTACTCWTACACMTGCTTGAGCGGYGAAACAATCGGCCTCATGCATGTCAACAACGGAGAGGATGACTGCGCTGATGGATCAGACGAGTTTAAGATTTTCCAGTGTGCTGATGGCTCCTATGTGACCTTCTTGTATGCAAACGACGGCGGCCCAGATTGCGACGATGAATCAGACGAGCCAATGTACGACACGACAGAAATTTCAACCTTTGACTGCATGGATGGCAGTGAAATTTACCTTTCTCAAGTCAACGACGGGGTTGAAGACTGCATGGATGCAGATGATGAGCCAACCTATGAAGAAACCGAACAGACGTACTTCGATTGCGACGATGGAATGTCATACATTTACCTCTCACAAGTCAACGATGGCACAGAAGACTGTGCTGATGGTGAAGATGAGGCAACCTTTGACGAAAATGGTGACGAAACTTCCACGTTCGAATGCGAATACACTGGAGACATTATCCCATTCTCGTATGTGAACGATGGTATGAATGATTGCACTTACGGCGAGGACGAGCCATACATCGGGGAAGAAGAGACCTCCTCCTTCGATTGCGCCGATGGTTCCGATACCATTGATCTCTCGGAAGTCAACGACGAATATCAAGACTGTGAGGACGCTTCAGACGAACCAGCCTACGACATGACAGAAACCTCAATGTTCGATTGTGAGGATGGCAGTCAAATCTACTTCTCACTCGCCAATGATGGCGCAGAAGACTGTGCCAATGGTGAAGACGAACCAGTTGAAGAATACGTCGAATCAAGCACATTTGATTGCGCTGATGGCGAAACCATCGCACTGTCTTTGGTCAACGACGGTACAGAAGACTGCCGAGACGGCGATGATGAGCCATCATACGACCCAATCACCCAACAGGAACTATCGACCTTTGACTGCTGGTATTCTGGCGGAACAATCGCTCTCTCGCTCGTGAATGATGGAAATTACGATTGCGATTATGGCGAAGACGAACCTTATGGGAGTGACCAAGAAACATCGTTGTTCATTTGTGACGATGGCGAAGAGATCTACATGAGTTGGCTCAACGACGACTACAACGATTGTCAAGGCGGTGAAGACGAAGCACAGTACGACATGGGTGAAGAAATCAGTGTCTTTACATGCGATGACGGTACTGAAGTGGCCTTTTCGATGGTCAACAACGGCGACAATGACTGCGATGGCGGTGAAGATGAATCATACACATACGAGTGTGCTGATGGAAGCGATACAATTCCGCTCCGATATGTCAACGTTGGATACTACTTCTGCCAGGATAACTCTGATGTATCCGACGCCGAAGAATCAAGCGAATTCACATGCTTTRRYGGYGAARCAATCYSACTMAGYTMCYAYYTTGACGAYKAWGCWGACTGTWCWGATSSCTCTGATGAAATTGAYTGGGAWGCAGACTRSACWGAYTGTGTCTATGATGMTGCTGGATTCTGGGCCTGTGTCGACGCAATGCCTGACGGTACTTGGTCGGGTGAGATGCAAGACGATGGCAGCATGATTGTCACCATAACCACAATCGACCCCGATTCTCTAGAAGAAGAAGTCATGACAGTGACAATTTCACCTGATATGTCGATTATATCAATGGAATTCGAAGAAACGAATGAGGGGGATGTGGAGATCACGTCCTATACTGCTGGAACCGGCGGCCATGACCTTGCATTGGACATGACCCTCGAGGAAGCTGCACCGCCATTCGCTGTCGGCTTTGATGGCGAACCAATTCAAGAGGCGACCTTCGAATGCAACGATGGAACAATCATTTTGTTTGCTCTTCTCAACGACGGTGCATATGACTGCGCTGACGAAGAAGATGAGCCAGATTTCGCCCAAGAAGAAGTGACCTACTGGATGTGCGCAGATGAGATGGAAGAAATTCCACTTTCTTACGTCTCTGACGGAGACGCGGACTGTGAGGATGGATCTGATGAAGTCCTTACTTCAAACTTTGATTGCGATGATGGGACGACGATTACCCTTGACATGGTGAGCGATGACAACATCGATTGTGCAGATGAGGAAGATGAGCCAGAATATGATGACGGAGAGGACATGAATTACTTCCATTGTGGTGACGACTACGGTTACGTCTACATGTCATGGGTGAATGATAATTATAATGATTGTAATAACGGAGCAGACGAAGGCCTCACCGAAGGTCACGGCTACGGCAATTACATGGTTGGAGCAATTGGTGTTGCTTCTGATATGGAGCTCATTGAATGGAACGGAGGCTCACTCATTGACGCAACTAGCTCAGACGGTATGGACCTCGTTCTCTCGATGTGTGACTCCTTCAAGACCATAGACGGTGAGGAAGGCGAACTTAGCGTTGCCGAAGACTGTGGCGACGATGTTGAACGCTGGTCGTTTGTTGACATTGCAGCAGGCAACGTTGTTGGCGTTGAGTTCATTGACGCTGATGAAAGCGGTACACTCACCAATGGGGACATGTTCATGATCTCTGAGGACCTTGAAACCACGGAAGACTGGAACGCAGTTCGACTGGCAAAGGGCATGGCCTACGCCGACGAGAACCCTGAAGTCGTTCTCCCAGGATTCACAGCAGCACTCGGCATCATCTCGATGCTCGGTGCAGCACTCCTTGTTCGCAAGAACGAGTGAACCTGTCTGACGGTGAACACATCGAGGTGCGTTGGCCTTGCGCAAGCAGGGTCAATGTGCTCCGGTTACGGCGACAAGTGCCGAGAGGCTGAAGATTACTCTTCGAGGAATTGAGCGAGTTGCGGTGGCTGCCAGCCTTCAGGCTTGAGCACCTTTCCGTCTTCTCTGCGGATGACCTTTCCATCGACCAATTTCGCCATGTTTGAACGGTGAACCTCGTTAAACGCATCATCGTAGATGTGCTGCATGCCGTGGTTGATGATCGTTCCAGCGAGAATGTAGCCGATGTCTGCAAGGGCGTCGAGCACTTCGACCATGTCGCCTGCTCTTGCCGCTTCAGCGTATTCTTCAACTTCTTCTCGAAGGAGTTTGATTCGCAACTCAATCATGTCTTCGGGGCTTAGACCCGGAGCGTCAAGTTTCGGTATTTCGAAGGCTTTGTTGAATTCAAGCAGGGATGCAACCATTGGGTTCATGGGCTTCTCTCAAGCCACCCGGCCTTTGAACATTGCAGGATGTTCCCGCTCGTATTTATGCCGCTATTTGTGACGGGTCCATGGCGATGATGGCTGCCAACAAAACCCACCCTGTGAGCATCGAAGCCCGAAAGAGGGTTGTTTGGAAATCGACCCATCGCTCCATGCGGAGGATCACAACAATGTTCACAATCGCCATTGCTCCAGACGCTGCGAGGAAGTAGGCTTCGGACATTGGATTCGAAATGGCAAAGCAAGCGAACCACGCAAGCGAAAGCTGGACGGACGTGCGGGTGGTCATAGCATCACCGAAACGGGATGGGAACGACTTGATTCCGTTCGCCCGGTCGCTCTGAATGTCCATACGTGCGTAGTTGAGGTCAAACGCTGCAATCCACAATGCAACGCCCAAAGCGATGAAAAAAATGCTTGGGTACCATCCAGCGTCCGTAAGAGCGGCCCAACCCAGGCTGTCAGCTGCGATCGCCACCCATGCGCCTGCAGGGGCAAGTCCGAGGCATAGGCCAAGCCAGAAATGGCAGAGCCATGTGTACCGCTTGAGGAATGGATAGACAACGAATACGGAAACAGGTAGCCATGCCATGAACAATGCGACTTCGTTGAGCATCGCAGCACTGCCAAGGAGCATGACAAGGAACACTCCGCAGAGCGCCCATGCCGTTCGCATGGACATGGAGCCTGAGGCCAAGTGACGCCCAGCAGTGCGTGGGTTATCGGCATCGACCTTGCGGTCAATGATTCGGTTGAGGCCCATGGCAAGCCCCCTTGCACCGATGGCAGCGAGGAGAATCCATAGTAAATCAGCAGCAATCCAAGAAAATGCACCGCTTGTATCGGTGGCGACGAACTCATTGTGAGCGAGAATGTAGCCGATGAGAACAAACGGCAATGAGAACAACGTGTGTTCGATTTTGATGAAGGAAAGAACTTGTTTTACATCCATCAAGCCTTGCCTCCAAAGGAAAGATGGGGCGGCCATTGGTACTTAGCAAGTTCCGGGTGCTTCGCCACCTTTTCCAATGTTTCTTGGCTATGGAGTGTGATCGACGGCCACCTTCGAACGCCGTGTTGCTCAGATGGAATGGGTGTCGTTGCGTCCCAGCACAACCGCGCTCGTTCATCATCGAAAGTGAGGCCGCGCCCCACATCGAATCGAGAGGTGAGTTGCCACAACAATCGACGGCGGGCTTTCGCGCAATGCAAGTCCATGTCATTGTTGGTGATGAAAAGCCATCGAAGTGAGGAATCGTTGTCCAATTGCCAAATTGAATTTCTCAATTGGTTAATCTTATCCTGGCGTGCTCCTTCTGCCTCGTCATTCGAGGTCTCTGAACCGTCTTCTGGAGTGGGGGTCCCCTCAACATCAATGGTGACAACCATGATGCTCCCTCGGAGCATTCGTGCGTCGATGACCTCATCCAGAGCGAGAACACGATCCAGTCCTTCGAACGCTGGGGCCTCGGCTTCGCCTTGCCTCCAAGCCGGGACCTCTTGTCTGAACGAGCCTTCGAGTGGAGGGTTAGGGGAGCGGGGGTCGGCAGCAGGCAGCGTCGTTGCGTCGATGAGCACCTTGCTGTGGACATTTTCGTACGGGCTGGCGGCTTCAAGTGAGTCGGCAACCATCCCGTCAAGAACAATCACATCTGTTTTGATGTCGACTTTGTCGTTCAACGAGTCGAGGAGGCGTTCGAGGTCCTTTGGATTTTGATCAGGATCGATTGCTATCATGGTTTTCAGGAACATCATTTGTCCTGCACCAAGCAGACCAATCGCTGTTTTTCTGCCTTGGCGGGGGTATCGTTGTTTAGAGGCAACAATGGCGAGGTTGTGGAATCCTGTTTCCATTGGGAGGTGTACACTGTTCACATCGCGGTGTTGGAAGTTGAGCACGGGAGAGAATTGCCGACCAATCGCTTCGCCGAGGTGGCCGTCTTCCATTGGTGGAAGGCCCACAATGGTCGCTGCAAGCATTGCATCCTTTCGACAGGTGATGGCTGTGACGTGCATCACAGGGTATTGACCCGTGAGTGAATAGAATCCAAAGTGGTCGCCAAACGGCCCTTCGAGCCGTGTTTCACCCGGGATGCAGTAGCCTTCAATCACAATATCGGCCTCGGCGGGAACCATGAGGTCCTGCGTGAGCGCTTTGGTGATTGGGAGCGACTTTCGACCCAAGATGCCAGCGAACTGGTACTCACTGAGGTTGTCTGGGAGTGGTGAAATCGCAGAGAAGATCAACTCTGGGGGTCCACCCATGCAGATGGCAACCGGCATGCGGACTTCTTTTCCAGACGCCTTCGCCGCCTCAGCATGTTCTGCACCGTGTTTGTGAATCTGCCAATGAAGCCCGATTTCTTTTGGCCCGAACACTTGTGCTCGATACATGCCAAGATTGTGTTCTCCGTTCTTGGGATTCTTCGTGACAACGAGCGGCAGCGTAACAAACGGTCCACCGTCTTTTGGCCACGTGGTTGGGATTGGGAGGCGAGTCAAATCGGTTGGCAGTCGAACACGCTGGGAGTTTCCCTTGCGCTTCTTTTTCGGTGGCATGGCAAGTGCGTCTCGCAGTAGAGGCAGGGCTTTCCATGGCTTTCTCATGTAGAGTCCAATGTCAGGCTTCATCATCGCAACCATGCGATCGCCGATTTCGGTTTCATGTGTGGCGCCGAGGGCGCGCATGGTTCTGTCTTGATCCCCAAAGAGGTTCATGGCGAGTGGTATGTCCGAGATGGTTCCGTCGGGAAGGCGAGGCTGCTCAAAGACAACGGCTGGACCATCGTTCTTGACGAGGAGGTCAGCAATAGCTCCGGCTTCGAACTGCACATCCACTGGCCGGGCGATGCGGAGCACTTCCCCTCGTTGCTCGAGATGCTCGAGCCACCGCTTCGATGTTCGCCACGCCACATTCGACGCTGGGGCGGCCTTCATTTGAACCGTCGTATTTTCCTGTGTTGTTTGATGCCATCCCTTGTTGGCTCGATACATGCATTCAAAGGGAGTATGCCTCACCTTCAACCATGCAAAAAGCACTCATGCTCCTCTTAGTCTCGGCGCTTCTTGCATGCTCGTCTCAAACAGTGGCCGCAGAAGATTCCGATGTCATCGTGACAGTGGACAGCACAAATTTGCGATTCAACCCATCGGAAGTTACGGTCACTGAGGGCCAAGCGGTTCGTTTCATGTGGGCTGGTCAAGCGCTCCCCCACAACGCCGTGGCCGACGACGGATTGTTTGATTCTGGCGAACCTGCACGAGATGTCGACTACAGGTTTGTGTTCGAGCCTGGCACAGCAGGAACTCACACCTTTGTCTGCGAACCGCACGCCAGTGCGGGCATGGTTGGCACAGTGATCGTCGAGGCTGCTCCGGTGGAAGTGGTCGAAGAAGAGACAGAAGTGGTTGCTTCCGAAGATACCCCTGCAATTTCCCTCGTTAGCAGCATCTTAGTGACTGCTTTTGCAGCAGTCTTCGTTGCTCGGTACGTCGATGATGAGCAAGCGGAATGACCGCTTGCTTCATGTGCTTCCATCGATTGAAGTTATCCATGGGCGAAGCAGCACAACAGTGTGATGTCCTCATCATCGGCGCAGGTCCCGGTGGAGGTTCCGCAGGATTGCACACTTCGAGGGCCGGATTGAAAACAATCATCGTCGAAGCAGATCCTGAAGTTGGTACACCCGTTCACTGCGGTGAATGCTTGAGTCACATTGCGATTGAAAACCTCGACTTGGAAATTCCCGACCATGTCAAAGCGCTTGATGTCACTGGAATCCGTGTGATTTTTCCCGACGGAACTGAGAAATTGCTCACTGAGAAAGGGTATGTTCTGGAAAAGCACCTCTTTGAGCGATGGCTCTGTGACGAAGCCGAAAAGGAAGGAGCAACGCTTCTCCTTCACCACAAAGTCACCTCGATGGAGCGAGTTTACAATAGCGAAAATAAATTTTC
>CM001443.1:1945157-1957849 GCA_000246735.1 uncultured Candidatus Poseidoniales archaeon | reverse complement strand
CGCAATCAAGTACCTAAACTCGTTCATTCAAGACACCTATCTTGATGGGAAACCAACTGTGAACCCACCGTGGCGCGCTGAGGGAGTCAAAGTCCGACCCTTTGGTGGCACCATACCGATTTCCGGCCCACGTACGAGGACTGTTGCGGATGGCGTCATTCTTGTCGGCGATGCGGCTGGTTTCACTTCTCCGTTGTTTGAAGGTGGATCCCATCTTGCTCTATGGTCAGGCCGTGAAGCAGCGCAGACCATCGCAAAAGCACTCGCAGAAGGGAACATGTCCGAGGCAAGGCTTCAGGCGTATGAAAAAGCGTGGAAGAAACGGTTCCCACCATACAATAAAATCTTGAAAGGAAAAACGGCCTTGTATGATTTGACCGACGAGGAAATGTCGATCATGGCCAAGTGCCTACCTGAAGAACTCGGCAACATGTCACCGTTCCAAAAACTCGGCATTGGTCTGAAAATTCTCGTTCGAAAACCAATCCTTCTGACGAAGCGAGTGATTCCTATCTTGCTTTCGTTTGGGTATTCACGAGCGAAGCATTTCGGTTGGTGAAGCGCTTCCTGAATCAGCAATGTCCTTGAAGGATGTGCGCTGGTCAGCAACCATGTGGGGGGCGACGCTCTGGTTTGCCCTCCTCGCAACGACGGTGCTTCTTTTCCGTCCACAATTGCATGAACGCTCGAAACTTGCGTCTGTTGGCCTACACGCCCTAATGGTTCTCCCATTCGTTGCCTTAGCAAGTCGTTTCCTCGTGAATGACACGAGCATTCACCATGTGGTGGCCTATGGTGGCGCTGCCCTTCCTCTCAAGTACCGATTTGCTGCCACATGGGCTGCACGTGAAGGCCCACTTCTGCTCTGGGTGATGTGGATGGCTCTGCTTGCATACATCTGGCGTCATCCAATGAAAGGTGAGTCGGCCGAGACACATGCACTTCGATTGCGACTTATTCATGGATTCAGTTTACTTTTGTTGCTCAACGCCCAGACCCTCGATCCGTTCAAAGAAGCCTCGCCGTACTTTGCAGGACGTGGCCTCAATGAATTGCTCCAAACAGATTTGATGGTCATTCACCCTCCATTGATTTTCCTGGCCTATTCGTTTTGTTTGCATTCTGCTGCGGTTGCACTTTCTTCGATGTTTGAATCCTCTTCTGGCATCAAGGATCGAATGCTGACAACGGTTCGTCCTGGTTTGTTTGTAGCGACCCTCGGCATCGGCTTAGGCGGGCTGTGGGCGTATCTGATCCTCGATTGGGGTGGCTACTGGGCGTGGGATCCGGTTGAAACAGGATCGTTTTTGCCTTGGCTTGCGCTCGTATTCCTCTCTCACATGCGCACTCGTCCAGGTGCTGCCAAAGACGCAGCATGGATTGGCGGAGGTCTTGCAGCGGGTGGTTTGGCTTTATTTGCTACACTTGTTACACGCGCAGGGGGGGTTTGGGCTTCATCTGTCCATACGTTTGTTTCCGCCGAAGAGGGCAAGGCCCCAACGGATGCCTTTTCTCGAATGGTCTTGCTCAAGTCAGATGGTTTTGCTGGTGTCGAAGTCATGACATACCTCATTCTTCTCCTGCTATTGGTCGGTCTGTGGGTCCAATATCAACGAACTTCCTCCAACGAATCCTCCTTCACAGGCGGCGCATGGTGGTTCCTCATTCCATTGGTTGGTGCGCTGATTGGCATGCTTGGCAGCCTCGAGGGGCTTGAAGGCCTGATGCCAGGTGCGGATGTCTACGCCGTTGTTCCAAGCGTTGCGTTCCCGATGCTCATGCTTCTTCCATTGGCCCTCGATGTGCTGTCCAACCGGTCCTCACACGAAACTTCTGATGAGGGATGGCGTTACCAGTCATTCTTAGATCGACTTGGCGAAACGTCCCCAGTTCGGCAGTATGCGCCATTTTTCGTCCTGTTTCTGTTCTACATCGGGATTGCGCTCCTCTCAGAAAATGCATTTTATGGTGGACTCGCGCTGTTGTTCTTTGCCCCCCTCTTCTTTGCACAGGATGCCACGAAAGCTTGGCCATGGGCAGCGGGTGGTGTCATGTTGGCGCTCGCAGGTGCATGGGCAGAACTGGTCAGCGTGCTTGCTGCAGGTGTTACGATGCTGTTGTTCGTGGTACCTTGGCTGTTCGCCCCAGAGGCTGAATCCAAGTCCAAAGGTATGTCACTGTTTGAGCGTAAAACTCAGATTCAAATTGCCCTTTGGGCTTCAGTCGTTCTTGTGGGGCTCTACCTTGTCCTCTCCCTTGTCCTTCTCTTGGCGAGCATCGATGCGGTGAACTTTGATGCGCACGAGGTCTACGGTGCTCCCTTTGTCTTAGCGTTCGCTGCAGCGATGGTGATGTACACCGGTCGGAAAGGGGACTCGAACAGAAATGCATGGTTAGTGCTTGGAACCCTTGCGCTCTCGTTGTTGTTTGCGTTGTGGAAACCAGAAGCGTTTGGAATGGATTCGAACACCATTGTATCCTCCTTCTTAGTGCGCGGCACATTGGCATGGCTCGTCCTTCCAATGCTCTTTTTGGTCTTTATTCCAGTGGCTCGAGAGGCTTTGATTGTTCAACGAAAAGGTCGCGATGTAAGAACTCTCATCCGCCGAATTCCATTTGGGGCTCACCTTGTCCATCTTGGTCTAATCTTGCTCCTCATCGGGCACGTGTACACCACTGTTCTCGTTGACCGAGGTGATGCCAGTCATCGGATCACGATGATCAAGGATGAAATTATCATTGATGGGAACTACGGTTACGAATTCAAGGATTTAGTGGCCCAGTCGGATGATTTGGAAGTTGGTGATGGCTACATCGGCGTTCAAATCACGGTTTACGAAATCGAAAACGGTGCACCAACTGATGCCATTGGTACCGTTGAACCGGGTATGTTGAGGTTTGACTCAACAGGCACAGCTCGTTCGGAAGTCGACACACTCACGAGATGGAGCGGTGATATCGTCTTCATTTTTGACGGCAGTCAAGCCTCAGGACTCATGAGTCAGACGACCGGAGGTGACCTTTCCTCAGTGGAAATGGTTCGAGTCACGGTTTACGATCTTCCAGCATCCCACACAGTGTGGCTCGGCTGGGCGACGATGTTAATCGGTATGGCGATTGTCGTTGCTGGCGATGTGAGCAAAAACAACAGCCTGCGCCCCCATGGGCTCGAAATTGAGGCTGAAGAGTGACGGCTTGCCTCGCCAATGGAATTATCAAGGGGGCGACGGTCGCCGGACTACCCGAAAGGGAGGTATTACCATGGAAGATGGAACAATTGTCCACGTTGATTATGAACTCTACAACAATGAAACAGGTGACCTCATCGAGACCACCCGTGAAGCAGTCGCAAAAGAGCACGATGCCCATCAAGAGAACCGCACCTACGAACCAATGGTGTGCGTCGTCGGTGGCGGTCAACTTATTCCAGGCTTCGAAGAAGCACTCGGCGAAGCAAAGAAAGGCAAGGAAACCGAAGTTGTCATCGCACCTGCAGACGCCTACGGCGAAAAAGATGCCTCACAAATCGAAACCATCAGCATTGACAAACTCATCCGTGCTGTTCAAGACCCAAACTCCCTCTACATCGGTGCACCAGTCACCATCGGTAACCGCCAAGGCTACCTCTCCTACCTCGCAGCAGGGCGAGCTCGAATCGACTACAACCACCCAATGGCTGGCAAGTCGCTCAAGTATTCGTTCAACGTTGTCGATGTCGTCGAAGGAAAGGAAGACCAAGTGGTCGCTCTTCTCCAAGCAAACACGGGTCACAGTGGCTTCGAAGTCAGCTTCGATGGCGATGATTTGATGATCGTCCTCCCGCAGACCATGCTCTTCGACACCAACGCTGCCATGCTCAAGTTCCGATTGGTTACCACCATCCGAGACGCTGTTGAATGCGGTAAGGTTTCGTTCATCGAAGTCCACGAACCTCGTGGATTCGGCGCAACCGACGACGAAGAAGATGTCCAAGACGCTGGAGAAGACCTCTCCTCCCTCTCTGTTGCTGAGTTGAAAGAACGATGCAAGGCTGCTGGCCTGCCTGTTGGCGGAAAGAAAGCAGACCTCGTTGCTCGACTCTCTCAAGAAGAAGAGTGAAGCGCAGGGCTTTGAGCCTGAATTGCTTCATCCCAAAGCATATTGAGGGCGATTCGTAGCGACCACCGAGGCTCACCTATGTCGACCAATGCGTTGGAAGAACATCTTGAAAACGCAGAACCTGCGTTGCCAGACGCTGAGTACTCCGTGTACGAGAAAATCGCTCTTTGGGCCGTTCTTGTGCTCATTGCTGCTGTGGTGAGCGGGCTTGTTCTTGCAAACGAAACCGTCTGGGACGAGGGGCTCAAGCCAATTGTTTGGGATCCGGTGACGAAAGATGCGGGCGCTGCCGGCGATGCAGGTTATTCGCCTGAAAACACAACCATCTACACAGGTTCCATGCTCGTGAGCGTCATTATTCTTCAGGCACTGTTTCGAAAGGCGAACGTGCCGTGCGATGACAAAATGACTTTGGCACTCATTGCTTGGGTTTGCCTTGCTCCTGTGATGCGCGTTTTAGAAGACGCAGATTTCTTTTCGGCAGAGATGGATGTGCTCTTCATCTCTCCATTGATTCACCTCCACCTTGCTGCTTGGCTTATTGGCATCGCCATTCTTTCGCAATGGCTGGCAGGTAAATGGGATGGTGCTACAACCGATCGTGATGAGCAAAAGGTGAGGTTAGCGCTTCTTCCTTCGCTTATGATTGCCCTCATGTTCCATTGGGGTCTTTTGTATCAACCAGCCTACATCGTTCATGATGAAATGGGGCAGGTCTGGGCCATGGGTGGCCTGTTGGCAGCCTTTGGGATGCTTCTGTGGTCAGTCATCAAGACTCGACATTGGCCGGCAATCACCCGTGGCCTGTTCTCCTTTGGAACCGCCTCGGTCGTTCTCGGTTTGGGTCACTGGGCTCAATTTTTGGCTACGCCATGGGCACAAGAAAGTGGACGAGTTCTCGAATCAACGCCAATATGGCCGCTCTTCGTCGTGCTGGGCATCCCCGCTGTCGTGTGTTTCTTCATGTACAGAGCCGGTGTCGAAGATTTGCATCAACTGAAACTTACAGGTCATGAGGCGGGTGTGCTTCCTGTTGGGGTTCGTTTGGACACCTGGGAAAATGCGGGCGACCTCACAACAAATCATCCCGTTCAATTGCTTTCAAAGAAAGGCCTGCTTGCTACGCCAATGGTGCTTGCCATGGTGTTTGGACAACTCTGTGATGGGTTTGCAACCATGGTCGGCATCGATTCCTTTGGGTATGGGGAAAAACACCCTGTCAGCGACGCTGTCATCCAATTCGGAGGCCGCTTGAATGACTCCTTTGGGATCGAATACGGCGAGGGAGCATGGCTTTTCACGCTCGTAAAGGTCGGTCTGATTGGGGCTATTGTTTGGTTGTTCTCAGAAATGAAGGTCGAACAACGCCAACGGCATCTCCGACTTTTGATTGTGCTCGCAGTGTTGATTGTCGGTCTTGCGCCCGGTCTTCGGGACATCGGGCGATTGACGCTTGGTGTATGACGGGTCTTTGACGCCTTGTAATAGGGTTAAATGTCGCCCCCACCTGCCATAGAACGAGGGGTGGACATGGACCGATTGCCAACACGAGTGAATCGAGCAGACCCTGAGTTTTCAGAACGCAAATCCTTCAACCTCGGGTTGATTGAAACCTTGCGTGAACGTCTCAATGTTGCTTCAATGGGCGGCGGTGGAAAGTATGTCGAACGCCACCGCAGCAGAGGAAAAATGCTCGCCCGGGAGCGTATTGAACGGATCATCGATCCTGGCACCGCTTTCCTCGAATTCTCACCCCTCGCTGCATACGAGTTGTACGATGGGCGCGCCACTCAGCAGGGATCGTGACCGGCGTCGGCATGGTGCACGGAAGAGAGTGCCTCTTTGTCGCCAATGATGCAACCGTCAAAGGTGGCTCATATTACCCAATGACCGTGAAAAAGCACATTCGTGCTCAAACGATTGCTCATGAAAACAACCTTCCCTGCATCTACCTTGTGGACTCAGGCGGTGCCTTCTTGCCAATGCAAGACGAAGTGTTCCCTGATATTGGCCATTTTGGGCGTATTTTCAGAAACCAAGCTCGAATGTCAGGCGACAAAATCCCTCAAATCGCAGCCGTTCTTGGTTCGTGCACGGCTGGAGGTGCCTATGTGCCTGCTATGTCCGACGAATCAATCATCGTCAAAGGAAACGGAACCATCTTCCTTGCCGGGCCTCCTTTGGTGAAGGCAGCAACTGGTGAAGAGGTCTCTGCGGAAGACCTCGGTGGAGCGGAAGTCCATACTGTGCAATCAGGTGTTGCCGACCATTTTGCTGAAGATGAACCAGAAGCGTTGCGCATGGTTCGAAACGTCGTCGAGAACATTGGGCCACAGGAGCTGGCACCAATGCCAACCGTTCCAGTTGAGGCGCCAGCCCACGATGTTGAAGACCTGCTCGGTCTCATTCCAAGCGACAACAGAACACCTGTTGACATCAAGGAAATCATTGCACGAATCGTTGATGGCTCAAGGTTCCATGAATTCAAGGCTCGATACGGAACCACCCTCGTGTGTGGTTTTGCTCACATTCATGGTCAAAAAGTAGGCATTGTTGCAAACAATGGTATTCTTTTCTCTGAATCTTCGCTTAAGGGTGCGCACTTTGTGGAATTGTGTGGTCAGCGTGGCATTCCTTTGGTGTTCCTTCAAAACATCACTGGGTTCATGGTTGGTAAGGCATACGAGGCTGGTGGCATTGCAAAAGATGGTGCCAAACTCGTGACGGCTGTGTCCTGTGTCAATGTACCAAAATTCACAGTGATCATCGGTGGTTCCCACGGTGCTGGGAATTACGGAATGTGCGGGCGTGCCTACGATCCTCGCTTCCTCTTCATGTGGCCAAACAGCCGCATCTCGGTCATGGGTGGCCCGCAAGCTGCGGATGTGCTCACAACCGTCAAGCAAGACCAACGCGCTCGAGAAGGTCTTGAGCCAATGGTTGGCGATGAATTGGATGCCTTTAGGGCCCCAATTCTCGAGCAATACGAGACGGAAGGAAGCCCGTACTACTCGACCGCGCGACTGTGGGACGACGGAATCATCGACCCAAGGGACACACGAGACGTCCTCGGATTGTGCATTCGGGCGGCTCGAAACGCGAAGTTACCAACCGATCGCTTTGGTGTCTTCCGGATGTGAGAAGTGCAATTGAAAAATCAAAATGCAATTGGAGATTTTCGTATGATGACAATGGAGAACCCGCCCCAAACCGAACTCGTGACCATGACCCTCGATGGTTCACGGGCGAACCTCCGATTGAACCGAGAGGACAAATTCAACGCCCTCAATGTCCAACTCATCACTGAATTGTGCGACTTACTCGATTGGACGGCAGAACGCAGCGCAGGCAACCTTGACACATTGCACGACGAGAACGGAGCACCCTACCTGAGAAGCATTGTTCTCTCTGGCTCAGGCCGACACTTCTGTGCTGGGGCCGACATCAACATGATGCGTGATGCTGGAGCGAACACGCCGGAAGAAAATCGAGCGGACTCAAAGCGCCTTGATCGTCTTTTCAACAGCCTCTGGGCTCACCCGTGCTTCACTGTCGGAGCCATTCAAGGCGTCGCACTCGGCGGTGGGGCAGGGCTTGTTGCTTGCCTTGATCACGTCATTGGCACCCAGAACATCAAACTCGCTCTTTCTGAAGGAAAATTGGGCATTCTCCCTGCAGTGATTGGTCCCTATGTCTATCGCCGTCTAGGATCAGCATGCTTCCGAAGGCTCGCCATGCAAGCCAGTCGAGTCGGTGCCGAAGAGGCGCTTCGAACCGGCTTCATCGAACAAGTGGTGGCTGATGTGGATTCGCTTGAACCTGCAGTTCAGTCGCTGCTGGATGAGGTCCTCACCACAGGGCCCTGCGCAGTGACCTTGGCCAAACAACTCACACTCAACTTTGATCGTTGGACCGAATCTGACGAAGCCTTGAGGGATTGGACCCTCGATTTCACCAGTAAGATGCGAGGCTCGAAAGAGGGGCAAGAAGGTCTCTCTTCGTTCTTGGAAAAGCGTTCGGCAAACTGGAAACCAGAATGAGGGGCGGAGTTTCAATGGTTCGGAAGGTCTTGGTCGCTAACCGTGGGGAAATCGCTTGTCGAATCCTCCGGGCATGCAATGAAGCAGGCCTCCCAAGCGTTGCAATTTACGCAGAAAACGACGCATCTTCGATGTTTATTGAACTCGCTGATGAAGCTGTTCTTCTCACAGGTGATACAATCGGTGAAACATACCTCGACCAAGAACAAATTTTGGCGATTGCAAAATCCACAGGCGCTGACGCCATCCATCCTGGCTTTGGTTTTCTCTCAGAACGAGCAGATTTTGCACGAGCCGTCGGGAATGCAGGCCTGCAATGGGTCGGGCCAAGTCCAGAAGCCATCGAACAGATGGGTGACAAGATGACCGCTCGAATCACCATGCGTGCAGCGGGTGTTCCAGTGATTCCAGGTGAAGAAATTGAACACGAAGATGAGGCCGACGCCCTTGCAGCCATCGAGGCAGCCTCACACCGTGTTGGATACCCATTGCTGCTGAAAGCGTCCTCTGGTGGTGGCGGAAAGGGCATGCGTGCCGTCCACGCTCCTGAGGATTTGATTGAATCTGCAAAAGGCGCTCGTCGGGAAGCCATTGCAGCGTTCGGTGATGGGCGTGTGTACCTCGAGCGTCTTTTGACCGGCTCGAAGCACGTAGAGATCCAAGTACTGGCCGACCGACATGGCCGGACCATCCACCTCGGTGAACGCGAATGCAGCGTCCAGCGAAGGCATCAGAAAGTGTTCGAAGAGGCCCCTTGCGCCACCATGACGTCTGAATTACGCGAAGCGATGGGGCAAGCTGCGGTGGCTGCAGCAGAAGCTGTTGATTACGAAGGTGCAGGAACGGTTGAATTCCTTTTAGCACCGACTGGAGAATTCTTTTTCTTAGAGATGAACACGAGAATTCAGGTTGAACATCCGGTCACCGAATTGGTCACAGGCGTTGATTTGGTGCGCGAACAACTCCGCATCGCCGCGGGTGAGCCGATGTCATGTGGACCTCTGATGATGCGAGGTCATGCTATTGAGGTCCGGTTGTATGCAGAAGATGCTGCAAACAACTTCCTTCCAGCGATTGGGCCACTCGCCGTCTTCCGTCCGCCTGAAGGTCCGGGCGTCCGTCTTGACACAGGCGTGCGAGAAGGCGATGAAGTCACGCCGAATTATGACCCAATGCTCGCCAAACTGATTGTTTGGGCTCCATCGCGCCACGAAGCGCTGCAACGAATGCGCAGGGCTCTCGACGAATTTGTCGTGCTGGGCACCACAACGAACATTCGGTTCCTGAGGGAACTCTGCGATGAACACGAGGTCATCACCGGAGCGACCGATACAACCACCATCGATCGAATCTGGCCAAATGGCTGGCAACCAACAGTTCCTCGTGCAGTTGAAGACATGGCACTGATGGCAGCAGCAGTTGCAGAAAGCGCCGGTCTACACCGCAAGCAATCCATGGCATCCACAGGCGGCCAGGGCCCGCCAAGCCCATTCGAGACGATTGGACGGAGGTTTCCCTGATGCATCATCAGTTCCGCAGTCCAGAAGGCCCAATTGAGGTCACGGTGGCAAAGCAAGGCGATGAATGGTCCCTTGGTGGCCTATCGACAACGGTCATGGCCGACGGACGCCTGAGAATTGTTGGTTCAGATGGCGGGATTTCGTTTGGTCACGTGGCTAAAGTTGGCGATGTATGGTGGGTTCACACTCAAGGTCACACCTTCAAACTCGAACGAATCGAACCTGGAGCGACAGATACCGATGATGGTGGCGGACTCACAGCGCCAATGCCGGGAAAGGTGCTCGATGTCCTTGTTGCTGCAGGTGAAGTTGTGTCTGCTGGCACCACCCTCATGGTGTTAGAGGCGATGAAAATGGAACATCGAATTGTTGCCGCGAGCGATGGCGTTGTGATGGCCGTTCACTTTGCAGCAGGCGATCAAGTGGAACAAGGCGTGGCCCTGCTCACATTGGACGAATCATGAGTCCAATGCTCGCCAGTCGCCTGACTGAATCCTGTGTGCCTCATCGATGCCTTCGGCGTACATGTAAGACCATGCCCAAACCTTGCCTTCCTCTGTTTCGACCTCGATGAGTGTTCGCTTGAACAGCGAATCATCCGACTTGAATCCATAGAAACCCTCGACCCTGTCCAGCGATTGAAGGCCAAGAAATACATCGTTGAGCCGATAGAGTTCACCAAACACTCTGTCCTCTTCTGAAGGTCGCATGCCGGGATAATTGCCCAAATTGTACAGTTTCCCCTTTACTTGAGCGGTCACGCCAGGTTGGAAGGTATGTTGTTCAAGGGTTGCACCTCGGTATTCACCAGCCATGAGGGTGCCATACACAAAGAGGTAAGGAACGGGATAAGATTCATCTGAGTTTTCAATTGCCATTTTTTAAATCTGCAATTGGAAGATTGCGTCGTTCTAAACCTGTTCTCACCAATGCAGCATAGTGCGCTGTTGGCGCTACATACTCACCCTTTCGATGTTCGACAAGCGTGTACGTAACGGCTTCCATCGATGTCCCATTCGGCAACAGGACATTCACGTTGCATCGTTCGTAGTAATTTGGATGCCCCTCCTTACGATCCATGTTGGCAAGCGCATTATCGCTCAAAGCAAACAAAACACCAGGGACAGCATGCCCACATCCTGCCGGCACCACATCAGCAGCTCCACCTCGTCTTCGTGAGGACCTGTAATGGAATTTTAATCGATAATCGGGGAGCCAACATGGTGTGATTTCTTCAATTCCTGACGGGTTTACGCCTTTTTCTTCACACCACTCAAGCCAGTCGTTGCGGTCAAGGTTTGACCCGTAGCCGAAATAGAGGGTTCGTGCTTCCTCAGCCATGGCTCCCAATCATTTCGACAATATATCAAATCGATTGATTAGCCCCAAGTGCACGGTTCCAGCACTTCTTGACCGCCCATGAGCGGCTGAAGAACTTCAGGGATGCGCACCCGTCCGTCTTCCATTTGGTTTTGTTCCATAATGGCCACGAGCGCCCGAGATGTAGCCACGGCCGTGGAATTGAGCGTGTGGGCGATTGGTTGGCCAGCATGGCCCGGTTGTCCGTAGCGGATTTGGAGGCGGTTCGCCTGGTAGTCAGTGCAATTCGAGCAAGACACGATTTCCTTGTACTGTTCTGCTCCCGGAATCCAAGCCTCAAGATCGTACTTCTTTGCAGCAACTGTTCCCATATCGCCAGTGCAAATGTTGACCACTTCGTAGTGCATGCCTAAAGCATCCCACAAATCAACGCAGTTTTGGAGCAGCTCCTCTTGGAGTTCCCATGACTGGTCTGGGCTCGCAATGATGATTTGTTCAATCTTCGTGAATTGGTGCACTCGCCAAATACCTAAGTCGGATTGGCCATGAGAACCGACCTCACGTCGGAAACAAGGCGAAACGCCGACAATGCGGAGTGGGAGATCTGATTCTGGTATGGTTTCGCCCATGAACATGGCCGTAAGGGGATGTTCAGCGGTTGCGATCATGTAGTACTTGTCGGGTTCAACCCCGTACATCACCGTCTCAAAATCAGAAAGATCTGTCACGCCTTCATAGGCGTCTTTATTCATCATCACAGGTGGCTGAACGAAGGTATAGCCCCGCTCCCGAATGAAGTTCACAGCGTACTGCTGCAATGCAAATTCCATCCTTGCAAGATCCCCTTTCAGGAAAAAGAAACGACTGCCAACGATTTTGGCTGCTCGCTTCAAGTCAACCCACTTGTTCATCTCAATCAATTCATTGTGGGTCCGTGCGTCAAAGTCGAAGGATGGCTTTGTCCCATGCACGCTGTGGAGGGTATTCCCCGATTCGTCTGGGCCTTTTGGCACATCATCGTGAAGGATGTTTGGAATGCTCATTCTGATTTTGTCCCGCTGTGCAACAGCGTCATCGGTCTTCTTTTCCAATTCTGTGATTTGAGCGCCAAGGTCGGCAACTTCAGCGAGGATTCGCTTTGCTTCAGCCTCATCACCAGCCTTCTTTGCTGCACCGATCCCCCGAGCCGCCGTGTTTTTAGTTGCTCTTAGTTGATTGGTTTGGTGTTGAAGATTGACCCAAGTTTGGTCCAATTCGATCACTTTCTCGATGTTGTCGTGAGAAAGACCACGCTTGTCGTGGTCCTTGCGAATGATGTCGGGGTTGTTTCTGAACAGATTAATTTCAAGCATCGTGCATCACCTCAAAATGATATTCCGAAATCGAAGATGGCTGTACCAATGAAGATGAGCCCTCCAACAATATAGCCAAGAATCGATCCACCGTTGAGCAGAGGGAGGCCTGCTTGAGCCCTTCCTCGTGCCACATAGGTCATGAGTGCAAAGTAGCCAACAAGGCCACCGATGAGGGTTGAGATTGCCACGAGGATTGCATCGCTGTGGTCGAGCCACTGCGCCGCAGAAACAACAAGCATTCCAGGGAATATCACATCGCCAAGGCCCATGAACATGGCATCCTTGCTCTTCTTCTTTTTCGGTTGTCCGGAAGGTGGCGATGTTACTGCTGGTTGGTTATTCTGCTTCATCGAGGTGGT
>CM001443.1:1941122-1945140 GCA_000246735.1 uncultured Candidatus Poseidoniales archaeon | reverse complement strand
GAGGAGCAACCAGCAAAATTGGAAGCCGTAGGCCAATCATGGTGTCGGCTAAATCAAGCATGTGCTTCGATTTGTACACCGCCCATGCATCGTAGATTGCTGCTGCGATCATGAACACAATGATGAGTGTCGGAACAAAAGCCACACCCAGCATTACGACAACACCGGAGCCGACTAAGACGCCAACCGTGTTCACCACGTACCATTCACTGTGTAGGTAGAGCAAAACCATCAACACAAGAGCAACAAGAACACCGATGACAAGCGGTACATCATACAATTGCAGACCACTGATGACTTCCATGTCAGGGGTGACTTCACCGCTCTTTACTGCAGTTGATGCATTGGAATAGAGTGCATTGAATTGGTCATCTCCGTCAGCGTCCGTAGAAAACCAACCTGTAGAGAAGCCTTCTTCGATGTCGATGCTGAGTTTCTGGATGAGGTTGCCTCCATAGAGCCAATGCGATTGAGTGTTGGTGGTGACCAAGAGTTCTGTGTACCCTGTGGCATCCTTGTCGACCAAGCGAACGGATTGGATGGAGGTTCCAAATCCTTCGAGCATCATTCCTTCTTCTTTGGTGAATTCTGGGGTGGCAGATGCGTTCCATTCAAACCCAATGACGTCACCATTTTCCTCACCGAGGAGCATGATTTCTTCGCCTGAATCTGGGCCGTTGTAGACTGCTGAGGACCAAGGTGATGGCCCGAAATCTGCGGATGTGATGGTGCTGGTAGCGTTGTGCTGGAACACCACTTTGGCAAAATTGGTTGCTTCGGGGGCGTTTGGGTCGTTGGCTTCTGAAAATTCTTCTAACTCGATGACGACGGCCATTGTTGGTGAAACAATCATGACTTTGTCGTCTGCGAGAGATTCAGCATAGATGGTCTCGATGTGGGCATCAAGGCCAACAGGAAGGCGCCATGTGGCTTGCTTCATCATAAGACCTGGGCTTTCGTCAAAGGTGTTGAACCTGTGAATGAAGTTGCCCTCATCAACGATGTACATTGCATCGTCGGTGGTGAAAGCCAGCGTACATGGCTGTCCAATTTCCGGAAGGAAACCGGAGTTGTTTTCGCCGTCTGTTGTGACCCATTGATGGCAAGCAAACGAATCGATTGTTTCGCCAGTGGTTGCGTCAACATACCACACCCATGCGCCATTAGCGAAGGTGAACACACCGTCACCCATTGTGGCGTGAATTGGGTTTCCATCGCCTGCAGGGTAGCGTTCGTGGCTGTTGGTCCACATCGAAGTATTGTCGCTCATGTTGTTGCCTTCATAGTAGGTGATCATGTCGCCCCACGTGCCAGCAGTGCCCGTTAACGTGGACATCAAATGCCCATCAAATCCAGAGTGGGTGAGAAGCTCGCTATCGAAGGATGTTTCCTCCTCGACGGCGTATGGGTCTGATTCAAAGTCCATCATGATCATGTGGGCCAACGGTACGGTCGAATACATCAGTGCAAGCGCCAATACGCCCATAATACCGTACTTTATGACCCAGTCTTTCTTGTATTTTGCAAGCATTAGGATGAACGCAGTGAACACAAAAATCATCACCAATTCAAGAGCAATGTATCGAACTTGGGTTGCGCCAGCATCGCCAAAGGCATGCAGTCCACCAATGTCGTACCACGGGCGAATAAACAGCGCCAGCACAATTGTGAGAATGAACATGCCAACCATGCCGAGCATTGATGTCATCTGCTCTTTCATCATCGACCATAGACTGTCTTCTTCACGAAGTTGAGCCTCCATTGCTTGAAATTCCTTCGAAGCCTGAGCCTGAGCCTTTTGCTTTGGCGTCGATGGCGAATCATCGTTGGTCATGGTTCTCGGAGGTTGCGTCCCCATATCAGCATGATGCATCTAAGCGCCCCCTACGGGGGCGTCCTTCCATCGTTGTTGAGCAATGCGAGAGGCTCTTCACCAAGGTGGCCCTCGGAGTGGGTGAGGCGAAGGAAATGGACGATGTGCGCACCTGGCTTGAGGCGACCAAAAAGGGCGGAATGGCCCTTGGTCTTGTCCACACCAAATCCGTCCTCGAGCGACTTCATCTGCCTCACACTCCCGAGCACATCCTCCATGTCGCAGGAAGCAACGGTAAGGGGACGGCGTGCGCTCTTATGGCCGGGTCGCTGACGCTCAATGGCGTGTCGAATGTTTTGTTTTCATCACCCCATCTGATTCGGGTCGAGGAACGAATTCGAATCAACGGCGTTCCAATCGCTTCCACACCTTTCGAGGCTGCTTTGGGCGCGGTTCGAGATGCTGCGGTCCAAGACCCCGTGGTTCCCTTGACCTTTTTCGAAGCCACCTACCTTGCTGCAATGCAATGTGCAAGTGATGCCGGTGTTGACGTCTTGATCCTTGAAACTGGGTTGGGTGGGCGCAAGGACGCGACCCGCTCAGGTCCTGCAACCGCTTGTTTGATCACATCGGTGAGTGCAGAACACCGAGACATACTTGGCGATTCATTGCCTCTGATTGCAAAAGAAAAGGCCGCTATTTCCCGCCCAAACTGTCCGATCCTCATCCGTCATCCAATGAACGCTGAGGTCCAACAAGCCATGCTTCACGAAGTTCAATCCGCTGGCCAGACGGCGCTGGGTGAACAGCAGGCTCCCGCCGTTCCGACGTTGATTGGGATTCCTCCAGGGACATCGGTTCGAGATGAAGGTCGAATCTTAGCCAATGCCTTTCTCGAAAAAGTTGGGCTCCCCACATCCGCCATGGATGAGGCTTTCGAGCAAGTACGCTGGCCAGCTCGTATGCAGCGCATCGAATCAAGCATAACTTCACCGCATCCATTTGTGCTCGATGCTGCTCACAACCCCTCTGGATTGAAGCGAGTGTTGCCCGAGTTGGAACAGGCCATTGCCGCATCAATACACACCGATTCCCTCGGTTGGACGCTTGTGTTTGGTACATCACCGCAGCGGGACTTGGCGGCTTTTTGTCAGCCTCTCATCGATCTCTGTTTACGTCACCCACCGCATCAACTGATTCTCACTGAACCACAAGGCGGCAGGTACCCTGCCGTTTCAGCAACAGCCATTGCGAGCCTCGACTGGCCATGCGAATCTGTTCTTTTGATGCCCCAACCGTTCAAAGCCATTCAACACCTTACTGAAAGCTCGCCTCGTGATGTTGGTTTGGTGATCAGCCTCGGGTCGTTGTACTTGCAAGGAAACATCCTCAATGTTCTTGGCCGTTCCAGCGATGAAGACCTTTCACTCTTGGCGAAGCAATGATAGCACCGACCAATGTGCTTGGGTTGGTGCGACAATGAGTGACAAGTGGGACGAACGTTTTCTTGACCTTGCAACACACATCTCCGGATGGAGCAAGGACCCCTCAACAAAAGTCGGATGTGTTGTTGTTGGCGAGGATCGTGAGATTCGATCTACTGGGTTCAACGGTTTCCCAAGGGGCATCAGTGACGACAACGACCGACTCACAGATCGCAATAAAAAATACCCACTTATCTGCCATGCAGAGGAAAACGCCATCATGCACGCTGCTCGCATCGGGGTCTCCCTCAAAGGGAACACAGCGTTTGTGACATGGCCCCCCTGCTCCCGATGCGCCCGCTCTCTCATTCAAGCAGGCATTCGTGAGGTTGTCTATCCAACGCCAGAAAACATCCCTGAACGATGGCAAGAAGACTTTGATACCTCGAATGGCATGCTGCTCGAAGCAGGTGTGCTCGTACGTACGGTCGACCCAAAGGCTTGACACATCGACCGACTCATTGATGCACTGAAGCGACAACGCAGACCCATGCGGGGTTCGATTGGGGCGTTGGCTCTCACCATCCTGCTGCTGCTATCCGGGTGTGTGACCCCCACCGTTCCGATGAGTGAAACCGCAAGCGAAGAGGATCTTGAGCAAAGCGATGCGTGCAACGGCTTGGTCGTGTTGTGTGAACGCAGTTATTCGGATGTGACGTTCCCTGAGACTCATAATGCCTTTTCCACTCATGAGGATGGTATTTACTACCCCGCAGCAAAC
>CM001443.1:1915846-1941105 GCA_000246735.1 uncultured Candidatus Poseidoniales archaeon | reverse complement strand
AGCGCAGTGGAACTCGGGCATGAGGGCGTTCATGATTGACACTCATTACGAGACACTTGGCGATGAACGAGTCGAAACTGTCAGGTTGTGCCATGGCGACGACGACCGAGGATTCAGTCCATGCAGTTATGGCAATGTAAATGCGGAATCTTGGTTGAGTCAATTGAAAGGGTTAATGGAAAATTCTCCCCGTGATGTGGTGACATTACTCGTCGAAAATTATGTACAGCCAGACCACCTCAAAGCGGTGTTCGAAGCCTCTGGAATGTATGAACAAGTGTTCATCCATTCGATGAACGAGCCATGGCCTACATTGGAAGCAATGATTCAGTCTGGCACTCCATTGGTCGTGTTCTGGGAGCAGGGCGCAGACCCAAACCATCCTTGGGTTCATGATTTCTTGACCCATAGTTGGACCACGAATTTCGCTGAAGAGAACACTGAGGACATGAATTGTGATCCATTGCGTGGCGATCCCGAACAAGAGGTGTTTCACATGAACAACTGGCTTCGCGGTCCACTTGGACTTTCAGACCCTTCAAGGGGCGACGAAGCAAACAACGTCGAGTTCTTGGTTGAACGGGCCACGGAATGTTGGGTCCAGCATGGCAAACGCCCTACGTTCATCGCCGTTGACTGGTGGGAAGATGGCGATGTTGTCGCCGCAGCCCTCGCCATCAATCAGATGGAATCACCGGTTTAAGCCCAGAAACGCCGCGTTCGTGCGTATTCAATTTCAGCATTGTGAATCGCTTCAAGCAAGCCTTCCATGTTGTTGCGTTGGGTTCGCCTTAGCAAGCGTTGTGCGGTCGCCTCACCGACGCCTCGTCCCATGAGGCACACAACAGCTTCATACCCCCGGCTTTGAACAATGCCAGCGTTCTTGAGCATTCGTGCTTGGTCCTTCTCATCTTCGGATGCAACCCAGCCTTCAAGCATGGTTTGCATGCCTTCTCGAGCACAGGCGAGCATGGTTCCGGAACATTTTGTGCATTTGTTAATGCCTGGAATTTCATTGAACCGTGCAACTCTGAACCTGCGAACGTTCTTGCATCGTAAGCAGCACAGTACGGCGCGTTCGTTAACAAGGCGCGTTCTAAGTTTCTCACGCACGGCAGCGTTGTCCCAATTTGGCAACAACAAGTCCCGACTCGAACGGTTTGACACGCCCATCGGGCCTGTTGGTGAAATTTCGATGTCAATCAATCCACTTTGAATCGCATGCATCACATCACGAGCACCAAGCACATCCATGCGTTCATGGAATAATTTGTCAAGCACCTCTTCCATGACCACTGTTCCTCGATATTTACGCAGCAAAGCTTGGAGATTGATCTTACGAGGGTCGACACCATGTCGAAGAATTCCAAAGGTCTTGGCCACCTGTGCAAAGCGCCAACGTACCTGCCTTGAGTTTGGTAATGTGACACTCAACAAGCCTTGCAGTGCATCGGGGGGTGTCTCAGTTAGCCATCCAACAATGTGATCGGCATGAATCGAACCAGTTTGAAGACTGATCCGTGTTGGTTCGTTGACCAAACGGCCCCATTTTCCAGTTTTTGTCGATGCCATGGCCATGAGGAAATGGCCGAGCGCCTCATTGATTCGAGAACCGTGACACGAGTTGATGACGATGGCATCCTCTCGTTCTTCGATGGTGATTTTTCGGTCGGTGGCAATGACGCCAGTTACTTCCAAGTGACTGGTGATCGTTTCTGCTAGGACACCAAGCGCTTCATCATCGATTGGATGTTCTTTGAGCGATGAGTTCCGGCCTGAGAACAGCCCATTGACATCGAGCGCATCTTCGTTGTGTTTCACAGGCGCATCGTAAGCACCGATGTCTTCTGCAATCAAGTGACGCAACCGACCAATGTCCCTAGCAATGGCTTTCGGAACAGGCGGTAATTCGCCAACCCACTGAGGGGCGCTGGCTTGGTCAGAAACTGGTGTCACAAGCAACTCAGACTGTTCCGGGTCTGCATCGATAATCATCCAAGTACGCCCTGCCATAACGAATTGCCTGCGATGGCCATCGTCATCCTCGCCGCTGTCATTTAAGGAGAGAACGAACGCTTCATCGACGTTTCCAAGGCTCCTCCTTGTGACGGCATCCCTGACTCGATAGGATTGCTTATCGGGGATCATCGACAAGTGATTCGTCACCCATTGGCGTGTGCGTCCAGCCGTTGAAAACCACCCCTTAGCGAAGGCCTTGGGAACAGGTACACTGAGTTCCTTGAGTCCAGTTGAGATTTCTTCATCTGGAACATTGTACTTCGGGCGTTCTTCTGGAAGGTCCAATTTTTTGGCCTTCGCTTCGGCTTGAGCGTGTGCATAGACCTTCGCCGGCCAACGATACCATGGAATTTCCTTTGGATCTGGCGTGTGACGAATGATCCAGCTGTCGGCAAGCACCTTGAGAATCGCCTCTGTGTCATGCCTGTTCCATCCTTTGAACTGACTGGCGTTTCCTATGATTTCTGTAGCGGTGTCAATCGGAACGGCGTTGTGGGAATGTGCCATGAGCACCAGTTGATTGGCGACGACAGTCTTCGGTCGCTCCCGCCATTCGACGGGTTCGATTTCACCGAACATTGCGCGCCTTGCCACAACGGCGCCTTCTGCAATTTCGTCAGCATCCCACGCAAGGAGGTGCCCCTTACCGACCCCCCCAAGGCGGTGATCGGCGCGGCCGACACGTTGCAGCATCCTGTCCACTGACCGTGGGCTTTTGACCTGAACAATCCGCCGGATTTTTCCAACGTCGATTCCCAATTCGAGGCTTGATGTGCACACCAATCCTGACAATTCACCTGCACGCAATCGGTCTTCCATGTCTTGACGTGTGTCTGCTGCCAGCGAACCGTGGTGGACACCGATCTGAACATCTGGCGCCATGGTTTGCAAGCGATTTGCAATGGTTTCAGCATCGTTTCTGCTGTTGACGAAGACCAAGCAAGGTGGTTCGGTGCGAAGCACCTCAATGAGTCGCCTGAAACTGGCGTGGACGCGTGGTGTCACACCCATCTCAATGCCTCCGACTTCGTCTTCTGCAAGCGGGTGTGCGCATTCAACTGTCAATTCAGTATCACGTTCACCCATAGCAATGATGGCTTTGCCGTGATTCGGAGAGAGCCAATCTGCAACAGCATCGGGGTTTCCAACGGTAGCAGAGAGGCCAATACGTTGCACTTTGTGGCCCGAGAGCGCTTCCAATCGTGCCAAACCAAGCGACAGTTGCCAACCACGTTCACTTGCAGCGAGGTCGTGAACTTCATCCACAATAACGGCGCGAACAGATCCAAGAAGCCTCCTCAGGTTCTTTCCAGTGAACATGAGTTGGAATGTTTCAGGCGTTGTGACCAAGAGGTGAGGTGGTTTTCTTGTCTGGCGTGCGCGCTCACTTTGCGTCGTGTCGCCGTGTCGCAGGCCGACCTTGAGCCCAACATCGCTGGTGATTTCCTCAAGCCGTCTGTCGACGTCTCGATTCAATGCTCGCAATGGTGTGATGTAGAGAATGGCAAGTGGGTCCCACTGTTCACTCAAGCAACGGTGCAACACAGGAAGGACAGCGCTCAGTGTCTTACCTGAACCAGTAGGCGCAATGATGATTCTGTCTTCTCCAGCGCAGAGGTCTGGCAGAGCAGCGGTCTGAACGGGGGTTGGTTCCCACCCTCTTCGCTCCAGCGATGAGGCGAGTCGTTCATCGAGGTTTGAAAAGACGGTCGACATACTCTCCCCACCCTCTTCGAGTGAGCCTCATGGCGACCTCTTTTGAGGATTTGCAGTGCTGCTGCGTTCGAGAAATGAATGGAAACCGAGGTACTGCGAATCAGTCTTCGTCGTAATCGTCTTCTTCTTCATCTTCGTAATCGCCGTCTTCATCCTCGTCCCAATCTTCATCATCTTCGAACATGCCATCACTGTGGTCGATGGATGTTCTTGCTGCGATGGTTGCAACACCGATCAAGACAATGATTGAGGTCACGATGAAAATCCAGGCAAGTGGGTTTTCACGCGGTGAATCGAACCAGCCAAGGTACTTCGGATAAGCCATTTCAACAGAGTGTTCAGCGCTGTTGTCGTCATCGTTCACTTCGATGATGAGGTTGTCACGGTCGACAACAACTCGCAAGCGATCGACATTTTCTGCGCTCCAAACGGTGCTGACTTCGATCACTTCCTTCGAGTCAATTCCAGTCAATGTGACTTCATCGAACGGTTTTTCAGAGTCACCAGCAAAGAAACTCACCTTGAACGGAGCATCGGTATTACCGCCCGTGTTGATGACCTTGGCGTTGACTTCAACCGAAGCGCCTGGTGACACGTGGTCGTCAGACAGGTCGATGGAGTGAATCCTCAATTCTGCTCCAACAGCACCAAGGCGAATCCATTGGCGCTCGAAGTCAGTATCGTTTGCTGCCAGTTCAGGTACCGGGCTTGCTTCAGAGTTCGAAACGACAGGGAATTGGTTTCCAGCAGCATCGTAGCCGCTGATGTAGAATCCAACGAAATCACCCGATTGAGGCGAGATTCGCCCACCGTCTGTCAAATCGACAGAACCAGTCCAAATAACGTTCTGATTTTCTTGCTGCATGCCAAGGAGGGTTGAACCTGCTCCAATGGTAACCGTTCGTGTGGCATCTCGCATGACCCAGTGGACCATTTGCTTCGAGCCGGTTAAATCAGCGTCTTCAGTGCCGTGGAATTCCACTGGCACATTGGTCAGATCATTGTTCGCTGAGATGTCGATTACATTCATCGGCATTGTTCGCTTTACGACACGAGGTGCTGCATCGTCAACAATTACCTGAAGAGTGGTTGAAACGAGCGTTCCAGTCATGTCTTCACCACGGCCAGGAATGTTTGTGATGGATATCAAACAGGTCCGTGTCGGTGAAGATTGCAACGTCGAGGCTGCTGAAAGTGGTACTTCTACAGAGTACTCGCCTTCGGAGGTGAGCGAACCGTCGCTCCACATCTTTTCGCCATCAAACACTTCGACGAGGATACCTACGTCCCGTGGCGCAGGTACGCTGCTTCCTTCGTAGACCACAGTCCCCGTGAACGCCAGTCGGTCGTCCTTGCGAACCCTGCTACCATCTGCGACTTGCCCGGTTCGAGGCTCACTGATGTCTTCAACAAGGTAATCGCTTGGAGCAAGCATCAGGTCATTCTCAACGCGGAAGGTGTGTTCTAACAGTAAAATTCTGTCTTCGTAAGGTGATCCACGTTCCTTGTAAATCAGGGCAACATCGCCCATTTCTTCATCTGGCCAATCCCATCCGATTTCAAAGTTGAAGGTCAGTTGAATCCAGGGGAGGCCTGATTCATTGGTTGTTTCATGCATGGAACTGGTTGACAAGAGGTCGATGAACTCGCTTTCCGACCAGAAGGTGTCGTTCATACCAGAGTAGGAGATTCGTTGTGCGTCCCGAAGCGGGTTCGGTCCTTCGAAATCGAACACCAATGAAATGTGCTCAAAGTCGATGGCTGTGTTTGCATCAATGAAGCCCAGTGTGATGGTCTGTTCCATGCCAGCATAGATGGCACCATTGTCTTCGTGGCCATTCCATTCAAGCCCCGTGAAGACTGCGGAAGAGTCCTTGCGAGTTCGGAAGGTTGCATCATCATGCACGAATCCAGCTTCGGATTCAAACATCAACACTTCATCATCCTCACCGATGACGGAGTAGAAGAGTGGGTTGCCAGCTTGGTCGCCACCCTTCCAGAAGTAAGAAACACGACCCATGTTCGGATTTCGAGAGTGGTCGATGGTTGTGATGAACCACTTGTTCTCGGCTTCAGTTGCATTGTGAACCGTCTTCATGACGTATTCTTGCGGGTCAGCCTCACCATTGCGGTTTGCATCGTGGTCGGCTTCGACCCAATACATCAACTCGAGGCTCATTGGGTGGCCAACATCGTCATTGACAAGGATCTTGACTTCTTGTTGCACGCTTGCTGCTTCATAGCCCTCATCTTCAGGAGCGAAATTCATTCGCTCAGGCGCAGTTGCGTCGACCTTGTAGGTGCGTTGCCAGTCGCCATTGGATGCCATCACATGTGTTGGGTTGCGTTCGTTGTAGGTTTGCACCTCGTAAGTCAGTCCATCGGGAACATCAATTTCAGGCAAATCAATGCCGATGAAGAATGTACCATTGTTGTTGGTGGTGTCCCTTGCGGTGCTCTCAACCCATCCATTGCGTGAGATTCGGACGTCAAAAGCGCTGTCCTTTGGAGCATCTTCCGTGTTTTGGAACCACATGGCGCCTTGGAAATACAGCGTTTCACCTGCAGCGACCCACGAGTTGTCAGGGACATCGTCCATGGTCAGTCGCCCATCGTTATCACGGACTTTGAGCCACCCAAGGCCAAAGCTACGGTTGACATCCATCGTTTCGTCGCTCAACAAATCCAGCGGAGAGTATCCTGAGGAGCCACTGTTGTCGAGGCAGCCTGTTTTGAATCGGACACCGGTTTGATCAGGGAACTCGGCAGTAACATGGAAAATCCAGTGAATTTCCAAAATGCCATTGTTTTCGGCGGACCACGAACTTGCATCCAATTCGATGTAATCTTCTGGATCGTTTGGGCTCGGGAAGACGTCGCCGTTTTGCCAAGTCAAGATTGGATTCTTTGCAATCGAGTTCGTTTGGAGCGTGAGGGTGGCTTCTGACATGCTCGTTGCATCTTCCCCGATGATGTGGCGGGTGACGATTTCGTAAGGAAGAAGGCGTTCGTGCAACACTTCCCCAGCAGGGATCTGTATGTCGAGGTTGATCGTGTTGACCGTATAGGTGATCGAAAAGGATTCAAGGCTAAGAACGCCGGAACTGGCCGAAACCAGACCAATTGAGAGATTTGCAATCCCTGCGCCTGTGTCAGGAATGCGATCGTTGAGGCACTTCAACAGGTTATTGACCCCTGCAGACGATGTAACATGGGTCACTGTAATTGGGCCCATCAACGCTCCATCGCTTGCTGGTTGCTTCCAGCAGGTTGGTGTTGTCCACTCTGTTGGTCGATCAGGATTGAGCAATCCACCAATTTCAATGCCTGATTCTTCAGGCGCATCAGCGTGTTGTGCAACGCTGATGTTGGAAATTGTTGGTGTGTTTTGGGAGTTCGAGGAACTCAATTCCACCCTCAAGCACATGTAGTAGCCAGTCGGTGACAACGACTTGGTTTGCCCAGATTGAGACGTCGTCCAGGAAAGCACACCTGATGTTCCAGTGTTGCATGTGGAGGAGGATGCGTAACCATAGTTGACACGAACCGAGGTTCCCGAAGGAGTGGTCGCATCCCAAGTAATGGTGGCTGCTACGGTGGTGGTTGATCCGCTACCGATGTATTGGTTCACATACATGTACGACGAACTTACGTACGAAGTGGTGTATTGAACGCCAATTCCATCGAGGATTGGCGTGGCTGTTGTGGTGCCGTTGAGGGTCGCTCTCCAAAGCAAACTGGTGCTTGCTGAGGCGAAGTTAACGGTCTGTCCTGAATTTACATTCCGCCATGTTGCACCGCCGTCGTTGGACAAATCCACTTCAATGCTTGTTCCAGAGGGGATGTATCCAATGATGCTGGTCACCTCGAACTGAGAGATTGGTTTGGAAATTGAAATCGCAGAACCTGTGATCATGTTGCTCGTCGAGGTCGGCGTCCGTGCGTCGTAAAGAGCACCATCGCCGTGACTGTAGATCTTGTGACGGCTGGAGGTGGGGCAGTATGCAGTGCTGTAATAGGCGCATGCAAAGCTCACCTTGCCACCATCAGCTTCGACCAAGCCATAGTGGCCACCTTCGCTGATTGGAAGGACGCCCATGTGCTCGATGAAGTTGCCACCAAAGCGTAGGTAGTGGTGGTAACTATCGTAATTGTAACCAACGCCACTCTTGTAACTTTGATCGTACTCATTGTAGATGATGGTTGGATAATTGACAATCAGGCCGGCGCCGTAGCGTGTGGGGATCGTCGATGAGCCCCCGAGCGTCCATGTGCCGTTGACCGAGGTTGGTGATGTCTTGTCGACTTCGTTCAAGTAATGGGTTTGGGCCGAGGAACTGTAGGTGGAGACCCACATTTTGCCTGTTGCATCGTCTATGTCGACGCCTGTCACATAATTTGGGCTGAATGAGTACGCACGGTCGCACTTCCATTGCATGGAAGTCGATGTGGAGGTCACGGTCCATTTGGTAAGATAGTAGTACGAATCATGCGCCGTGTACACCGTTGAACCATCGACCGTCGCATCGACCATTCTGTAGTATTGACTCGTGCTGCACCCGTTGGTGTTCACGCTTGCAGTTCCAAGGTATGCACCAGTTGTTGCGTTGACCCTCAGAATGGTGGGCGCTTGGTACATACCCGATGATGTGTACCGCATAACGTGGTATTCGTCTCCGATTTGCACGACAACGCCGATGTAATTCCAACCCGCTGTGGTGCTCACGCTGCGAATTGGAAAGTCCTTGGTGAGGCCGGTGTAGCCTTGATCTCCATTTGCCACGAATTGCCCTGTTGTGTTTTGCACAGCTGAACCCTTTGACTGGATTTGTTGGGTGCGTCCCATGTCGATATCAGCAAGGGATGGATTTCCTTTGAGGGACATTTCTCTGTTTGTTACATCGACATTTTGGCGGCTACCGCTGGTGAACGGGGAGGGGGGTGATCCCGACCATGTTCCATCACCAGGCCCACCAAAGTGAGCGTTTGTTGTGAAATTAGTGTAAGAGGTTCTGCTTGCATCGCCGCGCAGTTTGAATTCGGCAGCAGTCACTTCTGCACCGAACGGTATTGAAAGGTCTCCGGCAGTTCCATTTCCACTTCCCATAAATGTCTGAGTGTAGGAGGAATTACCGCTTTGGAATTGGGTCTCAGTGGTCGCTCCAGAAGCGAACGGGACCATTAAAGAAGAGAGGAATATGAGGGTTAGAAAGATTGCTTTTCGCATAAAAATCACCGTGTGTCCCTCAATGGGCCTTCGGCCCACCGCGGCCAAAGCATTTGAACTTCACCCCGAAGCGTCAGGCCCTCAGCATCCTGTGGCCCATTTTGAACAATAAATGCTCACTCCACGCTTATATCCTATTTGTGGTGCAATGATTTGACACATAACTGGCCTTGAGAAAGGAAGTCTCAAGAAGGCGTTCTGCTTCTTAGGAACGGGGCGAAGCATGATTATTGGTCTATTTTCAAAATGGTGGGCAGCACAACACGGACGTCAACTTGGGTACGCTGCAGCGACTTCAGGAGGGATCGGCATTCTCCTTTTGTCTTCACTTACACAAATTTTGTTCTTACAAAACAGCGATACTTGGGGCGAATTCACTGGTGGTGCAATCGGTTTGGCGGTTGTCTCAGCAGTGGCTTTGCTTGTTGTTTTGCCCGAATTTTTTACCTTGCGAGGCCACGCATTGCTCCTTGAGGAATTGAAAGAGTTGGACTCGACATCCGAGATTCGTCGAAGAAAGTCCGAAGGAAATGAATCAGCCACCGTCTTAGGGGCAGGCCACGAAGCGTCATGGACAGCATTCCTTGAAAGCAAGGGACTTCGACGCTGAGTCAGAGGGGACACTGGTGAGCGACAACGACCCACTGCTCAACCTCCTCCGAGAGATGGTTCTTGCAGCAGGTATGATTGGTCTTCTTGTCCTTGGGTTGTTTGCTCATACAGGTTCAATGCCACCGCTTGTTGTGGTCGAATCTTCATCGATGATCCACGAACTAAACGGTGAAGTTGGAAGCATTGATGCCGGTGATTTGGTGCTTGTCCACAACCAACCAATGGACACAGTGACAACCTTTGCAGAAGCCTCAAACCCAAACCACCCGCAATACGGCTATGAGCAGCATGGAATGGCAGGCGATGTCATCATTTACGACAAAAATGGAGAAGGGGGTACGCCCATCATTCATCGAGCCATCCTCGAAGTCGTTCCAAACATCCTCGAGGTTCCAGATCGCAATGCTTCTGCAGACGATTTGTCCGTTGTTCATTGCCCCAATGGGGGAACGTACGATGACATCATTCCTGCCGCTGATGGCCTGCTTGGTGCCTGCGTCATGACGTGGAATGTCCCTGGCACGTCTGTAGTGAATGCCTCCACGGTCACCATTGCCTTCGATGGGATTAACGCTGCTTACTATGATTGCGACCGCCCTGCCCATGCAAATGTGGAACCGTTCCTCGTTATTTGGAATTGGACGCCATCACAGGCTGGCATCTTGACCCTCGGCGACAATAACCGTTGCTCGGTGGATCAAGGCCCAAGCGCCGTCAACGGTTCGGCAGGCGTTCACAGTGCATCGGGCATCGTCCGCCCAATCCGAGATTCGTGGCTCATTGGTGTGGCCGGAGGGGAAATCCCATGGCTTGGAACCGTGAAGTTGGCCCTCAACACAGACCCTGGTTCCCCGGGTACAATCTATGTTCCAAATTCCTCCTACCTCGCTCTGTTCTTTGTTGTTGCAGGTGTGTTGATTGCGCCGATGGTGCTTGAACCTCTTCTCAAACGCATTGTCAAAAATGCACCGGAACTAAAACTCGCTCACGATGAATTGGAAGAAGAGTGATCACAGCACCAGCGCTTCATCCAGCGGCATCTCGCCCCTTGCCACAGCTAAGGCTAATTCAGTGGAGATGGTCTTACGACCGTTGCTCAATTTTCGACTTTGCCGCTGTATTTCTTTTAGCTGACCTTCGGTGGGTGTGATGCTTCGTTGCTCCCACACGCGCTTGCCGCGCAGCATTGCAATTCGCACGGCTGAAACGACGTGGTTGTGGCGAAGCAAGCCTTTGGAGGTACGCGCCTCGTTGACCTCCTCCATCCAGATGTTCTCAGCGATGCAGTCGTTGATGATGTGGTCCCTGATGAGAGGGGCCCCATTGCCAATTCGAACCTTACAGACATGGTGTTCAATGGCCCGCTCAATGCTTCGAATATGGTTGACCACATCCGCAATGCCTTCAAGTTGCGCCATGCCCAAAAGAACGCCATCCCCCATCCATGCAACGCCGGGTCGCGGCCCTGGGTCAAGTCCGAACGTCAGTTCACGAATTTGGTGAACGCCGCGAAGGTGGAGCATGGCGCGTTCAATCGCGGCTTCGATGTCGTCAAGGTTTGCTGCCACGGGGTACCCTTCGTGTTCATGCCCGAGAATTTCGAACTCTGTGGCAATCCATACAGTATCGGCATGTGGGAGTGGAGCGTCATGCTCTAAGAGGTCGAATTTCATCTTCCTCGACCTTAACGCTCGCATCAGCCTGTAAGCCAATCGAAAGTCGATGGTCTTGACTACCAGCCTCGTCACGATTGTCAAAAACGCTGGGAGGTTGAAGGAAGTTTGTGTGGAATGGCTGAACAGTGTGCATCAGGTTTTACCGAAACTTTCGGTGTCATTCTCCGAAGTTATCAAGAACGATTGACATTGATTGCTTAGCGTGTCCAGCCAATATGAACGTGAATTGAGGCAAGTGCTTGCCGGTGTTCCAAACGGTGTTGAAGCAGTCATACGCTCCTGCAGTGTTCCTGAGAAGGAACGGATGCGGCTTGTGTCCGATCGCCCATTTCTCGTGGTGCGAGCTGCGGGGTCGGGTATGGAAGGGACAGGTGACCTTCTTGCCTTACGAGGCGATTTGTGTTTTCCAATCGAAGTGAAAAGCACCAAAGCAGACAAACTCTACCTCTCCGGACGGACCAAAGACCAGTATGATGCGATGGTCAATGAGGGCGAACGGTGCAACCTCATGCCTTTGTATGCCCACCGACTCAAAGGGGTGCGAGGCGATTCTTGGCGGATTTTCCGTGTTGAAACATCGAACCTCAGTGGGCGGTTGAGGCAATTAGAAAAGTGGATTCCACCGTTTCCAAAGACTCGAACGGGATCGAACTACCTGAATTGGAGTGATGGAATGCCCCTCAATCAGTTCATTTCGCTGGTCTGCTCAAAAGCCGGAGCGGATTCTACAACTCTTTCCAGCCTTACGGCCAGAACAACACCCTCGAACAGAAAATCCCTGCCAGATACGGCGGCAAATGTTCCTCGACAGGCGCCACTGACACCTGCATTGAAAGCCAGAACACAGACCAATGTTCTTGCAGAGTTGGCGCGTCGACGCTCGTCGTAATGTTCAGAAGAACGGTGCGGCAATCATGAACACCAGCATCACCAAGAGGGCGAGCGATGACATCCGTGATGCTTTGCTTGAGATGTGATCCACCCACATGGGATGAATGTTCCACAGGCGAGTCTTTTTTCCAATCTTTTTGATGGTTGTAAGCGTTCCGTGAAGGGTGTCCTTGAACAAATGGCCACCATCAAATGGTACCATTGGAATCAGGTTTGTGAAGCCGAGAAGAATATTCACCCACATCAGCCAGAAAAAGAAGTTGATCATGAACATAATTCCATTCATGCCCAGAATGCCGCCCAGACCATCATCCACAGCGCCCAGCATGCTTTCTTCCATCGGGTACATCGATACGCCCTGCAATTGGAACGGCACGATCATGATGTTGAGCAAATGGAACGGTGTGTAAATCGCCTTCACAATCGTGCCACCTTCGAACCGCGGGGAGAATGGGCCAGCGAGTCTGTCCACGCCCTCGGTCCCTACGCCAAGCCCTTCTACACCGAGGAACGGTTCGTTCGGCTTGACGTTCATGGCCTCAAGCGTTTCTTCACTCCAACCTAACTCTTCGTAGTAGGCGTATTTGTCACCGAGCACCACTGTGAGGGTTTCCAGTTCTCCATTTTCATGTTGTACATCCATCAAGACGGTGTCGTTGGCTTGGTATCGGTTCAATTCATCCCTGAATCCATCGAGTCCAATCACCTCTGTTCCATTGATGGCGAGGATGATGTCCCACGGTTGCATGCCTGCTTGTTCAGCCCCACCATCGATCACCAAGGCTCGTGCGTGTGGATGGGGGGTCGCAGCGACCACTTGCCCAGCAAGCCCACCAAGCATGAGCAAACACACAAAGGCAGCGAAAAGATTCGTTGCTGGACCTGCCGCAAACATTCGCATTCGTTCCCTTCGCGGTGCCCGATGTAATTCCTCATACTGTGGTTCGGCAAAAGCCCCCAAAGGCAGCGGGCCAAGTTGCAGCAATCCAAAAGCACGGATTCGCATGCCGTGGGCACGCGCTAAGAGGCCGTGGCCGAATTCGTGAATGACGAGGGCAACGACAAACGCCATAGCGCCCCAGCCAAGGGGGATCATTGGGTTGATGCCCGGAATCGCAACCAGTTCACTGGCGGATGGAGGGGGTGTTGAGGGCGGAGAGAGCAGAACGCCGATGAAGGCAATGCCCATCAAAAGGCCCACTAAGAGCATGGTTCCGACACAAATCCACAATGCGACTTCACCGTATATTCGCCAAAAGCGACGTGGTTTGGCCACCTTTTCCAATACTTCGAGGCCGTATTTGGCTCGGACCATGAGGACGAAACCGAAGACACGGCTTGCGTTCCATTTGTCGAGGGTTCCATTTCGCTCCCACGTTCGTAAGAGGATGTACCATAGAAGCACAAGCAGAAGGAGCACCCTCCAGTCCGCTTGAATCGACCCCCATGCGCCATCCATGACCCTGCCAAAATGTCTTCTGCCTTCAACCTTAACCGAATTGGCTTGATGGCCATTGAACAAAGTTGAAGATGGTTGGATTGAACCATGAGGCATGGTGTCCCATCAGCAGGCTCTCGAAACGTGGTGTGAATCGATGTGGGGCCAACTCCCACTTGACATTTCAGAATGGGCTGCACACGACGATGTTTTGCAGGTGTTTATCAAACTCAACCGAGGGGTGCTCATCGCTGATTTTGCAATGGATTCTGATGGTGAACTGGTGTGTGAGGAGCATTTGCACATTCCACAAGATCGATGGAACCCTGGCTCAATACAAGCCCATCGAACCAACGAAGGGCGGGTCCGTTTCCGTCATCGTTCCTCTGAAATTATTCTCTCTGCTCGTTTGCGAGCGCCAGAGTGGGGTCAAGCACTGCTTGAGGAGTGGCTGATGAACCAACGCGGTGAAGCACTGAAACCAAAAGATCGCAGCCAACGGCTGAGCAGCATCACTCGCAGCAAGTTAAGCATCGAAAGGAACCTCAATCAAGCACGCCTTACCCATGCGCAGTCAGAACTTGCATTGGCCAAAGATCGACTTGTATCTGCTGAACGTGGTCTAGACTCGAAACGAACATCCTCTGAAGAGGAATGATCATCCAAGACGAACCTTGTAACGATCTCTTCCACCCGCGTACATTGTGATGGTGCCTGAAGACGAGACACAGATGGCGATGCCTTCTGAAAGTTGTGAAATGGCTCTGGCTGCCAAGTGGCGTCCACCTTCTCCTGCTTTCGGCGACACGCCAGGAGGGACCTGTATGTACCGTCCAGCATCGCTTGCGACGCCGTCCTTGTTGAACAAGATCGCACCATCGAGCCACGCGAATTCAGCCAACGTCTCGTGGTTTGCTTCATCGAGGATGGTTCGTTTCTCTGGCGCGTGACCCTTGAACGGATTGAGCACCAGCGCCGTCGTGTGTTTCCTCAATGATGGCAGCGCACCAATGGCAAACAATGCGCCAACTGCATGGCCTTCTCTCCCTCGACCGCCGAGGTGCCTCGCCAATTTCATCAGTTCCGTCAAAACCTCCAAATCGATGCTAAATTCCTGGGCTAGGTTGGCAAAACGGTTGGTGTTGAGCATCGTCGTGTCGATCACCATCACGCCATCAATGGGTTCGGCCAACACAACGAGCAATCGCTCACCCCTCGAAAGGCGCCCTTCGCCGATGGCTTGGAGAACCAAGTCGTGCATTTGGGTCAAGACATTCAGGCCTTGGGAAGTGAGGCTTTCATCAAGGAGGGTGCACTCAATGCCAGACCCTTCGAGGTTTTCTGCCACTCGGTTTTGACTTGTAAGGACAGTAAGAGGCATTTCTTTTGGAAGCACATCCGCAACCAATTTTACCTTCCTTGCATTGCTTGCCATCATCAAAACTGCATTGAATTGCTTCCGGTCTGCAGCAAGGGTTGTGCTGACCATGGCCGCAAGGTCAACCATGCTTTCACTTCACGCTGATGTTGTGTCAATGCCGGGGAGCTGGTCTTCAGTTTCCCTGTACACTGTTCGCATGTTGGAGATGAAGTTGCGTTCTTTGACAACGATGGTGTAATCATTGAAGCCAGGGTCTTCTTCGCCATCGAGCAAACCAAGAATGATCTCGAGCGTTAGGCGAGCGCCTTCTCGGTGAGGGTAAGCAAAGATGCCCATTGACAACGGTGGAGAGACAACAGAGCGAACGTCCAATTCTGCAAGGGTAGCAAACAAGTTGCTGTATGTTTCTGGGAGCAGGGTTCGGCGGGCCTCATCTTGGTTTGGTCGTCGGCAATCTGGGCCGACGACGTGGATGATGTGCTTGAAGTTAGAAGCCAAGTTGAAAGGTTCTGTCACCACGTTCTTGGTCACAGCACATGGAGGTGCGTTGATCTTCCGCATGTCCAAGCAAATGTTCCGTGTGACATCGGTGAGTTCCTGTCCAGCCTTTGCATGGATTTGGGCGTCGAGGCCTTCACGTCCAGAGAGTCGGTTGTTTGCAGGTGTGATGAGGACATCACCGCTGTGATTCCACACATCGCCACCAACAACTCGTAGCACGCCCCACTTGCATGTTCGCGCCATGTACAGTTCTGCCATCAAGCCAAGCAAGAGAGGCCACCTTACTTATCAAGTTCGCAAACCATTCATGAAAACCCTTAATTTTCATGTTTTCGGGTACGCCAACAGGACCCAAAAAGGTTTGAACAATTCAGTATGATTTGACCTTGAAGCGGTACTGCTAAACCATACTTCTGTCAGCCAAAGCCGATGATGAGCAAAAGGCACACTGCTTTTGTCTTCGTCGCCTTGATGCTTTCTTCATCATTGTTGGGCATCGCCGCACCTTCAAATGAGGCACCAATGGGTTCTTCTGAGGCGGATGGTGTTTTCCTCGAGGATGCTTTTGTGGGGTTCTCGATTGGAGAACATCAAGAGGTTTGGAACCAAACGCCCTTTCCCTCGATTGCTGTTCCCCAAGGCTTTGATTTCCTATCAGTCTACGATTACAGCGATGTAGCCGTCCTGATTAACAACAATTCCGAGGCGAGTCGAACCATTGGTTGGGCCTTTGTGGCCGCACGGAACATCAGTTCTGAACGGGTGTTCATTTTCGAGAATCAAAGCGCTCCGACAAAAGAGACCATCAACAGGGATCAATTCACGACTTATTTTGCTGAACCATTTGTTGAAATGATACAGAACCGGTCCAATAGCACCGATATCAACTACCTTGTCACCACAAAAGGCATTCCACTGCGAGTGAGCGGAGGGAACAACAAGGCAAGTTTTGACCAGGAAATCGCACTCGTTGGTGGCTCTTTCAACAGCAGCGTCGGCGAGGATGGATGGGTAAATCACGGCTATGGTCCGTTGGCAGGTGGCGCTATGGAAGCCTTTAGCCGAGAAGAACAGGGTTTCTACCTTGTGACACGATTAACAGGGTATACGGTTGAAACAGCGCTTGGATTAATCGAAAAGGCCAACAACAGTTTGGGCGAACGAGGCGTCTTTGCGCTTGATTTAGCGACCAATCGTAATGGCTCAGGCTACAAATTTTGGAACGACGATTTGTACACCGCTAACACCACGCTCAACGCAACGATGGGGTTGCCAACGGTTTTCGAAGAAACTTCCACCTTCCTCACCAATGTTTCCAATGTGATGGGTTATGCCTCATGGGGGTCAAATGATGGCGGTTGGTCGAACAACAAGTTGCCGAATGGAGGATTCGATTCATCGAGCAGCACTTCCTCGAGTGGGGCTCAGCATTGGGAAGTGACATTGCCAACACTGTCGGCAGGTGATTCGTTCAATTGGAGCCGTCAGAATGTCGTGACCCAAGGTGGCAGTTCTGCACTTGAAGCCTCGGTTGCAGCGGAGTGTGCGCCTGAGCAAGGTGTTGGGACATCAGGGATATTTGCGGAGTTTTTCGACAATGCTGGCGTCAGTTTCAACGCTGCCTCGATGCCTTTGCTGATCGACCGTGTGCCAGACCACACTCGAATCGAATCGGCGTTCGGTTTCACATCGAGTTATGGCGCTTATCCTGGCTTGGACAATCGGTTCAGCGAAGATTGGGGTGCCCGATTTAGTGGCCTTATCGATGTGCCCGATGCTGGCAATTGGACCTTCTTTTTGACCAGCGATGATGGTTCAGAAATGTGGTTGGACGGGGCGAGCCTCGTGAAAAATTACGGCAGCCATGGAATGCGCGAAGTTTCAACGAGCGTTGTCTTGGATGCAGGCCTTCACGATTTTAGAATTGAATTTTTCCAGGGCGGAGGTCCTCACGGACTCACCCTTCATTGGGAAGGGCCAAACCAAACCAAGGACCTTGTTCCAGCATCGGCTTTCTCGATTGCCAGCGAGGCAGTTCCATCGGAAAGCCATCTTCAACATCACTGGTCGTTTGAAGATTCATCTGGGTCAACTGCCAATGATTCAGCTCAAGGCACAGCGAATTTCACGTTGCATAACATGGACAGCAGCAACTGGCGATCGTGCATCGATGGTGGTTGTCTTTGGTACGACGGCGTCGATGATTATCTGGAGGTGGATGTTGAGGATTGGAGTGGCAATTTCACCATCAGCCAATGGGTTTGGGCGAATGCGAGCACCCTTCCGAACTACGCATCTGTGTTTGCAGCAGGGACTCAAGCAGGGTCAAACGCTTCCTTCCAACACGCCATCTTCAGTGGAGAGTGGCGCTTGCATAACAATCAGACGCATGCTTTTGGTGCAGTTAGTGCGCAAAATTGGACACACCTTGTCACCGTTTTCGACAATGGTTTGGCTCGCCAATACCTCGATGGGGTCTTGGTTCGAAGCACCCAGTTTCCTCAAGGAAGCGTTGACAACATTGACTCCTATCGACTTGGAGTGAACCGTGCTGGAAGCACATACTTCGAGGGCATGATCGATGAGGTGATGATTTGGAACACCTCGCTAAGCGACGGAGAAGTGACCACCTTGAACCGAGATATTTACCTCGATTGTGCAGCATATTCGGGAAACGGGCAGGCTGCAGCAAGCGTTCAACAGACCTTTTCGCTGCCTTCTGAGTACCAAGACCATGCATGGCTTGTCTCGGGCCACGGGATGAGAACTGGTGATGTCTATGGCACATTCGAACTGGTTGTCGAAGGCCTTGATGCATCGGGTGCCGTTCTTTCGACCAACATTTCATCAGAAAAAGAATTCGGAACAGCGTGGGCGTCCACCACCATGCGGTTTGAACCACATCAGAGCGCAGTCGACCTGCGCATCACCATCCCTCTCAACCTGGTGGCGACGTCAACCGATGGCTCGGTCTACCTCGACACCATCAAAATGTACCCCATTCGCCCGAGCCACGACTGGATGAATGGTTCCATCGCAGAAACTGCGGTTTCGACGGGTGCACGTTCGTTTGCTCTTGGCACAACGTATGGTCAATCCTTGGTCGCAGATTTGCTTGATGATGGGGCATCGGGGCTCAAGGGCTACGTCTACGAGCCGTACTTGACGGCGGTAGGTTTGCCGAGTGTGTTGATGACAAGTTACGCATCGGGGTACAACTTAGCCGAAGCCCATGCTGCTGCCAACCTTCAGTCAAGTTGGATGGGCGTGACCGTCGGCGATCCAAAAATGGCCCCCTACGCTGATGTGTTCCATGACATATCACTGATTGATTCACGTCTTCTTGGCAATGCCTCATATGGACAAAACACCACCGTTCAAATCGCACTTGCTAACATGGGGATGGCAGCGGCAAATGGGACGCTCCTGATCCAAGATATTCAGGGCAATGTCGAATTGTACAATGGTGCACTGACGCTGCCTGAGGGTGATGCAGAAGGGTCCTCCCTTTTGCTGAACATCTCTGTGATTCCTCAGAAAACGGGTTGGATGGATTTGCGAGTGAAGTACACTTCAAGTGCCAACGCCAGCGAACGAATCCTCGACAACAATCAGTTGACGCTGAGGTTGTGGGTGAACGCTCCTCCGGAGATTGAGGGGGTCTATTGCGACTCGTCGACTTATGCAAGGGGTGACACGTTCATCTGTTCAGTCGAAGCAACCGACGACGAAGCAGTCACCAGCGTTGGGCTCGTTTGGACAGTGGCAGAGAATGTGTCGAACTTGTCCTCATCTGCTTGGGTGGCCCAGGCTCTTGGTACCAACGACGGCCTTCGTTGGCAAACCTCGATCACCCTTCCAACACAACTCACGCTCGGGTCGCTGGTCATCGAAGCGGTCGCAACCGACCGCCTCAATCAGACTGCTACGACACTCGTGACGGATGTGGCTCAGGTTGTGGACGCACAAGCCCAGTGGTTCGGTCCACATGTGGCAGGCGTCGATTCAGCTGCTTGGTCAGGTGCAACCGCTCTCCCCTACGCCCCGAATGCGGGTTTTGTTCGTGGACAATCCACCGCTCTTCGAGTGTGCGTGCTCGATGCTGATCATGATCCAGTGGTGGAACACCCACTTGTGACAGCCTCGCGTGGAACATTGAGTTCCTTTACGCATGAGGCACAGTTGGACGCCAACCATCATTGTTACAATGGAGCCATTGTTTTGGCAGCTGGCGATTCGCTGGCCAAGGTCTCGTTTGAGGTTCGGTCCTCAACAGGGGCCCTGCTGAGTTCACGCCTCGTTCCTGTGACTGATTTGGCGCCAACAGTCTCGATTGAACTGGTTGATGCCGCTGGTGATTCACTTGAACGAGTTCGTGGTGGAGGGGGCGAATACCTTCGCGTTGCGTTTTCGGATGCTGACGACCCAGCCTCATCTGTAACTGGTGACATCATGATCGAATGGCCGGGTGCGTCTCAGTTTCAATTGCCGATTGATGTCGCCTCAATTGAAGAACCACTGCTTATTGAATTGACTTCAGTTGATTCACCGCTCGAATCAGGAGACCTCTTGATTACCATCAATGCAGCAGGTCGGCACGGTGCGTCGGTCAATAAGGAGGCTATGTTTACGTTTTTACTCACGCCGCCGTCGGTGATTGAGACACGTCTCTGCAATGCTGATGGCCCGGTTTCTTCGCTTCGATTTGGGGAGACAATCGGTCTGTTTGCGGTTGTCGATACTGAACGACCGGTGGATATCTTACAAGCTTCGATGTCCCAATTAGGGTGGTCTGTTCCAATTCCTCAATTGCAGACAGATGATGAGATGGCAACACCACCTTCTTCTTGTCTGCAATCAAATCAAAGCAACTTGTCATCGAATCAATTCATTGTGGCGTTCCGGCTTCGATTAGATGGTTCCTTCATTGATGGAGAGGGGCAAGTCATGCTCGTCGTGCGCGACCTCGATGGATTATCGACCTCCTCGACAATGGAAATTGACTTTTTCCATGCTTCTCCATTCCTTTCGGCCGTGCCAATTGACAATGCCACTGCAGGAGATCGCCTCGAACCAATCGCCTATGTTGTCGATCTGGATGGATTAGACGATGTGTCCTGTGATGCTCTTGTGAGTCAAAACACAACTGTTCTTGCCAATGTCTCACTGGAAATACGCCCAGAACTGAATGATCCTACCAATGGAAGCATGATGTTTTCATTCCCTACAACTGGAGCGCTGGGCAACACGACGCTCGAAATTGAATACACCTGTCGAGACAGCTGGGGTCAAACTGCAATTCTTAGTTCAAACATCTCAATGTTGCCAGAACCTCCCTGCACCGACTGCAGTGGGGCGCAGAACGCCTCAGGGGATGTGTCGCCAAACGAAGCAATGTGGCCCATTGTTCTCGGATTGGTGGCGTTGGTGCTGGCATGTGCGGTTGTGCTTGGCTTCATGCTTCGTAGAAAACCAAACGGTGATGGTCCTCTTCAATGGGATGTTAAAGAGACTGAACCTTTTGTGGAACCTCTTCAGCCCTCATCGCTGATTCTTCATGAAGGTTCAGGAATTCCAGAAGGTTGGACGGCGGAGGCTTACAATGAATGGTTGAAAGGGCCAATGCCTGAGGGATGGTCTGGTGTCCAATGGAATGATTTCACTGCAGAACAACTCCAATTCTTTGAGCAGGATGCTTCCGAGGTAGAGAAGGATTGAAGTCCTTTGTCGCCTTGGTGTGGGTGAGCACTATGGCAGTTGGATATGTTCTCATCAATGTTGCACCGGGGAAAGAACACGAAGTCTACCTTGCAGTCAAGGATATGGCGCATGTTGCAGACGCGACACTCCTGTTTGGTGATCATGATTTGATCGTCAAGCTTGAAGCAGAAAGTTTGGCCACCATCGCAAAATCCGTTGTCGAAGCCATCCGCCAAGTTCCCGGTATTATTGATACGAAAACCCTCGCCGGTGCTGAACTCTGATTGCACGTCAAACCTCAGTTCGATTTGCACTCGATTGGAATCGCTGTACTGCGTGCTGACATGCCAAAATAGGCTTTCGGAATGGGGTACTGCGGTCCCTATATGGCGCAGTGTTGCCTTTAATCGGGTAAAATACTATATACTCAGTAGGCTACAAACGTAGCGGAGGTAATCCAAAATGTCTGATAAAAAATACTTTGTTCTCATGGAGAACGGAAAAGATACGAGCCAGGTTTTTGCAAGCAAACAACCCCGTGGCGCAGCCCTAAAAGCAGCAACCCGCGGACACACGACCATCCGCCTACGTGAGCGTGGCACCAAGCGTGTCCACTGCTTCACCGGCAGCATCGCTATGGTTGCAAAGCCTGCGAACGGTCCTGACTGGCTTCCTGATAAGATCAAGAAGGCAAACGTCAAGAAGACCGGCATCGAACACCTTTGAGTTCGATTCTGTCCTTTTGACCGACCTTCGGACGAAGTGAAGCTTCATCCGTTCCCGCAAGGGTAGCCGCCTTACCGCCTCTTCGGAGGCGAGTAAGGCCTCAAACTTTCTTTTCTTCTTGTTCAGTGGTGTCAAACCGCTGTGCGATCCATACCGCCATTGCTATCATCACCAGTTGTGCGATGGCCCGAGCGATGTGTGCTGGCGTGCTAAAGGTCGTTCCACTCAATGGGATCTCGTTCAGCCACATGTTGAGGTTGGCCCAGTAGAGGATCACAAGAAACGCAGCTGTCGAATACCCTGCGATGCGACGCGAGGATTGGACAATCATTCCAGCACCAAGCGCCATCTCTACTCCACCACTTGCGTACACCCAGAAGGGCGGGTTGCCGAGTACTGCCGGCACAATCGGTTCAAAGAACGCTGGGTTGACAAAATGCTGGATGCCGACCCATACGAAAGCAGGTCCGAGAGTGAGGGCGAACAAAGACTGGACCATTCGGCGGTCGATCGCCATCAAGAACACGCTCAGTATCGAACCTTTTGCCGTGTGATGGTGCGCCAAATACGCTGCAGTGGATCGTAATATCGGTCGACCACTCGTTCCTTGAGTTGGATGATTGCATCGTCTGTAATCTGGATTCCAGCCGGGCACACTTCTGTGCAACAACGTGTGATGTTACAATATTCGACACCGAATTCCTTCTTGATTTCAGGAACACGGTCCTCTGTATCAAGTGGGTGCATCTCGTATTGTGCGAGTCGCACTAGGTTTCGAGGTCCTGCAAAGTCGTCAAACAAGGCGTGGTCTCGGAGCACGTGGCATGTGTTCACACAGAGGAAGCACTCAATGCACTCTCTGAATTGTTGAACACGGTCAGCTTCCATTTGGTTGAATTCCCAATCCATTGTGTCTGGGCCCTTGATTGGCTTGATGCGTTGTGCAACTTCGTAGTTCCAAGAAACATCCGTGACCAAGTCCTTGACGTGGGGGAATGCTTTCATTGGGCGGATTTCGATTGCTTGACCTTCAGGCGTCTCAGCGACGACATCGCTCATACGAGTCATGCACATCAAACGCGGGCGGCCATTGATTTCTGCCGAACACGATCCGCACTTTCCAGCCTTGCAGTTCCAACGAACGGCGAGGTCAGGTTGCTGTTCGTGTTGGATTCTGTGGACGCAATCGAGCACGACCATACCTTCGTCAAGTTCGATATCGAAGGATTGGAGTTCGGCGTCTTCGCCTTCACCCTTCAGAATGTTGAATGATTGCTTCTTACCTTTGAGTCCCATCAGTTGCCACCTCCGGCTTGTTCTGCAGCACGTTCTGCAATCATGCTCTTGACTTCCTTGATGGCGTCACCAAGGTCATCTCGCATTGGTTCGACATTTTCTTGCCGAACTTTCATTTCTCCATCTTCCATGTAGATGATGTTGATGATTTTCCCCCAGGCTTCAGTTTCACCAGGGAAGTCATCTCGGGTGTGTCCACCACGGCTTTCCTCTCGAGTGAGTGCAGCGAGTGTTGCAGCGGTTGAAACATCGACCATGTTCTTGAGGTCGAGTGCCTGATGCCATCCAGAGTTGTACTTGCGGGAGGTGCCTGGGAAGCAAGCAGCCTGACGCTCATTGAACGCTGCAAGATCATCCATTGCTTCAGTCATTTCTTCCTTGGTGCGAATGATGCCAACCTTTGCTTGCATCATGTCCCGCATTTCATCGTAAATGAGGCCGGGGTTCTCGCCACCTTCTCTGTTGAGTGGAGCGAGCATTTCTGTGATGGCCGATTGAACTTGAGCGTCTTCAATGCCAGGCTGAGCCAATGTGTCGGCTCGCTTTGCTGCGTGCTCTCCTGCACGCTTTCCGAAGGTGATGAGGTCGGAAAGGGAATTGCCACCAAGTCGGTTGGCGCCGTGGAGTCCTGAAGCGACCTCGCCACATGCGTACAATCCGGGGACATTGCTCTCTTGAGTTTCAGCGTTCACACGAACGCCACCCATGACGTAGTGAGCGGTTGGACCGACTTCCATCGGTTCTTTTGAGATGTCCACGCCAGCAAGTTCCTTGAATTGGTGATGCATCGAGGGCAGCTTCTTCAGAATTGCTTCTTCCCCACGGTGGGAAATGTCGAGGAAAGCACCGCCGTGCGGTGACCCTCGTCCTGCTTTGACCTCCGAATTGATGGCCTTGGCAACAACGTCACGGGTCAGCAATTCAGGCGGACGACGAACGGTCGCCAATTTACCAGAAACCACTTCTTCGACCCACTGGTCGCTTTCTTCGATGGTTTCAGCGTGATCGCTAGCAAACATTTCTGGAACATAGTTGAACATGAACCGCTCACCTTCGGAGTTGGTGAGTCGTCCACCTTCGCCACGAACACCTTCGGTCACGAGAATACCTCGTACGGACGGCGGCCAAACCATTCCTGTTGGGTGGAATTGAACGAACTCCATGTCACGGAGTTCAGCGCCTGCCCAAAGAGCGAGGGCGTGACCGTCACCAGTGTATTCCCAAGAACCTGAACAAACCGACCAGCATCGGGTGATGCCACCTGTTGCCAGAACGACGGATTTAGCCGAGAATGCATGGAAATCCCCATCGACACGGGTATAGGCGACGCATCCAGTGACGCGGTCGCCTTCCTTGAGCAAATGACGAACGGTGTATTCCATGAAGATATCAATGCCTTCGTGGATGCCACGTTCTTGGAGGGTTCGAATGAGTTCGAGACCCGTTGCGTCGCCTACGTGGGCCAACCTTGGGAAGGTGTGGCCGCCAAAGTTTCGTTGATTGATGAGGTTGTTTGGTGTTCGGTCGAACACAGCACCCCATTGTTCGAGTTCACGGACTCGGTCCGGGGCTTCCTTGGCGTGGAGTTCGGCCATTCGCCAGTCTGCAAGCCACTTGCTTCCCTTCATTGTGTCGTGGAAGTGGACCTTCCAACCGTCTCGAGGATCGGCATTTTGGAGGGCTGCTGCGCAGCCACCTTCCGCCATGACGGTGTGTGCCTTGCCGAGCAAGGACTTGGTGATCATGGCGGTTTTGGCACCGCTGCGTGCTGCTTCGATTGCCGCTCGTAGACCTGCGCCTCCGGCGCCGATCACAATAACATCGTATTCGTGTTTGGTGTATTCTTCAGTCATCCTATCTCACCTCAAAGTGCAAAGAGCACCATATCGCTCACCATTCCAGCGTCAACTGCTAAGACCCAAAGGTCGCCCAAGAACACGAAGGTCAACGACGTCCAGAACCAGAACCCGTGGGATCGGTTCAACACGCTGATGCGCCCGAACAACTTGCCACGAAGCTTTGCGATCGGGGAGGTCCATCGGTCCAACACGCCACCTGCGAGGTGGCGAAGAGCGT
>CM001443.1:1912504-1915829 GCA_000246735.1 uncultured Candidatus Poseidoniales archaeon | reverse complement strand
GCTTCGAAGCCCATGACGAGCGTTCCGATGCAGATGCCCCATCCTTGTGCTGCGCCTTCGGTGAAGTGCAAGGTGTGGGTAACATCCCACCACTTAATGGCCAAAATGATCATGGCGGCGTAGAGGAAGTAACGGTGCAAGTTGTTGAAGATGAACAAGCGCTTTTCACCCTTGTATCCAATCTTCTTGTTGATTTCTGGTTCGTCAACCCAGCAAGCGACTGGGCTTGCGAAGAATGTACGGTAATAGACACGGCGCATGTAGTAGCATGTGCCTCTGAAACCAAAGGGAATCCACAGCACGAGAACAGCAGCGTTGACCCAACCTGGGTGGTCCCAATCCTTGAGTCCAAAGAGTTCCCATTCAAGCACGTTCGGAGAAAAGATTGGTGACATGACGGTGGCGCCGTTCACATCGTAATGAATTGTATCAGGGTACAGGAAAAGGCGGACTGCGGTGTATATCATGGCCGCAGTGAGGGCAATGCCCATAGCCAACGGCTGCCTGAGCCAGTTATCGATTCGATTTGTGCGACCCAATCCATTGAGGACTGGAAGTTTGATGCCTTCACCCATCTGTATCACCCACCGCCCTGAGGCGGTTATTATTCTCCAACACGCTGGGGTCTTTGAGGTTCACCATTCGCCTTGTTGGGTCGGATGGCCGCAGTACCTCTTTTGAGCCATTTGAGTGGCCTTCAATCAAAAAACGAAATCGCCTCGCCGAGCAAGGTCTCATTCGCCCAGTAGGTCTTCGATTGCCACACAAGGGCCCCAGCTTGGTCGATCACTTGCAATGTTGGTGTTCCTGGGTTTCCATAAGCCTCGTACACGGGGTAGCCGGTGTCGTCATTGGTACCAAACTCGAAGGTCGGTGTCGTCGTTGACGGTGTGACGACGGTCCAGGGCGTGTAGTGTGAATCATTTGATTCAACAGCAAATGTTTCGTGGACATCTTCGAGTGATTCGAATTCTGCCCATCGATGGACGCTGACAACGCTCATGGTGCTGTTGTTGAAGGCCCCTTCATCGATTGCAGTTTTGATTAATTCAGTCCAATCGTGACAACCAGAGCAACTCGCCCCAATCCACAGCATGAGCACCGGGCCCTCTGCGAGGCGTTCTTGGAGGTCGAATGTGGGGCCACCATCTTCGATGCGGTCGAGGGTAGGTGCCTCAAAACTCATGTTGATTGGCGGTGTTGATGCACGCTCGTCGTTCAGTGACTCAGGTGCAACGCATCCGGAGAGGAAGCACAGGCAAATGCATGCGATGACAACGTGCTTATGCAGCATGCCCTTCACCGTTATTCGTTCCACGTGCCTTTGGTTGGGCGGTGGGGCGAGCGGCGACTTTCGGGCGCTTGACGTCCTTGAACCAAGAGTCGACACCGTTCCAATCTGGACGCATGCCGAGATCGGCGAGGACAAGTTTGCTGCTGATGCGGGCGCTCTCGAAGATGGTTGGAAGGCCGCTTCCTGGGTGCGTACCGCCGCCGACGATGTAGAGGTTGTTTGCTTCTTCGAATCGGTTGTGCGGTCTGCGCCATAGCATCTGCTTTAGGTCGTGTGTTAGGTTGAACACAGCGCCACGGTAAATGTCGGATGCGCCCCAGTCGTCAGGGGTGATGATTGTTTCAGAGACGATGTGATCTTCAATGCCATCGTAACCAAGTTTCGATAGTTGCTTGACGATGGTTTCTCTGAAGTCGCCTTTGATGTCATCCCAAACGATGCTTTCGTGTTGGTTTGGCACTGGCACGAGCACATAGATTGTCGAGTGGCCGTCGGGTGCGAGGGAGTCATCGGTGATGGATGCGTTTTGGACGTAGACGGATGGGTCATCCCATGTCAAACGGTGTTGAGTGATGTCTTTGAGGTTATTTTCGTACTCAGAGGAAGCGTAGATTTGGTGGTGGGGCAAATCGTACTCTTTGTCAACACCAAGGTAGAGCATGAACGTCGAGCAGGAGTAACCTTTCTTTTCCAATTTCTTGTTGGACCACTTCTTTCGCTTTTCGTCAGGGACGAGGGTTGTCATGGCGTGGGCGAAATCTGCGTTAATCACGACCTTGTCGGCCAACATTTCAGATCCATCGATTCGAACACCGGTCACGGTTTTCCCTTCATAGATGAGGGACTTCACTGGGGTGTTGAGGCGGATGTCGACGCCCATTTCTTCTGCGATTTCTCCCATGCGAGCAGTGATGCTTCCGAGGCCACCCTTGGCGTGGAAGATACCGTGCTCGTACTCGAGGAAAGCGAGGATTGTAAACAACGATGGGGCGTGGAATGGGCTCATGCCGAGGTACTTGGTCTGGAATGACATTGCGAGTCGGACCCGTTCATCGTCAAAGTGCTTGCCAAGGTCGCCTGCGACGCTCGCCCATGGCTTGAGGACAGTCGCAACTCGAATGGCTCGCTTTGAGAACACGTCAAGTGGGCTGGACCATGGAGTTTGGAGGCATTGCTTTGAGAGGTCAAGCTTCTTTCGGTTTTGCTTGACGTAATTTTTGAAACCGTTGGCGTTTTTGTCGCCTGCGAGTTCACGAATTCGCTCTGTCATCTGATCGAGGTTGCTGGTTGCGTCAATGTGACCTCCGGCTCCGAACACAAGCCGATACATTGGGTCGAGTGGCATCAGTCCGAGCTCTTTGTGAGCATCACGGCCAATCGCTTTGAAAATTTCTTCGATGACTTCGGGGTAATGGAAAAAGGTTGGTCCACGGTCGAATGTATAACCGTCTTTCTTGAACAGACGGGTTCGTCCTCCGACTGCTTCGGCTTTCTCGAGAACTGTGACGTTCACTCCAGAATGGGCGAGCAGGAGAGCAGAAGCAAGACCACCGGGTCCGGAACCTACGATGATGGCGGTTGGTGCGTTTGTGTTGGACATGGTTTCCGTCCCTCGGATGGACCATATAAAGGGCCGTATCCGCCCTTGCCTCAGTAGGGTAGAATTTAACCACTTAGAAGCAGGGTGTGTCACGGCATGGCTTGCGGTGATAAGCATCTTAAGGAGGCTGTGATTGGGGCAAATCACAGGTTGCACTCATCTGGAGTTCGAAGAATCCATACATGTCCGAAATCACTGAGAATTACGTTCTCAACGGAAAGGGCTCGAAAAAAGAAACTCGACACATTGTGTTCAAATTGGGCGACTCCGGTTTGGATTACAAGGTCGGTGACGCACTCGGCGTTCTTGCAGAAAACCCACCTCACATCGTCGAAGAATTAATCGAAGCACAAGGCTGGGACCGAACGGCGATTGTCGAAACTCACAACGGTGAGCGAGATCTCTACACGGCGTTAAAGAAGGACTTCGAA
>CM001443.1:1903109-1912488 GCA_000246735.1 uncultured Candidatus Poseidoniales archaeon | reverse complement strand
TGGCCAACAAGAAATTCGTCAATTCCCTTGCCAACAAAGTTGTATCAACCGGCATGCGAATTTCCCTTTCAATCGTCGCTCGCACCCGCAACGGCGAAGAGTGGTCTGCCAACACCTCCGGCGAAACGCCACCAGGGCTTGCACCAAACCAACCCTCGGACGATCCAGTTGCGAAAGTCGAGGCCTTAGTCGATGATGCCAAGGCAATCGAAAACTACCTGTGGACACGAGACTACATTGACATCATGCGAGAATTCAAAGTCAAGTATTCCCCTGAAGAATTCCTTGAACTTGCAGATCGATTGAAACCCCGCCTGTACTCCATTGCTTCCTCACATGACGCACACCCTGGCTTTGTTGAACTCACGGTTGGTATTGTCCGATTCGAGTACAATGGACGTCCCCGTGGCGGCTTAGCCACCCAATTCATGGCTGATGAAATCGATACGACAGGTGCCCCAATCGGTGTGTTCATGTCGCCAACCAAATCGTTCATTTTGCCAGAAGACAAGAGTACGGACATCATCATGGTCGGGCCGGGCACTGGCATCGCACCGTTCCGGGCATTCATGGAGCAACGTGTTTTCGATGGCGGCGAAGGCCGAAATTGGCTTTTCTTTGGCGACCAATCGGCAAAGACCGAATTCTATTACAAGGAAACCATCGAAGAATGGATGGACAGTGGCAGTCTGTACAGGTTCACCACAGCATGGTCCCGTGACCAAGCCGAGAAAATCTATGTTCAGCATCGCTTGATCGAACACGGTGCAGAAATTTGGGAATGGTTTGAAAACGGCGCTTATTTCTACATCTGTGGTGACAAGCAATACATGGCGAAGGACGTCCACAGAGCACTTATTTCAATCGCAGAGGAACACGGTGGCATGTCCAACGAAGACGCAACTCACTTCATCGAGAAGACAATGATGCGGGAACAGAAGCGCTACCTACGTGACGTGTACTGATCTCATCCACATCCTCAGCGAACGCGTAATCAACGATGCACTCATGTGGGCAATGGCCGACTAATGACAGGAATGCCCCGGCTTGCAGCAGCCTCTTCCATTCGTTTGGTCCATACAGAGTCGGGTCCAGGGAACGCAAGCATGTGCGTGGCCCGCTCAAGCATTCGTTCAACAAGGCTCGCGGCAGCCTCGGGCCTTCCACTGTCGGTTGCTGCGTTAGGGCGAGGTACAGACCAAGCTTCGGTGAACACAGCAAGTGGGACATTGTTGTTGTCTGCCCAGCGCTCAGCGAGGTAATCCACGCCACTTGCCCCTCCAAGAATAATGAGATCTGGGTAGTCATTGTACTGAACCCATTCTTCAACCGCATTCTCAAGCCAAGCGTAATCATAGAATTTTGAATTTCCACAGATTACGAGGTTGACAATTCGTCCATCATTGTTGAGGTCTCGGCCTGCTAAGCGGTCGAGGGCTTCGGCTCCTGTTTGGGGTGTCGGCGTCATATTTGTCCAACTCTATCCCATCTAATGAATCCTTCTGCCTTTTTTACTAGAATCTGTAAGAATTACCTCTTTTTCGCTCCGTAAATCGACGCGAAAGTTCCTTTTTGCACCGCGGCCCGTTACTTTTTCCTACCTTCGCAAATGACCCTTTTAGGACCTTCCTCGACCGTTGGCATCATAGAGTAATTGCTCTTCGTTCATCCATGGCGTTCAAGCGAGTGCTGATTGCAAACCGTGGAGAAATCGCATTGCGTATTCTTCGCACCCTTCGAGACATGGGCATCGAAGCAGCCATTATCCATGGTCGAGAAGACCGACTCTCCCTTCCGGTTCGACTTGCTGATGTGGCGTACGCGAATAACAAGCCAAACCCTTTGGACACCTACCTCGACATTGAATCAGTGATCACCGCTGCAAAAGAGATGGGTTGTGACGCTGTTCACCCAGGTTACGGATTCTTGGCAGAAAACGCTACATTTGTGCGTCGACTTCAGGAAGAAGGCATCACATTCATTGGCCCTTCGGCAGATGTCATCACCTTGTTGGGCGACAAGATTGAGGCTCGAGCAGCCATGGAAGCTGCTGGTTTGCCCACCGCAAAAGGTTCCTCAGAACCAATTTCTGATGCGGGCGTCGCTTCGACACTTGCCGATGAAATTGGCTACCCAGTCATCATCAAAGCCGCAGCTGGTGGTGGCGGCATTGGTATGCAAATCGTCGAGCAAGCCTCTGAATTTGAAAGCGCTCTCAAACTCTGCCAATCACGCGCCAAATCAGCGTTTGGTGACGAACGGGTGTTCGTTGAAAAATACATTCTAGGCGCTCAGCACGTTGAATTCCAGGTTCTTGGGGATGGCAAAAAAGCAATTCATTTCGGCGAACGATTCTGCTCGATTCAACGCCGTCACCAGAAACTTGTCGAAGAAGGCCCATGGCTGGATGAAGCGAAGCGCGAAGAAATCGGTGATCTGGTTTGCCGTGGTGCAGAATCTGTTGGTTACAAAGGTCTTGCAACGTTCGAATTTCTACGAGACGCCAATGGAGATTTCTACTTCCTCGAAGTCAACCCACGTGTCCAAGTGGAGCACACCGTCACTGAACTCATCACAGGTTACAACCTCGTCGAACTCGGCATTCGGGTCGCTCAAGGTGAAGATCTCCCCTTGACGCAAGAAGATATTGCATGGAACGGGCATGCCATTCAGTGCCGATTGAATGCAGAAGACCCTCGCAAGTTTATTCCAAGCCCTGGTCGACTTTGGGAGTGCCATTTCCCATCCGGCTACGGTGTTCGAGTTGACACACATGCTCATCCCGGTTACGACATGCCGGGTTGCTTTGATTCATTGCTTGCCAAATTGCTGGTCTGGGGGCGTGACAGAGACGACGCCATCCGTAGAATGCGCACCGCTCTCGATGAGACAATGATTACCGGGGTTGAACACCTCATCCCACTTCATCGCAGGATTATGGATGAACAAGATTTCCTTGATCGGAACATCACAATACAGTACATCGACATGCATGAAGAATTGCTCGGATGATGCCCCACGGCGCCAATTGAGCGTTGTTTGGTATCCGTATTATCGCTGGCTTGCAGGTTCGTATCGCAGATATCGATGTGTGTGAGGCCTCATCTGTCATGTTGAAGTAGGCCCTCCAATTGGGAGGCGCATGGACGTCGTATTGGTCGGAAGCATAGCATATGATTCGGTTGCTTCACCCGAAGGGGAAGTCGCAAACCTGCTTGGTGGCTCGGCAACGTATGGCGGCCTTGCCAGTTCTTTTCATTGCAATCGCCTTGGCCTTGGCACCGTTGGCTTGGTTGGTGTCGTAGGAACAGATTTTCGCGATGAAGACCGCATGGTCCTTGTGAGCAATGGAGCGGATGTAACAGGGATCGAAACAGCAGACGGTGAAACATTCCGCTGGGAGGGTGCCTACCACGGTTCGATGGCTGAAGCAGAAACAAAAGCCACACATTTGAATGTCTTCGAGCACTTTCAACCAAACGTTCCTCTCCATGCCCAAGCACCGAAAATCACACTCTGTGCAAACCTCCACCCCGCTCTCCAAGCCAGTGTTCTCGATCAAACAAAGGCACAACGCCTGACCATGCTCGATTCGATGAACTTGTGGATTAACATCGCACGAGATGAATTACTTGACGTCATGAAGAGGGTTGACCTCATCATCATTAACGACGGAGAAGTCAGAATGTTAGCCAATGATGAGAACCTCATTCGTGCCGCCCATACGGTCAAATCAATGACTGAAGTCTCCACACTTGTTGTGAAGCGAGGCGAACATGGTGTTCTTGCTTTCCACGGGGAAGACATCATCGCTTTGCCAGCATTCCCGACAGCGAATGTCTGTGACCCCACTGGATGTGGTGACACCTTTGCAGGTACGCTTGCTGCATACCTTGCTTTGGGCGAAGGTCCAATCGACCGAGATGAACTTCGTACTGCGCTCGTTGCTTCAACCGTTTCTGCTAGTTTCACGTTGGAATCCTTCGGCGTGGAAGCATTACAAGGTATGAACGAGGAAGCATTTGATGCACGTATCGTTGAGTTTGAGCGCATCCTTGGCTAATCAAAAGTCGATTCTAGACAGACCATTGACTTCGTTTCCAGCACCGGTTTGGGTCACCTCAGTGAGTTCCTCAAAGCTGAGTTCATCAAGATCAATCACTGATGGCTGTGTTTCCTTTTCCTGTTCCAGTTGCTCAACAATGGTGTGCCTTCGACTGACATGTTGCTTGAGTCGGTTCGCTTCTTCTTCGGGAAGAACGCCGCCGTGCTGCTGAGAAAGATTGGCAACACTGTCCTCCATTTCTTGGATGTGGCTTCTTGAAGAGCGCTCTCGAAGTTCGCGTCCTGAGTCAGTGCTGTTCCGAGCTTGTTCGTCTGTTGGCGGAGTGCCTGCAAGCAATTGGCCAGCAAGAGATGCGCCTTCGGTAATGCCGTTCGACACACTCTTCGTCACGCTGTTGATCAGACCGCTAACACGAGAAATGGTTTTGCTTCGAGTCCGTTCAATGGTGTATCGCCCTGTTTCGTAAGGCACTCGCTTTCTGACAACGAATTGTGTGTTCTTGACACGATTCTTTGGCGGTTCATCGGGGAGCAGTTCTTCCTCAAGGAGTTCATCGTCAACCCGTGCTGCGGCAACTAAAGAATCAGGTTCTTCATCGAAGATGGACAACTCATCATCGAACATACTGAATTCATCATCGTGCATTGTCGGGTCTGCTGTTGTTGGGACATGGGCTCCGTCAGGACCCAAAAAACTGGGCAAGAATTCTCCAGGTGATTTCGTCTGGTGGCCAACATGATGATGCACGGGCAGGTTTGGGGTTGATTCAGCGATGCGCGCGTACGAACGCCCCGCATCTTGTGTTTGATGCGCGGGGTATGGATGAGCAGGGTGATGAATTTGGCTTGTGGTGTGTGGCAGACCGCTTTGAGGAACATGTGCATCCCCTCGATTCCTTGCGTTTGCTCTGCCCCTTTGGACGAACCCGTGTTCATGCTGCAATGGTTCAGACTCACCGAACATCCACCCTTCAGTTTCAGGCTCATCCAAATCCAATTCAACCGGCTCGGTCGTGCCGAGGAATCGAAGCGGTTTGACCGTTGCAGGTATCTGTTCTTGGTCGCCATGCTCAACGAGGAGCGCGGTCAGTGCCATTGACGGTTCAAGGCGTACTGGCTCTGCGGGAATCAATTGTGATGCCTGTGATCGAGGGAAGTCTACATCGCGCTGCAATTCATCCAGCCCGAGGCGTGCTTGTTCCATTGATTGGCCCTTAGCAAGCCTTCTGTGTAGTTCTGCCAGTCGCATAAGACGTGCATCGTTGCCGTGGAGCGTGTACCATTCAGATTGCGTTTCAATGGTTAAGGTTGGTCGCCTCAATCCGAAGTGTCCACCCATGAGGAACAATCCAAATCCGAAGGTGAACAACTGAGGCATCGTTCCAAACACCATGCCTCTTGACGCAATCCATAGCAGGAGAGCGCCGAAAAAAGCGTATCCAAGCGGCAAATAGGGTTTGTTGGCGTGATCCATTTTCATGACAAAATCATTGTCAATTTCTACGCAGTGGCCCTTTCTTTGTTCGATAGAAAGCTTGCGCTCAGTGACCGTGACGACAACCCTTCCGGGTGTTCCACTCTGGTGCAGTCGACTCACCTTGTGGACTCTCTCGGTGTCCAGTAATGCGCATCCCATCGCGCAAAGGGCGTCATGTGGGTTATCAATCCACCGACCATTGAAGGGTTTTTTTCTATCAAAAGTGGACCTCTTTTTTGCAGCCGAATGGCGTAAATCAGGCTCAGAGGGTGGCGAGGGTTTCAGCCGGGGAATTGTTTATGTGTCACTGCACCAAGTTATGCTCATGATTGAATTGTTGGAACCTGCACTTGCCGAGAATATCCTCGAAGCGGTTGGAAACAAAACCGAGGCATGGTCCGATCGTTGGTGGTGGAAACCGCTTCGCTACCTCACGCTCGTCGGGCCATTCATCGCCGTCGGCGTCTATTACCACTGGTTCCTCTGAACCTTCACTCGATTCGCTCAAGGCGGGCGCTGCCCATGATTCTTGGTTTTGAATCCAATTGGGCAATGAGGGTTGGTTCTGGATGTTCCCTTCGAATGAACAGGGGGTTTTCCCATGCCACAACGGCAGCATCTCCGTTGGCTGAAATCACGCGTCCAACAACAAACTGGAGGTCAACGCTTGCATGGACCACGTCGCCTTCTGCAAGGGTTCTCTTTTGGAATGGAGAGCGTTGAAGATGGATCGTCGATCGCTCGTGAGCCACAACCGCAAGTGGTACGCTGGTGTTGGTTTTCTTGTCTTCAATCGCTGGGCGAACAAGCAGTGTTCCGCTGCCGAGGTGGTCTTCTTTGGCGTTGCGAAGAGCAAGGCCAACCCGATCGCCTGCACGTGCCGCAGGAACATCGTCATCCATGACCTGCAATGACTTTGCATTTCCAGTTCCATTTGCTGGGAGAAGCACCAACTCATCATGCACGTTCACTGTACCGGATTGGACATAGCCGATCGCCACAAGCCCGATCCCTTTGACGTTGAAATGTTGGTCCACAGGAATCACAAGAGGCGCCTCAGCGTTTGCTTTCAACTCGTCTGCAATCGAATCCATGAATCCGTACAAGATGGTGCGCAATTCGATTCCGTCACCTTTAGCAAAGGTCCATTCGCCGAGCCCAGCTTGCTTGAACAGCATCTTCGCTTGGTCCTCATCGACCCATTCGCCGTCTGGTGCGTTAATAATCGCCATGCCTTTCGTGAGGTTTGAACTTGCAAATGCGACCAAAGCCTCTCCCAATGTTGCATCGATTCGTTCGATTTCGATGATGCCGACACGGGCTGCGGAAAGAGCGTTGAGGAACGGGCGCAACCGCTCAGGGTACTTTGCAGGTCGAATGATGGAGAGGATACGAGGCCCATCAGCATCGGATTCCTTGTGCACATAGGTGTGAACATCGCGCTGGTCTGTTGGCTTCGCAATCTCACGTGCTAAGTCGTCGCTTCCGACCATGGCTATGTTGAGCACTGGCATGAGTCGTCCACCGGAGTGGTCCACATGAATGTAGGGGTGCTTCATTCGGCTTTGTCGCTGCGCATCTGTTCGCGTATGCGCAGGGCGTGGGCCCAATCTTCCTTTTCCTCATCACTTTCCGCAATCAATTGTGGGATTGGAATCGGGCGCATCATTGAGTCGATGGCAACGAAGAAAAAGTAACCTTCACAGATCTTCTTTTTCTTCCAAGTTGCTTTGTCCACAGCCATTGCTGTGACTTTTGTACAGGCTGTGTGCGTGCTTGTAAACACCACTTTCCCTGTCACTTCTAACAAGTCTCCTTGGCGTGCTGGGGCGATGAATTTCAACGTATCAATCGAGATGGTAACGAATTCTCGGTGGGCAAACTTCGAGCATGCAATACCACCTGCCTTGTCCATGATCGAAAGCAACCGACCTCCAAACAAGGTGTCGTGGTCATTTGTGTCGCCAGGGAAAATGTGTTCGATGAGCGTCACGGGTTCCTTTGAGAAATGTTCCATGTGATTCGCAACGCCTTCCCCCTCATGAACTCTGGGAAGGTCAACCCGTCCTTAGGGTGGTTTCATCATCTCATTGCCTGACCCATCAGCATGGTGGAGGGCAAAGTGTGCATAGCGTTGGTCTCCGGTGGGCTTGATTCGCCTGTGGCGATAGCGAGGGCTCTCAAGCAAGGATGGAACATTTATCCGGTTCATTGCAGCCAAGAACCAGTGGTGGGGCCTGAAGCAGAACAGAAGACAATTGCGGCACTGCAGCACTTTCTAACCTCTAAAGGGCCAATTGGAGATGCCGCAAGAGCACAGATTCATCCTTCGCTCACAGTGGTGCCGGTTGCCGAACATCTCGCCCTTTTCACCGAGAAATGGGCCCACACGGAATATTTCATTCACATGAAACGAATGTACCATCATCTCGCAGATTTCAAAGCAGCCGATGTTGGTGCAACCCATCTTCTTACAGGCGAAAACCTAGGACAAGTATCGTCGCAGACCCTTGGAAACCTCGGGAGCATCGAACAAGCCTCCTCTCTGAAGCCTCTGCGTCCATTGCTTGGATTTGATAAAAACACGATCATCCGAATGTCAAGGGTTTTGGGAGTGTTTGAGTTGAGCCTTGGCCCGGAAGTATGTGACGCCCTCGGTCCGAATACTCCCGTCACAATCGCCAATCAAGAATGGTTGGAAAAAAGCGAACAGCGAGCCGGAGGTTTGCACGAAATTTGCCAAGCAGCTTGGGACAACCGAAGGGAAGTTTCTCTTTGAATGGTTGTGGTGCACACTGCCCTGTTTCAAGCCCTAATTTGGAGGCGTGAGTCCGATGCGGTTTTAGGTGAAAGAAACCTCGCGTGAAGAGCAGGTGAGTCCATGACACACGAGAACCGAAACTTGAGAGCCCCATTGTTCCTTGTCGCATTGATGGTATTAGCCCCCTTTGCAGGTGCGGCCAATGTGACAACATTCGCCAATCAAGACAGTGAAGCAGACATCGAAATGCGCGACGGAACGGCTTTTTTGAACCGTGACGATGGTAGCATCGATCTTCCATCAGGTGACACCGTCACAAGCGCAAGCATGGACCTCTCAGTCAACATGCTTGAGCACGCCGCTCACCAGCGAATCGACACAGAAACGATGTCGCGAGTCTGGAACCCAAATTACAACAATCAACTCACAAAATTCTCAAACGCATCTCATTTCACCTACGAAGACGGTGCAACTGCAACACCCGTTTCGCTTACAGCCGAGGGTTATCTCACTGATTTTGAAGAAACTCAAGCCGGTTTTGTTGACCAGCGTGACTTCTATCAGAACTCGTTCGGATTCGATCACGGTGAACTTGGCGGCGTAAGTGGACCGGCTCCACCTGGCGTCCCTGATTGCTATTCTGGGACCTATTGCTGGGGAACAGGTCTGAGCGATAACGATTACACAGACGCATTCTACAATCAAGGAAACAACAACGGCCGAAGCTACGCCCTCAGGTCGTCTTCAATGTACATTGACCTTGCTTTGAAAGACACAACTGCGTACTTTGATTCCTACCACGACCTCGATCGTATCACGCCTTCGGGAACAAATCCAGCCATCAAGTACACCGATTGTGCATATGTTCAAATTCGCACCTCGAGCAATGGCGTTTTCCCTCCCGATCCAACAGGTTTCCAGTACATTGACATCGACATCGGCAACTCCTCTGGTGTTGGTTATTCAAACGGCTACTACCGAGTGAGCACAGGATCGAACAATGCAGGCGAGATTTACAGCCAATGCAATGGAGATGGCATAAATGGCAACGATTATGCCTTGGGTGGCACATCTGT
>CM001443.1:1902907-1903092 GCA_000246735.1 uncultured Candidatus Poseidoniales archaeon | reverse complement strand
GTTTCTCCAAACCAATCACTCGCATCACAGCGCATGTCCAAGATGATTGCACTGAAGTCCCAAGCATCGACCTGCAAGGCTATGGTGGCAATGGACTGATGGGAATGATTCCAGATACTGAGTACACGCTTGATTCCCCAATCTTCGGTTTTGAAACGTTGATGTCGTACCAAGGAAACTGCAAC
>CM001443.1:1902358-1902891 GCA_000246735.1 uncultured Candidatus Poseidoniales archaeon | reverse complement strand
GAAACATTGCGATTGATTTGATTCAGTACGTCGGCCAATACATTCAACTTCAATTTGTTTTAGAAGACAATGACATTAGCGGATCAGACGGTGGAGCAGCAGGTTGGTACATCGATAACTTCCGACTTGGTGACGTCTTGCCGCAAACTGCGACCATGGACATCAATGGTTTCTTGCCATCTGTTCAGAGCGGCGACAACCAACCAAATGGCTACGGAATTTTGACCATCGAATCCGAAACCACATCCTCTGCAACCCTCTCCCTCGAAGTCATGGATTCTGCAACTGGGCAAACCGTTGTGGACAACCACGGCAACCCGATGGTCGGGCTCCAAGGAAAGATCATCGAATTGTGGGAAATAAACTCAACTGCGTACCCATCAGTGAACTTCAGACTCTCCTTTGATTCTGGTTCCTCGAGGCTATCCAGCCCTGTTTTCCACGGATTCAGCATCGGTACACGAGTGGGCACAGGGTTCAATCAAACCGATGATATGACCACCGGCGTCATCAATGGAGTTTGGGAGGCAGGA
>CM001443.1:1896979-1902341 GCA_000246735.1 uncultured Candidatus Poseidoniales archaeon | reverse complement strand
CAACGTTGCAGGAATATGGTTCGACCTCCACTTTGGCCACCATGCTGACAACTTCCAAGTCGACATCGCCAATGATTCAAACATCGATTGGGGCTTCGATGAACCTGCGTTTGGCTCTTTTGGGCGTCAAACGAACTTCTTGCTCAACAAGGTCGACGGAATCAACTACGGCACAGACGCTGCCAACATCAGCACCGACCTGACAGGTGTTGCAGAAGGCGGAAATTTCATGCTTCCAAAGGGAGCAGTCGTCCGTTCAACTGACTTTGTCCTTGATGAAATCACAATTCGGTCCAGCACCGATCCAACTGAAGGGTTCAATTTCTCAGTGCTTTCAGGCACACAAGAAGTGAGCCTCGGTGCGATTGGCAACGTTTCCCGGGTGCTCCCTGAGTTCCTTGAAGCGACGGACCTTACCGCTGCGCTCAACTCCTTGTTGACCAACCCCCTCGTTCCTGTGAGCCACATCGATGCTTACGGCAATGAATGGATGACGTTCCGATTCAAGGCAGATTCACCAAGTTCTGAAACCGGAGCAACGATGGTGATTCGAGACATCGATGTCGTCTACAACTTAACCACAACCCTCGACAATTCCGACGGCCTCGACCTTGAACTCAACAAGGGTGTAGCGCTCTGGGATGGTGGTTCGATGGCCAACGTACAAGTTGCAGTCACTTCCACAAGCGGTGGCGGTCTCACCTTCTCGAACCTCGCAATCGTCACTGCAAGCGGGTATGATAACACCCTCAGCGTGACAGGCAACCCTGTTGGATTCTATCCAAACGGCGAGCTCTACGAAATCGTCACCACCCACGCAGTCGCAGCCTCAACCACCTCAAACTTGGTTGAGAGTTTCCTGACATTAGAGTCGAGCACTGGCACCGTCATCCTGTCCTATTCTGATGCAATGGGCTTCGCTGAGGCTTCAGATGTCAACGACTTGATCACCCTTGAGTCCACCTCGACGCAAACCGACATCACAGACGGGAAGCAAATCACATGGCGTTTCATTGTCAATTCAAATTGGGAAGACACTGATGAAGTTCGAATCTACGCTGGTTTGCTTGCTGGAAACGGTGTGAATGGCCTTCCATCCGCAGTGCTGATGGCGCCGGTTGGTGGCAACGCTGTTGAGAACGATGCAATCATCACAGCCTTTGAGGTTCGTAACGACAATGGATTGTCCCAAGACTTGGACAATGGAAAGTCGAATCAAATTGTAAACATCGCTGGCAGCATTCGCCTCGAGAATCTTGACATCTCTCCGGACCCAAGCCGATACTACATGGTCTTGGAACAGAAGACAATCAACACCTCAGACGAGAATTTCTCGATTGAGTGGATCAGCATCGAAAACCAATCTGGTGTCATCGGTGGCGATTTCGATCTCAACATCGACCTCGGCTTTGCGGCCGGTGAAGAAACCTACCGATTCCGAATCGACGGCTACGAAGGCGGCGATACATTGTGCCCAGCCTCCATCTATCGACCTGATAGCGAGTGTGCAATCCCGTTCAATCTCTCGATTGACACCCTCGATCCGAGTCTGATTGAAGTAAAAATCCTCAATGGACAAGTGGATCCATCTCTGGAAAGCAACTGGCGAACCATGGTTGACGACACATGGGTTGTTCCATCCGCTAACCAACAAATCCGCCTCAATGCCTATGACTTGCCAAACCCGCCGGCAAGCCTTGACATCAAAATCTGGGTCGAAAACGACCACGATGCGAACAGCGACGGTATGGCCGATGCCAGTGAATACATCACGGTCACAGTGAACAACGACGGCCAAGCACCGTTTGCAAATTACACAGGTTCCTTCAGCGACATGGCCAACATCGGCGCAGACCCCGTGGGCAAGGTGTCCATCTGGATCGAAGGATATGACCTAGCAGGCAACCCAATCGACGGCGGTGCACCGGGCTTCGAAAACGACCATTTCACCTACGTGTCGATGAATTCCAAGTCGCCGGTCATTCGAAACTTCTTCATCGATGACTCGAGGGACGGACGCTTTTTGAATTCCAACCAACCACAGTACGATGGAAAGTGGAACCAAACCATGTATGCTGGAAACCAGTACTCCTTGATTGTCGAAGCAAACGACGACAATGGATGGCGAGATGTCTCGTACTTCCACGTCGACCTCGCTGATGACCGAGACGACATGAACGTCTACTACTACCCACGAAACGGAACGGCTTGGACCGATTCGCCATGGATCACCATTCTTGAGGAAAGCGACATATCGGACGGCCCACGCATGCTCCGAATGGATGGCGGTGCGCTCATCGATCCGTTTGAAGCAGACTTCATGCTCGACCTTCCAATCCGAATTGATTGGGGCGTTCTTGGAGCCACCACTGCTCTAAACAACCCTGTGCTCTACATGCAAGACCTCGACAACCCAAGGTACCGCATGCTCCCTGCACCTGGACGACATATCCAAGACTGGTACTACAGCGACGGAATCCAACTCGATTTCCGAACAGACGAAGCAAACGACCTCATGGTCACACCTGTGTTTGAAGATCTTTCCGAACCTCAAACTGAGGATGTTCGCAAGGGCTTCGTATACCCTGGTGATACCATTTCGTTCCAAGGGCAGTACGCTTACTTGGACGGAATCAACAACAACGTGTTCATCACCCCCGAAATTCCGTTGACCCTCGAAATCACTCGCTCAACAGCACTCGCTGATGGCGCAAAGGGCTACGTTCCATTCCCGGGTGAAGTGACGTACCACACCTTCTCCGGCGGTGTTTTCGATATCAACCTCACAGCAGCACCTGTTGCAAACGATTACCAATACTCGTTCCGCTTGTGCCCGTTCGATGACCCAACAACCGCACTTGATGATGCCACCTCATGTGGTGCTGAGCAAACTGGCCTTCCTGATGGCGCAGTGGACAGCACACCAGCAGTGTGCGCTGGTTCGAGTTCCTACGGGTGTTCAACCTTCAACATCCGAGTGGACGGTAACCCGCCAGAAGTCAACACTGATTCGTGGACCGCTAAGCGAGGCGCAACCGGTGAAGTCATCTCCGGCGACATGCCAACATCCACCTACCACTGTGTGGATGTCGAAGTCGTTCTCAAGGAACGTGAAGCATTGTTCCAGGGTGATGTAAGCGTCGCTTGGGCATTCTACTCTGACTCAAGCAACAACATTGTTTGGCCACTTTACCGAACATCGTTTGGTGACGAGGCAATGACCGCTGAACTCACGCTTGCACCGCTGGGTGGCTCCTATGCCGCATCCGCGGCATGCGTCGATTTGTGGCCACTTGAAGAGGGACAACTCGAACCTGCTGAAGATCAAATCAGCAACGTTGAACTCGTAATGTGGATTCAAGCCAAGGATTCAGCCGGTGCTGGAGTCATCTTTGGTGGTGGACCAACCGATGAGGGCGGCGTCGCTGCAATCTTCTCAAGTTCAGAGGAACACAAGTCAACCTACCGATTCATTCACGAGGAGCCAAGCTTTGCTGTTGAAAACACCATCCTAACGCCTTCATCACCAGAAGTTGGCGATAAGATGGAACTCCAAATTGAAGTTCGAAACGATGGTACCATGGCAGGCGGAACAACCCTTTCAGTTCGGTCCGTCACAGCAGGTGGCATACCTGTGCTTGAAGGCACGATTGAAACGGGTGACATCGATATTCTCGACAAGAAGTGGGTGACCATCGATTTGATTGAATTCACACAAGCCACCACTGGTATGTACTACCTTATCACCGATGATACGACCAATGAACTTCTCTACAACGGCTCTGCTGAAGGTGAGCAATTCAACGTCAAGGTGCAAAGCGAATCCAGCGATGGAACCACAGTTCTTCTCATTCTCGTCGCATTGGTGACGGTTGTAGTGATCCTCGGTATCGTTGTCCTTGTGCTTGTTCGCCGAGACAGTGACGATGGCATGTTTGAGGACGGCTATGATGAAGACGACTCGCCAACGAAGGCGTACGTCGAACTCCCTGGCCAATCAACGCCAGCACCGGCAGCCAACGTGACCCCTGAGATGGCCTCCGCTATGCAGAAATTCCCACAATGGAATCAAGAAGAAATCCAAGGTTACTTTGACCAAGGATGGAGCATTGAAGCATTGGAAGATTGGGTTAACAATCAGTGAGCGTGGCTCCTTTGCCAGAGCGACTTGATTGGGAAGACCATGTGTGGTCAGACCCTGATGGCGGACAGATTCTCCTTCATGGAGTGCTACCAACAGTTGTCTATCCTCGCACCATGCGACCGCGCACCAACTGGCATGCGATGGCTCTCTTGGAATCGCCTGACGTTGTCGACATGTGGGTCCAAGAAGAGAAAGACGAGGCAGAATCACCCGGTGTGAATTTGACTCACGGGCTCATCTCTGGCGGTGCAATGGCCATCTATCTTGACGAAGTGAGCCTCCTCGAAGACGTACCGTCTGGCCGATTTCCAGATCCGGAGCCACGTCGTTTGCATCGCAACGCTGAACGGCACGAGCGTCCGATTTACTTTGCTGAACCAACAGCGGACGATGAACGGTGGGGCGAACACTTGACCAATGAAGCGAAAGCAGCATCCCATTGGAAAAAACTCCTCGGCATGATCTCTTTGGGAGGAAAATGGAGAAAGCGTGTCAAGAAGAACATCTTTTTGGCACAAAAACCACCCAAGGGCGTTTCTCCAAACTTCGGGTCCGCCGCCGTACTCGCCACGACATGGTGGGACCTCAACGAGTGGATTGTTGGAGAGAAGGTGGTCGAGGCACGTGACGCACGATACGCAGAACGCCTTCGTGGGGCCTTGGCAGACCTAAGGACGACCTTCGGAGATGAAGCAGTCTTGCTTTTACCAGTCTTTTTGCCTCATCGAAATGCGATTCTAAATGCTCTTGAAACCCTTCCTCAACCAGAGGAGATTACTTCAAACCCCACCGACACGGCTGGGACAGAGGAGGAGTGACCATGGTGGCAAACGCAATTGATGTTCGAATCGAAAATCAACTGGTGCGCTTTGTTCCTCCACAGCCTGTGGATCAAGATTCAGTTGTGGCTCAACTTGGCGGTCAGAAAACCGGCGGCGTAGTCATCAAAGTGCTCGACCGGCCGCGTGCCACGATTGTCATCGATCAGCAAGGCAGGATTGTGGTGCATGGCACTCACCGTGTCGAAGCTGCTCGTGCTGCTGCAAAAGAAATGATGCTCCGCCTTGGTCTCAATGATTCAGGACTTGAGACTGAACTTGGCCCCGTTGTGGCTTCATTTGAGTTTGGTCAATCGTTGCTCGTGGAGAGCGTTGTCGGGGACTTCGGCGCAGGCACTGCTCACTATGATGAGCGACTTGGTGTAGCAATCTGTAGGAA
>CM001443.1:1896586-1896964 GCA_000246735.1 uncultured Candidatus Poseidoniales archaeon | reverse complement strand
CGATTCTCGGACAAGAAACTCTTGGTTGATCGCATTTGAGCCGCTCGTTGGGCCCATGCGTTGAAAGCCATCACCGTTCTCAGGAGAATGAGGGTTCACCATGAGTTCGATTCAACAGTGGGACGGTCCAATCGTGGACAATCATTTCCATTTGAACCGAAAAGGACTGTTTCTCCATGCTGCTGGTGAATTCAAGCGCGCAGGTGGAACCGATCTCGTGTTGGTTCACTGCCCTGATTTCCAATCTCCTCCAACAACACGATCCGGTCATTTAGAGACATACAACGACACTGTGGCGATGGCTGCGGAAGTTCGCGAGGCTCACGGCCTTGGTGTTCGTGTTGTTTTGGGGCCGCATCCCGCAGCGTTCGCTCACCA
>CM001443.1:1894736-1896569 GCA_000246735.1 uncultured Candidatus Poseidoniales archaeon | reverse complement strand
TCGATGCTGCAATGGAGTTGGTCCATGAGGGGAAAGCACACGCTGTCGGCGAAGTGGGCCGGCCTCATTGGCCGGTCAGTGAACGAATATGGGACCTTTCGAATGCCTTGTTAGAAGAGACGATGGGCATGGCGAGGAAAGAAGGCATAACCCTCCAACTTCATGTCGAAGGCGAACTTGAATCAACCTACTCCAGTCTTGCAACTATGGCCGACCGAGTTGGCATGGATAAACGGCGTTTGGTGCGCCACTATGCACCACCCACACTCACCGCTAGCATAACGCAAGGCCTCACGCCAAGTGTTCTCATTGGAAAGGGAGCCATCGAAGAAGTGATTGCAACCGCGACTGCTTCCAGCCACGGTTTCCTTCTCGAAACAGATTACATGGACGACGTTCGACGGCCAGGTGCCGTGCTCGGGCCGAAGACGGTTCCAAAGCGTACTCAGCAACTTCTCAATGCAGGAATCGATGAATCTTTTTTGTGGAAAGCACATCAGGAATTGCCAGACTTTTTGTACGGTCCAACCGAAAACTGAGTGCAGGAAAGACTCCACAGATTGGGATACGATTGGCCATCACATTGATGAGATAGCGTCCCTACCGCAACATCATGGGAAGCCTTGGCAAGACCTTCACAGCTGCGCTCATCGTGGCCTTGTTCGTGCTTCCAGCGTTCACAACCTCCGTCGCAGCCCAAGAGTCCCCCCTTCCTGCAGTGCAACTCGACTGCGGTGCAGATCCTGTTATGGAGGTTCATCCGAACTCCTACGAAGACGCCATTCTCCAATGCACAGTGACCAACCCCACATCCGCAAGTGAAGTGATTGAAGTCAACAAGATTGAGTGGGACGGCGTCAATGTAGAAATGACATTGAGTGAAGATGAATTCACCCTCGAGGCTGGTGATGAAGAAACCTTCAATGTGATCTTCACAGGTCAAACGAGGCTTCCTGCCTCCCTCACGTATGAATTCGAACTTGAGGCCAAAGTTGTCTCATGGAACAACCTTCCATACGGGCAGCTTCCTGATGGTCCGTGGGTCGTTAACCAATCCTACCTCGGTGACTTCTCAATTGCATCCTACGGCATGATTGAACTCTTGATGTCAGACAAGACCACCCGTGAACTCACCACTTCAGAAGAGGTCGATTTCACCTTCCAATTCACGAACAAAGGCAACGATGATGACAAAATCCGAGTCTCCATTGCAAATGAAGCAGAGCTTGCAGCAGCAGGGTTCTCCTTCCCGACAGGGTCCTTTATTGCTGAAGATGTCCCTTACCAAGGCACCTCAAGCCTTCGTACGCTCACTGTCCGCAGTCCTGCAGAGATCGCTGAAGACATCAGGCTCCCTGTGATCTTCAAAGCAGAAAGCACCGTTGATCCAGATGCCCCGGCAAGTGAAATCACGGTCCAACTTAGCATGGTTGCTGAAAGCCAGTCCAACGCCTTTAGCGGAAACCTAGAGGAAATTGACAAGGATCAACTCCTCCAATACGGTGCCATTGGCGGCGGCCTCATTCTTGTTCTTCTGCTGGTCGTGGTCCTAGCGAAAGCCACCAAACGTTCAGCAAACAAAGGACCTGTGGGCAAAGTGGTCCCCCCTTCCTCCCCTGCTATTGACCTTCCAGAAGAAAGCGACAGCGAGGATGGACTTGCTGATGATTTGGATGATTTCTTCTCGGACCTTGACGGCGATGCTGCACCTGATGAATTTGACGATATGTTCTCGGATTTGTAACCCTTGACGGCAATCAAAACAGGGTCGCAGATTAGCGGTTTTCTGCCTTGACACAGAGGGAACCATCATAGGTTAGGTGTGCCGGCCAA
>CM001443.1:1891326-1894721 GCA_000246735.1 uncultured Candidatus Poseidoniales archaeon | reverse complement strand
CTACCCATTGGGTAGGTGCTGTTATGCTACAATTGCAAGGAAAGACCGCCTTTGTCTTCGGCGTCGCCAGTGAAGACTCGATTGCTTGGGCTATTTGCCAACAATTGGCGGCAGCAGGTGTCACGCTTTACCTCGGTTATCAGAAGCGCTTCATGAGCCGTATTTTCCAACTCAAGGACAAGTTGCCACAGATTGGTGGTTTCTATCCATTGGACGTGGCAGAAGATGCCACAACTGCGGAATTTTTCGCTGCTTTTGCCGCTGAGCATCCAGGTCTAAAAGCGGACATCATGATTCACGCAATTGGTTTCGCCCCACGAAGTTGCTTCGATCGCCCGATTCTTTTCGTCGAAGACCAAGACATCAACACCGCCATGACGATTTCAGCGAATTCACTCCAACGTTGTTTGAAGCATGCGTTACCATACCTCAACCCTGGTTCTTCAACAGTGACGCTTACCTATGCTGCTTCAACTCGCTTTGTGCCGAATTACGGCATCATGTCGATGGCCAAAGCAGCTCTTGAGTGCTGGACACGGGAATTGGCATGTCACCTTGGACCAGAAGGTCACAGGGTGAACGCGATCTCATCAGGACCCATTCGAACCATCGCCGCAGGCGGTATTCCCGGTTTCGACAAAATTCTCGACCACGTTGAGGCAAACGCTCCTTTGCGACGGAACGTCAACCAAACCGATGTTGCAGGCGCCACTCTGTGGCTTGCCAGCCCGCTCGCAAGCGGGGTTACAGGCCAGTGCATCTACGTTGATGGTGGCTATTCAATCACCATGGTCCCGCAGAGCATCATGGAGCAATGAGGTGAGGGCATGACAATCAAGACAGCCGATGGGAAACCTTGCGAAGGTTTGGACCAAGGTCCATTCGAACCGATTGCGGTCATTGGATTGGCTGCCTTGATGCCCGATGCACCGAGCATCGATGCCTTCTGGCAGAACATCATCGACTCAAAGGTAAGCATTCGAGACATCCAAGAAGGTCGCTGGCCAGGTCCAATTAGCCATTTCTACAGAAAGGGTGGGCCCGGTGAAAGCCAAGAAGGGTTCACTTATTCCAAAATCGGAGCCCTCGTTGAAGGATTTGAATTCGATTGGCGCCGTTGGCGTCAACCTCCGGGAACGCTCCCACAAATCGATCCATGTCAGCTTTGGGCTGTTGCTGTTGCCGCAGATGCGATTGAACAAGCGGGCTATGATGGAGAATCGAAGGACATTGACCGTACGAGATGCGGTGTGGTGTTCGCTAACGCTCTCGGCGGCGAAAATCGAAACCTTTCCAACATTCGAGTATGGTCAAATCACACTTCCGAAGTGGCAAAGAAGCACGGATTGCCAGCAGGTAGCCTCGAGGCATTTACCAACGAATTAGTCGATGGCGCCCCTCGAATTGATGAAGATACAATGCCCGGGGAATTAGCCAATGTAGTCTCGGGACGGGTTGCGAATTTACTTGATTTGCAAGGACCAAATCATGCCATGGATGCCGCATGTGCATCCTCAATGGCTGCGGTCTTGGATGCATGTCGTTTGCTCCAAACTCGCCAAGTGGACGTTATGCTCGCTGGAGCAACTGACCGAACAATGGATCCTGCTACTTTCTCTAAATTCAGCGCTATTGGCGCTTTGTCTCCGACCCATTCAACACCTTTCGATGCAAAGGCCAATGGATTCGTGATGGGCGAGGGCGCTGGTGTGCTGTTGCTTAAGCGATTGAGCGATGCCATCAACGATGGTGATGAAGTTCATGCCGTGATTCGTGGCATTGGTGGTTCATCAGATGGCCGAGGAAAAGGTATCACTGCCCCGTCTCAACGTGGTCAAGTGCAAGCAATCGCACGAGCGTACAACCAGGCTGGTTACCCGGCCAGCACGGTTGAATTGGTTGAGGCACACGGTACATCAACAAAAGTCGGCGACGCGACTGAACTTTCGACACTCTCCTTGCTCTGGGACGATTTGCCACAAGGTGACCATGTTGCCGTCGGCTCAATAAAATCTCAAATCGGTCACCTGAAGGCTGCGGCAGGTATTGCTGGAATCATGAAGAGCGTCATGGCGCTGCATCACCGCACAATCCCTCCATCGGCAGGTTTCGAAACACCAAATCCAACGGTGGAATGGAGTGAAATCCCGTTCTTTGTGCCAACTGAAGCACGGGAATGGCCACAACCAGATGGCCACCCACGGCGGGCAGGAATCTCTGCTTTTGGTTTCGGTGGAACCAATTTCCACGTTGCATTAGAGGGGTACGAACCAGCCTATCACCAACCTTTGGCAGCCTCTTGGGATCAACGTTGGAACGCCTACTCTGGCGGGGAACTCACGTCCAACAATTCACCATCTGCTCCTTCCATCCACGATGCATCAGCTGTGCCAAGCATGACTCACGAGGAACTGAAAGCCATCGAAGGTGGCATGTTGTTGCTCTCCTCCGCTACATTGGACGGACTAAAGGCCACCCTCCAATCGGTGAATTTCCAAGGGGCAACGTTCGATGAAGACCCAAAGGGCATGCGTTTGTCAAAAGCCTTGTATGATGCATCCTCTGAATTTGACGCCTCAGCGCCTGTTCGAATGGCTATTATCGCCACATCGTGGGCAGAATTTTCCAAGCGTTGCGCCCTCGCACTCAAGGCCATGGACGATCAAGAAAAGTGGGGCTTCCTACAAGCACAAGGTGTACTTCTCACCAACGATGCACCGTTGCATACGAAGGCGAAAGTCGCTCACATGTACCCTGGTCAAGGCAGTCAATACGTCGGCATGACGCATGATTTGTATCAGCGTTACACTGCTGTCCAACAGGTATGGGCGCAAGCAGACCAAACCATGACAGAAGTGTTGGATGGTGAAACCTTGTCAAGTTTCGTTCTTCGTTCCAACCTCTCCAAAGAGGAGCAAGTGGAAGCAGAGCACAAACTCAAGCAGACAGAATACACTCAACCGGCGATGCTCACTGCTGATTTGGCGATTGAGCGAGCACTGAACGACCATGGCCTCCACCCGGACATGGTCGCAGGACATTCACTCGGGGAATACGCGGCACTGATGGCCTCTGGCATCCTCGATATGGACGGTGCATTGCGTGCAGCTGCAGCACGGGGCACCGAAATGGGCGCCGTAGAAATCGATGACAAAGGATTGATGGCAAGCGTTAGCGCACCTTATTCTGAGGTTGAAGCCATCATCAACGCCATCGATGGTTATGTGATTGCAGCCAATAAGAATTCACCGAAAATGACGGTTATTGCTGGAGAAACAGCACCTGTGAAGGAAGCCATGGCTGCCTTTGAGGCAAAAGGATTCCAATCCATGCCACTCGCTACATCGCATGCATTCCACTCAAGAATTGTCGCACCCGCAAATGAGCCGTTGCGC
>CM001443.1:1888462-1891310 GCA_000246735.1 uncultured Candidatus Poseidoniales archaeon | reverse complement strand
CGATGAATCCTTCAGATTCGGAGGATCTTGATGCTTCTAAGGAAGCAGTGCTGAGTAAATTAGCATTGCAAATGGCCTCCGCTGTTGAGTGGACTACACAAATCCAAACCATGTATGATGCCGGAGCAAGGGCCTTTGTTGAAGTTGGTCCAAAACGCGCTTTGAGCATGTTTGCCGCCCAAATTCTCGAAGATCAGCCGCATCTTCCTGTGATGACCAACCATCCAAAACAAGGTGGCATCGCATCCTTCCTCGCGGCCTTGGCAACAATGGCGCTTGCAGGACGGCCGATGCACTGGCCTGCATCAGATTCGCCGACCCTCACCGAAGCGTTCAGAGCGGGCCCGATTGAAGCACATCGCTCACAGCCACCCGCTCAAGATTTGAAATCTCGTGCCCGCCCACTCCCTTCGTCTTCGGTTACGGCCGCTCAACCTGTCCATGTGGTTCAGGCGTCAAGATCCACAGCAACGGATCCCGAACTCGCAGCACAAAAGGCCAAAGATGCGTACCTTGGTGACCGGATCGCAGCCCTCTGTGGCTATCCTGCTCGATTCTGCCACGGCATGGTGAACCTCCGCATTGGCCTTGGTATGTCCGAAACAGCAATTGCTTCACTGTTCCAAACTGTTGCTTCTGAAGCAACCACGGATTCAGAAACTGATGTCAGCGGTGCAACAACCGTCGCTGATGTGGCTCGGTGGATTGTTCAGCCTCCATCGGCGTGGGCTCCTAAAACTTCGATGTCACGCATTGCCTCTCATTCCGCCCAAGGCCAATCTGTTGGCTTGGTTCACGACCCTATGGCTCGTCGCCGTGCTGATCCATTCGTTGTGACTGGGGTTTCATTGGGGCTGCCTGGAGGCGAACAGGTGTTCAATGAAGACACCTTTGAACGGCTTGTGCGCGGCGAAACGTGCATCTCAGAGGTCACCGATGAATACAAGCAACGGTTGCTTGACAAGAACATCGTTCGCCTCATCAAAGGCCGTGATGGCTCTGTGAACATGGATCAAGCCACCACATTTGGTGACATTCCACAACTTGCAGGCGTCAAAGGAGCGTTTGACTTGGCCGAAGAATTCGGTATTGATCCAAAGGTCATCCTCGCTTGGGACATCACCACTCAACTCGGTATGGCGGCAGGCCTCCTCGCTTTGCGGGATGCTGCCATCCCACTCACGCCCGTCGAACAAATCGGAAAGGGTGGCCTGCGCTTGATTCGAAACTGGCAAGTGCCTCAACACACCCGTGACCGCACAGGCATTGTCTTTGCTTCATGTTTCCCAGGTTTCCAAAAGGCCTTGATGCACGCTAAGACGAACGGTGATGATGGCGAAGGCAGGTTTGATCGTCGCTACTTGTTCCAAACACTTGCAATGGGTCATTCGCAATTCGCACAATACTCTGGCATTCGTGGTCCAAACACCATCATCAACCTCGCATGTGCCTCGGCCACAGCTGCCTTCGGTGTTGCTGAAGACTGGCTGAATGCAGACAGGGTTGACCGAGTGGTCATCATATCTGCAGACGATGTGACAGGAGACGACTTGTGGGAATGGATCGGCGGAGGCTTTGCAGCATCAGGTGCAGCGGCCACTAACAATGTGGTTGAAGAGACTGCACTGCCATTCGATCGACGAAGAAATGGCCTCATCCTTGGAATGGGTGCTGCCGCGTTCGTTGTGGAGCGTAATTCTGAGGCTGAAGAGCGCGGTGTGCAACCGATTGCTGAATTGCTTGGTGCAACCACGGCGAACTCAGCCTTCCACGGAACTCGATTGGATGTCGACCACGTTGCAGAAACGGTCGACAATTTCATGACCGAAATGGAACAACGCTGGAAGATTGACCGACACGACATTGCTGCCGATACGGTGTTCTTTTCCCACGAAACGTACACACCAGCTCGTGGAGGTTCAGCCCAGTCTGAAGTGCGTGCCTTGCGTGACACATTCACACACAGCACGGATAAACTCGTGATTGCGAATACCAAAGGTTTCACTGGCCATCCAATGGCCGTTGGAATTGAAGACGCAAGCATGTTCCATGGCATGAAAACTGGACGCATTCCTCCAATCGCAAACCACAAAGAAACCGATCCGGAATTGGGTGATCTCAACCTCTCGAAAGGTGGCGAATATCCGAATCTAAAGTATGGATTGAGGTTCGCTGCTGGTTTTGGTTCTCAAATGGCCTTGTCTCTTGTTCGCCGCTGGCCAGTCAAGGGTGAACGCATCGATGGTGCCAAATTCCTTGCTTGGAATCGGAACCTTGCAGGAACAGACGATGTCGTAATGCGTTTGCTTGACCAAAAGCTCGTGGCCTATGTTGATGGTGACAATAATTTGCACGGTGGTGTCCAAGGTGAGCCTTGGCCAATCACTGCTGCGTTTGAGGGGAAGCCATCCGTGGTTGCAGCGCCCGTCGTTGCACCAACACCTGCGGCTCCTGTGGCGCCAAAGCCACCCRCAGCGCCAGCACCTGCGCCGACGCCAGTCAGCGTGCCGGCTTCTTCAGGGGGCTCGGATGCTCACCTCGTTGAAACAGTGATTGAGGTCGTTGTCAAGCACACCGGATATCCAGCTGATTTTGTTGAATTGGACCAAGACTTGGAAGGAGAACTTGGTATTGATACGGTCAAACAAGCCGAGATCATGGCGGACATTCGTGAGAAATTCAGCCTTCCAGTCGATGAAGAATTCATTCTATCAGACTACCCGACACTCAACCACATGATCGCCTACATTCAGCGAATGACTGGCGGCGATGTGGCTGATGCGGCTCGGGCCGTACCTGCTGCACCTGTGCCAACCATACCTGTGCCACAATACAAGTACCTATTGAG
>CM001443.1:1888101-1888445 GCA_000246735.1 uncultured Candidatus Poseidoniales archaeon | reverse complement strand
CACCTGTGCCAACCGTACCTGTGCCAGCCGCACCTGCACCTGTTGCTGTGAGCAAGCCAACCACCGCCCCAGTCACAGGAACAGTGGACGATGCATCGCTCAATGCTACGGTTGTTGAAGTGGTGGTCAAGCACACTGGTTATCCAGCAGACTTCATTGAGTTGGACCAAGATCTTGAGGGCGAATTGGGCATTGACACAGTCAAACAAGCCGAGATTATGGCTGACATTCGAGAACTCTTCAGTTTGCCATTGGATGAAGATTTCATTCTTTCAGACTACCCGACGTTGAACCACATGATTGGATACATCCAGCGGATGCAAGGAGGCGCCTCTCCTGACACT
>CM001443.1:1886025-1888084 GCA_000246735.1 uncultured Candidatus Poseidoniales archaeon | reverse complement strand
GGTGCCAGTGCCAGTGCCAGATTCACAAACAGAGGCCCCTGAAACATCTGCTGCACCTGCGCCAATGGCCTCCAACAGCGACGTCGACTCCCAATTGGTTGAAATCGTCGTTAAACACACCGGTTATCCTGCAGACTTCATCGAAATGGATCAAGACCTTGAAGGGGAATTGGGCATTGATACGGTCAAGCAAGCGGAAATCATGGGTGACGTACGCGATGCCTTTTCCCTGCCTTTGGATGAGGACTTTGTTCTCTCCGACCACCCGACATTGAACCACTTCACCGCTTACATTCTTCGGATGAAGGGTGATGTGGAAACTCCTGAACCTTCAACGCCTGCAGCCGCCACACCACCACTTGCATCACCAACCACAACTCTTTCGACACCAACGCGCCGTTGGCAAATTGAAGTTGAAGCAGCAGAAGGGATTGGTGCCCCACTCTCCTTGGAAGGGACAGCCGTTGTTACCGACGATGGCTGGGGCATTGCAGAAGCGTTCTGCCAGCGCCTCGAAGCGGATGGCATGAGCGCAATCCGAGTTGGATTTGAAAGCAACATTCGCGACATGTCGATTCAACACGAAGGGAAGCGCACCGTGTACAGAGCAGATCCTGGCAATCCAGAGCATGTTGCTGCGGTGTGTGAGGCCTTGGCCGAGCACAACGTCACTGCCTTGCTGCACATGGCTCCGCTCAAACTGGCCAGTGCTTCATGGTCGGAAGATGCGACTCCTTCCACCCAGATTGCGCTTGCTGCACAAGGTTACTTTGCACTTCTCAAGGGTCTTGATTCGGGTCTTGCTAAAGCCGAAAAAGGCCTTGTAGCCTCCGTTACAGCGCTTGATGGCCGCCATGGAAACATCGGTGAGCGGTTCAACTCCGTGCAATGCGCTGCATCGGGCGTGACCAAGTCGTACGCATTTGAGCAACCACACATCCGTTGTCGAGCACTTGACTTGCACCCTGAACTCATCTTGGATCCAAAGGCTGCTGCGGATATGATTCACGAAGATCTGTTCACCTTGGAAGGAGAAGTCGAGGTCGGATTGGACCGAGATGGCCGTCGATGGGGCCTTGTGGCTTTTGCCGAAGACCTTGTTGAGGATCACCAACCGCTTGCCTCAGACGACACATGGCTTGTTTCTGGAGGTGGCTCAGGTGTGACAGCAGCGTCCATTATTGGTGTCGCTACGGCCTCGAAGAATGCGAACGCTCACTTTGCCTTGCTTGGGCGGTCGCGTTTGATTGAGCAAACAGAATCGTGGGTTCCTTGGAGCGAAGAGGCACTTGAGGCCGAACGCATGGCCCTTCGAGAACGCCTGGCTTCAGCAAGCGACTCTGGAAAGGTCACCATTGTCGAATGGAACACAGCATGGCAAAAATTCACCCGGAGTCGAGATGTCTACGTCACCCTCGCCTCGATTCAATCGACGGGAAATCAAGCTACCTACCATCCAGTGGATGTGATGGACCGAGACGGCATGATTGCTGTTGGTGAATCATTGGGTCGCAAAATCACCGGGTTGATTCATGGTGCAGGCCTTGAAGATTCGAAACTTGTTGGCCAGAAAGATTCCTCTGTCTTTGACAAGGTTGTCCGTGTCAAGATCGATGGATGGCAATGCATGCTGGCAGCCTGTGGGGCTTCTGGTGCAGAACACCCGCGATTTGCTGCGTGCTTCACAAGCGTTGCAGGCCGATTTGGAAACGGTGGTCAAACTGATTATGCGGCAGCAAACAGTGTTCTGGATGCTGAAATGGCTCGCCTCACCGCCTCAGGTGTGTGCCGGGCCGTTGCTATTGGTTGGACTGGCTGGCGCGACGTGGGTATGGCGACTCGTGGATCGATTGAAGCCGTCTTTGCAGCGGCAGGAATCGACACCCTCTCTGTCGAGCAAGGCGTTGAAATCTTCGTTGGTGAAGCCCTTGCTGGTGGAAAGCGACGAGTGATCGGATGCGGTTCACTCGGAGCGATGGACAAATTCGATGCTTTCAGGGAAGCACCACTCCGCCTCCCAGCAGCGATGACGGCCGTGATTGCGGACCCTGAGCGATTC
>CM001443.1:1879665-1886008 GCA_000246735.1 uncultured Candidatus Poseidoniales archaeon | reverse complement strand
AGTTCTCACCTTTAGTGAAGGCCAATCATTGGTGACGCAAGCTACGCTTTCTGCTGCCGACCACCCCTTCCTCGTTGACCATGCCATCGAAGGAGTGCCATATCACCCAGGCGTGATGGCACTGGAAATGTTTGCAGAATCGGCCCTTCTCTTGCGCCCCTCGACCTGCTTGGCTGGATTTGAGTCCGTTGAATTCGGCCTCCCTGTGAAATTGCTCAAAGGGGCTATGACGGTTCGAATTCATGCTGATTACGCTCGAACTGAAGATGATGTGACATGGGTCGAATGCCGGCTTGTTTCTGATTTGTCCAATTCGAAGGGTGAAGTGTTTGGTGAACGTGAGCATCACAAGGCCATGGTTCGATTGGTCGAGAAATGTGATGACATCTGTCCATTCCTGGAACGAGAAGTCCATGCTTTGCCAAACATTGGTATTCCTGCTCCTGGTGAAGTGATTGAAGGCCCCTCGTTCATCTATCGCCGGTACTTCCACGGACCACGCTTCCAGTCACATGGTGGTGTGTTGCGTGGCATTGGCGATGATGCCATGCCTGGTGCAGACGGGATTGCCTTGATGCGCCACCAATTGCCTGCGTCCGATCAGTTCGCTCACGAAGCGAATGGCGAATCGGTGCTGTTGGAAGCCCTTCCGATGTTGATTGAAGCTGGTTTCCAAAACGCTGGTCTCGTGGCGATGGAGGCAGAAGGCTTCTCTTCTCTCCCAATCGGTATTGAGTGGTCCTCAATGCTGAGGGTCCCAGATCGAGATGAACAACTTCGAATGCGCAGCCTTCTCATGGCCGTTGAAGAAGCTGGTGTCACCGTTCACGATGTTGTAATCGTTGGTGACGATGACGCCCCTGTGCTTGCCCTCAAAGGCTTGCGACTCAAAGGAATGGCGCCCGTCTCGAATTCGGATGCATTCCAATTGGACCGTTGACGAGGTTTGATGATGTCCGTGGAAGAACTACACCCCCCGGGTGTGAATCAACCACGAATGCTCCTGCTTCGCATGCCTGTGCGTTCCTTTTCGATTGATGAGGTGGCATTGGCGAATGCCGATGAGGTGGCCACTTTTGCGATTGAAAAACGACGTGATGAGCATCTTTCTGGCCGTTGGTTGTTGGGGCAAGCCGTTGAGGCTTGGGGATTGGACATCGCCGGTTTGTCGGTCCATCGAACTGATCATCGAGCACCATACCTTCGACACATACCTGGTTTGTGGAGAAACACGCCCTTGCCGTCAATCAGCATCGGACACGCCTCTGGATGGGCCTTTGTGGCCATTATTGAGCATGGATGGCGGATTGGAATCGATGCGGAATCTGCGAACCGTGGGTTGCAAGAAAATGCATTCAACCTGATGTGTAAGGGCGAAGAATTGCTTGCATTGCAGAACGCACCATCGCATGCAATCGAACTCTGGGTTGCCAAAGAAGCGGTGCAAAAAGCGTTGGGATTAGGCATGCATCTTAATCCACGCGATATTGGAATTCCAATTGGAGTTCCACATGCAACTATTACAATTGAAAATTTAAATTTGCAATTGGTAAATTGGGTTAACGACTCGATGCAAATGAGTCTTGCTTGGGGCCAATTTTCCCTCTCCATTCGAACCCCCGAGGATGCGCTTCTCGACGCCACCCGCGCAGCGATGCAAGAAGGTGAATGGGGCGTTGGTTGCAAGACCACTCGGGGCAATTGTTGATCAGCGCCAGAAGGCGTAACTGTCTCGGCTTGATTCCCAGGGCAGGCCGAGTTGGATGCCAATTTCCGTTAGAATGACGTAATTGAACAGCATGTAGCAAATGTAGGTCACTGCAAGGACCAGAAGAGATATGTTGATGATTTTCCGACGTTCTCTCTTTGCTTGGTCAAGCGTGCAGATGCCTTGGTTTCGGAAGTAGAGCACCAAACCAATTCCCACGCTGGCAAGGGCTATGAGGCCCATAAGTGGTCTGAACCACGAATATCCATCATCGCCCCAGTACAATGTGTCTGAGATGACGGCGCCAGTTGATACGGTGGCGAGGCCAAACATCACCAAGACGACCGATGGTAGGCAACACATCGATGCAATTAACGTGGAACTTGCGATGACCTTCCAAAGCGACCGCAGAGGGTTGTCTTTGGTCGTAGCATACGCATCGCTCATAGTGTGAGATCTGTGCTTCTGCTTTTGAAGTGATGTTTTGCTTCTCAAGCGAGGTTACGGATTTCCGGGGTCTGGTCGGCCACAATGAATTCAAGCATTGCAGCCCACATTACAAACTGGATCGACTTCTCTAATTCCGCTTGTCCTCCGACGGAACTGATCATGTTGTCGAGGGTGTCATTCGGTGAGTGGTAGGCGTCATAGTCATCGTCGTATGCGCCGAGGTGGAAGATTGTCTGAGCACCTCTGTCTCGAAACGTCACGTGGTCTGACCGGCCAAATGTGTCTTCATGGACATCCATAACCAAGTTGTCATGTTCATCCCAGTGTTGGTCACAACCTGCTCCATAAGTGCCGTCGATCCTCAAATCCATCGGCGCTTTGAGGATGTTCCTGTGCACATGGTCCATCACTTCGGTGATCGGCAGTTCGTCAACGGAGGGATCGTTGTCCGGTCCAGACCATGCGTGGTAGGGGAATGGCTCACCAGTGTCCTTCAATGCGGGCCACGAGATGCCCATCATATCCATGTTAATGTAGAAACGAAGCTCCTTGTCTTGAGGGAGGCAGTAATCACAGTCATTGTTTGCGAATGCATTGGAGCCTCGGAGCCCTTCCTCTTCAGATGACCAGAGGGCGAGGAATGTGTCGCATTCAACTTCAAGGTCAACAAACGCCTTTGCGTACAACATCATTGCCACAGTCCCTGCCGTGTTGTCATAGGCGCCTTCGTAGGTGCCTCCTGCGGGTGGTGATGCTGGAGGTGCGATGTCCATGTGCGCACCCATGCCCTGGACGCAGGTGTCAGAGCGTCCCTCTTTCCAAGCAATAATGTTCAACGATTCAGGTTGAGTTGGGTTGAGGTGGTCGGTCACCCGCATGATGTGAGTTTCGTACCCAAGGCCTTCGAAATGGCCGTGGAAGAAGCTAGCAGCTCGTTCAAACGCAGGGTTTGGTGACCCCATCCATCGGTTGATGTAGCCGCCGCACTCCGTTGAGTCTGCACATACATTCAGAATGAACTCCATCTTGTCGAACCACTCTTCGCCATTCACAATGGGCGTTCCGTTTTCCACAATGAGGTCAATGGTTGCTCCGCTGCCATCCTCGTACACGATGTTCAGGACGGTTGATTCGACATAGGGCGTTGTGAGGATCTTCCCGATCAGAATACCATCTTCCTGTACTTGGACAACGCCAAGGGGGACGATGCTGTTGTTCACAAACAGCAAGACATCTTGTTGAACCACAAGACGTGTGCCCTCTCCTTCGAGCGTGAACGTATGCCATTCACCAGCTCGCAACGGAAGATCACCTGCTGGGAGGAAATCGATTTTGAGGACATCGGCTTTTGTTTCACGATCGCTGTCAGCTTCGCCAAAACAACCGGCAAGCGGTGCGAGCATCATCAACGCAATCAGGCCAAAGGCTCGAACAGAGTTTCTCATCAGGGTCCCCGACTTTAGGGCGACCTCTTCCCCTCTTAGGGGTTCGCTTTCTTTGGAATCGCTGGACATAAGGTTCAGTGACTTTGATTTCGTGAACTTGATATAGGGTGACACACAGGCCACTATGTAACTGATAGTTCAGTAGTGGAAAGGTGAGTCGATGACGAGCGGTGAAGATTGGGAAGAAAAACTGGTTGAGCAACTTGTGGAAATGTTCCGAAACATGGGCATGGACATGGACAAAGAACAAATCCGCGGCATGATGGAACAGTTCCGCTCTCAGTTCGAAAACATGGGCCTCGATGCTGAAAAAATCGCAAAAGGCGATGTGAATTTCAATTTCGATCTTTCTCACTTGGCCAAGATGTTCCAGTCTGGAAAACCAATGGAAGACATTCTCTCCAACCTAGGCATGGACGTCCAAGTCGATGCCAGCCCTGTTGAAATCAAAGCGCCAAAGATGGATGAACCAGACGACATCATCAATATTCCAGCAAACGATGTTTACCTCGAAGGCTGGAACATGGCAGTGACGGTCGACTTCACGCTACGCGGCGAAGTCGAACAAAGCGAACTTGAACTTGCCCTGGTTCGCCAAGGCAACCGCATCGAGGTCATCAAAGACACACTACAAACGCCACTTGCCAAAATAGACCTCCCGCATCAATGCGAAAACTTGGTTGAATGGTCGTTGAACAATGGTATCCTCGACATCACCCTCAAACTCACGCCACAAGGCTCTGCCGTCGAAGACGACGATACGGCCATTGAGGCACCAGACGTCAGCATCGATTTGGGTGATTCCGACGATGATGACGACGAAGACGACGGTGGTATCCCCATCTTTTGAAAACAAAATAAGGAAGTGAAAAAATGAGCAAAGTAATTGGAATTGATCTTGGAACAACAAACAGCTGCGTAGCAACCATCGAAAACGGAGAACCCGTTGTCATATCGAACGCAGAAGGCGCACGAACGACACCCTCTGTGGTCGCTTTTGCCAAAGATGGCAGTGAGCGAATGATTGGTGTCACAGCCAAGCGACAGGCCGTGACCAACACCGAACGCACCATGATTTCGGTCAAGCGTCATATGGGAACTGACTGGAAAACAACCGTCGACGACACAGACTACACGCCTCAAGAAATCTCAGCTTTCATCCTTCAGAAGTTGAAGGCGGACGCAGAAGCTTACCTCGGCCACGAAGTCAAGCAAGCCGTCATCACCTGCCCTGCATACTTCACCGACGCACAACGAACAGCCACCAAGGATGCAGGCCGAATTGCAGGATTGGAAGTGTTGCGAATCATCAACGAACCGACCGCAGCAGCACTGGCTTATGGCGTCGACAAAGGGGAAGACCAGACAATCCTCGTGTACGATCTGGGTGGCGGTACCTTCGACGTTTCAGTTTTGGAAATTTACCAAGTCGATGGAAACCCACAAATCGAAGTCAAGGCAACAGCCGGCAACAACAAACTCGGTGGCGATGATTTCGACGATCTTGTGATCGAGTGGATGGTCACTGAATTCAAGCGAGACACAGGCATCGACCTCAGCAAGGACGCACAGGCTATGTCCCGATTGAAGGAAGCAGCAGAAAAGGCCAAGATCGAACTTTCTGGAACTCAGCAAACACAAATCAATCTCCCGTTCATCACCATGCGCGATGGACAACCAGAACACATGGACATGACCCTCAGCCGAGCCAAATTCGAAGACCTCATCTCGAAACTCATTGAAGCAACAATGGGTCCAACTCGCCAAGCCATGAAGGACGCAGGCGTCAAGAAGGGCGATGTGGACAAAGTCATCCTCGTCGGAGGTTCAACCCGAGTTCCAGCGGTTCAGGAAGCCGTGGAAAAGGAAGCCGGAAAAGCGCCATACAAAGGCATCAACCCAGACGAAGCAGTGGCTATGGGTGCTGCACTGCAAGCAGGAATCATCGCTGGAGACGAAGGCGTCTCTGACATTCTTTTGCTTGACGTGACCCCACTCACCTTGGGCATTGAGACCCTTGGTGGCGTCATGACAACCATGATCGAACGCAACACCACCATCCCTGCCCGCCGCTCTGAAATTTACTCGACAGCGAGTGATAACCAACCAGCGGTGACAATTCACGTCCTCCAAGGTGAGCGAAACTTCGCTAAGGACAACGTGACCCTTGGTGAATTCACCCTGATGGGCATCCCTGCCGCACCTCGTGGTACGCCTCAAATCGAAGTGACCTTCGACATCGATGCAAACGGAATCGTCAATGTCAGTGCAAAAGACATGGGCACTGGCAAAGAGCAATCGGTCAAGATTGAAGCACAAACCTCGCTCTCTGAAGACGAAATTCAATCCAAGATTGAAGAAGCAGAGAAGTTCGCAGAAGAAGATCAACTCCGCAAGGCCAAGGTCGAACTTCGGAACATGGCTGACCAAGTTGTCTACCAAACTCGCCGAACCCTCGATGAATCGGCTGACAAATTGGATGATGCCGAAACCGATCCGGTCAAGGCTCACCTCGATGAACTCGAAAAGATGGTTCAGGACGAAGACGGTAAGCCGTTGGACATTGACGCCATCGATGACGCAGCCATTCAGGCCAAGGTCAAGGAAGTTGAGGAAGCAATGCACGGCGTGTCTGCAAAACTCTACGAAGCAGCAGCTGCAGAGATGGCTGAGCAAGACGGATCTGGCGATGATGGTGACATCAACGTTGGTGGCGACGACGTGGTCGATGCCGACTTCG
>CM001443.1:1878658-1879650 GCA_000246735.1 uncultured Candidatus Poseidoniales archaeon | reverse complement strand
GCCGTGCGCTCGACGCTTGGTCCACGTGGGTTGGATAAACTTCTGATCGATGATGATGGACGCACCATGGTCACCAACGATGGCGTGACTGTTCTGGAATCGGCGAAAGTGGAACACCCAGTGGCGAAGATGATCATCAACGCCTCGTCGGTTCAAGATAAAATCGCACGAGATGGAACCACTTCGACCGTTTTGATCAGCGCAGAAATGTTGCAGAATGCATGGCACCTTGTGACGCAAGGCGTTCATCCTGCTACCATTGCTCGAGGCTTCCGTATGGCGGAAGAACACGCAAGATCGGAATTGAATGCCCTGTCATTCGCCTCAGAACGCTCCCACCAACTGCTTGCAACCAAAACCTGCTTGACCGGAAAGGGTCACGAAAGCATGCAAGCATTGCTGGCACAACTCGCCCTCGATGCTGCAGAAGCCGTCTTGGTAAGCACCGAGCGAGGGCCACAAGCCGACCCGACCCGTGTAAAAATTCTCCCGCAATCCGGTGGAACCATTGGTGATAGCAACCTTGTCACTGGGCTTGTGTTGGCCAAGAACAGGATTCACAAAGACATGCCCCGTCACATTAAGGGGGGCAAGATTTTGCTCATCGATGGAGGCATCGAACGTCGTTCAATGATGGGAAGTGTCAAACTCAACGTCACTTCAACGGGTGTGCTCGATGCGTTCAGAGCGAAGGAGACAGAATTGCTCGAACAACAGGTGACCCACCTCAAATCCCTCGGTGTTGACCTGCTTGCGTGCAAAGAGGGCATCGATGAAGATGTTCGGATGATGCTCACTGATGCAGGAATCAAAGCCTTCCGGCGGGTTGCTCGCTCCGATTTAGATTTGCTCGCCCGTGGCTGTGGGGCAACACTGGTTCACGATGTCAAGCGAGCCTCAAGCGCAGATTTGGGCGCCTTCATTTCGAGTAAAAATGAAACATGGGCCGGAACGGTGCACTGGATCGTTGAAACTGAAGAAGGTGGAGCCAC
>CM001443.1:1871897-1878643 GCA_000246735.1 uncultured Candidatus Poseidoniales archaeon | reverse complement strand
AGCGGTGCTTGGTGAAGTGGAGCGCAGCTTTGCTGATGCGTTGGGTGTGGCCTGCCAACTTGTCGAAGACGCTCGGCTTGTCGCAGGAGGGGGCGCAACACAAGTGGCCCTTGCTCGACGGCTCCGACGGTATGCTGAATCCATTCCTGGTCGAGAACAATTGGGTGTTGAAGCGTTTGCCGATGCTTTGGAAGTGATTCCGCGTGTGCTTGCGGAAAACGCTGGTCTTGATCCAATTGACACTCTCCTCAACCTCGTGGCGGCTCAATCGAATGCGCCATCGTCTTCTTCCGATCACATTGGCCTTGATGTGATTCATCGTAAGCCAGAAAACATGCTTACACAGGGCGTTATCGAGCCATTGCTCATCATTGATCAAGGCATTACGGGTGCGACAGAAGCCGCCATTTCAGTCCTAAGGATTGATGATGTGTTGTGGGCAAAGCAAGACCCAGTCATGGCGGATGTTCCCGAAATGGAATGACCCACCAAACAGACCGATTGGTTTTCAACAAAGGATGGTCCTTCAAATAGGGGTTGATGGGACCTTTTGTTGATGGGAACCGAGAGTCAGATTTGCGTCGGGATTGATGACATCGCCATTCACTTTCCTCGTTTGTACATGGACATGAGGGATTTCGCTGAATTGCGGGGTGCTGATTTCGGTAAATTGAACAAGGGACTTGGCCTTGAAGCAATGGCCATTCCGGATGTTCATGAAGACACGGCAACCATGGGCGCAATGGCTGTCATGCAAATCATCGACCGAAACGGCTTGGATCCAAACACCATTGGACGAATGTACCTCGGCACCGAATCCGCACTGGATGGTGCAAAGCCAACAGCGACCTACATCGTCGATATGCTCACACAACGGTATGAGGAACGCTACGGTTCGGAATGCTTCCGAAACTGCGATGTTGTCGATATGACCTTTGCATGCATCGGCGCAGTTGACGCTCTTCACACCACCCTCGACTGGGTTGCACGGTCAACGGAACACGATGAGCGAGTGGGCATCGTGATTTTTTCGGACAATGCAAAGTATGCATTGGAATCTTCTGGTGAATACACACAAGGTGCCGGGGGCGGCGCATTGTTAATTCGACGAAACCCTCGGCTCCTTGAGATTCCAGATTGCATCGGTGTTTCCACGACTCCAGTCCACGATTTCTTCAAACCACGTCGCGAAGTGACCCTTCGTTCAGTGATTTCCAATGTTCTTCAGTTAGCCCAGGAAACTGGTCAAACCGTGAAAAAAGGCCTTGTCGACCGAATGATTCGCCATTTACCTGAATCAACGGTTCGCAAACTTGGAATATTCTCCCACGGGGAAACCAGCGTCAGTGTCCACAGGGATGAACCCATTTTCGACGGCCAATTCTCCAATCGATGCTACCAATCTGCTGTTCGTCAAGCCTTCCACAATTTTGCAGAGAAAGCTGAGCGTCAAGGACGCTACACCCACGGTGAAGACGAGCGCATGACTGAACAATGGTCGAGGATTATCATGCACCTTCCATACGCTTTCCAAGCAAAGCGCATGTTCCCTGACATCTTCCGTCACGATCGAGAAGATACCGAGATGTGGGCTGCTGTAGCAGAGAAAATTGGTCCAATGCCCGCCTTCCACGATTCAGAAGATCCACAAATTATCGAGATTTGGGAGAAAGCAATGGATGGATACCGCCGCTCCATCTCGAAAACAACAGAGTACATTGATTTCCATCAGAGCCGAATTGAGAAGGGTCAGCGAGCAAGCAGTCTGATTGGCAACCAGTACACTGGTTCGATTTTCCTCGCACTCATGTCGACGTTCGAGTCAGATTTCGAAGAAAACTGCAACCTCGACAACACGTTGTTCGGACTGTGTGGTTATGGTTCGGGCGCCAAAGCAAAGGTGTTTGAAGGCAAAGTGAGCCCTCGGTGGCGAGAGGTTGTCTCTCGTTGGCATTTGTTCGAACGATTGGCTGGTCGCATGGCGATTGATCACGTGACCTACGAGAACTTACACAAAGGCCTCCAAGATGAAAGCGTCGTCACACCTCAAGGTGAATTCGCTTTGGTTGAGATCGGCGATGAAGGCGTTGACGAAGGTGCACGCCGCTACCGTTGGATTGGCGCTTGAACTCAGAAGTCGAGCACGACTTTGCCGCAATCGCCAGCAATGGCCAGTTCGACTGCTTCAGGAAATGCATCGATGCTCATGCGGTGAGTGAGCACTCGCTCCACATCAATGGCACCTCGTTCCAACAGCGCGTGCATTGTGTCCCATGTCGACCACATCTTCCGCCCATTGATGCCTTTGAGGTGGAGGTATCGGAACACGACGTCGTTCATGGGAACTTCTGGTGTAGGGTTTCCGTACACCGAAAGCACGTTGACATATCCACCCATTCGAGTGCTGTGAATTGTGTTTGCCAGCGCTTGTGGAGAGCCTGAGAACTCACAGGAATTATCCACGCCTCGACCATCAGTCGCATTGAGAATTTCAGCTACGACATCATGGTCCTTGCCTAACACCAGATCTGCGCCAAGGGATTTGGCTAAGTCCATTCTGTATTCATTGTCCCAATCCACAGCGATCACCTTGCTTGCACCCATTGCTTTTGCAGCATTGACAGCAAACAAGCCGATTGGCCCAAGTCCGTGAATCGCAACCGTTGCGCCTTCGATTGGACCACCAGTGAGGGTGTGAATCGCATTACCAAGTGGATCTTGGATGGAGGCATGACCGAGGTCAAGTCCGGCAGGAATCCTTCGAGCGTTGATTGCTGGGGCAACAAAATAGGGGCCAAATGCTCCGTTGATGTGAACGCCAAAAATAGAACCATTTTCACAAATGTGGGCGTTTCCTTCGACGCACCTCGGGCATTCCCAACAGGCAAAGTGGCACTCAATGGCCACAAAATCGCCGACAGAAGGCTCGGACACGCCCTCGCCTACAGCGACGACTTCACCGCATGTTTCATGGCCTGTGATTGTGCCCAGAGGAACGTTTTCTCTGCTCCATTGGTCCCACTTCCAAATGTGAATGTCCGTGCCACACACAGAGGTTGAGTGCGTTTTAACAAGCACTTCCCCATGTGAAGGCAATGGAACTGGATGTTCCTGTTTGGTGAAACCACCTGCTTCATCGATGGTTTTGGTCCAAGCCATCATGGTGTTCGGAATGGTCTCCATGCGCTCCCTCTTCGGGATGTTCAGCGAACCTACCTATTCATTCTTCGCTCATCATGGCAAGAACATAATCACTCGAAGGTTGAGGTATGTTGATATGGGAGGCGCGACGGCCTAAAAGCCCGTTGATGTGCATGAAGTACGTTGTTGTTAGCGGAGGCGTCCTGTCCGGATTGGGCAAAGGAGTAACAGCAAGCAGCATCGGCGTTTTGCTGAAAAGCGCTGGCCTGAGAGTCACTTCCATCAAGATTGATCCATATTTGAACAGCGATGCTGGGACAATGTCGCCGTTTGAACACGGGGAAGTTTTCGTTTTGGACGACGGTGGCGAAGTCGATTTGGACCTCGGCAATTACGAGCGATTCTTGGACATCAACCTCGGAAAAAATAACAACCTCACGACTGGGAAAATCTACTCGAAGGTCATCGAGGCAGAACGGAGGGGCGATTACCTCGGAAAAACAGTCCAAGTGATTCCTCATGTGACGGATGCGGTTCAAGAGTGGATCGAAGATGTCGCACACCAACCAGCAGACGGCAGCGGAGAAATCCCAGATGCATGCATCATAGAGCTCGGTGGCACAGTCGGTGACATCGAATCTTCGCCGTACATTGAAGCCCTGCGTCAATTCCAATTCCGTGTTGGAAGGGAAAATGTGACCTTCGTTCACGTCTCTCTTGTGCCCGTGATGGGCCCTGTTGGCGAACAGAAAACCAAACCAACCCAGCACACCGTCAAGGAATTACGAGGTCTTGGAATCACGCCAGACATCCTTGTCTGCCGCTCCACTTCACCGCTTTCTGTTGAAACCCGCGAAAAACTTGCAGCTTTCTGCCACGTATCCCCCCAAGCCGTCATGTCCACGCACGATGTGCCGAACATCTATCACGTGCCCTTGATGCTTCAGGAGCAAGGTCTATGCGAAATCCTTGGCGTAGATCACCGTGCAACCGACCTGCTCAAAGATTGGAAAACAATGGCTCACCACCTCGATACCCTTACCGAAGCAGTTCACATCGGAATGGTTGGCAAGTACACCAATCTCTCAGATGCCTATCTCTCGGTCATCAAGAGTCTTCAACACGCTGCAATGGCCGTTGACAGAAAATTGGTCATCGATTGGATTGAAGCGAGTCATCTTGAGTCTGACTGGGGCAACGAAGAGGAGAAAAAATCTGCATGGGACTTGCTGAAGAAGGCCGACGGTGTTCTGGTTCCTGGCGGCTTTGGTGACCGAGGCGTGGAAGGTAAAATCGCTGCAGCACAGTACGCTCGGACCACTCAAACCCCTTACCTCGGTATTTGCCTTGGACTTCAAGTGGCAACCATTGAATTCTGCCGAAACGTGCTCAACTTAGAGGGTGCAAATTCAACTGAATTTGACGAAAATGCGCCAACAGCAGCCGTTGTGTTCATGCCAGAAATTTCTAAGACGCACCTTGGAGGCACGATGCGCCTCGGTACCAGACCGACGCTTTGGCAAGTCGATGAATGCAAAATTCGAACCCTCTATGGCGAAGGGGAAGCGGTTGACGAGCGCCACCGCCATCGATACGAAGTCAACCCTGATTTGATTGAGCGAATCGAGGCTGAAGGCTTGGTGTTTGTCGGTAAAGACGAGACAGGGCAACGCTGTGAAATCTTCGAGTTGACGGACCACCCATACTACGTTGGGGTTCAGTATCACCCTGAATTCAAGAGCCGACCCGGACGTCCAAGTCCACCTTTCTTGGGCTTGCTCAAAGCCTCAACTGGACAGCTTTGAAGGCAAAGTGAGCGAAAAAGATCGCCGTTTTGTTATTATGTACCTTCAAAATGTTATTATCAAGGTTCCTTGTGGATGAATCATGAACCGCCGAACAAACCAGAACCAGCGCAAAATTCGAATCCCCTCGGTCCTCAAAATCCGACCTAAGAAGGTTGTTGTTGCTAAGGAAACCCCTGACGCAAGTGCAGAAGTCGATGCATCGTGTCAAACTCGTGGCTGTGGTTGCGGCAATTGATTCGATCTTTCAATAGTTGAAGGCAGTCACGGCATCCTAATCTCCGCATGGTCACCCAAATACCGGGTTAATACTGATAAGCGAAGTCATTGACCGGCAGTTTACAGAGGGGGTGGAAGAGTGGAAGAGAAGGTGCATGTCCCTGAAAGAGGGCCGCTCATGGCTTGGTTCATCTCGTGTGTTCTCCTTACATTTTGGAACCTAAGTCGAGGGCTTAACCTCTGGGCTGGATACAATTTCGGAGGGGCTGTTATGGCTCTTTTAGCACTCTTAATCCTCTGGAAAGGGAAGGCACACCTCCCAGCTCTACCATTATGGATCGGCTATTTTGCGACAATGCTTCATTTCATCGGCGGGTCGTTAGGTGCTGCAGACAGTGGTCCTGGGCCTTTCTGCTTTGATGGAATGCAACCTGGTGAGTGGTTGTGTGCTGATGGTGTGAACGGTATGTACCACGTCCACCCTTGGTGGGATAAATTGGTCCACAGCATGAACAGCACGGCCATTGCCATTGCATGGTCGCTTGGTTGGAGGAGGATGTCTGAGCACAATGGTTGGCAACTCTCGCCTCGAATTGTGGCGTTCACTGCTTTCTCCTTGAGTGTCGCTATTGGCGTGGCGTATGAAGTGTACGAATTCTTTGGCAAGACAATGTTCCAAACGATTGACCAAGGCGGTTATGTCAACACAGCCAGTGACCTGGTAAGCGACATGTTGGGTGCGGGCTTGGGTGTGTTGTTCGCCCACTTCTACGATCCAATGAACAAAACCTCCGACAAAAGCGGCCAATTGTCACTCCCCACACAGGTGACGCTCACCAACAATGGTTCGATCCCACTCATGGCCATCGGTGCCGTTCTTTCATTGGATTTCCTCCTGTTGGGTGGTGGCCTTGTCAACTCGGACTACGACTTGATTGGACAGTTAATGCTCGGCGCCCTTGTGATTTCAGGATTGGTCGTCGCTCGTGGTTTCTTCCAAATCTCACAGGCGAACAAAGCGGATGCTTCGGAAGGTTCAGGAATGGTCTCCTGATAACAGATTTACGCTCAAATTGAAGTTCTTCGTAGATTCGTTGGCTCATCCGCTCGTATACATGCACCACGATAGGGTTGTGAAGAGCGCACAGAGTACCCTTACAGACACTAATTTTGCACACATGGGTTTGAGCAAAACCCGTCATATTCACGTAAAATCACTTGACCATCATTTTGGTAGGCATGGTTGATCCCCAAACATTAGCCCGATATATGTTTATGATTGCGTAGAAGTAACCTACACTATGGCGAAGAGCGACGGTCGTTCCACTTTTGCCGCATTATACATTGGACTTGCATTCGCGTCCCTTCTCTTATTTTTTGTAAGTATGGAAACTGCCACTGGATTGAACGGCGCCGGAATGATCGCAATATTCTTGTTGTTTACTGTAGTTTTTGGAATTCTGGGTCTGTATAAACTGCTAACCCTCTCCAAAGGAAAATCAAACAATGATGATGAAATGAATATCGAGGGAGAAAAGAGTCGGAACTCTAATCTTGAAGTTCAAATCTGGAGAAGCAAGA
>CM001443.1:1870705-1871880 GCA_000246735.1 uncultured Candidatus Poseidoniales archaeon | reverse complement strand
GTGATCATACGATATTCATACATGAGGCGCTTCAAGACATTCTTGGGAGCTCAAGAACCAGTTCATATCGTCCATTATTACTTTGCTCGTTCGCTTCACAAAGCGATGTACGTCGTCTTCATTTTACTTCCACTCAGTGGTTTGATCATCGCTGCATTGTATACGAAAGGATACCAGAGCGAGGATGAGTTGCTGATGGAAGCTGCACTTGGCCTCCATTCGTTTGCAGCCCAGGCGAGTGCTGCCCTCATATTGGTCCATATTGCCGCTGCTCTTTACTCTCGAATCAAAGGCGAGGGTGTTTGGTCTTCCATGGTTCCAATCCTGAAAGAAAACAAACCATCCGAGAACGAGATTGTCAGGAAAATCGCCGCTGTTGAAGAACAATTCTACGATAAAGTCCAATCGCTTTTAATTCGTGAAAACAAGTGATGGAACGCTTGGTTGCATTGGCTTAAAGTCTGTGAAATGCCCATTTGGAAGGGTCGTATACCGCCCAAACCGATGAGGTTACGGTGGGTGCTCGTTGTTTGCAACCGTTGCGAACGCTGAGATCCATGTAAGAGGCATACTGTACAGAGGGCATCGCCGTCGGAGAAGGATTTATTTTTTGATTTAGCCGGGGCAGAGTATGGAGTCTGTTTGGAAGGAAGTCGAGTCAGAGGAGGGGCCGAGCGAAGGTGTCATTTCACAAAAAAGAATCAAGACACTTTACAAGATCTCCCTCGGGGTAAGTGGGTTCATGTTGTTCTTCGTTGGTTGGGGTATGTGGAACATCCCCCTTGAATCATCTGAAGGCATAGATGGACCCTTTGGGGAGGTTTTGGGATGGTTGTTTTTTTCCGGAGGTTTGTTTGTTCAGTTAATTCTTAGTCCAATTTTGGTATGGTTTGCATTACCAAGAGGGGGCGGACGTGATGAATAATCAGGATGCCGAAGAAAGCAAACTCTTCAGTGAATCTGGTTCATGAGAGAGCGTTCCATTGGATTGAGAGAGATCGCAACAGAGCAAGGAAAAGGAACAGCAGACAGATTCCTTCTAACCAGGCGGGCACCCAATGAGAACAATGGACGAACCAACGCTTGTCAATGGTGAATTGTTGAGGCGGTTTGCCGGATGAATCTATGAAAAACTTCGATTCCAGCCTAAATTTGAGATTAGGAGACCATTCCTG
>CM001443.1:1869004-1870605 GCA_000246735.1 uncultured Candidatus Poseidoniales archaeon | reverse complement strand
TACCGTTGTATGCAGCAAACTGACTCCTTTCTGAATACAAATCAAATACATGCAGCCGGAGGACCCAACATGCGTTTGGAATGGCCCGTCTATGCATTCACTGCCAGTGTGTTCCTCGCTTTTGCTCTTGGCGTTCAGTTCCTTTCCCTCGGCACTGGTGCCGTCGTCGGCCTGTTTGTGCTGCTGACGGTGGCCTATGCTTGGGTCGCTTGGGTGATGATCAAGCAAAAGGCCGTGCTCGAACTTCACGCGTACATCGCCTGCAAAACATGTGGGGAACTTACGCCTTCACAAGGCAAGCACTGCATGAACTGCGGCACCAAATACCTAGAACACCCATCCAATCAAACCGAATGAAATCGTAAGACAAACGGTTGCAGAGCCCATCACCCATCGCTCAATCTTGTTGGTCGATGCTAGATTCCCTGCAGTGTTGAGGGCGAAGAGCACTGTTGCACCTTTGCAAACCAACGTTACGAACCCAGCATCCATCGGCCTTGTATTGCCAACGCTGCTTGCAGAAAGAACGACCATGATCAGGAACCCCATGATTGCTGCAGAGACGAGACTCATCACGCGGTAACGAGGTGGAAGGGATCCATCATCATGAGCGGCCTTGCCTCCGAAGGCTGCATTGCCCCAACGAACACCTGCGGCGAGAGCGAGCTGGAAGAGTGCGTTCGCCGCTAGAAGGCACGCAGCAAAAAGCCCCACAAGTTGTGTCACCATGGCTTAGCGGTTGGCACGGGCGTCATAAGTTCCATGCCTTCTAGAGAACCACCTTTGAAGTGAGGCACACCCTGGGGAAAACATGGTTGAGGTCCTACAGGTACAATCTCAATCTCCGTTTGAGATCCACCACATCTTGACAGGCTTCGAAGACACGTCTGAGATCACTGTTGAGGCTGAACTYTTTCTTCCGAAAGGYGAAGGMCCTTTTGGCTGCRTYATMGCGCTTCACGGRAGCATGGGWTGGGGTGAWCATCACGAGGAYCATATCAACGGTTGGCTCGATGCTGGGCTTGCGGTGTGCAAAGTGAATTCCTTTGCTGCCAGAGCGGTTGATTCAACGGTCGACGACCAACTCACCGTCACCCATGCGATGATGCTGGTTGATGCGTTTCGAACCCGTTCGGTGCTGGAACAGGATTCACGAATCGGAAAGATTGGCATCACTGGATGGAGTCTTGGAGGCACTGTGGCACTGTATGCTGCTTGGTCGCCAGTCAACGAGATCCTTGGGACTCCATTTGACGCTCACCTCCCGTTTTACCCGGCAGCTCATCTGCGCCCTGAAATCAAAACATGGTCGGATGCTCCGATGCTGATTCTTCATGGGGAATCGGATGATTGGACCCCGCTTCACTTGGTTGAGGACCTTTTGCCTCAGTTGCCAAATGCCACCCTGCACACGTATCCAGGTGCACATCACTCCTTCGACAGTGAGAAAGAATTCACGTGGCTTCCGAAGGCTGTTCGATTGAAGAAAAGAACGGTTCGCATCAACACGAAAGGCCACATGTCTGGTGAATTGTTCCTCGGCATACGTTTGCCTTTGAATCAGCGATGGCAACGCCGTTGGGTCATACGAATTTTGCGCA
>CM001443.1:1838831-1868989 GCA_000246735.1 uncultured Candidatus Poseidoniales archaeon | reverse complement strand
GAAGAAAAAAATCGAAACAAAAGTGATGGCCGCAACTCCCACGCCCGACCATATTGCGTACACCACACCGATTGGAATGGTTTCCAGCGTCATTGAGAGGAAATAGAATGAGGCAGAATATCCGACGAGTACAAAGATTGATGGCCACAGTTTTGTGAATCCTTCAGTGGATTTCAGTGCTGATGTTGCTGCCACCTCAGAGAAGACAGCCAAGGTGAGGTAAAGCCATTGATTCACAACGAAACGTCCCTTCATTCGTATTTCAACTGTGTTGGTAAGATGATGATTAGGCTTCTTCGATTCGAATCAATCGAGTGGTTCTGAAGCCTTGTAGAATTTTGATGAACCGCTTAGCTTGGAATTCCTCATCCAATGCATTATCCCCCGTGTCAATTCGAACGGCACTCAATCCAATCAATTTGGCTGGTGTCGCAACACCGAGAATGTTGTCATTCCCGATGATTCGTAGCACATTCGGGGACAATTGGAGGTTCCCTCTCCCAATCAAGAAGCCTTGGCCACCCATCGGTGAGAGAAGAAGAAGGCGTGGGCGTGCTGTTCCGTCTTCATTGACGTGCTTGGACAAGACTTCGATGAGTTGTTGTTCATTGAGATCTCCGTGAAGCGCCCGCTTTCCGTTCTCTTCAGGCCCTTGGACATCAATCCCCAAGAGGGTGAGATCGACCTCGACATGTTGGCCAATACGACGCAATGTGCCACCACTGCCCCATACGATCATCAAATCAGGCTGGTCATCGAGCAATGTTTGAACATGATTTGCGAGCCCTTCGATGGTGTCGACTTCACTTGAACGCTCGACTTGTTCCTTCGCACCTTGCATAAATCGAGGGCTCGATGGTGTCCATGCCTCACCATACATTCGAACCTTCCAAACGCCTTGCTGGTAGACATCTTCATCGAGGTCCATCACTTCTGTAATGGCACAACGAAGATCGCCGAGAATGAAGGCAAGGACAACTTCAGCCGCTGCTTTGGGCGTGGTCGCAAAGCATCCTGAGTGCATTTTTACGCCGCCCGGTACGCCCACAAGTGGGATTTCTTGGGCCTCAGTACCGATGTCTTCCAACGCCTTGACAATGTCTCGTGTCGTTCCGTCGCCACCTGCGTAGATGATAGCCTCGACCTTCGACTCAACAAGGTGCCTCACGAGTGACAATGTATCCTCATCGCTTGTTTCTTCTGGGGTGGTGCCAATGGGCTCGAAGGTGAGGTGTGTGCCTCTGTTGTCCGCCCAAGTGCTCCCCATTCGTCCTTCCCAGCCTACGAGGGTCACCCGTGCTTCAGTTCTGTTGAGGGATCCTTGGAGAAGGGTTTGGAGTGCCTCAAGTGCTTGTGCCATCCGGGGGCCTGCGCGGTCTTCTGCCCCTGCTGCCCGTGCCTCGGCCGCTCGACCATCGCTGCCTTTGAACCCAAGTCGGCCACCGAGGCCGGCGTCTGGGTTGACCACAAGACCGATTCGCATGGGTGGTGCTGTGGGTTCTCCTTCAAGAAGGCCTGTGCGTGAGGGGAACGGTCGATGGACTCAAATGACACCGCTTTCGGTTTGCGCACATGGAACACATGCCTCGCCGGCGTCTTGCGATCCTCACAATGGTCTGCGTGACAAGTGCGTGGCTGGTTTTAGGTTACGTCACATGGATCATGAACGGGTGCAGGGCTTGGCTTCCTTACATTTCCGATTTTGATTTGTACGAACCAGGTGATACGATTTTCACAGTTGGTACCTTTGCCAGCGGATTTCTTGTGTTTTGGATTGTCATGGAACTGCATTCAATGAACATGACACGCCTCACCGAAAAAGGGCATTCGAAGCTATGGCAAGGCATCAATCATCTGGCGGTGTTTCCGGGGTTGATCGGAGCTTTTTCCTGCATTCGAATTGGGAGCGTTCCTTGGGACACCGATGGTCCTATGCACGGGCATTATGCATTGGATATTTTCTACAACGGCGTGTATTGGTGCTTGTTGGTCACCTTTGTTTCGGCCAAAATTTGGTGGTCCTCTCCATCGTTCAGGCGAATTCTTTGGATGAGGTTGGGTGCCGCGCTCAGTGCCGCAATTGGCCTGTTCAAGATGATCACCACGCAAGTTGAGGTGTGGGGCGATGACTTCGATTGGGATGCCTACAACGCCTCTGCATCCAACATGCTAGAATTCTGTACAAAAGCCATTGATCCAGGGATGAATACCGGTGCTGCATGGGAATATGTGCTTGTTGCAGGCATTCTTGGGACCATCCTTTCCTTCTTGCCTGAAGTCTCCTTTGACGAAGGCTCCGTATCTCAAGAAAGCGAAGAATAAACCTCACGAAGTGCGAGCATTGATGTGTGAAGTCTTCGCTGTCTCCAACATGAGCCGCCATCAAAAGCAACCCCCTTCCCTCGAGGACGCATTAGCAAAAGGGTTCTCTGAATTAAAAATCGGTGAGGCGAACCTCCCTGAGGTCACTCCCCCTGCAGTGACCGAAGACGGTCAACCGCCCCCAGTCGAGCAGCACCCCATCGAGTATAACAAAAAATACGAGGCCGTTGAGCAACGGGAGGAATTTGTGGTCGCTACGCCAGTGCAGACAAACGCCGATCCTGCAACCGAAGAAAGATTGCCCCACCAACCTTCACCCGTACTCGAACAGGCTTCGACCTCCATTGGCGACGAATTCGATGTTGAGTGGTAATCGCATACAGGTGCTTATCAATCAAACGCTCATGGCAAGGCTATGGAAGTCTCTCGACAGTTGCTCCGCATCTTTGTCTCCATCTTCGGAACCATGGTGCTTGTCTCCTACCTGTATGGCGTTTCACATGCTTCGGACAAAGACGCACTGTGGGGTGGAATTCCTTGGTCCCAAGCCAAATTCATCGTTCCGTTCATGTTTGTGGCAGCGTTCGGATTCCTGATGTATTGGTGGATCATTCTCTACCAAAATGACGCAAGCGTCATCGCCGAGTTACGCTGGCCGTGGGGCGAATCGGACGGTCACGGTGGAGGACGACTTCTGCTGGCGTTTGCCTTGCTCATCATCCCAAGTGCACTATGGCTTGAGGCCACCATTTACCACATTGAGAATACCTACAGCTGGACGCCGATCCTCGTTGTGGGCTTGTTGATCCTTGCTTCAATTGGCAACATCATGATGGGTTTGCTCGGATATTCGGCGTGGCAAGATGAGGTTCCCGGTGGAGCCGCCATGCTTGTTGGTTCGATTTTGCTCGGCATCCAAGTCATTCTTTTTGACTGCATTTATTGGAATCTGAAATTTCCTTGGTGACGCATCCTGTTCTCAGGCCCCACTGTCGCCCTCTGGTTGGCAAAAAGAGTGGTGGTTTGATGAGGGAGAAGCAACCCCGTAGGGGTTGTAGGAGCACTTACTATGCCACTCATCAACGTCACGCTGCCAGACGGAACGGTCAATGAATACGCCTCAGGTATCACCTGTGCAGAAGTCATCACGGATGCATTAGGGCGAAAGCACGGGTGCTTAGCAGCGCGTGTGGATGGCGCGGAGTGCGACATGTCGACGGCTCTTGAGCAAAACTGCTCCGTCGAAGGCATCCTTTCGACCTCAGATGAGGGCATCCACATCCTTCGTCACAGCGCAGCACACCTTCTCGCACAGGCTGTGACCGCTCTCTACCCTGGCGCCAAGCCAACGATTGGCCCAGCGATTGACCGTGGTTTTTACTACGACTTTGCCATGGAAGCAATCACCGAATCCGAGCTCAAGCCAATTCAAAAGAAGATGCAAGAACTTGCTCGTAAGAACTTCACCGTGGAGCGAGTTGAACTTTCTGAATCAGAATTACAAGATCACTTCGCAGATAATCCATACAAGCTCGAAATCATCAATGACAAGATTGAGGATGGCGGCGGCTCAACCATCTACAAACAAGATGAATGGTATGATTTGTGCCTTGGTCCACACGTTCCAAACACCTCTCGGCTGATGCATGTGAAACTCACCAGCGTTTCCTCTGCCTACTGGAGGGGTGACCAAGATCGAGAACAATTGGTTCGAATTTACGGAATTGTGGAACCATCAAAAGAAGCCCTTCGAGCGACACTCACCCGGCTTGAGGAAGCAAAGAAGCGAGATCACAGAAAACTCGGAAAGGACCTGAAGTTGTTTCACATCGACGAAGAAGTTGGTCAAGGCTTGATTCTATGGACACCAAGGGGCGCCGTCATCCGACAGGAACTTCAAGACTTCATCTCATTCCACCTTCGACGCCAAGGCTACTCGCAGGTGTTCACCCCACACGTTGGGAAATTAGACTTGTACAGGACTTCTGGGCACTTCCCTTACTACCAAGATTCTCAATACCCGCCGCTGGTTGAGCGGGATTTGATGAAGAAACTCGCAGATGAGGGCTGCACGTGCGGTGAATTGTCGAATCTGATGAAATTAGGCGACATTGACGGGTACATGCTCAAGCCAATGAACTGCCCACATCACGTCAAAATTTACGCTTCGCAACAGCGTTCCTACCGTGACTTGCCACTCCGTTTGGCAGAATTCGGTACCGTTTATCGCTGGGAGCAATCTGGAGAAATCTCAGGGCTGACTCGAGTTCGAGGGTTCACTCAAGACGACGCTCACTTGTTCGTCACTGAAGACCAGATTGCCCAAGAAGTGCTCGGGTGCATCGAATTGGTGCAAATCATCTTCGAGAAACTAGGCATGACTGACTATCGGGTTCGAGTTGGTTTGCGTGATGCTGACTCGGACAAGTACGTCGGTGAGTCTGAAGGCTGGGACAAGGCTGAGGAAGCATGCAGAGCAGCGGCTCAATCCCTCGGTGTCAACTGGTCAGAAGAACAGGGAGAGGCTGCCTTTTACGGTCCTAAAATTGATTTCGTCGTCAAGGATGTCATCGGCAGGGAATGGCAACTTGGCACGGTTCAGGTCGACTACAACCTTCCTGAACGGTTTGGGCTGGAATACAAAGGCAGTGATGGAGAGATTCACCGGCCGGTCATGATTCATCGAGCCCCCTTCGGTTCAATGGAACGCTTCTGTGGTGTCCTCATCGAACACTTTGCAGGGAAATTCCCAACATGGCTCACCCCGACCCAAGTTCACATCATCACCATTTCTGAGAAGCACAAGGCCTACGCCAGTGAAGTCGCTGAAGCCTTGAAGGCGCATGAAATCCGTGTCCTCGTTGACGATGGAGATGACACCGTTGGTAAGAAAATTAGAAACCACCGCAAACTCCAACCGGCTTACATGGTTATTGTCGGTGATGGCGAAACGGAAGGTCGAACCGTGAGCCTAAGGGCTCGAAATGGCGATCAAATCAGCGGCATGGGTCTTGATGAGTTTATCCTAGCCATCCGCGAGGAAATTGATACCAAAGTGACTCAACCCTCGCTTGTTGTGGTTGAATCTGTAGAGTAAGCGAGGTGACATTCATGCTAGCACCACCAATTGTTGACGGGTTCTCACTCGCAGCAATGGTGCCAATGTTGCTCGCAGCCTCGACGGCATGGTTCTTTTGGCGCACCGTTGTTCCACGGCAACTTCAAGGCCTCCAAGTTGCTTTTGAGACCGGTGAGTTACGGTATGAAGTTCACAGAGTGACCCACAGCACAGAAGACGCCAAGGCGTTGCTGCGGTTACCTGGGATGCGTTTCGGCGTCACGACCTATCTGTTTGCGCTTGTCGGTGTTTTGATCCTCCTGTTCGAATTTTTGATGGCTCGCTTTGCATTGGCAGACGGGTACCATGCCCCTTCATTGGCGATTGGATTGATGTTCATTGCGCTTCCAGCATTGGTTTCGAGTGGTTCTTCTCTTGGGGCACAGGTCATCAAACCGATTGGACAAGACCGTGCCTCATTACAGGATTCAAGCACCCTCCGAAGTTACAGTTACGTGGTCCTCCTCGGCTTCTGGATGGCCCTCGTGGCTATGTTGTACATTGCCTTAGGCTTGTTAGATATTCCAGATAGCCGGCGGTTTAGCATCGCTGCCTTTGCCATGTTTTCGCCATCGGTTTTAGCGTATGGACGTATTCTTGGTTCTTCGTGGCGAGCGCTTCGGCAGTCCTCGAAGAAGATTGCAGGTGGCGAACCATCGCCCTTCCACAATCACACTCCAAACGCACGCCAACAGGCCGTTGCACAAATTGTCAACTTCAACCTCATCGCCATGCCGTTTGTGGCCTTCAACACCTTTGTGTCCCTCGTAGTGCTGCTCATGGACCCAAACCTACTGATTCACTCCGACCGAGTCATCGGCCTGCCAGAGTACCGACCACAAACCACATTCATGGAAGAGGGCGGTGTGCTCGGTTTCGCACTGATCGAGCTCTTTTCGTTCATCCCAGTTGAAGGGATTCGTGTTCCAATTGTTTCTTCTGTCTTGCTCTTTTTACTTCTGAATGTGGCCATTATCGGATTCCTTTTTGTCTACGAGGTAGCACGAATATTATTCCTCGACGTTCAGGATGTATCGGGCGCTGGAGGCATCAAACTCGCTGATAGCCGCTTGCTTCGTGCTGAACGATCGCAACAAGCCAAAGTGTTGAATTTCTGTTTCACAGGTTTTGCCGGTCAATCGATGCTGCTTTTGGCGCTCGGTATGATCACCTTCTGGGATTCCAGTTTCCTGCCTCAACAAGCACAGTGTGGTTCTTGGGAATCAACAGTGTGCAGCGTTTTGACAAAAGATGGGTTGGAAGAACTGACATGGATGCTCGCTTCTGGAGGCCAAGTCGCCTTCCTGACCATATGGGTCAAATCACTTCGAGTGGGTTCCCGATTGGAAGACATCACCTTCGATGCTGCGGTTGAAGGCAACAGGGCGCGTTTCTCCGAAATGGAAGACATGATTTACCTCAAGAAGCAACCTCTTTCGACATTGATTGCCAACGATGAGTGGGTGAAAGCACTTGGTCAACTCGATGGCGTTCTCAAGGGACATGGGGAGGAACTCGACGGCCTTGCATTGGGTCGGAAAACAGGCGCCATCATGACGCTTTACTCGGGCTTTGGCCGGTGGAATGAGGCCGAAGAACAAGCGGTTTCACTGTTGGCGCTTCGTGGCGGGAAAGAGGCAGAATTAGCGCGTCTCACCCTCACCGCTGCCAGCCTCGCACAGCGTGATTTGCCAGAAGCAAAGCCTCGCTTGAACCTCCTTCCAGACGATGACATTGAGAGCACGCGACTTCAATGGATTGCTTCACTTTTGAAACCAAAAGGTCGCCCGTTGGATGGCCGCTACAAGCCACTGCTCACCATGGACAGCATCACACGAAGAAACATCGATCTTGTCGAGAGGTTCGAGGCGAACATCGCCCGTTCTGAACTCAAGGGGCTCAACACGCCCGCAGGACGCTTATTCTTGCTTGGTGACATCGCCAGAATGCGCTTAGCACAACGCAGCGAAGATGCTCTGGATTTGCTTGAGCGCTTCATCAAGGACCATTCAATTGAGTCTTGGGTTCATGGCGAGGTCGTACGATGTTTGCTGCACCTTGATGGAGGACGTGTCAACACTGCCGTGATGATGGCTGAAGAATTGGCTGAAACTCACGCCCGCCATCCTCACTTGAGGGCGCTGCTCGGGCATCTTTCCCGTTCAGGCCTCACTCCATTGACATCCAGCGAAATGACCGACATGGAATGGGCCACTGAGTCTGGACTGAATGTGATGGATGTGTGGGCAAAGAAGCACGTTGTCTCACCACCTCCGACCTTCCCAAAGAAATCTCAACGGCAACACGCCTGGGCCGCAAACGCTTGGATTGCTCATGGACCGGGCAATGAATTGGTCATCGCAGCGAAGAAAGGTGTCAACGGATGGAAGATGCTCTCGAAGATCGATCAAGCAGCCCTCCCTCCTTGCCTCTACTTGCACTTGACTGGACTCATTGTCACCATTGGTGGTATGCCGGTTGACCTCGGCTTCCCCGGTGGTCTTGACTTGAAGTCCATTCGAAGCAAAGGCTTGCTCGAGTTGTGATTTCAAATTCGTCGTCGCAAGCGCTCCATTGCTGCATCGGCTGCCCCTAACTGCTCGAGGCAATCTTCGATGCGGCCAACGCCTAACGCTTCCTCTGCAAGAGCCACGGATTGTTCTGTGGCTCGACGGTCTTCATCATCCACTGCAATGCTTGCGGCCTCACATTGGTTGCGAAGGACTCGCCATTCATCCATCACGAAATCGTACAACTCAAGGGCTTCTTCGCTGGCTTTTCCTTCCTTGTCAAGGTCTTGATTCATAGAAGCAAGCATGGAAGATGCTTCACTCCAGCGTTGTTCATCAGCTGCCTTTTCGATGGTTTCCATGCGGGAGTCCCATGCTTCTCGATCGTCACGAGCCTCGTACTGGGCAACTAACTTCTTGCGTTGTCGAAGCGCCCTTTGAACAGTATCCATCGCTTCTCGTTCTGTTTGAATTGAGCGAACGACGCCATCAGCAAGTCCAATCGCTTGGCCAGCATTCCCAGCATCCAATGCTTCCTCTGCTTGCTCCAAACGCTCCACCATTGCTTTCGTGTCGAGTCCGTCGGTTTGTTTGAGTTGGCGGTGTGCCTCTTTGAGAGATTCAGCTGCCTTGCCAAGCGCATCGTCATCGGCTGCAAGTTGCGCAGGAATCACGACGGCAAATTCGTACGCTTTTTTGGGTGCTTCAGCAGCGAGTTTTTTCCTTGCATCGCTAAGCATCTCCTTGAGGTGGCTGATTCCATCGCCTTTTTTGTCCTGCAGTTGCCGTCCGGCTTCTGCAATTGCTTTTTCTGCAACGCCCCACCATTCGATGATTTCATTTGCATACTTTTTCGAAGTTCTGAAGAGCATCTCGCCTTCTCGCAACGAGCCGAGTTTCACTTCTCGCTCACCCATTTCAAAGGACTTTCGAGGTCGCTTTGCAGTCGGTGCAATTGCTTCAGCCTCGTCCATGGCGGCCAAGGCATCAGCCCGGATGGCTTCGACATCACCGGAGAGAGAGAGCGAACGCTCAATGTTGTCTTCGGCTTCATCGAGAAGTTCCATGCCATGCTCTGGGTCGACGTGGCCTTCTTCTTTGGCAGTCATGATCAGGCTTGAGGCTTGATCCACAGCAGCACCTTGGGCTTTGAGTTCAAGCAGCCGCACCTCCATTGCATCAAGGCGGCGACTGAATTGCTTTCGTTGCGGGCGTTGATCATCACCTACGAACCAAATGTAGGCAGTCAAAACTGAGGCGATGGCGAGGGTGCTTACAGCAGCGAGCCACTCGTAGGTCATTGATTCAGGCGTTGCGCCAGCAAAGAGGGAGAACGCAACAACGGTTCCAAGCCCGGTCATGATGGCTCGCCACCTGAGGACATCGAGGCCACCTTGGAGAATGAGCCTCGATGCATTCAAACATACCATGCTTACCAATGCTAACAGGGCACTTCCGATGATCATGTTTTGATCAGAAGTATCCAATGATTGGCTGGCAGCCATCAAGAGCACAGGCCATGACACGCTCGCTGCGGAGCCAACCCTTGTTCGGGCTCGCGGTTGGTCGACGGTTAGATCTTGAATGATCAAGCCCCAAATGATGATGACAAGGGGGAATCCAAGGCCCTTGAGTAAACCCGATTCACCTTTAATGGCGGCGTTTAGATTCGGCCACATCAACCATAACGCACCGGCTAACAGGATGAATGCCGAAATGCTTGTGAGGCGTTCAAGACGTTGTTGGCGTTGTTTGATGGCGGACTGAATCGCCGTTTCTACATCAGCCCAAGCGTCCATCATGCTGTCGACTTTATGCGCACAGTGATAATCACTCCGCTCTTTTGTCCTTCCTTTTGACTCGTAGAAGGGTCTGTTTTTGACCGTTTTTTAGATCCTCATCTCAATCAATAGGACGGGAATGTTCATGGGTGTCGTTCACCGCCTTCTCAGGAGTGAGGAGTGACAATGACGGGTCTCATTACAATGGACGATTTGACAAATGAGGAAATCCTCAGCATATTAGACGACGCAGAACGCCTTCTTCCGGTCGCACGGGGAGAGTTGTATCTCCCGCTTCTTCGGGGGAGGATCATGGGGAATTTGTTCTTTGAACCAAGCACACGAACCCGCATGTCCTTCGAGACGGCAATGAAACGCCTTGGAGGCGATGTCGTCAACCTCGGTGATGTCAAGACATCTTCAGTGGTCAAAGGTGAAACGCTCTTCGACACCATCCAAATGGTTGATGGTTATACAGATATTATCGCCATGCGTCACCCACGGCAAGGCGCGGCACAATACGCCCAAGATGCAGCTCGTGTCCCAATTCTTAACGGCGGTGACGGCGCTGGAAACCACCCAACTCAAACCATGCTTGACCTGTTCACCATCCGCCAAGCACATGGGCGCCTTGATGGCCTCAAGGTTGTGCTCGCAGGGGACCTCCGCTATGGACGAACAGTTCACTCCCTTTCTCATGCATTGACTCGCTTTGGTTGTGAATTGATTTTTGCAAGCCCAACCCTCTTGCAGATGCCCGCTGAAATCGTTTCAGATCTTCGTGAACATGGCGCAACCGTTACGGAAACCGAAGACCTCTACGGTTCAATTGACGACGCAGATGTCATCTACATGACTCGAATCCAAAAAGAACGGTTTGCCGATGAAGATGAATACGCTCGTTGTGCTGGTGCCTACAAGCTCCATGCCAAGCACCTCGGTGATGTGAAGGGTGATATGATCATCATGCACCCGCTTCCTCGAGTCGATGAAATTCACCCATCCGTTGATGAAACACGCCACGCACGCTACTTCGAACAAGCCTTCAATGGAGTCGTGGCCCGCATGGCACTGCTGTGTCGATTGCTCGGCGTGACCGTTCCTGCTGATGTGATGGCTCAAGGGGGTGCACTCTGATGTCGAACGAACAAAGCATGCGCAGGGTTACAGCGATTCGAAACGGTACCGTGATTGATCACGTGCCATCTGGTCAGGCGCTTCGTGTCCTCGAAATGCTCGGTATTGCGGGGGAAACCTCCGTGCCAGTTTCGCTCGTGATGAACGTCCCTTCGAAAAAACTGGGATCAAAAGACATCATCAAAGTCGAGGATCGAGAACTCACTCAGAGTGAATTAGATCGCTTGGCCCTCGTTGCACCGGACGCACATGTGGCGATTATCCGTGCGTACGTCGTTGCAGAAAAACTCTCCATCAATCTCGGTGAAGAAGTCGTCAATGTGGTGCGATGCACGTTTTCAAATTGCATCACCACCAACGCTCGTGAACCGCTTGCTCACCGACTTCGAGTCGTAAGCAGGGATCCATTACATCTTCGTTGCCACTATTGTGGGCGCCCGCAAGATCTTGATGAATTGGTCAAGAACGCACTTTGATCAGTCGTTGAGCAAGGCTCGGAAGTCACATGCTTTGCATTGACTTCCTGATGTCATGGCGCTGCATTTTGGGCATGGAGTGGGTGGTGCCAAACTTGGAGCATCGTCTGGACTTCGATTTCTGAGGGCCTTGATGTTGTCAGCCATGCGCAGCAGGCCATGGCGGGTTCCTGGTGAATCTGCTTCCATTTGAGCAACCATTTCTCGGTGCCTCCAGCGAAGCGCACCTTGGGCGTGCGGGCACTCTTCATGGTGGAGGGGTAAGTCCCGGTGGAGTGCGTAAAGGTGAACTTCCTGCTCAGGAATCCACCGGAGGGGTACGATTCGGGGGGCCATTCCCTCAACCACAGTTGTCGTGTGTGGGGCCAAACGGAGGGTTCTGTCTAGATCGCCATTGGTCATGTTCATCAAGACAGTTTGAGCCATGTCGTCGAGGTTGTGTCCGAGTGCGATGATGTCTGCTCCAATGCGATCTGCAAGGTGGTTAATGCCTTGACGGCGGAATACGCCGCAATAGGAGCAAGGAAGTCGCGGTGCACTGGGGTTTGATTCCAAAAGGCCGGGGATCCGGCTTGCAACCTCGTCCATTTCCTTGAAACTAAGTTCTGGGTATGACACTGTGATGAATTCGACACCGAGTCGGTCGCACAACTCTTGAGCGCATATGAGGGATGGTGGGCGGTAGCCTTCAATTCCCTCATCCACGGTGCCTGCGACGATTCGAACATCAGGACGTGCACCAATGAGATCCACAATACTGTCGAGTAGGACAGCGGAATCTTTTCCTCCAGAGATGGCGACAAAAATGGTTGTGTCTCGGTCCTTTGGTAGCACCAGTTGCTGGCGTAATTCCTTTGCTATTTTTTTACGAACAGACTTTGCCATGTGCTCATTGCACAGAATTCGGCCGGAATAAGCCTGTTCAAGCACTGCTGGGCGTGAACAGCTGTCGCACTGTGGTACCTCAAACCCGGGTGAGTTCGACCCTGCCATGTTCTGTGGGAGGGCCATTATCGTTTCAAGCCCCCGCTTGTGAGTTGCTTTAACGGGGGGGCTTGCATGTCGAATATTCCAATTGCAAAATCAATTCTTCAATTAGAAAATCATGCCTCATGTTGCCAGATCGAACTCTCGAAGGGAGGCGTAGGGTCTGAATTTCGAGGCCCGTCAGGGCGCGGAAAAGTATGGGCCACAGGTCTTCCGCGAGGCATTTTTAGCGAAGTCCAGTTGGGAAATTGATTTGGGTCTTCAAATCCCCCTTTAGGGGGATGGAAGCACAAAAGTTCTTGAAGCCCACAACGCTGACAGAAGGATTGAGCATCTATGTTACAACGAGCGCTGGCCGGATTGTATCGCCTTGAAGGCGTTCAACAGGCCATGCTCATCGACGACAGTGGGCAGATCTTGGCGAGCGTTGGCGAGGAAGGAACAATTCCTCCAGTTCAGCACGCAGTCGAGGTTCTTTCTGCTGCGCTTGAGTCAGCAGATGCCCTTGGTTTGGGATCAATCTACGAAGTGTGGTGTGAGGGAGATACTCGCACCATGATTGACGTAGCCTCGCCAACACGAATTGTCGCCTTGTCGGGCGCTGGTGGCCGTTTGGCACGCTGGCGTCACGCTCTTGACCGGGATCGAAGGATCCTTGCCACCACCCCCCAGTGAGTTGATGAAATGTTTACACTACCACACGGAAACCCAGTTGAAGGCGCCATCTCAGTCGAATCTGGTTCGATTCAATCATTCGATCACGGTGTCATCAGCACTTGGATTGGTCGGAGGAAAACTCCAGCAGGACATCGCCTTGTTCGAGCAGGACGCATCGTCGCATGGGTTGCTGAATCAGGCAAAGGTAAACTTCTGCTTGCTGGAAAAGAAGCACGGCTTCATCTTGAAGAGCTTGAGGAAAAAGAGCATTGCCGCTTCATTGCTGGCGAATACTCCCTCTCCGGTCTTGGTAGCGTTGCCGAAGCCCTCCCCGAGGCGTTTGAACATCCATCTGACCGACAGGGGCTTCTTCCACGTGGCGACGCTGTGTTGCGACTTTTAGCACGTGATTTATCTTCGGTTCTTCGGGTTGTTGTCGAGCGAGACACCGTGCGTGGCGCAGTTGCTATTGACCAAGGCATGCTCATTGACAGTGTGGGCGATCTGCCCAACACACCAGAAGTATTGGCGCAAGAAATCCACTCGACCCTCGAAGCGATGAGCATCAGCGTGCTCGATGAAGAAGGCCTCTCAAACGGAAGTCATTGGACCATGCACCACGAAGATGGTTCCTTGCTGCTTGCGAAAGCGGGTGATGTTTCGTTAGGTGTTTGGACCGAAGCGAACACCAACCATGCCCGTTTGATTTCCGCTGTTGCAGCAGTTCTCGATGGTGAAGTTGGAGCAATCGGCGCAACAGGTGGCCCCCTTCCGGAAGGATTCGTGCTACGTGAAGGTCGTGGTGGCCCTGACGCAATCCTTTCCATGCTGGCAGCGGGTGTCAAAGAACAAGTAACGGGGCATTTGCAATCTGGACAATCTTCGACGGCCGTTTCTGTGCTTTTGGCCCGTGGTATTCCTGTTGGTATGTCTGCTCCAGATGGCCAATCTCTCGAAGAAGCCATGCTTACGTTCACAGATTCAACCCGTGTGCTCAAACTTCACCGCCTTCCAGCAGGAAGCATCATTTCACGAGAATCAGGTAGTGTTGAAGAGTTCATGCTCGATGATTTCCATGATCTCTTGGTCACACTCCGAACGCGCTCCGAGAGCCGTCGTGCAGCCCTGAAGGGGAAACTTACAGACTTATTTGGATTTGAGATCGGAATGGAACAACTTCGGAAGAGCCGAGCGACAGCCACCTTCTCTGAAACCGTCGATGTGGTCAGCGGTGGGCTTCCTGGGGAAACCTCTCAGCCATTGGCCGTCGATGCTGGATTGCGTCGCCGCCTCGAGGCTGCAGATCACCGAATTGACGAATTAGAAAAAGAAAAAGCAGCACTCCAGAGCCATTTGAATTCCTCCCAAGCCGCTGCAAATGCAGCACAAATCATTGCTAGAGAAGCCACTGAGACTCGCACGGCCTCGACAACCTCGCTCGAAGAAGCGCACGGACAATTCGGGTCGATGCAAATTGAATTGGCTCAATCCAAGGCTGCAACAGAGCAAGCCGAAAACCGGGCTGAACGCTTGGTCCGCCGTGTGAACGAACTCGAACATCAAGTCTCCACACGCGCCGCTGAATTGGCGAAAGCACTCGGCGATGCAACATCCAGTGAAACGCTTCGTACGGCCATCGAAGACATGTCCCTCAAAGAAGCGGCTTTGAACGCTGAACTCAACACCCACAGTCAGCAACTTGCTACAATTCGTCAACAAGCAGAGGATGATGAACGCCGGCTTCAAGTTCTGCAGGAACAAGTCGCCGCAACACGTGAGCGTCATGCTCGCGCCCAAGCTGAAGTTGTCCTGCTCGATGAGAAAATCAAAACCAACACCAGCGAACTTGCCGCCATCGAATCAGAAGCAAAGGCCAGCCGCCGACGTTCTGAAGAAGATCGAAACCGTTTGGCTTCTGATGAAGCAAGACAAGCACAAGTGCAAGCAGAGTTGCGGGAACTGATGGACGAACGTCGACAGATCTTGAGAGAACTCGGTGACCTTGGCGCTCGACGCGGCCACTCTGAGGCAGAACTCGCCTCGCTCATCGAACGTGCTGAGGCATTATCCGAAGCCCATGAAGCAGCAGTTGCAGACATTCAGGAGGCAGAACGCCTTCGTGCACGGCTTGCAGAAGAACCGCTTGCCCAAGCACTGCTCGACGATGCTGCCACCTTTGACGGTCTAGGGCCTGTCCTTGAGCGCCTCGAACACGCTCGTGCTCTGGGCTATTCTGTCACACTCCTCGACCGAGCCGTTGAGCGTGGCCTACAAGTGATTCAATCCACGGTCGATCATGTTGCGGCCACACCTCGGCATCTTCTCTCAAGCGAAGTCATGACCTTGTTGGAGCGTCAAGTTCCGCAAACCGCCGGTGCGGTGCGTGGTCTGGCTCGCTGGTCCGTACAGCAACGCTTGGAGCACCAACTCGGCGAAACTGTGGGTCATGTCGTGATCGACCTCGAACATCTTTTGGAAGATTATGACCGCTCGATTACAATGCTCCGTAGGCTTCGCAATGTGCTGGAGCAACTCGTTCGATTGGGCGCTCCTCCAGAGGAAGTCGAAGCACTTCTCAACAATTGCACTCGCCCCGAGGCTCTTCCAAGCATCGCTCAAGCCACTCGCAAGTTGATTCAAGTGGCATTGGACGACATCTACCTTGAAGCGGATCAAAGGGATGCAGGCGAAGCAGTGGCCCTTGAGGATACGGCACGTGTGCTTGAGGAACTCATCACACAACTCGATGCCTCTGGCCTTGCAGACGGTGTGCCACGAGGCATGCTATGGGAATTCCAGCGCGATGGTTTGTTGCCATATGAGCGGGCATCTGTCCCAGCAGCACAGCGCACTCCAGTCGAGAAAGAATGATTATCACAATGGAATCCAGCCTTGCAGGAGAAGTGCCGGTCTCGCTGGATGCAGTCCCTGAACAACCCGAATTGGTCGAAGGCGGCTGGCAAGTCATGCCGGTACCAATCGAGGATGCTCCTGTGTCATCTTCTCACCCGCAACCAGTCGTGGAAAGGGGCATCCCTCTCGTAACTTCTGATGTTGAAGGCAGCGATGAGCGGGCCGCTTTGGAAGCCGAACTCGCACAGCTCGATGCTTCTTGGGAGCACAGGAAGGAACCCATTGTCGAAGTAAAGGCCGACCCTGCGCTGGCCGCTTTGGAAGCCAGGCTTTCTGGATTGGACCTCTGAGGTGAATCGATGTCTGAAGATGCAACGACGTTAATGGCTCGTGATGAGACGAGTGGACGAATGTATCCAATGTTCCTCGAACGTGTTTTTTTCGTTCTCGCCATTGTAGGATTTTTCGTGCTTCAGCCAATTGTAATGGGAAGAATTGACGCTCCGTCATGGGCTTCGTTAGCCGCAGGATGGTGTGGTCTTCCGATTGCTTTGATGTTCATGAGTGAGCTCGTTGGCCGATTGATGCAACGTCTGCTTTCGAACTGAGCCTAGAAATCGACGAGATCTTTGGTGGGCGCTGCAACCGCAGCAGGGTTTTGACCTCTGACGGTGTTGATGAGGCCCCACACTCGTTCCCAAGGAACAAAGAATCTCAGAAGTGCCATGAGGCTCAAGAACATCAAAGCAGAAATGACGAGTCCGTAAGTCAGAGATAATTCAATCGATTCTGAAACTTGTCCTGCCCACTGACTTCCTGTCGAACCTTCGACAAGATCGAGCAACACACTGTGGAATCCGAGCGCCACCATTGTAGCAACACCAGTGAGGCCAAGGAATCCAAAGGTATGCTTGAGGTGCGTATTCAATACATTGTCCATCTGGCGTACATATTCTGGGTCTCGCTTGCACGATTCTGGGAGTCGGTAGGCGTACTCCAGGTATCGGATCACACCGTATGAAGATTCTTGGAACACCATGATGAGCACGGCAATCATGATCAGCGCAAATTGCTCCTTGGTGACGAGCATCAAACCAAACAGGCCGATTGTCGGATCGGTGAATTGGGTTTCAACCGTGGTCAAAGCGTCTCCATAGGAGCCCAACTGTCCGTTGATGAGAGGGAAAGCAAGGATGGCGTGAATGCCGAGGAACAACAGTGTAAACCCAATCGACCAAGCGATTGATCGTCGGGAGAGCCCCCAAATTCCACGGGTGCCCATGATGACTGGGAGGAGGTACATGAAGAGAATCATCAACGAGAGGATCATCAGTAAAGGCCATTCCAAAGTGGAGAGTTCACCTTGTGAGTGGTGAGCGCAGGTCAAACGATGTTAGCATACCAAAGCCCCATGAAACGACCAAGCGTCCAATGAGCATCACGATGAGCGTGATGATGAATCCTAGTTTGATGCGCTGTTGGGTTTTCGGCGTTTGGAATGCAAGCAGTGCCATGCTTCCACCCAGTGATAGGCCAAGCACCAATGGAACAGAAAACCGTCCCAACCCAGAACTTCCTTCACCGGTCAAAAAGTCACCAATCGGTAGTTGTTGGCCGATGAGGACCTCGATGGTATCGAAGAGCATTGTGTGATCAATCGAACCAACCACATAGGTCGAAACGACTTCGAGGTACATGCCAACCAGTGCCACAGTGGCAATGATTTGCAGAGCGAGGATTTGCCATTGCTTCCTGAGCAACTTGAGGTGCAGTGTTCTTGGACGGTAGTCACCACCCATGGTGACGTCTCGCTGAAGCCCGACATCATCTGCCATGCTCAGTACCCCCTTACCTGCATCAATGCCTGTGACAAATCCATGTCAGGCATCCAATCAATTACTTGTGCACCAGAACCAGCCAGTGTCGTCAATCGGTTTTGGCGTTCGAGTTTGAGCACTTCGTACGACATACGAGGAATCCTGCTCACCAATCGTTCAAAGTCAATGCTCGATGGGGATAGGACAGTCACTTCGTGGCCACGTCCAACTAAATCTCGAACAGCGGCAGGAACGGTCCCATCACCTTCGCATGAGGAGATGACGAACACTGGGCTTCCACGGCTGAAACGACCGCTCAATGAGTTGGTGACGGCTTGGAGCGGCATGGCGCCTTTTGGTGATACGCCAGCAAGGGCACTTAGGATTTTGAAGTACTGCTTGTCACCGGTGTCTGGTGGAAGATAGGAGAGTTTCTCATCAAAAATGGCGAGTGCCACAGAATCCCTTCGCTTGAGGAAGAAAGCAGCAAGGCTTGCAGCTGATACTGTGCCCATTTCGAGTGGATTCTTGAGAACAGTTCCAATCCTGGAGATGTCCCTGCTGTCAAGCAACAGGTACAGGTCAGTGACTGCATCTCGACACTTTTCGTTGACCATCAATTCACCAGTCCTTGCAAAAGCCTTCCAGTTGATGTTCTTGAACGGATCACCGGGGACATATTCACGGAGCGAGTAAAATTCAGACCCTTGCCCTGGTGTTCGCAGGGTTGTAGCGCCCGTGTACATCTTTGGTGTACGAGAGCGGAGGAAGGCTTCTTCCACTTCCTTGATTTGTGGGAAAATGACAATGTCGCTGTGGTGGTCGACATACATTTCATCGACTCCCAGGTTGAAGGTGTTGCGAGAACGAAGGGAAACCGGTCCGATGGAATAGTGGCCTCTCAAAGGGCAACGAAGCACGTAACGAATGCGTGCGCTTTCACCCGGTTTGAGGTTCAACCGCATTTGGTTGAGACCGCTTCGGAGTTTCATTTCGTGGGGAATGTTGTCGTAGACCTCGAGCAACTGAGTGTTTCGGTTGGACCGGTTGGTGACCAGCAGTTCGACATACAAGTCGTCTCCTTTGTACAAATTATCTGCAGAAAGGGTGCGTTGCACTTCCACTTCACCGTGACCTGAAATCCACGAGTTCACGACGATGAAGGCGACAAAGGTCAGACCCAGAATCATCATCTGAAGGTTGGAAATCATCATTCCGATGAGAACCAGAGCGATCCCGCCGGTGAATGTGAAGGATGCCTTACGTGTCCACATAACCTCACCTCAAGTTCTGCCCCACGCTTTGATTCGTTTCACAACAGCCACTGTTTGCTCAAGTGAATACTTGCTTGGTTCGATGGCGAACTTTGCAAGCACTGGATCGTTGATGAGTGCGACGAGGTCCTTTGCCGGCATGGCATGAAATTCCTCACGGGTCAGTCCGTTTTGATTGCGGACCTTGGATAAAAACACCTGTCGAATTTTCTCGCTCTTCGCATAATAGGTGTAGCGATTGGCATCACCAAATCCGTAGTAGATGATGCTGAAGACGTGGCGCCATGGTTCTGGGTCACGCTTCTTGAGTAACACAGCTTCGAAGGTGACGAAGAGCACCAAGAACAAGAGGAGCATAGCAAGGCCTTCTCCAGTGAAGTAGACCAAAAGGAAGTACACGGTGTTGTATGAATCAGCAAGAAGAGCGTTCTGTGGGTGCCTTGACTCGTCGAAAATGACCATGGCAGTCGGCGAGACTTGACCGATCTCATCGGGGTCTGATGACATCAATGCCTCAGCGATGAAGTCCATGGCCCACTTGCGGTTGTCATTTTGTGGAATTGTTTTGTTGGTTGGTCCGTAGGTTCCGTCATTGAATCCTTCGTAGTCATACATGGCGTTGATCAGCGCTGATCCGTCTGCCATGAAGACAATCCTGCCACCATCACTTGGGTCGCATGCGCTTCGAGCACAGGCTTCGAAACTGAGATTGAATTGTCCCCATAGGTCGGGGGTTTCCGAGGTTTGTTCATTGCCAACCCAAATTTCACCGTCACCGTTGACATCGACGGTTGCTTCGTTGCTGGTGACCGCACGGACAGAAATTTCAGGCAGTGCACCAATCGCACCAGGAATCAATTCGAGCGCTGTGATGTCATTGAGAAGGACTTGGTAACTCGCGTTGTATTGAATCTCACCTGCTTTCCAGTGCTGGGCGCACAGGCCCGCTTCTTCGAGTGACATGCTCTGACCGTTGAGTGCTGCACATGGGTGTTCGCCTTCTCCAAGGTTGCCGCTCCATCGGTCGTGAACTGAAACGGTCGTAGGGTCGATGACTGTTCCATTCATGCCGCAGGGCGTAGCTTGGACACACATCCAGACGAAGTTATAGTCAAGTTCTGGAACATATGTTGTGTCATACAATTGGTAACCTGTATAGCGAACGCCGAATGCTTCTGCAATCGTTCCTGCAAATCCATAGTCATCGAGCACAAGGGCAGTGCCTCCTGCTTGAACGAATTCGACAATGGCGTCAATCTCCGAGGGAGAGTATCCATCATCCGCAGCAATTGTGATGAATCCATCTTCATCGAATTGCGGGAGGGAGAGCGTGTCCCTCTCGACCCCAGCCACGATGTAGGTGGTGTTCCGAGGATCTTCTATGTCAGCGAGCAGCAGTGGACTGCTGACCAAGGAACTCGTCTTGATGTTCGCTGCTTTGAGATCAGCACGGAAGGCGGACATGTCGTCCCAGTCATCATCATAGGCAGACAACTGGTTTGTATTGGAGAGGTTCACGAAGTTCAACAAAATTGTCATCAAAAGCAGCGACATCACAAACCAGAATGCGGCTTGTAGCCCAATCCTTCTGTAGTTGATGTTTCGGCCGCTGTTCATTAAATCACCAAGTGGAGCACGATTCCGACGCGAGGACGCCCTCGCATCGGTTTAGAAGGTTGTTATTATTTGGAACACAAATGCTCATCCAATGGGGTCTGGATTTTGGCTGAAAGCAGCGTTTTTTACTGTTCTATCAGCGCTTCAAATGTATTTTCGTGGCGATTCGACTGATGTCTTCAATCGGAATTTCCATCAGGCCGTCGACCATGGCCCAAGGTAGTTTTGAGGGGTCGATATCACCTTCGATTCGCACTCGAATCGACATGACGGAGCCGGTTGCTTTGTCGAAGACCACGTCTCTCAATCCACCAAGCCGTTCATCTTGGCGTCCAACGACGTCCCTTCCGATGATGTCTTTTGCGAAAATTGCCATTTAGATTCACCCCGTTGAGCGTTCTATGCGAACAAGGCTCGCCACATCAATGCGTCGACGATGCAGGTGAACTCACATCGATTCCATGCCGAAGCTGGTATCGCGGTTTCGCTTAATGTTCGACAAGCCGCTGGTCAGTCGAGTTTCCATCTTCTGGTAGTAGTCGAGCATTTCAGGTGTCACCGTTGGCCTCACACGCTTGATTGCTTCTTCAAAGTGGGACTTCGTCACCTTCTTCTTCTTGGCTCGCATGCAAATGAGTGCTGCTTCACGGCACACTGCTTCAATGTCTGCACCAGTGAATCCATCGAGGCCACCCATGATGTCCTTGAGAGAGAACTTGGAGAGAGGCATGCCTTCGCTGTGAATGGCGAAGATTGATTCACGTGCGCCGAGGTCCGGCGGTGGGACGTGAAGCACTCGCTCGAATCGACCGCTGCGGAGAAGCGCTGGGTCGATCATCTCAGGCCGGTTGGTCGCTGCGACGATGATCACGCCGTCGAGGGATTCGACGCCGTCCATGCTTGCTAAGAGTTGGTTGACCACTCGATTCGAAACATCGCTACCGCCGCCGTCCGAGTTGGAAGAACGCATGCTTGCAATCGACTCGAACTCGTCGAGGAAGATGATTGCAGGCGAGGATTGCTTTGCCTTCTTGAAAATCTCACGAATGGCTCGCTCGGATTCTCCGACCCACTTTGAAATCAACTCAGGTCCTTTGATACTGATGAAGTTGGCTTGAGCCTCGTTTGCAATTGCTTTCGCAAGCAGGGTCTTTCCTGTACCAGGGGCGCCAAAGAGGACGATTCCTCGAGGCGGCTTGATGCCAAAGTGTTCGAATAACTCCGGTTGAGTAAGTGGCCATTCAACAGATTCCTTCAATCGGTCCTTGACTTCATGCAATCCTCCGACTTCTTCCCATGTCACTTCTGGAATTTCGACATAAATCTCACGGAGAGCAGACGGTTCAACATCCTTGATAGCCTCTTTGAAGTCGTCCATTCTGACTTCCATCTTTTCGAGAACTTCTGGAGGAATCGTTTCTTCCTCAAGTTCGATTTCCGGCAGGTAACGTCGCAAAGCCCTCATGGCGGCTTCACGAACGAGCGCTGCGAGGTCAGCTCCAACAAACCCGTAGGTGTTGTCGAGGACCCAATTGATTTCGAAATCCTCAGAGATTGGCATTTGACGGGTGTGGACGTCCATGATTTCTTCACGACCGTCTCGGTCTGGCACACCGATTTCGATTTCACGGTCGAACCGTCCAGGTCGGCGCAGGGCAGGATCGAGGGCGTCACGGCGGTTGGTTGCACCAATCACCACAACATTGTCTCGCCCTTGCATTCCGTCCATGAGCGTAAGCATCTGTGCGACAACCCTTCGCTCAACCTCGCCACTGACATCTTCACGCTTGGGGCATATGGAATCGATTTCGTCGATGAAGATGATGGCAGGTGAATTTTCAGCTGCTTCATCAAAGATTTCTCTAAGCTGCTTCTCAGATTCACCGTAATACTTGGAAATGATTTCAGGTCCGTTGATCGACTTGAAGTGGGCGTTGACCTCTGTCGCAACTGCCTTGGCAATCATTGTTTTTCCAGTACCTGGTGGCCCGTGCAACAAGACACCCTTCGGGGGGTCGATGCCCAGTCGACGGAACAATTCAGGGTGCTTGAGCGGCAGTTCGATCATCTCACGGACCTTTTGCAATTGCTGACCGATTCCACCAACATCTTCGTAGGTGATGCCTTCAGATTGACCGACGTCTTCGTCGTCAACAGTTTCGTCTTTAATCACGATGTCAGTTTCGTTGGTAACTTTGACGATGCCCTTTGGAACTGTGCTGACAACTGCGAAGGGAAGTGCTTCGGCAAACAAAGTCATGCCGGGAATGAAGATTCGGTCGCCTTGGACGACCGGCCGCTTGGAGAGGCCGCGTCGGGCAAAGCCTTCGATTCCAGGTCCAAACTTGACTTTTTGTTTGTTGGCCATCACAGGGGAAAGCACAAGTTTTGTGCATTCCTTTGCATCGACTTTGGACACTGTGACTCGGTCACCCAAACTCACGCCTGCGTTTTTGCGGATGATTCCATCGACACGGATGATTTCCATCTTTGTGTCTTCAGGACGGCTGCGCCAGTAGATAGCAGCAGTGGATCGCTTCTCTCCCTTAATTTCAACGATATCGCCGGGCTTTAAACCAAGGTCATTCTCTCCTGAAATCCGCGCTCGGCCGTGACCGACGTCGGAAGGAATTGCTTTTGCTACCCGTAGGGACATTGTGTTTTCATCGCCAGCCATATCTTCACTTCCAACAGGAAAACCGTCGAGGTGATTTAAACCTCAAACAGTGCCCTTCCTCTCCTTCTTCACGCCGACCCCCTTTTAACCTAATGTCGATTTTTGATGGCTTGCGACGTGTGAAGACTCAAGGCTCAGTTCCATCACTTTCAAGAAGGGCCTTTCGCTCGGCTGTGCATGGTTCATGTCTTAGAAACCGGCCTTGAGTTCCTTGCCCACGAAAATCCAAATGGTAAACCCGCCGTACGAGGGTACAACATCATCAACGGTCAATTGACCCTTGCAAGCGATGGTGCTACATTTACCTCGATTAACCCTGCCATTCTTGCCGATACCCTCGGCCACTTCCCCCTCTCGACAAAAGCAGACGTGAACGCAGCTTTGGATGCGGCCCACGAAGCCTTCCCAGGATGGGCTGCAACACCGGCACCAACCCGTGGTCAAATCATTGGAAACATGGGCCGCTTGTTGATGGACCACAAGGATGCGATTGTCGCTCTTGAAACCCGTGAAATCGGTAAGACACTGAAAGAAGCTGCTGGTTCCGTTCAAGAAGCCATTGACACATGTTTGTTTTTCCAGTCAGAAGGACGTCGCCTTTACGGCCAAACTGTCAATTCGGAATTGCCTGACAAGGAACTGTTCACCTACCGGCGCCCTCTTGGTGTCTGTGGCATCATCAATGCTTGCAACTTCCCTGCAGCGGTTCCATTCTGGAAGATGATTCCAGCCATCATGTGCGGAAACACCTGCGTGTGGAAGAGTCCACAAGATGCCCCTCTGCTTTCATTTGCTCTCGCCCGCATCATGCACGAGGCTGGTTTGCCAAACGGTGTCATCAACCTCGTCCACGGAAAAGGAAGCGGCGCTGGACAACACTTGGTCGACGCAGTTGACGAAGGAAGGGTCAACAAAATTTCATTCACAGGTTCGACAGAAGTCGGCAAGATGATCGGCGAAGTGTGTGGACGAAACCTCGTTTCATGCTCCCTCGAACTCGGTGGAAAGAATCCGCTTGTTGTGATGCCATCTGCAAACCTCGACAACGCTGTTGAAGGCGCATACTGGGGTGCATTTGGTACCGCAGGACAACGGTGCACATCCCTTGGTAACCTCATTCTTCATGAGGAAATCTATGATGAGTTCATGGTCAAATTCATGGAAAAAGTCGAATCAACCCGAATTGGGGATTCGCTTGCTCATGATGGTGTCCTTTACGGCCCAATGTTGTCGGAGAAGTACGCAAAAGATTTCCTTGTCGGCGTTGAGATGTGCAAGGAATCCGGTGCAAATTTGATTCACGGCAAAGGCCGAATCACAAGCGATAACAAACCGACCAACTTCCTTAGTACTGCAGAAGAAGGCGTCTACATGTGGCCTCACGTCTTCACCGGCGTGACAGAAGACATGACTTGCTTCCATGAAGAAGTGTTCGGACCAGCCGTGACCATTTGCAAGGCGACTGATTTCGATCATGCCCTGCATCTTGCAAACGCAAGCCCATACGGCCTCTCCTCTGCCATTTACACCAACGACCGCCTCGAAGCCTACCGCTACAAGACTGGGATCAAGGCTGGAATGACTGGTATCAACAACTCGACCACCGGAGCAGAAGCTCACCTACCATTTGGCGGTGTCAAGGGCAGTGGTAACGGAACCCGTGAATCTGGAATTTGGGTGATTGAAGCTTACTCCTACTGGCACGCTGTGAACGATGAGTTGTCTGGCAAATTACAACTTGCACAAATGGACGTCGATGAAGTCGAAATGGCAGAAGCAGACGTGGATTGGACACAATTGGCTTGAGTGCATGAACCGTTGAATCATGACGGAAAAAAACCACACTTCAAATATGGACATCCTCGCAAGTCAAATGCTGTTAAGGTGAATTGTGCATGACGTCGAGTTTCTTATTGGTCGAAAACGGAGGTCCCTCCTTCTCCGAACGCCTTGAGGATGCTTACACGCACTGCGAATCAATCGCCCGGGCAGCTTCCAGCTCCTTTTTCCGTTCATTCCGCCATCTTCCCGATCCGAAACGAAAAGCAGTGAACGCTCTCTACGCATTCTGCCGCAGGGTCGACGACATCGTTGACGGAGACTGGTTGCCAAGCGAAGATCTTTCGCACCTCGACACCGTCACCTCCGAGAGGTTGACCGAATTGCTCGAGTCACGAGAGGCAAACGCCATTTACTCGAATAATGAACATCACGAACGCCTCCGCGCGCTCATGCTGTTCAGGTCTCGATTGGACGACATCGAACAAGGCTTACCTATGTCAGATCAAATTTTTATTGCGCTCGCTGACACTCTTCAGAGGTACCCCATTGAAACAGATCACCTCCGGGAACTGATTAACGGAATGGAAGATGATTTGTTTGAAACAAATTATGCGAGGTTCGAAGACTTGCGTCGATACTGCTACAGGGTCGCCTCCACAGTTGGTCTGTGCTTAATCGAAATCTACGGCTACAGTGATCCGAATGCACGGCGTCACGCTGTTGAGATGGGGCTGTTCCTTCAACTGGTCAACGTCCTTCGTGACATTCAAGAAGATCTGCAACGAAACAGAATTTATCTTCCAACAGAAGAACTTGCGAAGTTTGGTCTCTCGCACGCAGACCTCGCCGATCCAACCCTCGCCAACCGTCCAGCCTGGCAGAACTTCATGCGGCATTACTTCGATCATGTCGTTACCAACCGAAACAATGCATTGGGTCTGCTTCCTCTCTTGGACAAAGACGCACGCCGGTCACCACGCCTCATGTGCACAGCATACAATGCGATTTTGAAAGAAGCCATTCGACGAAACGGTGATGTTCTCAGCCGTCGGCTGACACTTAACTTCTACAGAAAGATGCAAGTTGCTCTTTCGACGTTGTTTACGCCGAGCCTCGACTGAGCGATTGTTCACTCGTGACCGCTTCTGCTGTGATTAATATCTGCTATCCAGCCACGTCGCCGTGGCTGCCGTCCTTCAATTCCACAAGCCGAGGGTGTCTCTGAGCGCTGGTTCAAGCGTTGGGTGTTCGAAGCGGTAGCCAATGTCGAGCAACCGTTCAGGGAGAACTTTGGTGCTGTCGGTTGTCAGCGTGACGCCCATCTTACCGAACAAGATCCACACTCCGAACGGTGGTGTTGGAATGAATGCAGGTCTTCGCAAGACCTTCCCTAGGACCTTCGCGAATTGTTTCTGAGGGACAATGTCTGGGGACACGAGGTTGTATGCACCTTCGCATGATTCAGTCATCAACAGATGGTGCATGGCATAGATTTCATCGTCCATCGATATCCATGAGAGCCATTGTCGACCACGGCCGATGGGCCCTCCAGCGCCGAGTTTAGCTGGGAGGAGCATTTTGCCAAGGCCTCCACCGGTTGCATCCAATACGATCCCGCCGGTACGCGTGTGGATTGTACGGATTCCAGCATCTTTCGCAGGTTGAGCAGATGCTTCCCATGCGATGCATGTTTCAGGAAGGTAGCCTTCCCCTGCCTTGGATGACTCCGTCAGTTCTTCGTTCCCACGGTTTCCGTAGTATCCGATGGCACTGGCAACCATGAACACCTCTGGTTTACGTTCGAGGTTTGCTAACGTCCTTGCGAGCAGGCCAGTGCTTTCGGTTCGACTGGTTCGAATTAATTCCATTCGCTTCTTGCTCCAACGTTTGTCCCCAACGCCTGCGCCACCAAGGTGAATCACAGCGTCAAAGCCTTCCAAGGCTGCTGAATCAATGGTACCGGCTTTTGGGTCCCACTGAATCTCTTGAGCCTCTTTTGCGGGTGTTCTTCGCACCAATCGCCAGACTTCATGGTTGCCCGTGTCGAGGAATGCAACGAGTTGCCTTCCGATGAGTCCAGAGGATCCAGCAATGAGAATTTTCTTTCGGGGCATGTGCTTGAATTCTTTGTGTCGCTGGATGTCCCTTGTTAGCCGAATACCTCGAGCATTGAACATTCGGTCAATTCGCTTTCGAACACTTCGACCTGCCACCAGGCTTCCAAGGCCGCCGAGTGGCACGCTAAATTCGACTCTGTCTTCAATTCGGCACGTGCCGTCTTCATTGGAGATGAAGGCGTGTACGTGTGACCATGACTTGAATGGTCCTTTGATCATGTCATCAGCGAATGCATGGGGTGGATTGTAGCCCTTGTGTCTTGCAATCCACTGAAGTTTGATTGGGCCCATTGGAAACCTAAAAATTCGCTCGGATCCATTTTCGAGGGTCGGATCTGCTCGTACTTCTTCGACTTCTTCCCAAGGTGGCATCAATCTTCGAAAGGATCCTTTCCTTTCGTGCCAGGCGAATGTCGTCTCGATGTCGTCGGGGACCTGAGTGATGTGTGTATATTCCATGCCAACGCCTCATGTTCAGTGGCCAAACTCTTGGAGGTAAGGTTTGAGGTCGAACTTTCGGCGCGTGTTTTCTGAAGACATGTATCGGATTTTACCAAAGATGGCTCGTTCTGGACCCCATGCTCTGTCGTGTCGGCCGAGGACCCAGAAAATACCCGTGTAAGAATTTGGATCTCGGCCATCGAGCGCGTAGGTGTCGTTTAATTCAATCATCCACGCTGCGGCTTCTTCTGGTGATGATGCCCATTCGAGAATTCGCTTCCCCCACAGCATTCGCAAGTAGTTGTGAATGATTCCTTTTCGGACAAGTTGACGTTGGGCAGCGTTCCAAATTTCATCGTGAGTGTCAGCTTCACGAATCTGATCGAGGGTGTAGGTGGTTCGTTCATCGTCGGCGTGTTCGGAGAGGGTTCTTTTAGCCCAATCTGGCAGCGAGGTGAAATGATTATGCTCGGGGTTGTGGTATGCGTTGTTAAATCCAAGTTCTCGCCAAGTTATGATTTGGTCGAGGAATGCTTCAACAGGTTCTGGCAAACCCCACCAACCCGCTCTTGCCCCTCGTCGTGGTGCGTTAATGAGGTCAGGCATCCATCCGTTGGAATCAAGAATGCGTTGCACGACTTCAACGGTCGATAGATGGCCGAAGTGGAACCAAGGAGAAAGCCCACTGGTGGCCGGGTTTTTGACCTGATTGCGATCTTCGTGGTATCGGCTGAGTCTGTTCGAGAGGAATTCTCGGAGCATTCGCACGGCTGTGTCCCTGCCTCCTTTTACGTTGGCAACGGGCGGAACGGAATGGTCGATGTCGAGGGTGGAAAGTGCATCACGCCCCGAGGAGCCTTGTTCTCCAGCCCGCCACAACCACTCAAACGGTGTGACCCCGAGTTTCGAGTCTTGGACGATGGTGTTGAATTCGTTGTCCTCCATCCATAGCGTATGGTCGGCAGGGATGGGGTTGTGCGATGGCCATGTTTCCATGCATTCGACAAACCGTTCGTGAACAAATCGTCTGAAACCGTGGGCTGTCGGATAGGCTCGCTCGGTCCATGACATTGGGAAGACCCCGTTTGAATCAACGGCTAGGAAGCGAACTGAGAGAGATTTCGATGCGCTTTCGATGGCTTTGCGTGGGAAGTATGTTGGAAAGTCATCGCTGATGACCATCACGGCGTCTTCTGCAAGTTCATGCAGTTTTCCGATTTGCCCTGAAATTGGTGTCTCAACCCAGGGAATGTATCGGATTTTGTTGTCTCGGAAGACTCGGATGTTATCGAGCATTCCTTGGACCATGAAAGAGGTGATTCTGTCATTAGCGAATTTATGCCGTGTTGAGATTTCTTCAAGGACGAGGAGTGGTACGTTTTGTTGCTTTGCCATGTGGGCTGCGTATTCTAAGGCAGCGTTCGAGTGATACCTGCGGTTGGCGATCATCCAGTAGAGGACATACTTCCCTTGCTCATTGACTGGGTTTGTGTTGAGGGTGCTTACGCGGTCGACAAGTCGAGGGTTCATGAGATTCCACCTCGGGCTGAAGGGAGGGTGTGAAGCACATAGGGGTGGCCTCGTTCTTGTTCGTAGTCGTTTGAAGAGAGGATGTGCTTGGAATTCACGGCGTTGACGGCCATTGCGTGCATGGCATCGCTGATCCAGTTCAGTTCGGCGAAGCGCTCAATGGGAACGAAGCTGGCTTCTGACACCTCTTCGTTAGGGGAAGGAACTGCAGAGGAGGGTATGTCCACTGCATAGGCGATGAAGATTGCCGGTACACCTTCCAGCAGGCGTTCTCGCACCGATTGGATGCCCAGAACAGTCCCATCAACATTGCATTCTTCTTTGAGTTCCCTGAGTGCTGCGTTCCTTGGAAGTTCACCGTCATCGACGTATCCCTTGGGGAGGCCCCATCGGCCTTCGTAGCGCCCCTGCTGCTCTTTTACCAATAAAATCGACCGAGCACGGCGGACAATGGCGGCAACGCCAACATCGCAATCTACGCTGTGCATGCTACTTTTTCGGAAGAGTTGCGTATAAAGGACTGTTTTCTGTCGCATACGATTTGAAACAGGATTTTATAATAGAATCTGAGAACTTCAAAGGCATGTCACCATACGGAATAGACGCAACACAAGTGAAGGCAGATGCCAACCTACCAACCGAGCACGGGAACTTCAGAATGAGGGTGTTCGTTGACGATATGGGCGGTGAGCACTCCGTCCTTTCAGTCGGGCTCGACGATACTCAATCCGTGCCAATTGTTCGGATCCACTCAGAATGCCTTACTGGTGATGCCTTCGGTTCCCTAAAATGCGACTGCGGACCACAGCTCCAGGCGTCCATGGCACGCATACAAGAAGAGGGCTCAGGTGCCATCCTCTACATGCGACAAGAAGGTCGAGGAATTGGCCTCGAAGCGAAGATTAAGGCCTATGCTCTCCAAGATGTCGGCTACGATACACTCGATGCAAACCTGGCTCTCAATCTGCCAGCCGACGCCCGAGACTATTCGTTCTGCGCAGACATGCTGCGAAACGTTGGCGTAACTCAGGTAAAACTGATGACCAACAATCCGCTCAAAAT
>CM001443.1:1824578-1838816 GCA_000246735.1 uncultured Candidatus Poseidoniales archaeon | reverse complement strand
CATCCGTGTCGATGAGCGCATGCCGCACTTGGCAGGACGATGTGAGCACAACGATCACTACCTTTCCACTAAGCAAAAGCGAATGGGTCACCTCATTCCTGAACAAGCCTGAGTACCACTACATTTTAAGTGGCAATTTTGAGGCGGCGACATGGCAAACCAACTTTCTGGAAAAACCGCGCCCGAATTCACCCTGCCCTCCTCGAGCGGTGAAGCGTTTTCGCTCTCTGACTTCGACGGAAAGTGGAAGGTTGTCTTTTTCTACGCCAAAGATGGTTCCCCAACATGCAAAAGAGGCTGCTTGACCTTCAAGGAACAATACGATCTGTTTCAGTCGCTAACTCCGCCCGTGGAAGTCATTGGTATCAGCCAAGACTCTGTGGAAGACCATCGCCGTTTCAAGGAAGACCTCAACCTTCCGTTTCCACTGCTCAGTGACCCGGAGCGCCTCGTCGCTGATGCGTTTGGAGTCCCTGTGTTCCTTGGAAGATTCCCTGCGAAATCATCCTTCCTCATCGGGCCAGACCGAACGGTTCACTACTGCTACGACTGGCTCTTCCGGCCTCGACGTCACGTGGCTCGCATCCTCGACACCTTCAGTGAACTTTCATCAGGGGGCTCAATGAAATGAATTGGTTCGAACTGTTCGAAGACGCAGGCCTTACGGAACGAGAAGCCCGTTCGCTGGTAATCCTCTCTTCCTCAAAGGAACTCAAAGCAAGTGAACTGGCAAAGGAACTCGGGACGAATCGCCTCGATGCCTACAACTCGCTGTCCCGCCTCACGGAGATTGGATTGGTTTCGGTCACAGCGGATCGCCCAATGAGGTTCTCATGCGCCTCGTTACCAGTTTTGTTCAAGCGCCTCTTGAATGAACAACGCGACCGAATCAACCGAACATCCAAGGCGTTCGACGCCATCATGTCCGGCGCAACGTCTGATTATGAGGAAAAGGCTGATGATTCGGCAGAAGACACAAATGCCAAATTTGCCGTCCTCAAAGGAAGAGAGCACATCCACAAGCGAATCGGAGAATTTGCTGCACAGGCAGAAGAGCGTCTGGTCTTGCTTCTCGGACGTTTTGGAATCCTCCACCTGTGCCGCTCTGTTGGTCTTGAAGAGGTGAACTCTGCAGCTGAACGGGGTGTCATGGTGACTGTTCTGGCTCAACTTGATCGCAGAACCGTTCGATTCTACGACCAACTCCACGAATCCATTGCGGTTCGCCATTCCGACGAGGTTGCATCGCTTGGTGTGCTCCAAGATACAGGCAATGTCATTCAGTTCCTTCACGTTGAAGAAAACCCTGTTGGCCGTGGTCGTGATGATGCGGCTCTTGTGGTTAATTCAGAAGTCTTTGCGACATCGCACAGAGATTTCGTGAACGCAATTTGGTCAAAAGCCATTGACATTGAAGCCGCAAAAAAGCGATTCACAGAAGAACGAATTGTGGACCCATTGCGCCTTACAGTCGGTCAAGGCTCCTTCCTTGAACAATTCCGCCAAGCGCTCAAAGTAAGCGAAGATTTGCCCGAAGAGGATGTTCCATTCAATCCCGAATCTTTCCTTGCATCGAGCAGTGAAATCAACCAAGCGAGAGCGGCCTTGCAAGATGGACGCATGAGCAGTCTGCATGAATTAGGAATCGACCTCGGGACAATGCTCCGGCAAGTCGGCCAGAGGATTGGTGAGGAACTTTCCTTCAGCCTCCGCAAAATTGAGGGTCATGTTGAATTTTTGAATGAACTCATGGATTGGTGGGAGCACGCAGGTCTCGGTGAACTCGATTACAATGCAGATCCATTCTTCCACATTATTGTCAACCTCGCACACCCAGCAACAGATGGGGACGATGTACTGCCGCTGTGGCAACTCGATGACGGTATTATCGAAGGAGCACTTCTCGCGCGGTATCCCGAGAACGGAAACGTACGAATTCGCAGGGAGTCGGAAGGTCCAGATGCATGGCGATACACCCTTGTTTTCATCGACGAAACAGACGAAGATCTGTTAGAATGAAAACATCTCTTGATAAGCCCAACCTTTGAGTGAAAGGCATGAAGATGCTGACATTCTTCCGCTTCATGCGGCAGATCCTAAGGAAGAAGCCAGCAGACCTCGATTGGATTCAAAGACAAGGCCTCATTGCCGTGAAACTCGCCCAAATTTTTGCGCTTCGGCCCGATCTTTTGGGTGTGGAAAAGGCTCGACAACTGCAGCAACTCTACCAGCATGCAGCGTCAATCGCCTCTGAAAACTTGCACGAAACCATTGCTCAAAAGGCCCCGACCGGTTTCATGGATGCGTTTGAATCAATTGACGATGAACCCTTGGCAGCAGCCTCAGTTGGCCAAGTTCACCGTGGGCGTCTGAAGAATGGTGATGAAGTGGTCATCAAGTTCATCAAACAAACGAACGCTGTAGAATTCAAAAAGGAAGTCGTTCGAATGCGACGATGGCTCCGAATTTTTCTGATATTTGCACCCAAATTACGCAAGGTCGGTAATCCAATGGCCTTGATCAATCACGTGGCGGACTATACGTTACGGGAACTCGATCTTCGAAACGAAATCAAAGGTGCAGAAGAACTCGCTGGCATCAAAGAATCGCTTGCAGATCAATTCAACATGGACCTTCTAAGATTCCCGATCTATTATCCAGAACTCTCTAATGCAGACATCCTCGTGTCTGAATTTGTGGACGGAATGTCCCTTGAAGAAGGAATCGAAGAAAAGGCACTCACCTGGGATTTCTTGTTGCAGTTCTTCAGAATCCATGGCGCCTACCTTTTCGGCATCGGTACCTTCCACGGCGATCTCCACCCCGGGAATTGCATTGTTGACCCTAACGGAAAATTCGTCTTCATTGACAATGGAGCCATTTGTCACGCGCCGAAGAAGGTAGCCCACGCTCTGTTCCACTTCTTCGACCATCTTTCCCGTCAAGAAATGCAGCAAGCTTTCGACGCCCTGCTGGCGATGACCGAGGTCAACCCAACGCCAAAGAAACTGGCGAAGTATTACGCCACAATGACTGAAATCTACACCGACTTTGAAAAGAAACCCGTGGGTGAACAAAGCCTCACACGAATCATGATGAAAACCGTCAAGGCTGCAGTTGAACACGCTGGAGCAAACTTTGGAGAGGAAGCATTCCCGATCATTCGAGCCTTGATGTACCTCGATGGACTCGTGATCCGAACCCACCCCGACGCTCTTCTTATCCAGTCAATGGGTCCTTTCTTAGAAGAATTCAAGACCAAATTGAACATTTGAGGTGCGCTTATGGCCTCGATAGCAATTGTTGGCGCAGGACTTTCAGGCCTGCGTTGTGCAACACTTCTCCAAGCAGCCGGTCATGATGTGGCAGTTTACGAGCGTTCAGGCACCGTGGGTGGTCGAATGGCGACCGACAAGGTCGATGGTTTTCTTCTCGATCATGGTTTTCATGTGATGCAGACAGCTTACCCTACTTCTCAACGGGCTTTTGATTTCAACGCCATGGGGGCGGAGGCGTTCGAACCTGGAGCCCTTATTGTTCAACAACGGAAGAAGAAGCCAAAATTTTGGCGAATGGCTGATCCGTTTCGCAGGCCAGTTCAAGGGATGATGAGCGGCCTCAACCGTTTTGCTTCTCCTTTTGATTTGCTTCGTGTCGCTCGCCTTCGCTTCGCCGTGCGCCGTGGTCCTACGAATCGGGTGTTTGAAGGTGGTAACAATCCGACGAAGGCTTACCTGAAATCAAATGGATTCTCTACCTCGATGATCAACCGGTTTTTCCATCCACTTTTCTCTGGTATCTTTTTGGAAGACGACTTACGAACCAATGAACGAATGTTTCGATTTGTGTTCCGCATGATGTCCAAAGGGAACATGGTGTTACCGAAGGAAGGCATCGCTTCTGCGCCTCGACAACTTGCTCAGAGGCTTGGCGATGAGAACATCCACCTCAATTGTGATGTGACGATAGTCGACGAAACAACCGTGAAAATCGATGGCGAAGCCACCTCATTTGACGCCGTGATTCGAGCTTTTAACAGCACTCAACACCTCGAAAAGCGACACGTATGGACGTTGCACTTCGATGCTGAACATTCGCCCCTTGCTTCGAATCATGTGCTTCTTAATGCGGATGTCAAACAAAATGACGGACTTATCGCACACCTTGCCGTACCATCTGATGTTCAGCCAAGTTATGCTCCAGCGGGACGCTCGCTCGTGACCGCCACAGTTGTGGGCGAGCGCGCTGACGCGCTGAGGTTGACTACACCAGAAGCTGTTGAAGCAGCGGTGCGAAATGAAGTCAATCAGTGGTTCCCAACTCAAGCTCCCACATGGCGTCTGCTCGCAACCCAACACATTGAGCACGCCTTGCCCGAAGTCGGCTCACAATGCCCGCTCGAGGCCACGCCACGCCTCAATGGATTCGAGTGTGGTGATCACACCCTCCATGGCAGCGTTGAGGGGGCCCTTCAATCAGCTGAACATGTGGCAAAGGTTGTTGACGCCCATCTGCGGGGTTAAGTGAATGAAGAGATTGAACGCCATCACCGACCCTAAGGGATTCGGAACCTCGATCCAAGCGGGCCCGCACGATGTTGATTCGTGGGTGTTTGTCGCTTACGATCAACTCAACCTCTCGCTGATTGAAACCATCGAACAAGCGATTGGAACGGTTGGGCTTGTGTTCATCGAGTCTGCATTCAAAGGTCGCTCCAGACCTTACCACAAACAGAAATTAGCACTTCTCTTATCCAACCAACGTCATTTTGCCCTCGAAGCACAAGAAGCTGGTTATGCAGTTGATTACCTCGTCACTCAAGGCACCTACGCCGAAGCACTCACCGTTCTGGCCAACGAAGTTGGGCCCATACATTGTGTTGAGTTTGCTGAATACTCAACTCGAATTGAACTCCAACCACTCATTGAATCTGCGGCTTTAGTCGTCCACCCTCACAATGGCTGGCTCACCCCCCGCTCTTGGTTCACCGAAACTGTTGGCACTGCTCCACCATTCCGCATGGACCGCTTCTATCGAAGGGTGCGAAAAGAGACGGGGTGGCTCATGGTTGACGCACAACCGGTTGGGGACAAATACAGTTTCGATGAGGAAAATCGTAAACCATGGCGAGGCGATCCTGCTGCCCCTGCCCCACCAATGTTCACTGTGGATGACATCGATGTTGGTGTCAAGAAGCTGGTCGAAAATGTCTATTCAGACCACCCCGGTTCCATTGATTTCACTCAGATTCCGACGTCAATAGCTGACATAGAAGCGTCCATTGAATTTGCTCGTTCATGCTTGGTGCATTTTGGCACCTATGAAGACGCCATGTCGACTGAAAGCCGAGGGTTGTTTCATACTCGACTCGCCTCACTCCTCAATCTCCATCGAGTCATGCCACATCAAGCGGCTGAAATGGCGCTTGAGAGCACGGCCGAACTCAACAATGTGGAGGGGTTTCTGCGGCAGTTAATCTGGCGTGAATATGTGCATCACGTTCACGAAGTGACAGATGGCTTCAGAACGCTGGAGGTCAACAGGTCCCTCGCTCGAAGGGACGCTCAATGGTATGATTCCGCTCCACTGGATGGCGAACCTCACCCGAATCATCTTGAACAAACATTCCCATTGCCCAAGGCCTACTGGGGCCAAAAGAGTGGATTGGCTTGCTTGGATGAATCCGTTGCCTCTGTGATGGAGGAAGGTTGGACCCACCACATTCCAAGATTGATGGTGTTGAGCAATATAGCCCACCTCCTTGATGTCCAACCAAGAGAACTCACGGATTGGTTTCACGTGGCATTTATCGATGCATATGACTGGGTTGTTGAACCAAATGTCTTCGGAATGGGCACCTTTGCTCTGGGCTCTGCGATGATGACGAAGCCCTATGTTGCTGGTTCGGCTTACATCAATCGGATGAGCAACCATTGCAAATCCTGCGAATTCCATCCAAAGAAGACATGCCCGATTGGACGCCTGTACTGGGCGTACTTAGAGCGACACTCACATGCGTTTGCCGGTAATCATCGTCTCTCGATGGCGTTGAGAAACGTCGCAAAACGAAGCGAAGAAATGAAGCAGATTGATCACCTCACATTCCTCAAGGTTCAGCACGCCTTGGCAAATGGCCGCACCCTTCGCCCCGATGAGCAGTGACTCATCGATGCGGTGATTGACATGTTGGGCAGTGATCGAGTCGCCGGCCACCGTACCGCAATCGCACCACCAGCGTCCCACATTTGAGGCAAGGACGTTCGTTACGACAGAAGGCATAGTGGCGCCAAGTCCGTCGAGGTTCACCTCGTTGCTTGCCTGCCTTTGCAACATCGCTTGGAACCGTCACCCCACCCGTTTCGTAGGCTTGGACGGTGACTTGTTTAATCGCTTGGGCCCAATTTCGGAGGACGGTGTCTGAAAGGTCACAGGGGCGATCGTCTGGGTGTATGTTTGCGGCAAAAAGGATTTCAGATCTCAAATAATTACCCAAACCAGCGAAACTACGCTGATCGAGCATCAACGTAGCGCCTTTTTTGCGAAAACATTTCTTGGATTTGAGTTGATTATACAGCACCTCTTCGTCCACATCCTCATGAAGGACATCTGGGCCAAGTCTGGAAAGAAACGAGTGAAGTGGTTCTTCTGCAGTTGGAATCAAATCAATGTCGGTGGCAGACCAGAGCCGAACAGCGTGCTTATCTGTGAAAAATTCAGCACGAAGGGTGCGTCGCATTTTACTTTCAGTGGTTACTTTATTTACGGTCCATCGGCCGTAAAGCTGGTTGTGGCTGTACATGGTCCATCCATTCTCAAATCGAATGAGCATTGCTTTGGCTTGACTTGTAACGTCAATCACCATTTGTTCTTCAATCAAATGTTCTCGCCCCGTAAAGGTACCATAGGGTAACCGGCATTGTTCGATTTTTTTCCCGATGAGCGCTTTGCCGAGACGATCCGCAGCTCGACGGATTTCGGGGCCTTCAGGCATGCTGTAAAATCAAATGAGGTGCGTATCAAGATATGTATTTTCAACCGATGAAAACAAGAGGAAGCACCGATACCGACTAACATGGCGCAAGAGGTAGTGATGCTTGGGACGGGCAACGCATTCCTTCCCTATGGCCGGTACCATTCATTCGCAATGATTGATGGAAAACACATCATCGATTGCCCACCGACGGCCCTTGCAAGCTTTCGACGGGAGGGTCATGCAGTCTCGGATCTTGAAACCATCTTCATCACCCATGTTCATGGAGATCACGTGTTTGGTTTCCCTTTCCTTCTTCTCGAACGGACCTATATCTCGGATCGAGCGCAGGAAAAACCCCTCACTGTTGTTGCAGCCAAGGGCGTCAAGGAACGGTTGAAACAACTTTGTGATCTTGCTTACCCCGGGAGTCTCGAAACAATTTTTGAGCGAATACAGTGGAGGGAGGAAGCAGATGGTGAACTCGACTGTGGCTTGACGTGGCATCGATTCAAGGTGTATCATGATGAGTCAGTGGATCCGTATGGTTACCATTTCAACAAAGGCAAGGAAGGTGGATTTGTTCACAGCGGCGATTCAGGGCCTTGTGAGTTACTCTATGAGGAAATTGCAGCAACAACCATGGCAATTCTCGAGATGGGCATTCCTGAATGGGTTGCTTCCGACACCCACCACAAACCGTCGGATGTCGATGCCCTTGCGAAGGCAACACCGGGCGTCGAATTCATCATCACCCATTCGTTCATCGATACACCAGGGTCTGGATGGGAGCCAACGGTGACCGACACATATCCAATCCATCCTTCGAATGTCCACCATGCTGAAGATGGTCTTCGAATGAACCGGCATGGTAATTCATGGCGAATCAACTTGTAAGAATCAAGAACGAATTAATTTCCGGAAAAGGGACATTATTTTGTCCTTTTATGGAGTTATTTTTCTCTTTTTGACTTAAATGTCCTTCGCCTTTATAGTCTTGGAGCGAAGAGTGATTTTCCAACAAATTGGCATGACGAGTTTGAACGAGTGGACATGCTTATGAGGGGGACTCGGACTCACGAACTTTGTCGCGCATCTACCACTCCGGTGGTTTGACGAACACACGCTGAAACTGAGGAATTATCATGTCTGGAAACATCTTCGATGACTTCCTTTCGCGAAAAACTCTGTTCGTCGATAAGGAAGTCCTTCGCCATGACTTCCGTCCAAAGAACCTCCCGCACCGAAAAAGTGAGATTGAGAAACTCACGTTCAACCTGGTTGAAGCGCTCAACGGACACATTCCTTCGAACATGACGCTCTACGGTGTGACGGGTGCTGGAAAAACAGCCGTCACCTCCTATGTGTGCGACGAGCTTGAAGCAAAGGGAAGAGAACTCAACCGCCCGGTGCAAAGCATCATGGTCAACTGCCGTCAAATCGACACACAATACCGTGTCCTCAGTCACTTAGGAAATTCCCTTCTCGAATCTCATGAAATTGACGAAATTCCATTCACTGGTTGGCCAACCGATCGAGTGTTTGGCGAACTCGTCCGTCGTATGGACAAGCGAGGTGGTGTGTTTGTGATCATTCTCGACGAAATCGATCACCTCGTTCGCAAAGCAGGCGACGACCTTCTCTACAACCTTACCAGCATCAACGCTTCACTGAAGTCGGCACGGGCCTGTGTCATCGGCATTTCAAACGATCTCAAATTCACAGATTTCCTCGACCCACGAGTACGCTCACGACTTGGACAATCTGATGTTGTCTTCAATCCATACGATGCCATTCAACTCCAGAACATTCTCCGTCAACGCGCCGAAGGTGCGCTCGTTGAGGGTGCTTTGGACGACAGCGTGATTGCCCTCTGCGCCGCTATTGCAGCTCAGGAGCACGGCGACGCCCGCTGTGCACTGGACTTGTTACGTGTTTCGACAGAAAAAGCAGAGCAATCGGGTGATGAATGTGTTACACAAGCTCACGTTCGCATGGCACAACATCAGTTGGAATCCGATCAAATGCATCCAGTGCTCGCCTCACTTCCTAGCCAACAAAAATTGGTTCTTGCTGCAATTCTGCTGAATGAACGAAACGGTTTGAGAAATATTCAGACAGGTGAAGTGTACGATGTCTACGCTCAAGCCTGCCGCTATGTGAGGCAGAACCCGTTGACCCAACGTCGCGTTTCTGGACTCATCTCTAATCTCGACATGCTTGGACTCATCACGGCCCGAACGGTCTCTCGTGGGCGCTACGGTCGAACCAAGGAAATCAACTCGTGCATTCCTCAAAACATCGATGCTGAAGGCATTATGGTGGATTCAGAATCTCAAATGAAGGAAGTGTTTGAGCGACCATACAGGCACCAATCTCGACTCTGATATTCAGGTGTTCTTCTCCGTCGTTGATTCGGTGTGCTTATATCCAAAAGGCAGGTGGCGCAAACTATGAGCAAAGATGAGAACGACGGTTCGAGCAGCCTCATGGCCGCAATCACCAACCCTTCCAAGGGAGTTTCGCAATGGTTCATTGCCCTCGGCTTGTGGGGCATCATGCTCGCAGTTCTCAACATCATGGGACTTGCTCACCCTACCTACCATTGGTCTTGGGGCGGCCTTTTCACCTTTGAAACGACCAACGCTGCTTTCGAAATCAAACAAGAGAGCGGCATGCAACTTGTTGCATCGGATTTCATCTTCATTGGACTCTGCGCAGCCATCGCAGGCCTTGGTTTCAAGACCATCGCCGGTGAAGAAGGCGGCGTCGGGGCATGGGCAAAAGGACTCTTGGTCAATGACACATGGCCCGCACTTGCAGATCCATCTCACAAAGGATGGTCAATGCTCTTTGCAGCATGGTGCCTTCTCCTTGGTTTTGCGTTCTACGCATACTACGGCATCACCTACACCGGCTGGACAGACCCCGGTGTGTACTCCGTTAGTATTGCATTGATTGCGTTCGGTTTCGCACTCAAAGCATCCGCTAATGCTCCAGCAGGCGATGAAACACTCAACTGAGCTTGTCGTCGAATCCCTTGAACAACGGCCGATGTCCGTTTTTAGATCGAAGTGCATCAAGCATGCCGAGCAACAATCCTTGCCAAAGAGCAATGCTCCAGCGGAAGGTCAAACGACGGATGTTCCAAATTTCTTTCAAGCCAAACTTGCCAGCACGCAAGGCGCCTCGATTGACTTCGCCCAGAGGTCCCCGCCACAGAATGAATTCATGAATGATCATGAGGGCTGCCGTTGAGAGCAGTATTTTGGTTTGCCACCATTGTTGAGCGACAGCCCACGACCAATCACTCATTGTTAGGGCTTTGAATGCAAAGGGCAACCCTGAAACAAGGGCAGAGATCCACAGAGGAAGAACCATCAAAACAAGCGTCGAACTTCCGATGAAATCGAGGCCAGGACCAATGCGTTTGCGCCGAGGGAAATGTCGAACGATTCGTACGTGGGCTCGAGCGTCTCGTTTCCGCTTCCCCAGAAACCGCTTTCGTTCAATTTCCGGAACGTGGTTTACAACCGCACTTGGGGCGTAAATGATGCTTCCACCCGCCTCGATAAGCCTCAAACTGACTTCCATATCTTCAGCATGGTACCACTCAGGATTGAATCCCCCGATGGAACGGAGCGAGCTTCGGCGAAACATCGAACATGGTCCATTTGCAAGACTGGTTCTTCGCGGCCTGGCTCTGTATTTACGTGCAATTTCCATCGAACGAACACGGCTCACAATATCACCGTCATGGGCGAAGACGGTGCGTCCTGTTACGGCCACAATCGATTCCTCATCGGCAATCGGTTTTGCTTCAGCAACCATTGTTTCAATCCAGTCCGGCTCGGGTCGAACATCGATGTCGGTGATGGCGACCCATTCTCCTTTCGCTTCCTCGACCGCCCACTGGCGCCCTGCAGAGAGGCCTTTTGCGGATTGACTGAGCACTCGAACCGACGGTTCACCACCCTCATTCTTCCAGTTGAGCAAGCGTTCTTTAGAACCATCCGTAGAACCGTCATCCACTGCAATTATTTCCAGAGGCCTGTATGTTTGGGCTTTGAGTGCTTCGAGGCAACCATCCACCCAACCCTCGCCATCCCTCACACAAACGGTCACTGAGACCAAAGGGTTGGCGTTCAGTCAATCACCTCGAAGAGATTGATCAAATTCCTGCAGCGTTCTTTGACAGCGAGTGTTGTGATTTGCATCACAACGCCGGTGCGTGGCTGACCGTACAGCACCACTGTGCCAAGTGGGGCGAAACAGTGGATGAGAAGGGGTGCGAGGTCTTCTTCGCCATCGACCTCAAGCAACAATGGAGCTTCGGCGTGGAGCGCATTCTGGAGGGCAGCACACAGGGATGGTGTGAGGAGTCCAGGTGGGTTTTTCGCTTCCAATCTGTGATCGAACGCCTCAGGGTTGACGAGGTGCTCCGGTTCTAATTTCGAACGTTTGGTCATGCCATCAATGAGGGCTAAATCCGGAGTAACGCCCATCTCAAGAAGCGTTTTTGTGGTTACATCACCCACGGCTACGAGGAGATTGACATGAGCTGGCATACCATCCAAGGCAGCCGCCATGGCGACTTCCGGGTCGTCTTCTGGGCCAGGAAAAAGGGTGCCCATGGGCGTCTTCAATTCAGAATCAAGCGCCGGGGCCATTTTCAGGGTTGATTCACGGAGTGATTTTAGCATCCATGGATGGCCTTCTGTGTCCATTCCTCCATTTCGTATGGCTGAAGAACTGATAATGCCGCCTTCAATGCCTTTGAGGTGCATCACCTCAATGATCTTCAAAGGTGAAAGCCCATTTGTTTGGCGTTGTTCGTTAATGGCATGGCACATGCCAATGGTTTCAGGCGTAGCAACAATCGAATCTGCTTGGTTGTGCGTTGGAGCAGGGCCAAAAGAATCCTCAAGAGCATGCACTGTAATGCTCGAAGCGGCTTTTGTCGATGCCCAATCTAAGATGTCACTCCGTCGTTGTTCAAAATCAAGCACTAACATCGATTTCTGTTCGGCCATGACATCCGTTGTAATGTGGACTTCAACAACCGCTGCATGTTTGTAGGCCGCCTCCAAGAGCAATCGATGCCCGGCATGAAGTCGATCAAAAGTTCCGCCAACGAGGCAACAGCGGTAGCGTTGCTCATTGGTCATGAACTGCGGTGGGTGAAGCGGCTCTTTGATTGCATCGCTTTACTGTCGTTAGAGAGCACGGTTTTGAACAAGGAAAAGAAAGGCTGTACCCCGGCGCGTAACGGCCCATTTCATCGCAAAGCTCGAGGGCCTGACCCAGCGCCAGGGTGTGCTGTCCGGAAGGGTGGTTGTCTCGTGTTCATTCTGACGTCGCACGAGGACCCATAACCTACCGGTTGGTTTAAGCGCGTTTGCACCGGGAATCATCCCCCGAAGGGTCATCCCAGTCTTCGATTGCGCACCGTACACTTGGTATCAGACTTCACAGCAATTTCACAGTAGCTCTGCCTGATGTTGCTGGTACGGCAATGATGACCACCTGCCAACCCTTTTTCAATACATCGTGCAGGGCGGTCATTCAAGTCGATGAGCAAATGAACGAGCGTAGAGAAGAGCGCCAACCTCTTCATTCCCTTGTCGTAGGGCTTCGAGTCCAATCCGTGGCCATGCTTCCACTGGGCGAGCAAGCCATCCCACAAGCGGGTGAATTCGTCCATAATGAACGGGTTCTTGACGTCGTACAGTCGCCAGCATATCGTGAACATCGAGGAGTGATGGTCTACCAACGCCGTCTTCGACCAAGTGAATCTGGAGCACATCTTCGAGCGCGAGCATGCCTTCCGGGTGTTGAATCGGAAGTCCGGGTAAGCCACTTCGTTCCCCGGGGGGTCGTGCGATGAGGGCGGGCCAAGCGATGTCTTGGTCCCTCAACCACCGACGACCCGAACTTGAAGAGAGTTGTATGAGAAGCCAATCACCAGCCCAAACTGACCACCACGCCGTCGGTAGGGTTCCCATGAGCGTTCGCAGGCTATCCGGTGGCATTGGTTCATTGTGCTCAATCATTCCGACGGCAGCGCCCCATACATGGAGCATCGATGAGCGAGGCTGATTGGATGCTTCGTTCAAGCACATTTGCATGCACACCTGGTTTCGATCATTGAGTGGCGATCCTTGGGGAAACAGTGCTTCGAGCACTTGCGTGACTGCGTGCGGCTCTTGCAACCAGAGTTCACATGACCGCTCGATCATTGGTTGGAACTCATCGGGCAAATGTTGCGATGTGAGGAGGACCGCAGCACTCATCCACGGTTTCAATTGCTCTTCCTCTAGGTATGCTTCATAGTTGAGAACAGATTGAATGTTGTGTGTGAAACGTTGACGCACTTTGTCGAGCGCACGATTGGCCCACGAGAGGGAGGCGACAGGCATCGCACGGATGAGGGTTGAACTTTCACAAGCATCGATTGGTAACAAATCAGCCCAACCTATTGGGAGCACATTGCGCAATCGAATCCATCTGCTGCTTCTCTCACTCTCGGGAGTGCCGATCCACGAGGCAAGGGGAAAGGAGGTCTCGACTTGGTTCGCCCACCGTTCGTCGCCTCTGGGATACAGCGACAAGGCGTGCCAGATTGTGGCTCGTTGTTCGAGTGAAGATGAGGTTGTTGTAAATGTCTCATGTTCGTATGCCTCTTCGTTTTTCGCTTTGAGCATCTCAGCCGCAGTGGTAGGTATTCGCTCGTGAACCGCTGCGATTCGCGATTCACGATTTGACTCTTGTAATTTTACTGAGAACGTTTTGCCTCGGCCTAAGTAGAGCGCAACGACACCTAACTCCCCTGCGGTTCTCAACGAGGCAGCTGAATGGGCGAGTTTTTGCGGTTCACCGCTTGACGTCACCAGCAACCTGCACCGTTGTGAGGCAAGCAGTTCTTCAAGCATGGTTCTGTTGGCTTCGACTTGATGCTCCCATTCGACAACGCATTCACGATCTGTGTCTGCAAGGTACCATTCGATCAAAGCGCTGGCTCCCTCGCTTGTGGTGCCAGAGAAATTGATGTTCGACAGTACTTCGCCAAGCGTCCAGTTCGCCTTTCCAAAGTCGGACAAAAGCGCCCGCTGAATGGCAATGGAGGGGGGCGTCGAACCTTTGCCAATCAAATACCTGCACAAATCTTGAAATTTATTCTCCAATTTGTCATTCGCAAGCCTCGGATGTTTTTTTCGCAGCCAGTACCACAACGCTTCCAATGGTAAGGTTCGCTCCCCACTTGATTG
>CM001443.1:1812021-1824561 GCA_000246735.1 uncultured Candidatus Poseidoniales archaeon | reverse complement strand
GTTCGAACACAAGGGCTTGGTCTGACAACGCTTCAAGGGCCATTTTTCGGCCAACCTTCGAAGAGAGATGGCCATGGGTGGACATTGGCGGGCGGATGGTGACCTTGTTTCCAATTGTGTGACCGAGGGTGTGCTTACCATAACTGAGGGCGAGGTCAGCAGCCTCGAGGTTCTTTCCGGTTTCAAACCACGAGCCTGGTGCCATGCTCCATTGTGCGGTAGCATCGATGAGTTTGGCATGAACCACACAGATTGATGGTGAGCGGGTTGACCAATCGGAGAGAGTGCCGAGATCCATGGTCGGTGGTGCAGCCGTGGGTTCCAATGTTGCAAGGTCGTACCAGCGGGTCGAATCCGTGCGAACGACGGCCCAAGACCCCCCTCTGTTTCCATTGGAATCATTTCCCGGTGTCATCGTGGCTTGGACACCCTGTTGAGGCAGGTAAATCAGTTCAGATAGCAACGGTTTCACATAACCAAGCAAGAGGTGTTGACCATCATGGCCCAGCAAGATTCCATCAACTAGAGGGGGTGCATTGAGCGGTGCATCCTTCAGTCTTGCAAGCGCATCAAGCTCCAATCGTAGCCTACCCTGCTCGGTAATGAAGTGCAACGCACCTCGAATACCTGTTTGATCCTCTCGCAGGACATCGTCACGTTCTCTCAGTTGGCGAAGCGCAAGGGATGCGTGTGGCATTTGCAAGGCCAATGCCCCGGCAATATCGGACACTGTGCCGCCTCCATCAAGCAACCAATTCAGCACGCGCCGTTGGTAATTGCTTCGAATGCGGCCTTTTGACACCAAGAGTCACCTTGTCTCGTTGGTTCGGGTTAGCCTTGATAAATCTTTCACATGATTGCAATAAGTAGTTACATTTAGTTATATATTTCCACTGGAGATGTGACTTTTTACTTACATTGTCTCCCGGCGTTGCCCAAATTCTACCCTAAAACGGTCATCAACGGTAACCAAGAACCTTTCTTCGGAGGAATGGTTATATGAGCGGCCTCGTTCATCTGTAGCAGTGGCACCCACCATCACTGGGAAAGTGCCTCATGACAGGAGGAAAAACGCATGAAAACAACCCGAATCAGAGAGAAGATCAAGAAATTCCTAGGCGACCGACCGCGTAACACGGCCGAAATCCTGGAACACATCAACAGCACCATGCGACATGGAACCACCAGTCAACAGCTCGGTAACGTGCTCTCGAAGGACAAAGACATCGTGAAGGTCGGCTACATCAAGCGCTCCGGCATTCTTTCTGGCGGCTACGACATCTGTGAATGGGCCACCCGCAACTGGGTATCCACCAACTGCCCTGGCTGGGAAGAAGGTACACCAATCATTATCGACAATGATGGAAACGTCACCACTGGCGCTTCCAACAACCGCCTTTGATTGCTTCTGTCAACGCTTCGAACCGTTACCCGTTGAGGTTGCTACGATCGCTCATGCCGTTCGTACGATAGACTTCAAATGGGGCGAACATGTCGGATTGGCATGGAAGGCTTAGATGCAACCGAAACCTACACCGTTCGTGACATGAAATTGGCTGAAGAAGGCGCCCTGCGCGTCGATTGGGCCCGTGCTCGAATGCCGGTGCTTGCCAAACTCAAGGAAGAAGCAGAGCGCACGAAGCCGCTTGCTGGCATGCGAGTGGCTGGATGCCTCCACGTCACCAAAGAAACTGCAGTCCTGGTCGAAGCCATCGGAGCAGCAGGCGCCGAAATCTCATGGTCTGGTTGCAACCCACTTTCAACGCAAGACAGCGTCGCAGCATACCTCGCCCGCGAAGGTTATTCTGTCCACGCATGGCACGGGCAATCCAACGAGGATTTCTACTGGTGCATCGATCGAACCCTCGAATTCAAACCCACACTCACACTGGATGACGGTGCTGATCTCATCGTCCGTGTCCACGGCGACAAATCAGAATACGCAGAGGGCGTGATTGGCGGGACAGAGGAGACCACAACAGGTGTTCACCGCTTGCGAGCAATGGGCGCTGCTGGTGACCTTCGCTATCCAGTGATCGCAGTGAACGACGCTGTGACCAAGTGGGACTTCGACAATGTCTACGGCACAGGCCAATCCACCATTGACGGTATCCTTCGGGCTACATCGGTTCTTCTTGCTGGGAAAACCTTCGTCGTTGCAGGCTTCGGACACTGCGGTAGCGGTGTTGCAATGCGAGCCCGCGGCATGGGTGCAAACGTCATCATCACCGAAGTCGACCCTCTCCCTGCACTCCGTGCTGTCATGGAAGGCTACCGAGTCATGACCATGGATGAAGCTGCCAAGGTTGGCGACATCTTCTGCACCGCAACCGGAATGGAAGACGTCATCGTTGGACGCCACTTTGAATCCATGAAGGATGGCGCAATTATTGCAAACACCGGGCACTACGATTGTGAAATCAAAATCACCGACCTCGAAGAACTCTCCAGTTCGGTTCGAACAATTCGTCCAGACAACGAAGAGTTCCTCATGCCAGATGGTCGCCGAGTGTTCTTACTTGCACGTGGCCGTTTGGTCAACCTTGCTGCTGCTGAAGGGCACCCATCCGAAGTGATGGACATGTCCTTCGCCAACCAATTCCTCTCCTTGTGCCGATTGGCAAGAGAAGGTGCATCGATGGACAACGCTGTCTACGATATCACAACTGAGCAAGATCAAGATTTGGCCACGACCAAACTTGAGACCCTTGGTTTCAGCATCGATGTTCTCACTGATGCTCAACTTGCCTACCTCGATGACTACACAGTCGGCACATGATCACAACCTCCGCACGAACGAAGATGAAAGCATCGTAAACCGGTGATTCTGAAGAAGGGTTGAAAATCAAAAGGCACGAGGCTATAATGGAAGGGAGAACCATGGAATCAACCAATCAGTCCCGAAAACTCGTCATCGAAGGCGGAGAGAAAATCGTTGATTTCGACAACAAGGCGTTCAAACCTATTCCGCAGGCAGGGATCGATTTAGCAGTACACGCTATGAATGCGGGGGTCATGTACCGCTACCAACCAAAGACAAAGGAAACTTCGCTCACTGCTACCCTTGAGCACAATTTTTCAAAGTACATGGGTGTCAAACACACTGTAGGAACGAACTCATGCGGTTCTGCAATGTTCATTGCACTCAACATTGTTGGCGTCCAGCCGGGGGATAAAGTGCTCTCAAATGCTTTCACTTTCCATGCAGTCCCAAGCGTTATTCAACACGCTCGTGGGGTGCCTGTGCTCGTCGAAAGCAACCGTGAATGGGGCATGGATGCAGCAGATTTAGATAAAAAAGCCTCAGAAACAGGAGCCAAGGTCTTGTTGATGTCGTACATGCGAGGGCATGTTCCTAATATGGATGCAATCATGTCAGTTGTGGAGAAACATAATCTGATTCTGATTGAAGATTGTGCTCACGCCTATGCAACCCTTTGGAACGGCCAACTGCTCGGTACCTTTGGCCAAATTGGGTGCTTCTCCACGCAATCCTCGAAGGGCTTGAGTGCGGGTGAAGGCGGTCTCTTCATCACCAATGATGATGAACACGCAGCGAAGGCTGTGTTGTATGCAGGGTCCTATGAGCGATTGTGGACAAAGCATTACGATTTAGACGTAGATCTCATGGATCGCTTGCAAAACCAAGTTCCTGGCTACTCCATGCGCATGCAAGAAGTCACGGCCGCCATGCTGACACCACAGATTGAGCGACTCGCAACCATCAAAAAAATCCACGTTGAAAACTGGGATCTTCTCTATTCATTGATTAACGCTCACCCACACATCGAGATACCAAAGCCTCTCCCACAGGTCGATCCGTTTTGTGACACGATGCAATTTCACCTCGTCGGTCTTTCCCGCGACCATGCTGACCAGTTCATTGATTTAATGAAGCAGGAAGGCATACCAATGCAAATTTTCGGCGCACGACGAAACGCCCGTGATTACCGTCAATGGGAATACATTCAGGCCCACCAAGAGGAACTCAAGGCAACAATTGCCAACATCGAGTTTGCTTGTGATCTCTCCATGCAACCGCACCTCACTCAAGAGAACATCCGGACGATGGCGAACGTGATCTTTGATGTTTTGAACTACATCAATGCTCAAGAGGCGTGAACAGCACTTGGCCTGGTTTTATTTTTAGGGAATACGATGTCATATTGGACGGGGAGCGAAGGCTAAAGTCGATGCCACCCTACGGGGGTTAATGGCCGATTTACTCCCGGGCGGTGTCTCCCCTTGGCATGTATTGGATGAGACAAAATCAGGCCATTACAGCCAACTCCAACTAAAGCGGTGCATTGAGGACCGAAATCCGCTTCTCATCAAAATGGAGGATAAATTCGCCTCAAGGGAACTCGTTGAATCCAAGGGTGTTTGCAATGTCACGGAATTATATCATTGGTCCGAGGACGTAAAGATTGATTGGGACAACCTTCCAAATCGCTGCGTTATCAAGACCAATCATTGGTCGGGTGATGCCCTGTTCATCATGGATAACGGGGAAGTGCCTCTGGCAAATGTCCCGCGAAAACTGAAGTTGTTTTCACGTACAGGTAATCGCTACCGTGTGATTAGGAATTGGCGTGATCAAAACGGAGGCCTGTGGCCAAAGTGGCGTATTGAACGCTCCCTGCGTTGGTGTTTGAGGCAGGAATTTCACACGCCGCTAGAATGGGGGGCAGCGAACATTCAACCTCGTGGCGTTCTAATTGAGGAATTGTTGACTGACCAAGGCCGGCTACCCAACGATTGGAAGGTTCATGTGTTCCATGGCAAAGCGGGCTTCATTCAGTACGATACAGGCCGTATGACCTCGCATTCGCAATCCATTTACACTTTAGAGGGTAAGCGTATTCACCAGACCAATGGACGATGGAGCGAGCAACACACGCCAGATGAGATTGTTTCGATTCTCGGTAAAGAGGGAATGGAGGAATTAGTTCACATTGCTGAACGCCTTGCAGAGGACATTGATTACACACGTGTTGACATGTATTTATGCGATGGGAAATGGTATTTCGGTGAGTTCACCAACTACCACAACTCATGCCATCCACAGTCGATCGAGTGGGAGGAACTCGGTGGCGATTTGTGGTTGCAGGGTTCGTCTTAATTCACGAATCAATCTCAACCACTGTCGCAGGACGCTAAGCATCCACCCCGAATTTGGGAGTTGGCACAATTCGCTCAGTTGCCTTCGAAGATGGCCATTGCGTCAGCAACAGATGCACCCTCGCAAATGATGGCATGACAGGCCGCCGTCATACGAACCGCTTCTTCTGTGGTTCGCTGGTGAATGTTTCTGCCGGTTGCGGCACCCATGCAGTTGCCAACGCTCATTTGGTCGTGGAGTCGTTGCAGGAAGTCCTTTGCTGGGAGTGAGCCGCCACCAGAGCAGATGATGCCCGTTCGTCCAGCAGCTTCTGCTGCAATCGCAAGGGATTCTGGGCGAGTCATGCCATCAAACGCCCCTGGGTAGTTGACCTTGGCAAAGTCTGCACCAATGCAAGCAGCGACACCAGCAGCGCCTGAGATTAATTGAGGGTCTTTCTCGTCGGCGACAGCTTGTCCACGAGGGTACATCCAGACCACGGCAATCATGCCGAGTTCGTGTGCTTGGCGAATGAATTGAGCGGCTTCAGAGAACATCTCATGCTCGTACTCGCTACCGATGTACACTGTGTAACCAATGCCCACGACGTTGATACCGTTGTGTGCGAGTGACATGACATCATCCATGTCCCACATTGCTTGTGAGATTGGATCGCGTTGTGCGGTCTTGACCATGTGTGACTTTGAGTTTAATTTGATGAGGTAAGGCAAATCCGGATAATCTCGTGCGTATTGGGAGATGAGTCCGAGTTGGCCTGCAAGAACGCCGATGGTTCCTGCGTCATGACATCGTTGACCGATCTCAAAGAAATGACCAGGGTCATTGGAGGTGAGGGGGATTTTTGCGCCACCATCGTAGAAGTCATCGTTGAGATGTTCGATTTTCTGGTCGCAAGCGAAGAGGTTCATCTTGCCAGTTCCGGCTGTTGCAGCATCCATGTTTGAGATGTATGTGTCAATCAAATCGTTGGGGACATCGGCTGGAACGTTGTACTTGCTCATCGGCTCACCTGTGGACCGAGCCAGAGGTGGGGGGAACTTCAAGACTGCGGCCAAAATTGCTGTGGTTAAGCATGCGCTGAGTGCAAGGCAAAGCCCTGACAAACCGCATCACACGGTGTCCGATTTGCTATGTTTTGCTCACTGACCAGTGAAGTTTGCAACACGCTTTTCGACGTAGGCTGCGATGCCTTCCTTGGCGTCGCTGCTGTTGAACAAGGATGCTTGCAATTCTCGCTCGAGGGCCAAGTGGTACTCGAATGGAATCTCTGGACCTGTTTGGCAGGATCGCTTGATGTTTCCAACAGCTTTGACAGCCTTGTTTGGTAGGGTGAATTGACCACACCAGTCAAGAATGTCTCGGCGGAAGTCTTCTGCGGATCCTTCCCAAATGTGGTTGATGAGGTTACATCCGTGTGCATCCTCAAAGGACATGAGTTCGCCAGTGACCATCATTTCGAGCGCCTTTGCCTTCCCAATCAAACGGGTCAAGCGAGCGGTACCACCGGTACCTGCGAGAACACCAAGGTTGATTTCAGGAAGCCCGACTTTGCCGGCGTTCTTTCGTGCGATTCGGATGTCAGCAGCCATGGCGATTTCGAGTCCGCCACCAACAGCGTGTCCGTTGATTGCGCAGACGACAAGTTTGGAGGTTTGCTCAAGTCGAGAAAGAGTTTCGTTTGCGTGAAGGCAGAAGTTGTACTTGAAGCCTGGAGTCACGCTGTTGAGCATCTGAATCGAAGCACCTGCGGAGAAGAAGGACGCACCGTTTCCAGTGAGCACAATGCAGGTCACATCGTCATCGAAACGAGCCTTGACAATTGCTGTATCAATGTCGCACATCATAGCGTGGGTGTAGGTGTTTGGGGAGCGGTCGTTTGCGCCTTCGATTGGAGCACCTGCTGAATCTGAGGTGAGTTCAATCACTGCGATGCCGTTGTTGGTGACACCGTAGTTGACAAGTCGGTTAGGCATTGGTTCGAGGGTCAATCCGTGTAGGTCGTCCATGCGTCAAGCCACACGGACCCGTATTATGAAGAAATCGCATGCTCGGATTGCTCATCCTTGGAGGTTTCTGCATCATCTGCGAACGAGGTTTTTCCTCCCTTTCGACGGGCTGCATCCCATTGAACGCCAACGGCCTTGGCTGCTTCTGACTGTTCCCAGACATCCCGCTTGAGTGCTTTTCTGAAGGGCATCCGTCGCACGCCTCTGCCCATTGCTTTCCCGTCGCTTTGCAGCATGAACGGGCTAACCAAACGGTAGAGGATGCTCTTGTACCACTTAGGTCTGAACAGATTGCCAATCCAAACCAAGCCATCGCCAGTTTTCTTTTGGTTCTTCATCCATGCGTTGCACATGCGCTTGAAGGTGCGATCACCAACACGGTTCATGAGCCACCGATTCGCCACGCTGGTGCGGACATACGGCATGAGATGCTTCCTTACATCGGCTTCATAATCGCCTTTGCCAAGAATGTCATTTGCTGCAAGAACACCAGACCACACAGCCATTCGCATGCCAAAGCCCCACATGAAATCTTGAAGTCCGCCTGACTCCCCGACATAATAACGCCCATCTTGCTTGTAATTTCGATTGATTGTGAAGTCTCCCTTTCCTCCAACACGCTTGATTGGTGTGCGATTGAGGTTTGGATAATGTGCCTCATACCAAGCAATGGTCTCGTTGAGAAACCGTTCACTTTTCTTCTGCTTCCGCCAAAGGCAGGTGCAAATGAGCCCGACACCGTCGATGATGATGAGGTATGAGTAAGAGCCTGGGGCGAGGTGATCGTTGAGCTGAAATCCAATGTGGTTCGGATGGTCGGTGTGGAAAATTTCCCCATATGCGACTGCAGAGGTTCCTTTTGGACCACATGCAATGATTGTGCAATCTTCCTCTTCCACCCTCGATTTGTAGTGAATTTTTGCCCCTGCAGCGAGCGCTTGGCGTTTGAATCCCTGATCGATGGTGTGTTCGGAAGTCCCTCTTTCGACAATTCGGTAGGCGACTTTCGAGGTGGTTGCTTGGGTAATTTTGTCATCTGGGTGAATGAGATCAACGACGTCGAACTCTGTAGCCTTGAATTCAGATGCATCAAAACCCCATTCCTTCAATTGGTCAAAGAAATCTTCGTCCATGCTCCAATTTTCAAGGGCTTGGAAATCACCGTCAAACCGTGAACCAGAATCTGCACGCACATCGTGGACATGCACTTCTTTTCCAGCCCTTGCTAAAAGGGTGGCAGCGGCAAGACCAGAAAGGCCAGCGCCCATGATGTGGATAGCCGCCTCGTCGCCCATGGATACCCCCATGGAGGCGTGGGGTTTGAATGATGCGTTCTCTTCGTGCGCGCATGAACGGGCATATTATCATCGAAGAGGCGGTAAATGCGCTCGATGAAAATGCCCTTAAAGCCAAACTTCCGTTAGAAGGATGTGGCGCAGTTGTGTCCTTTTTAGGAATCACTCGTGGGACAGAAGGGGACACTGAAGTCCTCCGCTTGGAATTCGATGCTTGGCAAGAGCAACTTGCTTCCGTTCTGAATGGTTTGGCAGAACAAGCCATCGAATTGCACGGTGTTCAATGCGTGGCTATGGCTCACAGAGTTGGTTCGGTTGGTCCACAGGAACCCATTGTCTCGATTCACGTCGGTAGTCCACACAGGAAGGAAGCCTTCAGGGCGTGTGAATGGCTTATCGACGAACTCAAGAAGCAAGCCCCCTTGTGGAAGAAAGAAGTCACGACCGAAGGGGCGACCTGGAAGGCTGGCTTAGGCTGAGGGATTTACCATGAGAAAAGAAATTGAAGGCATTGTACAAATTGGCTCAAAGCCCGTTGTGGAACGGCATGCAACTGCGACTGGTTTGCTTCATTTGTCAGCGACCACCGTTACTGCCATTCAAGAAAAATCCGTAAAAAAAGGAGATGTGCTTGAAGCATCAACGATTGCCGCCATCCAAGCTGTGAAAGACACACCACGGATCATCCCCCACTGCCATCCAATCCCTCTCGAAGGCTGCAAAGTCACGTGGGATTGGGAAGGGAATGCGTTGCGGTGCACTGTGTTCGTATCCGCTCATTACAAAACTGGCATTGAAATGGAGGCTTTAACGGGTGTTTGTGCAGGCTTGCTTTGCGCTCTTGATATGGTCAAATCCTTGGAAAAAGACGATTCAGGACAATATCCAGGCACTTCGATTTCTGAAGTCGTGGTGGTTGAGAAATTCAAAGGTACACTCTGAACATTGTTTCTACTTCACACACGTTACGCTCGACAAGCGACTCTCTCAAGAATTGAGGAAGGGCTTTCACAAAGCCTGAATCACTAAGAGCCCAATCAACTACCCACCTCGTATGGTTAACCCTCCCCTCCTGTCGAATCCTATGCGATGGCATCTTGCTCTAAGGGGTCAAAACATCACTTTGAACGAGCGAGCCGTTGGCATTGTTTTCTTTGCTGGCCTCACAGCCTTGTGCGCTCAGGTAACGGTGCTCAGTAACATTACGCCTGTACCTTTCACCTTGCAAACATTTGCAGTGCTTGCCACAGGAGTTTATCTTCGTCGAAACGACGCCTTCGTATCGGGAGCGTTGTACCTCATGATTGGTGCGCTTGGGGCTCCGGTGTTTTCAGCAGGTGGGGGCGTATTGTTTGAGGGTGGTGCACTTATCGCCTCTGGTGGTTATTTGATTGCCTTCCCATTTGCTTCCGCCATTGTTGCAGAGGGGCTTGACCGATCCTACAAGGCCGGTATTGCAGATCTCCCAGCGCAACTGATTTGTTGGACTCTCGCCATGCTTCCTGTCTACGCCTTTGGAACCCTGTGGTTGGCAGAGGCATATGGTGTCGATATGGCTCAAGCCTATGCTTGGGGTACAGAACCCTTCCTTCTCTGGGACTTTGGTAAAATCATTGTGATGTGCATCATCACCACCAAAGTTTGGGGCTACGCACCTCACCAGGATTGAGGTCAAGCCAATCGAATTCGACAGACGTTCACAGGGGAGTGTGATCCACTCTCATGGAGGCACTTCATAGCAAATCGTCGAGGAAGGACACGTCAATCTTCGGTTGAACTTGGGCCGGTTGTGCAATTGGAACAGGGTTCTGCTGTGCTGGCTGCACAGGTTGAACCGGTTGTACAGGTTGTGCAGGCAGAGGGTAGGTTGCTTGCACTGGCTGCACGGATTGCACAGGTTGAACCGGCTGAGGGTAAGCCATCGGTGGTGGCAATGGCATGCCAGCAGGTTGTGGAGGCATTGGTGGCGGTGCGATTCCGTTTGGTGAGTACGCTGGTTGTGGCACAACCGTTTGATTCATTGGTGGCGCTGCTACCTGTGCCATGCTCGATTCGATTGCCGGTATTGGCAACGCCATTGCATTGAGGCTCTCTTCTCCGTCAGCGCCCCATGTGGCCGCCTGCATGTCCCAAGAGCGTGAGATTTCAGACCGACCTCTGCGACTTCTTGAAATCGTCAGGAACAGCACAAGGGCCATCATGGTTGCACCCAGTACGATGAGGTTTTGAGTGGTCAAAAGCGTTTGAAGGCTCAAGGATTCCTCAGCGTCGTTTGAGCCGGCACCGAGATCTGTAGCATTGAGACGAACAGATTCAACGCTATTTTTGACATTTAGGTCGTCATATGGCGTCACTGAAAGATACCAATCGGTTGTGTTGGTGAGATCTGCAAGGACATCACTTGACACCACAAAACTTGTCGAAACAAGACCGTCACCTACAAGCGTTGCTTGGGACACATTGGTGAAGTCCTCATCACTGATGTGAACCTGATAGCCTTGAACGAGTTCGGACGAGGTTTGATTCCAGGTGACTAATATTTTCTTGTTGTCAACCCATGTCACAGTGACGCCTTCCACGTTTGGAAGTTGGCTGCCGTCGTTGGCAACACCGTCATCGATGGACACAGCATTAACCACATTTAGGCCGGTTGTGATTGCGTTGCCTGCGAAATCAACTGGCACGACTGCAACCCATGCCGTCAACGCAGGGGAGACTTGGAAACCACCTGCGAGGTCTGTAATGGTGAGTGGGAATTGAGGTGCTCGATCGACAACAAATACAGGAACCGTCGGACCGTTTGAGCCGTCGCCTACGCTGGTGAAAGCGAAGGGTGCCGCATAGATGTGATACTCGAAGAGATCACTGGCAGAGGATAATTCGAATTCGAGGCTTAACCCTGAACCATCGTCAGAAGGGCGGTCTTCGAGTGAAATTGATTCAAGCCGTTCGGGGGCAACATCGTCTTGGAGGTTGTTGATTGGAAGAACGCTCGGGCTCAGCAGGGACTCGGTGTGAGCATCACCCTCGGTGTTGTGTGCGGTGACGGCCACGTGGAGTTCCACATTAGGCTGAATGAGTTTCACGACGTCAATTTCTTGGCCCGATGCATCGATGATTCGATACAACGCTGTGTTCACAGTGAGCGTTATTGGACCCTTCTCTGAGTCGATGTATTGTTGATCTATGACGACACATCCACACCTGTCTCCATCGTTTCCGTATGTTTCCCAGAGAGAGGTGACGTTGTCGAGGGGTCGGTCGGCCACCCACACAGTGTAAAATCCGAAGTTCTCCGACGAAGATGGAGTCCATGTGACATCGATGGAGGTTCCATCATCGTTGGGGGTGTCATAGGCTTCGAGGCTTGTGATCCGGTCTGGTTTTGGCATTTCTTGATTCAAGTTGTCCACAGGAATTGCACTGACCACTTCGAGCCCGTTTCGCTGTGTGTTGAGGTACTCATCGAACGCGAGAACAGCTACGAAATATTCCTCACCATCGACGAGTGGTACCCCGTCAAGTTCAGAAACGATGGTGGTGTTTTGGTTGCAATCAGTGATCACACTCGATGGGCTGAAGCCAGCCACAGAGGTTGGTTGATTGGAGAACTCCACGCCGGTCACCATGAAGACCTGGTAGAATGCACAGTCCTGTGCGTTGGTTCGGTCCCATCCAATCGTGATTCGGCCACCGTTGTCATCAGGTGTATCAATGGCCCACACATTGGTCAGCGGGCTTGGTGGTAGGCCGTCGTCATTGCCATCGTTTGGCACGACAGGACCAATCACGGTCGCATTCGCAAGGTCTTCTTGACCCGCTGCATCGAGGCATGTGAAAGCAAGCCAGTGAGGCACGCCAGCGATTAGACTGAGCGTTGTGGTGTTCCCATCAGGCATCGATACACTTGATTCGATTGTCAAACCAATTGCATTGGTCACTTGGACCGTGGACGAATAGATTCGGGTTGCAGTGGCATCAATCGCCATACAACGAGCCCATTCAAGATCCATGTCATCGGCGTTTTGGTTGAGAGAAGGGACAGCGGTTGCCCATGTTGGCGGTGTTGGTACTTCATCGCTGGTCGTCAATGGGCCAGCAATTTGGCTAGGAACGC
>CM001443.1:1810481-1812004 GCA_000246735.1 uncultured Candidatus Poseidoniales archaeon | reverse complement strand
ACTCCATCAACAAGGGATGCTCCATTTGCGGTTGTAACGGTCGCAATCGATCTCGAAAAGAGAGGCTCACTTGCGTCAGCGATTCGGCTCTCAAAACTGATATCTGTCACCAGATCATCCCACGGACCATCGTTGATGTACACATTGTAAGCCTTGAAATCAAAGTCAGGAACAATGGACCATTCGAGGTTCAATGCACCTCCTGCATCGTCTGGACGGTCGTACGCATCGATGATGACGATCGGGGTGTCTTTTCGCACCCAGTCGTATGTTAAGCGAACTTCCATGCTTCCAACACCAACGGATAGAAGCTTGAGGGGTACATACCTCGTTCCGTTCAAAAGTTGTCCATTGTCAATGGCCAATTGCAATTTCTCTTCCATTGAGGAAGCGTTGCTGATCGGAATGATGGCGTCGTACTTCAATTCTGTGGATTTAGCCCACACCGAGGCATTTGAAACAGGTGACGACAAGGTCAGTGGCAAGTATTGGAACCGAACACCATACCCGTCAATGGAGCCTGCAGATGCGTTCAGTACAAACGGATTGACAGGCGTTGCCAACTCAATATCGTAACCAGGATGCGTCATGTTTCCGAGTGCAAACACTTGACCATCGAGGCTCGCAAACAACGGATTTGCTGTACGTGCTACGCCGCCTTCAATGGCTTCGAAGGCTTTGTTCCAACCAAACAATCCATCGTCGCGGGTTGCAGCCCAGAAGCCTGTTGGGCCCACGGCGATGTTTTGTGGATTGGGCACCACATAGGATTTCAACAAAGTATGAGATGATGTTCTTGCTTCGATAATTGAAACGCTTGAACTGCCTCGAACGATCAGGTGGACACCGTCCGATTCCATGTCTTGAATGGGCCAAGACGGGACATCTGCGCTTGTGATACCAGCAATGAATTGGTCGGTCAAACCGTTGTAATGCGTGAGTGATCCGATGTCGGTGGCGATGTGAACGCCTCCATAATCGGCAGTCACTGAAGTGACTGTGTTTGATGGCAACTGATCAAATCGGTGCGTTGAAACGACGGTGTTCGACGAGATGTTGACCACTGAAAGTCCTGGACGTTCACCCAACGCAGCATCATGGACTGCGATCAGCCAAGTGCCTTGGTTCGTGGTGGTATACCTGCCGAACGAAGCAACTGAATTGCCCAAGAGCCCATCGGATTGCTTCAATGTGGTTGATGCACCGGTGGTCGGAATGTATTGGGTCATTCCCGATAGGCTGGCCACATAGAGGGTGTTGGATGCCCAAAACACATCGCCAATGAATGAATCGGGGAGTCCGTCTTCGATCGTAAGTGGATTCTCCCAAGCGCTGGCCGTGAGATTCCATTGTCCGATTCCGTTTGATGTTGCGATGTACAATGAGTCTGAACTGAATGTAAACCCTCGAATGGCGTTTGAGGGGAGCCCAGCCAACAATGCGCCAGCAGTGAATTGTTGTGAGGTTAAATCAAATGATTGCACTCCGGACGAGGTGATTGCAGAACCTAACAATCCAATGAT
>CM001443.1:1804450-1810465 GCA_000246735.1 uncultured Candidatus Poseidoniales archaeon | reverse complement strand
TCGAGTTTCAAGAGACCGCTTCCGGTCGTCGTGATGTACAAGTCAGTACCATCGAGCAGCATATCTGTGGTCACGGCACCGATTGGTGTTGACCAACCGTCCATCCATTCAATTCCGCCGGATATGTTGTATTCTCCTTTCAAGATACCACCTTGTGTTGCCAACCAGAGCGTGTTGCTCTCGCCTACAATGGAGGAGAGGTTCCCACTCGGCAACGATGTGTACGGGATGTGGGTGTCGAACCCAGATGCATTGTACTTGAGAATTGAGTTGACTCCAGTTGATCCACCTGCTCGTGCAAGATGCAATTCACCACCCGTAGACTGGAAACTGGTTACTGCGGTTCTCAATGGAGCATCAAGGACTTGTCCCGTAAACGTGGCGTTGGTTTGGAGGTAGGAAAAACTGGTTGTTGAAGCGACAGAGAAACCAAAGATTCCCGTACTGATAAACAACATTCCATCTGAATGATACAATCCATCGCCACTGATCACATCAGAAGTGAGGCCGTTTGCACTTTGCGTGATGGTGCTCAGCCACTGACCATTTTGAGTGTCGTACCTTGAAATTGGTAAATCGGCGTTAAAGTTTCCTTTTCCGTTGTAACCCACGTACAAAATATCGTTATCATCACACGCAAGGGCGGAGACTTTGTTGTTCTCGATGCCAGTGGGGAACGACCCTCCTCCCCAACTCCTAACGGCCGTTAACGACGTCAGGTCAAAAGCAGACAGTCCGCCATTGTTGTTCCAAAACCCAGCGTAAAGGTAGGTTCCGCATTGGGTCATTGAAAATGGAATCCCGCGCGGAATGTTGGTCGTTCCTGTCTGATAGGAAGTCCATGTGCCATCCAACTCCAAGAAAGAAATGAAGTATTTTGGGACGAATGTATTTGAATCAGAGATACCAACGGCAAGGGTCGAGCCATCAGTCCATAGTTCGTAGATGATGTTCCCTGTTGAACTTGGCAAACCGTTACCAGATGTCCAAGTTGCTTCCCATTGGAACGAGGTTTCGTTGAACCGCTTCACTCCATTTTCGGTAGCAAAGAAGATTATCCCGTCGTACTCAACAATTTCTGTTACGGTTGAAACATTCTCCCAGAAGCCGATGCTGGTACCGTTTGGTGCATACACTTCAACGCCAGTGTCGCCCCAACTCACCCATGAATGCCCAGTTGATGAATTGAAATACGATACAACATCGATTGGTCCTGATGAATTAACGCTCGTATTCCATACTTGGTTGGCAAGGTCGTATTGGACAAGGCCCCCAAGGTCAGCTGTGGTGATTTGACCAAAATTGCCGGTTGATCTCTTCACAATCAACACACTTGCAACAAGTGTGTCTCCATTAATTTCCATACTTGAAACGAAACCAGTCTGATTGCCCAAAGCAGTCCCTGCATCAAGCGGAGCATTGCTTGTTGAATTGATGATGTCGTACGAGAAAATGTTGTCAGAAGTATCCTTGAGATGATAGTACAACGTGTTGCCGTACATGGTTAAATCATGGGCATTGTTGACTGCCAAACTTTGTGATACTTGACCTGTCGATGTGTTGACCAGTCTGAAAAATTGGGGTCCGGCAACCCACAAACCTCGATTTGCGACGTCTTCGATCATGCCGGTAATCTGTATATTTCCATTTGCGCCAAGGACGTTATCGCCCCATGTAGTGAGCCATTCTTCATTGGTAATGTCCCAACGAGCGACGCCGATGCCCGACAGGCCAATGTAGGCAACATCGTCAATCACGACAACTTCAGCGTCCGCACTTTCGTCATCAGTTGTCCAAGTGTCAACGACAGTCATTGTTGCTTTGTCAATGAGGTAGACGCCAGTGTTGGTGCCAGCAAAGATTGTTGTGCTGTTAACAGCGACTTCGGTTACTTGTCCAAGAGCGGATGAAAAGGCGGTGCATGTCGACACGGAAACGAAGTTTCCTGACAGACTGTACTTACAGAGTCCAAGGTTCGTCCCTGCATACATCGTACTGCCATCGAGTTCAAAATCATAGAACCGTTGAGGGCGTTCGTAAAAGCCTCCTTCAAGCACTTTGGTTGCAGTTGCCCCATCCCATATCCATGCTCCACTATCGGTTCCGATCCACAGGTCATTCCCACTGGCTTCTACAGAGTAGACATTGTCGTTCGTAATTCCAGTGGTCACGCTGTCTAGAGTTGACAAGGATTGGCCGGTAAGGATGTCCTTTCGAGCCACGCCAAACCCTTCAATTCCCATGTTCATTGTTGTGCCAATAACGGCCACTTGGGCGTAATTTAGACGGCTTGATGAGGTTGAGCCCCATGTGTCAAGGAAGGTGTTGTTTGCGAGATCGTAGCGCAGCAATCCTTCATCGGTTGCGATGAAGCCGACACCCCCATAGATGGCGACATCGTAATTGAGAACAAAGGACTCCTGGATTCGGGTGGGGCCACTCGTCGATGTGGCATCAGCGGTTGCCGTGTACACGCCGTAGGGTTGAACGAAGAGAAGTTCGCATCCTTGCGTTGTGCTGCAGTCTCCCGTTGAATCGATGTCATAGATCGCCTTCGTTCCACCGTATTGGCCGTATTCATTTCCAGCAGCTATGCTGCCACGGATTGAACCATCTTCGATAAGGTAGATTCCGTTGGTGTAGGTTGCCGCAAGGATTGTATCACCTGCAAGTGCGAGGGTGAACACGTAATCATTGATGGCAATTGGTTCGAGCCAAGCCGATGCCGCGAGGTCGAATCGTTCGACGACTTTGGAATAGAAACCGGCACCGTACAGAATCCCGTTGTGCTCGACAACATCGTTGATATCGCTGTCCGAGGGGCCGGTCGCAATGACGATTTCATCGAGCAAGGTGCTCTGAAGGTCTGCCTTGATCAAGATGAGGCGTCCATCGCCGTTTGTCGCCACATGGACATCAGTGGACGGAGATCTGGCGCCGTTGTTCTCCCATGGAATCAGAGCAAGCGATGAGGATTCGCTGAGGTTGATTTGGTCGAGCGCAATCGCAGATGAAAACGAGGCAGCTGTTGGGTCGTACCGAACCAGTTCATCACCAGAAAGAATGTGGAGGACATTTTGGTTCGATGCCATTCCATACACTGCGTCAGAGGGAAGGGAATTGTCAGAATTCCAAGTCGAGAGCCAAAGGCCAGTGTTATGATTGAGGCGAGCAATCCCCTTGTCCGGGGATGCAAACAAGAGTTGGGTGCCGACTGTTTCTATTTGCGTGATGATGTCGCTGTGCAGTACATTTTGAGTCGAACTAAATCCAGTCCCCCATGCTTCGAGTGGGGAATCTGAATTGAGATCATACCGTGGCACTCCGTTGTTTGTTGCCAAGTAGAGCACGTCGCTTTGCTCGTGCATGCCGTAAACTTCGGTGATGCCAAACCATAATGTGGTTGTATCTCCATTCGATACTTTGAGATCCCATTCCGATGCTATGAGGTCGTATTGATAGAGCGAGCCGTTGTTGTATACTGCGAATATTCCGGATGCGAATACTCCAAACAAGGCAAGTCCATCGATTCCAAGGGATGCAAGACCGGGCTGCAATGTGCCATCTGCACGTGAGATCATTTGGAATTGACCGCTTGTCGTAGCGATGTGGATGTTTCCATTTGGGCCAATTTCGATATCAACGATGTCACCCATTGTTTCATCGAGCGTAAAACTGTCAATGATTTCCGGATTATTGTTCGCATCGAGGACATAGACTGAGTTTTCGATACCGAGGTACAACTGCCCGTCGTCAGGGTGTTGCGCTGAATGAATGTCGCTTAGATTAACGGTGTTAAAGAAGGCAATTGGGTCGGCGGGAGCAAGTGCTTCGATCGTGAGATTTGAAATCGTGGCGGTTGAAGGAAGGGTCCATCCAGCAGCAGAAGCCGTGTTGGGTGCAAGCCGATCCGCATAGGGGTTGAATCCATCAAAAGAATCGAGCGCTCCAAGCATACCATAACCGCTGAAGTCAAACAATCGATCTGCAGTGTCTTCCGCAAGGAGCAACGGGGAATCAATCATGAGGCCATCAGACCCGTTGACATGGACTTGGAGGGTTACATTGGAGACCTCTGCCCCGGGTGCAAATTCAAGGTTCCAATCTGCATATGCTTGGGTCACAACTGCTGGATCATCTCCCTCGGAGGTCGTCAATTGCATCCATCCAGAATCCACGCTTCCTGATTTGTCCCAAGACACTTCACTCTCTGCAGCGTTCCCGGGGGTCTCTGCTGCTGTCAATGCTGCCGACCAGGAGGAGAGGAGCAAGAGCACGACTAAGGTAACAGAATTGTAACTTGGTCGAGCGTTTCTTGATCGTGTTTTCTCCCAAACTACGCTTTCTATTTGACCGTTTCATTCATGGATGGGCCGCGCTCGTGCACATCCATGGCCGGCGTTGGCGACCTCTACCATCACTTCCTTGAAGCCGTTGATCAAGCCGCTATTTCAAGCGCGGCATGGCGTGGATTAGGCGAGAAAGACAAGGCCGACGAGGCTGCGGTAGAAGCCATGCGCCGAACCTTTGACGCCGTCCCGTTTGACGGACGAGTGGCGATTGGTGAAGGCGAACGTGATGAAGCACCAATGCTCTACATTGGTGAAGAAATTGGCAACATGGTTGGTGTTGCTGGCGCTCCAATGATCGACATCGCCGTTGATCCGCTTGAATGCACAAACAATTGTGCCGACAATTCACCAAACTCCATTGCAGTGCTCGCTGCAGCACCTCGGGGTGCTCTCTTACACGCACCAGATTGTTACATGGACAAGATTGCAGGTGGTCCCGAGTTGGTTGGTGAAATTAGCCTCGACGGCGGGGTTGCCTACAACCTCGAGCAAACGGCATCGGCGCTCGATAAAGCGGTGGAAGACGTTCGCGTTGTAGCGCTCGACCGCGATCGACATGCAGACCTCTTCAAGGAGATACGAGCCAGTGGTGCCCAACTCGAGTTGATGGGTGATGGTGATGTTTCAGGCGCAATTTGGGCAGCTCGCCCCGATGGACCGTTCGACCTCTTGATGGGAATTGGTGCCGCACCAGAAGGTGTGATTTCTGCCACCGCCATTCGTGGTTTGGGAGGTGTCTTCGAAGGGCGTCTTGTGTTCCGTTCAGACGAAGAGGAAGCAAGAGCAGGCAACATGGTTGGTGACGACCTCACCCGTCTTTGGCAGGCCAAGGATTTGTGCAAGAGCGAAGATGCAATTTTCGCAGCCTCTGGCGTTTGCGATGGCTATCTTCCGGGCGTGGTGCTCGGTGAAACGACCACCACTACCTTCAGCGAAGTGATTGACGTAGCCTCTGGCACCGTTCGCAAAATCGAAACAACTCGAAGCCTTTGACCGTCTTGAGTACCTTCAATAGGAAGCCACCCTACATCTTTCCATGGGCGTCCAACAGGTCCGCATCGAAGTTCGGTTGCCTGAGGGGCACTGGGCAGGGGATGTGACTCGAAGCCATCCTTCAGCCATCTTACGGATCGAGGAGCACATGCCATTGATGAAAGGTCGTGGCACTGCCAAGGCGTCGTGCAGCGAAGACATTACGAGAACTGTGGGAGAACACACGGGGATAGAGGAGGTTCGAGCCTTTGGTTCACAACAATTTGCTGTCGACATTATTGCTGGCGGGGGTGGTTTCCTCAAACCATTGTTGAGGGTTGGCGTGATTCCTCACACACCGTTTGAAGTTCGGGACGGTTGGGTGGATTGGACAATTGCTTGCGCTCAAGGAAAGGTGCGTGATCTTATCGCAGGATTTGACGAAGAGCGTATCCCATACCGGCTGTTGTCGACTCGCGGCGTATCCTCCAGAATGCTCACGCCCAGACAACGATTGGTGTTTGATACGGCCACTCAGGAAGGATTCTATGATGTGCCTCGGCGTGTGACACTGACGGCCCTTGCAGCAAGGTTAGATGTGGCGAAATCCACGCTCTCCGCTCAACTCCAACGGATTGAATCAACAATCATGCATGCGTTTGCAGATGAAGTGCGGAAACGAAGCCCCTAA
>CM001443.1:1804296-1804435 GCA_000246735.1 uncultured Candidatus Poseidoniales archaeon | reverse complement strand
CTGGATTGCAAATTTTGGTGAATGGCAAGACCGCGTCGGATTCAACAGAGAATGGATGGGCGACTTCGACCTGTCTGTGCAATACGATTGGGACCGAGCAGGCGACGTCATCGAATTCGGCGACTATGCTGGCCGACCG
>CM001443.1:1787288-1804281 GCA_000246735.1 uncultured Candidatus Poseidoniales archaeon | reverse complement strand
GAGCGCTCCCTCCAAGTTCCTCACCAAAGCATGCGAGACGCACTCGTTGCAATGATCACCGTTCAAGGAGATACAGAATTCGCATCCGTTGAACAACAACGCCACCTTCTCGCCACGGCCCCGACCGATTACGACCGCTACGCTGCGGCAAGAATCATGGCTGAAGAGCAACGCCACGGCTGGCAAATGGCTCACTTACTCATGACCTACTTCGGACAACAAGGACGTCGTGAGGCTCAGAAACTGCTCGAGCGCAACGCCCAAGACGGCGACCGCTTGCTGGGCGCATTCAACCGTCCAATGCCTCACTGGCTCGATTTCTTCTGTTACACCATGTTCGTCGATCGAGATGGCAAGTTCCAGTTGGGTATGCTTTCGACATCTGCGTTCAAACCATTGGCCGCATCGATGGGACCCATGCTCAAAGAGGAATCTTTCCACCTGGGAACTGGTTCGAATGGACTGCGTCGAGTCATCAAGGCTGGCGTCATTCCGCTCGACATGCTCCAGCGCTACATCAACAAGTGGGTTTCCACAGCCCACGATTTGTTTGGTGTTGACGCTTCCTCATCTGCACACTGGTCCTATGTTTGGGGCGTCAAAGGCCGCTGGGACGAGCGCAAGAAACTGGAAGCTGGTATCGAAGTCGACAAGGAAGTTCTCAACGAGGAAGCACGTGGACACTACCACACTGAAATCGTCGGCGAAGTGCAGAAACTTTCCGGCTACCTCCCTGAAGGTGCTGCTCCACTCATTGTTCCTCACGAGAACTTCAATCGTGACATCGGCGCTTTCAAGAAGGTCAACTGCACCACTGAAGGTGATGTCTTTGAAGGCACCCAAGAAGAGTACGAGGCCTACCTCAGTACAATCCTCCCATCTGCCCAAGACGAAGAAGACCTCAAGGAACTCTTCAAGCAAGACTGGGTGGCTAACAAGCCCATGTCCGCACGCCAGATTGCTTCAGGCATTGGCGCTAAGGCCTGAACAGAATTGGAGCGGGATCGTATGATACCAGTTGCACTGTACGGTGTGAACGTTGAACTCTGTGAAGCGTTTTACGAAGCCTTACCAAGACTCGTCGCTGACACCGTCGATGACGAGTCCTATGCAGATGCTCTTTTTTCTGTCCAATCCGAAGCGTCGCTTGAACACATCCGGATTGCAGATCAGTGGTCCAACCATCAGCCCTTCGCTTGGCCAGAGGACATCACCAACGAAGTTGAAATGACGCTTCGAACAACAGATTACCCGGATGTTGGAATGCTTGAGCATCTGCTCACGCTCGACAACATCGATGCCCAGCGGATCTCTGAGTGGATGCATTTTAGCACCAACCTCTTCCCCATCTACTCTGAAGCAGCATGCGCGACCCTCACTCGAATGGGCGTTCCCACGCCCTACCGTCCCGACGACATGGCCTCCTATGGGCTCTATGTGTCCCGTTTGGAAGGGCTGAAAAAGTACGCTCCAGCAGCCGGCTTACCAGAGATTGGTTTGCCCCGGTCCCGTATGCTCCAACTCGGATTGGAGAGGTTTGAATGAACCATTGGAAAGTTCATCTAAAACTCGTATTCGTCGCCGCAGTCTGGGGGTTCGGTTGGCCCGCAGGGCGCGTCTTGTCCGACCAAATGGCACCATTCACAGCAGCATGGATTCGGTATGTCGTCGCCATCGGCTGTTTTGCATTGTACCTCCAAGCAACTGATAACTGGCTCTTTCCGACACGAGGGGAATGGAAGCGAGTGGCGCTGATTGGCTTTTTCTCAACAGTGGTGTACCAAGCCTTCTTCCTTTATGGAATGAAATACACGGCAGCAGGCGACGCTTCCCTCATGATCACGTTCAACCCTTTCTTTACTGCGCTTCTGGCCATCCTGTTTCTAAACGAACGCCTCCATTGGCGTCTGGCAACAGGACTGGCCTTGGGAATCATCGGCGTAACCATCTTGTTCCTTTATTCCCCCAATGTCGATATTCCAATTGACGAGCGTGCCCTTGGTGATTTGTTAATCGCAGCAGCAGCATTTGCTTGGGCTTGCAATAACATCCTGATGAAGCGCGCCATGAACACCCCTGCTCCCGATGCGAAAGCGACGCTGTCACCGCTTCATTTGACCGTTTGGTCCTCAGTAGCGGGGCTCATCTTGCTGACACCTCCGGCTGTGATTGAAGCAATGAGCGTCGGGGTACCGGATTCGAACGCAGAGGGTTGGATTTCTCTTGTGTTTTTGGCGGTGTTCTCCACCGTCATTTCGTACGTTTGGTTTGCCGATGGAATCCGAACCATTGGAGCGGGGAAAGCGGCGTTGTACGTCTACCTCGTACCTCCATTTGGCATCTTCAGCGGGTGGCTGCTGTTGGATGAAAAACTCGGCGTACCCCTTCTGCTTTCGTTCGTTCTCATCGTTGGTGGCGTGTGGTTGGCTCAAAGCCAGAAGGCGGCGGTCGAGGAAGCATCATGAAGTTCATGCACTTGGGATGAGGCATGGAGATTCGAGAAGTTGCCGTCATTGGTGCTGGAACCATGGGTGCAGGAATTGCGCAAGTCTGTGCGCAAGCAGGGATGGAAAACCAATCTCTTCGACGCGTTCCCAGAAGGTCTAGAACGTGGCATGGCTCGCATTGATGCGTTTTGGGACAAAGGCATCGCGCGTGGTAAGACAACGCCGGAGCAAAAGGCAGAATGGGGCGCTCGCCTTCACGCCATTGGCGACCTCGCTGAAGCCGTGGGAAACGCGGACATGGTGATTGAAGCGGTTCCTGAAATTCCAGATTTGAAGCAGAGCATCTTTGCTGATCTCGATCGTTTGGCGCCTGCCCATGCTCTTCTTGGCACCAACACATCTTCACTTTCGATTGCAGGCATTGCCGCAGCCACAAGCAGGCCCGAACAGGTGATTGGCATGCATTTCTTCAACCCTGTTCCAATCATGAAATTGTTGGAATTGGTTCGTCACGACTCAACAAGTGACGCCACAGTGGCTGCCGCAGAAGCAGCTGGTGTGGCCATGGGCAAGACCACTATTCTTGTCAAAGACGTGCCAGGTTTTGCTACAAGCCGGCTCGGCGTTGTACTTGGCAATGAAGCCATCCGCATGCTTGCAGATGGTGTCGCAAGTGCCGCAGACATCGATACGGCGATGGTGCTTGGGTACAAGCATCCAATGGGTCCGCTCAAACTGACAGACCTCGTTGGATTGGATGTTCGCCGAGACATTCTGCTCAATCTGCAACGTTCGTTCAATGACGATCGCTATGCCCCTCATCCGTTGTTGGAAGAGATGGTGGCTAAGGGTCACCTTGGTCAGAAATCTGGTCAAGGTTTCTTCGAATGGTGACGCTCCTACATACTAAATCATTGGAACGCTTAGGAATTCCATGGCCGGAACGGAGTCAACAATAATTTACGCCATCGGAGGAGGTTTTCTCCTCTTGACGCTCATTTTATTGTTCATGATGTACCTTCTGATGAAGAAAGTCTCCGATTTAGAGGACGCAAATGATGGGGTTCTGAGCAAGCTGAACATCTCTCAGAAGAAAGGTGAAGCGGGTGAACAACTCGTTGCCTCTGTAACAAGCAGCCTCATTGACGCAGGTATTCTCGAGCAAGATGTTTCACTTGCGGACAAAAAAAGCATGGACTTTGCATCTGTGATCGGCACCACCGAAGACGGTGGCACAATCTATCTACCGATTGACAGTAAAGTCAACAAAAGACCAACGGCAGTTTTGGATGAGATCAAGAAGTACATCGGTCGTTCTTACGGAGATGGCATCAGGACAACGCCGTTCGCCATTATTGCATACCCGGACGACGAGGAGGGGAAATACCGCAAGAAGCGAGCCGATGCAAAGAAGGAATCCGTGTTCTTCGTGCGTCTCAGCACCCTTGCACCCTACCTCTTGTTCATTCGTTGGTACAACGACAACATCGCCCCTTTACAATCAGCAAATTCAAAAATTGCCGAGGCTTTGATTGTCTTCAGAAATCACCACGCAACAGTGGAAAAAGAAGCCTATGAAGTCAAGCAAAAGCTGGAGAAATTGATTGAAACAATCAAATACGCACCAGTCGGTGAGAATCTACGTCACGCATTGCAACTTGCAGGCATTGATTCCAGTACGGGAATTGAGGCTCCAGAGGTCTCAGGAGAAGCAACAACTGCGTTTGATTCAGCCTATCTTCTTCCGGATGATGCGTTGCTTTCAAAACTAAAAATAAGTGGCTTTGGTCCTGCCAAAAAAGGCCCGTTGTTGGATGCTGGCTACGACACAATTGGCAAAGCAAGAAAACTCTCGCTGTACGATCTGAGTGAATTGGGCCTCGGCGCAAAAGGAGCAGAAAGCTTTCACAACACAATCCATCAGAACACAGAAGATTGAACTAATTTCCATCATTGTTTAATTACTGTCGAAGTTGTTTCATCCTCATGTTTGTATTAAGAGGATATTGCGCAGAACAGGGATCATTGTGGCACGGTGAAAAAGTAACATCGGACCACTATCGACCAACCGACCCGTGCCCAAATTGCGGCCAAACCCAAACCTGTGATGTCCATTGGGAAGAACCYCGTCCTTTCGATGATGCTGAYGTCGACCGAATTGCTTCTGAATATGGTCCYGATGGTGGGTGCAACGTGTTTCCTGGCGGCGTACCTGGGCCGTTCAATCCACGATTGGTGATTTTTGTCGATCACCCTGACATCGAATTAGAAGACATCATTCGGAAAATTCGAAGCCGAATCCGTAAACACATGCGTGGCATGAGGACAGAAGAACTGATTCTTGTCTCGCGTCACCAATTCACCATGCAACGGATGTTTGGCCTTCGAGAGAAGTTTGGCATGCTTGTTCAGCAATGGCGGTTCATGGATGCAAGTTTTGCTCCAATGATTCAGTTTAGGGATGAGTCTCAAGGATGGGTTCGAACCTACGAGTCGCCGTACCATCTTATGGTGATGCCCTATGGTGGAATCATTTCGATTTGAGTATCAAGCACAATTAAACTCTCAGGATCCTAATTTCCCAGGAATTTCGAGACGCCTTCTTTGAATTCAGACGTCGTGCCAGCAGCTTCAATCAGGGTTTGTTCATGCTTCAGGTGTGTCTCGAAATCATTCTGTGATTGCACATGAAGCAGATGCTTGGTTGCTTCTCGGAAATGATTGCCCCATTGGCTCCAGTTTGTGGCGACCTCGATCGACCGGTTGATGAGTTCATCTGCCTCAACGACCTCATCGAGGGCTCCGGCATTGAGTGCTTGCTCAGCCGACCAAATTTGATTTTCAAAGAAGAAGGTGCGGCTTCGCTGTTCACCAACAAGTCGAGGCAGCAACCAGGTTGTGCCACCGTCAGGTGAAAGACCCATGCTGGCATAGGAGGCAGCAAGCTTGGCTTTTGGTGATCCAATGCGGACATCGCACGCCAGTGCAAGCCCAAGCCCACCACCTGCAGCCGCCCCATTGATGGCGCCAACCACGATGGTTGCGGATTGCCGCATGCGCACTAAGAGTGGATGAAGGATGTTCGTGAGGTCCCGAATTAATTGAGGTGCATCATCAGCATCGATTGCTTCTTGGAAGGCATGAATGTCCGCACCAGCGGAGAAAAACTTCCCCTCACCGGTGATGATCAGGGCTCGAACGCTCTGCTTACTCAGTCCATCATCGATGGCTCGAGCGATAATCGGCATGGATTCCCTTGAGAAGGATTTGCTTGCTGAAGCACCAGCCAATCGAATAATTCGAACGCCATTTTCTCGATCCTCAACTTCCACGGTCATGGTTCCACCTCAGAGTTTGACGTTGACGTTCTTCACCTTGGTGTAGAAGCGCATGGCGTCTTGGCTTTGTTCAACACCAATGCCGGATTGCTTCCAACCGGTGAACGCAGTTTGTGGGAAGGTGATTGGGTACTCGTTGATGGACACCATACCGCTTTCCAAATCCCGTGCCATCGAATGGGCACGGCTGAGGTTGTTCGTCCAGATGCCGTTGAGCAATCCAAACGGAGAGTCGTTGGCCAATGCGAGAGCTTCAGCATCATCACTGAACGTGGTGACGGCCAACACTGGTCCAAACAATTCATCATTGAACAGAAGGTTGTCTTTGTCGACACCAGTCACTACGGTTGCTTCCATGAAGGCTCCATCGCCTTCGATGGCGTTTCCACCGCAGACAACGGTTCCGCCCATGGCGAGTCCTGCTGCGAGTTTCTCCATCACTTCTTCACGGTGTGATTGGTGAACAAGGCTGCCAATACGCACGCCTTCTTCCATGCCAGGTCCGACCTTCCACTTGCCGACTTCGGCAACGACTGCACCGACGAGTTCGTCGTGAACATCTTCGTGGACAATGAGTCGAGATCCAGCCCAGCACATTTGCCCTGCGTTCATGAAGATTCCAAAGCAGATTGCTTTTGCAGCGTATCGGAGGTTGGCATCTGGGAAGATGATGTTGGCACCTTTTCCACCCAATTCAAGCGTTACTGGTGTGAGGTTCTCGCTCGCCTTTGCCATCACGGCTTGACCGGTTGGTACGCCGCCGGTTAGCACAACGCCATCGACGCCAGTGTGACCCGCAAGTGCGTCACCAATGAGTCCACCAGATCCGGTGATCACTTGGAGCACACCGGAGGGAAGGCCTACGTCTGCTTCTTCCATGGCTTTGGCCCAAGCGATGAGCGAGAGCGGTGTCCATGACGCTGGCTTTGCAATCACAGTGCATCCCGAAGCAAGTGCTGGAGCAATGGAACGGAGGGCGAGTTGAAGCGGGAAGTTCCAAGGCACGATGTGAACGGTCACACCAAGCGGTTGGCGCAATGTGTAGTTCAATCGGTTGCCAGGGACTGGGATGGTGGTTCCTTCGATTTTGTCGGAGAGGCCTGCGAAGTATTCGAGGGTCCATGCTCCGTAGCGAATTTCCGACAGTGCTTCGCGGAAGGTCTTGCCGTTGTTGTTTGATTCAATCACGGCGAGGGACTTTGCATTGGCGTAGGTTGCTTGAGCCATTTTGTTGAGGATACGCCCACGCTGGGCCGGGTCCATTGCTTTCCATGATGCATCATTGAGGGCAGTTCGTGATGCCTTAACACAGCGGTTGACATCTGCAATGGTTGCCTTTGGCGTAGTGGCCATGACTTCACCTGTTGCTGGATTGATAACGTCCGCTGTTGCTCCATCTTCTGCATCGCACCATTCACCGGCAACCCACATCTGTTCTGCGCTCATGTGCCTTGCCAGTGGGCGTCCCCTCAAAGGCATTCGGTTGACGAATTGCTGGGCCAAACCCAGTCGATGGTCCAACTTTGGGCGCAAAGACTCATCAATGCACCAACGCCACAGGCAGATATGGCTCGGAAGGTTGGTTTGGGGGAACAAGCCGCAAAGACCCTTGCTGCCCGAGCACCCCGTTTGCTCGTCATCGCTGGCGCAACCGGGACAGGGAAGTCCACCGCCTCGGTCCAACTTGCTGCTGAGTCTGGATTTGACCGTCTTCTCTCAACCGACGCCATTCGAGAAATCATGCGAGCATGCGATCCTGAACGCACCCATTCCACCCTCCATCGTTCCTCTTTTTCAAAAGGCGATTCTGGCGAGCCGGTCATCGATTGGCTCGATACATGCCAGGCTGTTGAGGGTGGCATCGTCGCCACCATCGACCGAGCCCGACGCGAAGGAATCGACCTTCTGATCGAAGGCGTCCACATCAACCCAAGCGAGCGACTGTTGAGGAGTTGGCGTGAAGCTGGTGGCATCGCTGTTGGTCTTGTGATTGTTGTCAGTGAAGAGGAGCGGCACAAAGGCATGCTTCGTTCAAGAGATGCCCATTCATTTCGAAGAGCAGATCGCTACCTTGCCGCTTTCCCAAGAATCCGAGCCATTCAGAATGGTCTCACGGATCGGGCCAAAATTGCTTCATGGCCAGTGGTTGATGTTTCGATGGTCAAGAGCGATACAGAGCGCATCAAGCATCTCATGGATGTAGCGTGGAACGAACATCAGAAGCGATGATCATTCATGTGTGATGCTGAAACTCAGTCGCACGGTCAGCATCGCATCACCATCTGATACGCCCAGTTCACCTGTGAATGTTAACGTCGAAGCATCAGTTTCAGTGACTTGGATGTTGATCATCTTGACTTCAATGCCTCGAACTTCCCCGTGGTGCAGCATGTCATTGTGAACGCCATCCATCGCAATTTCACCCGCTTCAAGAGGGTCAAGACCACCATCAATCCATAATTGAGTTCGCGCTTCAACAAGTTCTGGCAGGCCATTGGCGACTTCCTGCGCCGTGACAATTACGCCGTCGGAAGCGGTGTCGTGTGGGAGTGTGAGTCCTGCGACTTTCACACCGAAAATAGCCATTGAAAGGAGGGACATCAAGAGCACAACCCCTGTGGCCAGGAGCATTTGTCCAGCATCACGATCGCTCGAAGCATTGAGCGTTGAGTGTCGCATCAAGCAGCACCTCCTCTTGCCCAAACATCGAGGGTCACGGTCCAAGCGTCCGCACCTACCACCACAAGGTGGTGGACGGTCACTGTGCCGCCTGCTGGCGTGCCTGTCCGGCCGTAAGGCGTTGCAACTCCACTGTTTTGCGTGAGCCAACAATTTGCTTCTTTCCCAACAGCAATGCTGTCCATGAGAAGCGTGCAAGCCCCATCGAGTTCTCCGTTTCCAAGCATCTCTTCAAGCCGGTTTTCACCTTCAAGTTCAGCATCGAGACCGAGGGCGTAACGAACCGCATCATCGCCAGCAATTTCCAAGGAAGCATCGTGGGCCACCGAGGGTGCATCTGGGACATGAACTCGAATGAGGAAGGTCGCTGACATGAAGAACAGCCAAAACAGCGTCAACATCTCGAGGATGTGGACTTGTGCTTCCTCGTCTTGAATCATTCAACCACCGAAGTACAATCCTGCCGGAACAAACGCACCAGAGGATGGGTTAAGGCCAGGAACCTCTGTGATTCCCGATCAAGTTCGGTGTGAACGCAAGGAAGTTGAACACGACGAGGGAAACGAGAATCATCATGCCTGAGTGCTTGAATCCAGTTGAGAATCGACCGGTTGACATCAAGCCCGCCATGGTGCCGTTCCCCACAGCCTGCATGGTGACACCGTAGTAAAACACTGTCAGGAAAAACAGTGGGTCGATGTTACGGATGGTCATGTTTCCAATGGTTTGACCGCCACTGTCGCCACCATCTTCACCGCTGGAGTTTGAACCTGCAATCGCAGGAATAAAGACAACAGCAAGGGTGACAATGACGCCAAGGAAAACGAAGTAAGAGGTCCAAATGACCGCGATGTACGAGCCGATTGCTCGTCGTCGTTCACCTTCAAGGAACTTCAATTCCCGAGAATCGTTTGCTGCTGTGACAAGAATATCGGAAATTTTTCCACCAGCACGGTCGGCTTCAGCAATGAGTGCAATCGCCCGTTGGACCAGCGGTGTGCCGACACGGTCTGCGAACTGGCGAATCACGTCGCTGAATTTGATACCCCAACTCAGTTGATCCGACATTTTCTTGACTTCGTCATTCAGTGCACCGTATTCAGAGGTCGCCAGGGTTTGGACAGCGACCGTCATGGAAAGACCACCTTTCCAGTACTCAGCAAGGTCTCGAAGGAAATCAGGGAACTTTTCTTCCACTTCGTTCTTGGCGCCTTCGACTCGCTCCCAATAATAGGATGCAGGGTAGAGGAGGAAGAAGAACATCAGTCCGAAGAAGTTGAGGAAGATGAATGGGTGAATGCTGACGGGGCCAAGTGAGACTTCGGGGCCGATCCAAAATGAGGCATTGTTCATGTTTGCTGGAACGCCATCAAAGTAGTGCACGGTCACATCGAAGGTGACCTTGGAGAGGAATTTGCCTTCTTCGTTTGAAAAGGCCAGGAATTCGTACCGAGTGTCGGCCGGAATATTTGCAATGGTAATCCCACATCCATCGTTGTCGGGATTGTTGTCATTATCGGTGGTGCCGTTGTGGTAGTCAATGATCACGCCTTCTTGGGAACGAATGGCAATCGTGTAATCGGTTGGTGTGTCTGCGCTCACGCTGCAGTTCGCCCACAGAGGCTGAGCGACGGCGATACCGCCTGTTTGCGATGAATCGATTCCGGGTACGTCGAAATTCTTCCCCCGTTTGGAAACAGAGGTCCATTCTTCACCGGTCCAACTCACGACATCGGCTTTGTCTTTGAGGATGGCGCATGACTCATTGGCGGCGTACGACGGCTTCTGGTTGGTTTGGAATTGTGCGCCCATGCTGTTACCCATGCTGTCGGTGGCTGTTGCACCACAGTAGACGTTGGTGAACATTGGTTCTCCGTTTGTAGTTGGGATAAAGCCCGAGTTGGTGGACCACACGATGGCAGTGGTGAGGCCAAGGAGGATCGACACGAAGAGGATTGCATACAACTTGGTCAGTGTTGAATCGTCCTTAGGAAGGTCCAACTCGACCACAATCTTGTTCTTCTTTTTGCGCGCCATTTTTTTTCACCTCCTCACATATCTTGTTCTTTGCTGCTCGTCCACACCAAAATGGCGTAGGCGATGTGAATCATTGGGACGAAGCCGAGAACGATTCCATAAAGCATGCCCTCTGACATCTGCGCTCCAGAACCTGAAACCCAGAACATAATGACGAGCATGACAATCAAAAACAGTGGCATAGCAACCGCCACCACAATGTATGATTCTGCAAGCAGTGCAATTGATTCAAGGAACATTTGCAACCGTGTGCGGTTTTCTCTCATGTAGTGCTCGGCGCGGTTGAGGAAGAACAACTTGAGTTGCCCTCCAGCCGTCAGTGTTCCAACCATTCCTTGGAAAAATTCAGTCAACCAAACCGATGCAGCCCGGTCCACACTCATTTTCATCGCAGTGATCAGGTCGTAGCCGAGCAATGTGACGTCTCGATAGACAAGGGCTGCGTCATCTGCAACATCGCCATAAATGTCCTTGTTCATCGCAAGGGATCTGAAAATCTTGGAAGGTGTTGCGTTTGCTGCAGACATGGCAGCGGTGTAGGATGCAGCGTATGGGAGGTACTTCTCAATCATTGCACCACGTCGGTCAGCTTCTCGCTTTGCGCCACCTTTGTTGTACTTGAACGCAGCATAGGGGATGATGAAACCACCAAGGGCGATGATGATTGTCTTTGCAACTGGTGGGAAGACTTGGTAAGCAAATTCATCGCAACCATTTCCAGGTTTCGTTGGATCAATGAGGTCTTGGTTCCAATATTCCCATTCGAAACAATAATCCAAGGTTGCGGGATCTTGCATTGACTCCCAGTAGGCAATGATACCGATGTCTGGGATGAAGAACAGGGACACAAAGCCCCAGCACCCCAGTGTGATGGCGAGGGTGGTCATGATGGCCGTGGCAAGGTATACCTCTGGCATCATTTTGATGGAACCTTTGACGAGGTTATCAGATAGCTCCTTGTCCGCCCTCGCTCGTTTCTTAACGACACGTCCTAGGATTCTGTTGCAAATCCGTTGCCATGCCGTTAGGTCCATCGATGCTCACTCCTCAGGGTTCAACGCAATCCATCGACTCGGGCGAGGATCTCGTTTGGTCGCACATAATACTCTGTGACAATTTGAGACACTTGGTCTGCTTTTCGAATGTCGTTCAGCACCATCCACTCAAGGATGCGCTTTCGGGTTCGCAATTCACGGCGCATGTCATCTTGTGAAAAGTTGATTTTGACCATGATTTTCTCCAACACGTAGGACTTACCACTGAAGATGAAATCATCGGACGTGACATCCCATCGGAACACTTCATTGGTGATGATTTCCAATGAGTTTGGATCAATACCAACAATCTCGACAAGTTGCTTCGTTCTTCGGACACGCTTTCCGTTGATACGGGTTTGAATCTGAATCGCACATGCTTCCAGTGCTGGAAGAAGGACGCGCGGGATGTCAATTGGTTTGTTTTCAAGTCTGTGAACCAGCGATGCCACCGAGTCGGCGTGGACCGTGGAGTATGCGCAGTGGCCCGTTGCCATTGCCTGGAACAAAACATAGGCTTCTGCACCACGGATTTCGCCAACAATGATGTATTCTGGCCGTTCACGAAGCGCTGCTTTGAGCAACTCGAACTCACCGATCACACCGTCTTTGGATTCGCCACCAAACCCTTGTCGGGTCAAACCAGGGACCCAGTTTGGTTGAGGGATGTTGACTTCACGGGTGGATTCGATCGACACGATTTTCATCTGCCATGGAATGAAGATGCACATTGCGTTGAGGGTGGTTGTTTTGCCGGATGCAGTACCGCCGACGAAGAGCATAGGGACTTCATTCTGGAACGCAATCCACAGATAAGCGACCATCAGCGAAGACATGGTTCGGAACGCAACGATGTCGGCTGGTGAGAACGGATCGTCCTTGAACCGTCGGATACAGAATGCAGATCCTCTTGTCGAGACTTCCCGGCCCAGCTTCATGACAATTCGAGAACCATCCATCAGCGTTGCGTCGAGCAATGGGTCGGCGACTGAAATGTGCTTTCCACATCGCTGTGCCAATTTAATCACGTAGGATTCGAGTTCATGATCAGTTTTCCAGACGCATGTTGTTTCGACGGATTCGAACTTCCTGTGGTATGCGAAAATTGGAACATTTGTCCCGTCGAGTGAAATATCTTCGACGTTGATGTCGTTCATCAGCACGTCCATTTCACCGTAGCCAATCAGGTCACGGCGGAGGTAATAGAAAATCTTCGACTTCGATTTCTTGTTGATCTTCATTCCGTATGCCTTGATGACCTTGTCCATTGCCGTGCGGACGTAGGCCTCGGGATTCGCATCGATTTCTTCGATGTTCGCCGTGAGGGAGCGGATGAAGATGTCAAGGATTTCGTCGCGCTGCTCTTGCTCTTTCTTGGTCATCGGGGGCTCGATGATTTGATAGATGATATTGAGCGTTTGCTTATCGCGAACAATCCTTGCGAAGGCGTGTGGGGGCAGGACTGGGTACTTGTCTAGCTCGTCGTATTGAGCGCGTTGTTGAGCCCGCTGACGCTTGCCCCCTCCTTTGTTGTTTTTTCTCGCCATACGCGCACCCCTTGCCGAAGCAAATTGTCACAGGTTGTGGCCGACTATAACACTTGGGTGAACGAGGCACCCAAAACCGGCGTCCTGCGCACTGGAAACGAGTTGCCAATTGTGTGCATTAAGATGGCCGGATTTTAACAGGATTATGCCCTGAACCCGATGTACCAAGTTTGGCAATTTTCTTGGAAGGTGGCAAGGTCGAGGTTGTTGTCGATGTGGTGGTCCGCCTCGAGAATGATTTGGTCCAATCCCCATCCAATCTCACGGGTGTCCCTGACTTCAAATGAGGCCCTGTCTCCATCTTCTGAACGACCACGGTTCTGGATTCGAGTGAATCGGACATCGGGCGATGCTTCAACGGCCACCGAGGCAAAAGCCTCCGACCATCGTTGGGAGAAGACGATTCGTTCTGCGGTACCTCGCATTCCTTCGATCAAGACGATCGGGTGTGATTCGAGTAACTCATCCACTGCATCAGCCAGACGTACAGCAAGCACATCCTCTCCATGCTCAGCACGAAGCTGGGCTGCAATTTCTCCGAAGATACCGGGTGACTCTACCAGGTTTTGACGCTTCACTTCAGCCCTCACCATGTCACCCATGGAAAGGACTGGGACGCCTTGCAGTTCCAAGACGGCAGCAAATTCCCCTTTACCAGAGCCGGGCATTCCGCATACAGCGACAACCTTGCCCATGTTTGAAGGGCGAAGCCGAACGCTCATCAAGATACCTGTTTTGATGGAACGGTTCGTCTCAATTAGAAAACTCTGCTTTGCCCCAACGTCGGTCCATCAGCTTCCATAGTAAGGCGGATGCGCCAAGCAAACAGACCGAGATGGCCAGCATGCCCTTGTAGCCCTGCTCGACCATGGATTGGTCATACATGGCCGAAGTTGCAGCGAGCCCATCTTGGCTTGCCCGCTCCCACCAGTTGCCGTAAAGCGATACATCGCCTTGGGTGAAGGAAAGCAAAAACAAGCCAAGCAATGGCAGGACGGTGCCGATCCAAAACCAAATCATTACTGATGCATCAAAGATGGCCTTATTGGGCCGCAGGCCCATCAAAAAGGCGGTGAGGGCCACGATGTAAATCGAGTTTGCAAACATCACGATGATGCTTGTAGGTAATGAGGTCCATTCGTCTAATTGCCACGCCATCAACACGATGAAAATTAATGAAATCCATGAGGTTGCAAGGAAGTAAACGATGACCTTTGCTCGAATCAATTGAGGCACCCGTAAAGGCAGTCCATTCATGAATTCAGGTGAATCGAGGATCGTCAACCACGAATAGAAGTTGAATCCGAAGAAACCAAGGAACGGAGCATATGAGAGCAGATTGATTGGAATCGGAGCCTCTGCGAAATCCACCAACCAAGCCATCCCGAGCAACACCAGCAGTGGCACTGCGTAAGACACGGTCATTTTCTTTATCGAGCCTGAACGGAATAAATCTACGAATTCTTTGGCGACGATGAGACGGATTTCGCCATCACCAAGGAACCCCAATCGGTTGTAGATTGGCACAAACATTTCTTCTCTCTGAACCACTGAAACGTCAAAGTCATCGATGATCAGCGCACTCGCCAACAACCCGATGGCGACACATCCTCCCAAAGCAGCACCTCCAATGAGCGGCGATTGATTTGACTGGACGTAAAGGCCCCAAAGCACACCGTCGAGGTTCACTTGCCCAAGGCCCACCGCTACACCGAACGCAACGATGGCCAGTGGTCCAAAAATAGTGTACGGCCGACCACGCATCCACAAAGCAGAACCAAGGAAAGCAAACGCAAGGCCTTGGCCGAGGGTGATGATCATCGCCAACCATGTCCAAGGCAGGCTTGACCACTCCAATGGTGTGTTCACGCCGTTGAAGGTTTCGAGCAAAATGCCAAGCGCCATGCCGGCGATGACTGGAGATAGAATCAACATCACATAGAAGCACAAATCTTTGATGAAGTACGCAAAGTGGGCAACAGAGTTTGGCAAGGGCTGGAGTGCTGGTGCCGCAAGCAGGTAATTTTTGGTCCCTGCTCGGTGGACAATGGCGTCATGACCGATGAATGCGAACGTACCCATGCCGAGGCTGAACATCAACAAAGGGAGGTGAAGTGCAAACCTCAATTCCCCCCAGGTGAACGTTTTCTGTTCAATATCGGCCACTTGAGCAGTTGAATCGCCGACGAGAAATTGCAGACCAACCGTCGTTAACGCAGTGATGAGTGTAAGGAGAAGCGGGAACAGAACAATCTGCCGCTTCTTTGCGAATTCGATGCTCTTCCGCCCTTCTTCCTTGAACATGACTCGGAAGGTAGCAGAAAAGGACGACCATCCACGAAGCGGTTCATGCAGTTCTTGGCCTTGGGCAGAGGTGCCTAGGCCGGTGCTGAGAGGTGTACCTTCGGCCACATCGTCCCAATCGCGAGAAACAATTGTGGCGCCGGGCACGGTTATTCCTCCTCAGAGCCCTCGTTGGTTTCATTGGCCTTTTCTTCTCGTTCAACATCTTCGATCGAGCGGCCAACAAGTCGAATGAACACATCTTCAAGTGTCTCCTGTTCGTTTTTCTTGAGTCCTTTGACGGTTCCTGCCGCCAGCACACGCCCATCGTTGATGATGGCCATTCGATTGCACATGCGTTCTGCCATCTCCAATACGTGTGAGCAGAGGAAGATTGTCCCGCCATCCTTGACGTGATCAAGCAACCATTGACGGCATTTACGTTGGTAAATCGGATCGAGGTTTGCGAATGGTTCGTCCAAAAAGAGAAGTTTTGGTTTGTGGATGAAGGCGGCGGCTAACATCACCTTTTGACGCTGGCCTTTCGATAAATCCTTGCACATTGTGTCTCTCTTTTCGTCCATGCCAAACCAGTCGAGCCAGTGTTCGACCTTTGCTTCAATGTCCTCGACGCGCCTCAGGCGGGCTACGAATTCGAGGAACTCTTTTGGTGTCAAAAACGAAGGCGGCGATTCCGATTCTGGAACGATTCCAATGTTGGCTTTGACTTTTTGTGGGTCTGCAACGGCGTCAACGCCCAAGACTTCGATTTGGCCCTTGCTCGGTCGGAGTTGCCCAGTTAGAAGCTTAATGAAGGTAGATTTCCCCGCACCGTTTGGTCCAAAAACACCAAAAAATTCACCAGCATGAACTTCGACATTAAGCGGGTGAAGGGCGATGAAATCACCATACTTTTTCGCCATGTCGTTGGCCATGACAAGGGGCGCTTCAGATTCAACCATGGCCCTAACAGGCGCTCATGGTCTTTCTATTCTTGGTTTTCAACTTCTCATGGTCGCGATGGATGGTGTCGGTGGACTGATGAACCTCAGCGATATGGACCAAACATGAGCGCCCCACAAAACGATGCAGTCGTGATTGAAGAACACCCGATCAGCGAAGATGCAGATCTTGGGAGCATTGCCATGGTGACCATCAATCGGCCCGACAAATTGAACGCGCTCAATGCTGAAGTGATGAGCGGCATCAAAGATATGGTCGAGTGGGTTGAATCGACGCCACATGTTCGTGTTGTCATCATCACAGGCGCTCAACCAAACGACCCGCCCGAAGGGAAGCGAGCAAAGCCAAATGCATTTGTTGCTGGTGCAGATATCACCGAGTTTGTCGGCAAAAAAAGCGACGATATTCGAGTGATGTTTGCCGATAACGCCGTAGAGGCGCTGTGGAATTTAAGCAAGCCAACCATTGCCATGGTTGATGGTTTTGCCCTTGGTGGCGGTTGCGAAGTGGCATGTTCCTGTGACATTCGTATTGCAAGCACTCGTTCTCGATTTGGAACCCCTGAGGTCAACCTCGGTTTGATTCCTGGTTACGGAGCAACGCAACGGCTTGCTCGACTTGTCGGTTATGGAAAAACGATGGAGATGATCTTCACCGGTGTTTTG
>CM001443.1:1775962-1787272 GCA_000246735.1 uncultured Candidatus Poseidoniales archaeon | reverse complement strand
TCACCGGTGAAGCAGTCAAAGCAGAAGAAGCACATCGAATTGGTCTTGCCAACAAGATTTGTGACGCTGACGATTTACTCGAAACAACGATGGCAATGGCTCGTATGATTGGTTCGAAGTCTTCCAATACATTGGGCGTTGGTAAAGCAACAATACGCGCTGCATTGGATGCAGGGCTAACGGAAGGCGTGGCCATCGAAGCCGAGGCGTTCGCCTCTTTGTTTGATTCGAAAGACAAGGAAATCGGCGTTCAAGCATTCATCAACAGAGCAACGCCTGAATGGCAGCATGAGTGAAAGGTGTTGGTGTAGGAGGGACGGGGGCCGAAGCCCCCGAACCCCCGGCTCCCCCGTTTGATCGGGGTATGTGACGTCATTCAACGTCAGGTGGTGTCCTCACCGCCAATGGCGTTTGTAACCTGCTTCTTCAGCAACCTTGGCAAAGTGCCTCATGTGGGCCCGAACGTCTGGGCGACGCTCGAAACTCCGAGGAATGACCTTGCCAATCATGATTCCAGTTCCTTCTTCAAGGACTGTATCACATCGGATGGCTCCCAGTTGTTTCAGGAGCCACGCATTCTTCTTGGTGCGGGCCTCGTCATCCTTGCAGCAGGTGTCGTGGTGCTGATCTTGACGTTCAGCTCGCCAATTTTCCTGTGCATGTTTCACTCTCTCGGCTCGCTCCTTCTTCAGTTTGGCCTTGCGTCCCATCTCCTTTTCGGAGATTTCACGCTTTGGTTCCTTCACAGGTGCCGTTTCGCAGTTTGGTTTTGTCTTTTTATTCCCATCGCCGGGTTCAAAGGCCCTGGGAATGAAAATTCGCTTTCCAGTATTGCGGTTCTTTCCATTGTGGTTAGGCTTGTGGTGTTTCATTCTCTTCTTATGTCTCATGTATCCTCCGTTTTGCTTGTTTCGCAGTGTGCCGGGATGGCAAACCGCGCCCTTCCAAAGCGCTTCAACAAGTCCAGAAAACTGAACAAGTTCTACGCTCTGACGCTCAATCGCTTAAGGGCAAGCAGTTGGGGATCTATTGATTCATTGAGAAACACCTATTGTGCACGTTGTGCATTATAACTACCACTCCACACTATATAAAAGAAAAATTGGGATGTCCCTAATTTGAGCAAAAACGTGGTCTGTTTGAGAATTCAAAATCCGATGACAAGATGCCAAGCGATTCCAAAAACGGCTACATCCGCACACGCATGTGCGATCCACGCCACCCAAATACTTCGGTACTGTAAATAAATCCACGAGAAAATCGCACCGCCAATGAATACGCCAAGTGATGCGATAAAGGTTCCAACTGGGCTGATGAACAACATCAATGCAATTGTGTGATGGAGCGTGAACACGCCGGCCGAAAGAAAGACAGCCGTCCATTTGGCGCCTGTGAGTTCTTCAATTTTCGAGGTGATGAACCATCGAAAGACATACTCTTCAAGGACAGAATTTACGAACACCCAGAACAAAATGGCTCCAGCAAGTTGCGATGGGGTGGTGAGTCCGACAGGCTCAAGCAATTCTAACAATGTCTGCTTGTCAATCATGGTCTCACCAAGCAGGAGGTAGGCGCCAATAACGGCGATCATCATGCCAACACCCAATGCAAAAGAAACAACCCAACCTCCATTTTTTGGTGGTGACCATGAGAAGGATTTGCCTTCTATTTTCAAGTGCCAGAAGGCTGGGAGACCAAAAATCCATACTTTTGTGATACAGAACACAAGCACGGCCAACAATCCTGCTTTGAAGACAAAGCCAGTGACGATGGACACGGTTGGAGCGACAGCGACCAAGCACAAGCCAAGCAACACAGTCGAACGGCCAAGCGTTGCCACCGAGTTATCGACGTTTACGTGCTCCATTGCTTAACGATGCGTCACCTTCGCCTTCAACTTTGAGCAGTCGGAAATGCCTCAAGACTGCATTTCATCCTTGAGCGCTGCAAGTGCGCCGCTGGCTGCTGGCATTGGGAGTGGCGGGAGCGCCATGCCTTCTCCGAGTTGTGGGAGCGGCGGAAGGGGTTTTCCATTAGGGTCCATTAAGGCTGGAAGTTCTGGGGCTTTTTCCTTCTTAACCTGCTCGAATCCGCTATCAAGTGGCGTGCGGAGTTTGAGGATTCTTGCATCATCAATGCGAATGAACGTGGCCCCGTAAATGTGGCCAGGTTCTGGGTTTTCTGGCTCGACAAGCACAGCATGGCCGTGGCCAGGGGTTTGGAGCAGAGCAACGATGTCTTCGCCTGCAGTTTGATCTTCCCACATTCTTGCGGTCGATGCGCGAATCTCTGCTAATTGGCCCCTTCGCCGCTTTTCGATGCGTTCACGGATTGCATCATGTTGAATGCGACGTTGCTTGACAGTCGCCTCGATGTCTGCATCCTCAACGGATTCAGCCGAGACTTCGATTACAAATTCGTCTGCAACGTGGATGTCTTCCATCTCAAGAGTGACTTCAATGAGTTCTTCTTCGCCTTCTTCATGCTCGTTGTTCGCAGCAGCCAAGGCTTGTGCTTTCTGTGCTTCAGCGGCTTGGATTTTGGCGAGTTTACGCTCTCGTAAGGTGGCGCCGTCCAATGGTTCTTGTGTTACAACTTCAGGAATGTCCAATTGTTCCTCTTGGACCTCTTCGTCTTCAGCGATTGGTTGGATTTCTTGGGGAGTGCGTTGCCTTCGTTGTTGGGATGGTGCCTTTGCCTCTGCCGAGCCGATGTACACCAAGCATGCGAGGATAATGGAGCCAATAAGCCCCCAAGCAACAGTGTCTTCGAGGTCGCTTGCAGTTGCGATGTACACCGCAGTAGCAGCGAGGGCGTAAAACCCAGCCATCTTCTTAACAAACGTCATGTGCCTCACCATTGCCAATATGGCCTAACTTATCATGCTGATGGCAGTTGCCGCAACAAGTCTTCAAGCGCCCGAGAACGGTGGCTGAATTTTTGCTTTTCCTCGATCGAGATGCCGCCAAATGTTGCCCCATGGGTGCTTGTTGCACCATATTGGCCAGGAGCCAGTGGTTTGCCATCTTCATCAAGGTCTGATGGGACGAAAATTGGGTCGAAGCCAAAACCTTCTCCTTCGGTGATGTCATTGGAAATCCATCCAGGGCATGAACCGTTGCCAATGTAGACCTCTCCGTTGACCCACATAACAGCGACTGCTTGGAAAGATGCACGTCGGAGGTTTGCAGATTGCACAGGGTCTTCTGAACCAAGATGGTTGAGCAACCTCAACATTCCCGGGCAACCAAGCGTCTGGAGTGCATACGAAGCATAGACGCCTGGAAAACCATCAAGGGCGTCAACAAATAATCCTGCATCTTCCACCAAAAGCAAGTCTTCTGGATGATCCATGAACGGGATGGCTTGCTCAATCTTTGCCATGGCGACCTCAGTGAGGGTGTCGGCTTGTGGCTCAATGATGGAACCGTCAGCCACCACAAGTTGCTTTACATCATATCCAAGAGGTTGCAAGTGGTGTGTTGCTTCCTTGACCTTGCCTGCGTTGCCAGTAAGAAACCATACGGTTCGTCCCATGACCTCCGCAGGTGGTATGGGCTTTGAGATGTGCGCCTAATTGGGCCAGGGGAGTGCGTCCTCTCCGGCAGCCTTGTTAGCGATGGACTTGAGCGCAACCCATGCTTCAACACATTGGCCTCGTCGCTGCGGGCGGTGCGATTGGTGCTGCAATGAGGTACCTTGTTGGTGAATGGTTGGGCAACGATGGTTTTCCATATGGCACATTGACCGTGAACCTGCTCGGATCATTGCTTCTGGGTGTTGTGACGGTTGGAATCGCCCAGCATGTCATCTCGGAGAACCTTGCTTTTGTATTTGCAACTGGCTTTTTAGGCGCTTTTACCACCATGTCTGCTTACTCAGTTGAAACCATTTCTATGTTCGACCGTGGGGATTCAACCCTCGCCTTCTCCTACATCGGTCTCACCATGGTGCTTTGCCCGCTTTTGGCATTCATAGGGTGGAAAGTCGGTGAATCTGTTTGGTTGTAGATGACCGTTGGCCCACAGCATGGGTTTATGTATCGCTTCTATGATGGATTGACACGGTTAATGAGAGCGTTGTAACTTTCGTACACCCTAAGAGTTGAGACCATGACACACACGACATTAATTGACACATTGAACGAAGCCCTCGGTTGGGAACTGCGAGCCATCAACATGTACGCACATTATGCAGCGAATGTTCAGGGGATTCATCGGCTTCAACTTTCACCGATGTTCGATGGAGAAGCAACTGAATCACTTGCCCATGCCAGCATTGTCAGAAAGGCAGTGGTCAAATTGCAAGGCATCCCTGTGACGGAGCGAAACTCGCACCCGATCACTCACACCACTGACTACGCCGAAATGTTGCAGCATTCACTCGAAACAGAAACGAAAGCTGCTGCTGTGTATGGCGAGGTTATGATTCAACTCGAAGCAGCGGCCGACCAAGACTTGAGCGATGCGATTGAGCAGATCTATCTCGCAGAGTTGCGAAGCGTGGAAGAACTCCGACTGTTGATGGATTAATTATCCGTGGTATCGAACGCGAGTTCGAACGTTCTCAAGGCGTTGTAACACTTCTGAGGCAGTTGGAACTGCTCCCCCTGTTTGTTCCATTGGTGGTCCTTGACGCTCTTCTTCAGCCGTATAGCCAGCAAGCAAAGACTCGATGCCACCATCGATGTCAGGGTGCGATGCACCAAGAATTTCATCAACGACGTGCAAATCAATACCAAATCGCTCCACCTCATAATCGACCGCTGCAAGCCCAAAATCAATCAGCGTAGCATGACCATCTTCGTTGATCAGCACATTGTTGGTGGAAAGGTCGCCATGGGTGATGGCGAGTCTGTGCACGTTCCGAATCGCTGCTCCAGTGCTTGAAAGAGCGGTTTGCTTGAACGAAGCAGGCAGTGCATTGTCTCGAAGCACTTCGATGAGAGGGCGACCGGGCATGAGTTGCATCACCATGATACCAGCACTCGGGTCCAAGTCATAGAGCGCAGGAACAGCAATCCCCGCTCTGTGCATTCGAACCATCAACCTCGCTTCGCTCATCATCCGACGATGACCAAGGCGATGATCCAGATCGGGGTGACGCCACGCTCGAGTTCGTCGCTGCTTCCGAACGGCAGGTCGGCCCAACCATGTACCGGACCACACCTCTGCTTCCGCCCCGAGGTGCAAACGCTCACCGGCTTGGAAGACCATGTAAGCGGGTTTCATCGCTGGTTTATCAAATCTTTAGAAGTGGATTGATTCAAAAGGGAATACATTGTGGGCAATTTTGAATCACCATGACTGTGTCACTCCCAATGTGCTCCGTTGATTTCATGGACACGTCGCTTTCGTCCGAGGAACAAGCAATCGCTGACCGTATCAGCGAATTGAAAACGCAGCTGGGCGATGACTTGTTGATTCTTGGCCATCACTACCAGCGAGACAGCATTGTGATGCATGCTGACTTTCTCGGTGATTCATTCATGCTTAGCCAAAAGGCTGCGGATTCCAAGGCAAAATACATCGTGTTCTGCGGCGTTCATTTTATGGCTGAGTCTGCTGATATTTTGACAAGCGATGAACAGCACGTGATCCTTCCTAACTTACGCGCAGGGTGTTCAATGGCTGACATGGCAACCCTACCTGAAGTCGAAGTGGCTTGGAAAGAAATTCTTGAACAAACAGGTCTGGGCGATCCAATCACTCGCAAGGACCCCGTTGAGTTGGCTCAGAAAGATGATGCCTACCTCGTACCAGTCACCTACATGAACAGCAGCGCCGACCTCAAGGATTTTGTTGGTCGTCACGGAGGTATTGTTTGCACATCTACGAACGCTGCAGGCGCTCTCCAATGGGCCTTTGACCGTGCGGGCTCCAACGGTTCAGTTCTGTTTTTCCCTGACCAGCACCTTGGAAGGAACACCGGTGCAGCAATGGGTATCGATGAAACGCTCATGCCAACTTGGACGCCAGGTATTGGAGCAATGGGTGAGGTTTCGGGCAGCCGCATCATTCTCTGGCATGGTTTCTGCTCAGTCCATAAGCGCTTCACAGTCCCTCAAGTCGATGAGTTCCGTGCTCGTGAACCTGAAGGCATCGTCGTGGTTCACCCTGAATGCCCGAAAGCGACCGTTGACGCAAGCGATGCTAACGGGTCCACTCAGTTCATCCGAAACTTCGTCCAACAACTGCCCGCTGGTGCACGAATCGCCATCGGAACGGAAATTAACATGGTGGCAAGGCTTGCTCAAGAACACCCCGACAAGCACATCGAATGTTTAGATGAGGAGATCTGCCCATGTTCAACCATGTACATGATTCACCCCGCGTACTTGATGGATGTTCTCGAGCGTATTGTTGAGGGAGAAGTGCCGAACCAAATCACGGTCCCAGTCTCAATCCAAGAAGGCTCATTGCTTGCACTCGAGCGAATGCTAAGCATCAAAAAGTGAACTCACTCTTCTTCCATGCTCTGGATGGCATGACTTCGTTCTGCCTGCTTTTGATATGCGTAAATGAATGCAAGTAAAAAGGCAGCAAGCAGGCCAATCTGCAAGAGGAGATTGGAGTACACGGTTAATTCAGGTGTCCAACTGTGGATGTGCACCGTCACAACTCCAAATTCATCTTCCTCAAAGTACACCAAATGGTCAGTGAGCACTTGAGGTCCAAACTGATGTAATTCATCAGAGGTGAGCAAAAGCGTTTGATTTTCTGTGAGGTTCAAGAATTGAATCTCTCCATCCATGTACTTGGCTTGCGGCTTTGTCGGATCGAAGTGGTCACGTGTGGACCATGCTAGGATTCCGTTGTACATGGATGGGTCGCTGACGCGATACTTTGGGTCGCTTGCCAACCATTGGCCATCATTGCTTCTGTTGTAAACCACCAACCGGTCGGTAGCGCTCACATTCACAGTAGCGGCAAGGAAGGATTCGTCAAACACGAGGTCGACGATTGTGGCGTTGGGCATGTCGACCGGTGTCCCCCATTCCATCAGCACTGCGTCTTGTTCTTCGGGAGCGGAGGCATTGATTTCTTTGATGGCGATGGACCCCATGGCACCGATTCGTGCAAAGTGAACCGTTGTCGGGGCGTCTTCGTAAACAATGGCCAATTCAACATCATTCACCGCCACATGCGCGATTGAACGCCCACTGAGCCCGAGGTTGACATCGACGGCGTTGAGGTCAATAGCGCTCAGGTTCCCGCCGTCAAGCATCACAACATACGCACTCGTGGTCGATGAGGAAAGGTACACTTCATCGGGTTGTGTGCTCTCTTTGTTGAGGATGTTCACATACCCGTCGGTTGTTCTTTTCATAAGATCGAACACCATTAAGGATGTTGAATTAGCCACGGCTAATCTGTTGTTTTCGACATCGAACGGAGTGTCCAGACTGATGCTTCCATTGAGCATTTCAATTGGATCGAGTTCGAGGTTGCTTAGGTCGTGAACGAGCATGACAGCGCCAGAGGTTCGGTTGTCAATGGTCACCATCCACCCATCAGCCGCAGCCACTTCTTGCGGCGCTTCCACGCCACCAGCTGGGAGGCTTTGGTGACTCAATTCCCAAGTGATGACGGCAAAGAGGACAATGAAAATAGCCAACACCATTGTTCCTGTTTCCCTGCTTGTCGGTTCTCTGAATCGCTTGACCAGGCCGTCAAATCGGCTCCAAACAATTCCAATGGCTTTCTTTGGTTCGGTAAGAACGGTGACAACTCGGGAGTTGATGGTGCGTTCATCAAAGATGCTCCACCACCCCTCTGATGTACGGCCAGCGAGTGAAACTGCCAAACTTGCAACAAGCACACCGCCAATTATGTCGATGAACCAATGAATGCCGAGGTAAATGATGGCGAATGCCGTGACGGCAATGTAAACGAACACCAATGCTCTGTACTTATTCCATCGTCGGTCTTCATCAAAGCGAGTTAAGCACAACCACACGGCAAAGGGAATGCCAATGTGAAGGGATGGGAATCCATTTGTGAACGGATCGATTCTGCGGAACCAGTCTGCAATTTCTGGGGTCAAATCATAGGCGAGTGTTTCCATTCCGGGGATGTAATCGCCTGTGACTCGAACATTGAAAAACAGGTAGAAGGGGATGGCAAGAATGTAGACCCATGCAATTGAGAGCGTCATTCTGTCGGCAATCCATCGGTCGTCAAAGAATGCGAAGTAGAAGATGGAAACATAGCAAATGAACATGAAACCAGCGACATAGAAATGCGTTAAGGCAACGGTAAGCCACTCAGTTTTGAAGGCGACTTGAACATCGTAAGCAAGGCTTCCCTCAACGGCGAAAATCCATGGCGTCATGTCGAGGCCCGTGTTGGCCATGATGATTCGGTCCAACTGGTCGAGGATGTCTTTTGAGTTGTAAATTAGGAAGACAATGACGATGTGAATCCAGTATCGGCGAAAGAAATCAATGAAGGTGGGAAGGGTAATCTTCATCCACGGTTGCTTGAACACGGGCAACAACAGGACACCGAGCGCCAGCGCAGTGATTAACCATGTCAGGTAAATGCCGTCCAAGTCTCGACCTCCAACCCCTACGGGGTTGTCATTGCCTCATCAAACCCTCGTCGAACTCCCCATACTTTTGGGGATTGTGCGTTTCACCAAGCGCCGTGGACATATGGCTTGCCATTGTCCGGGTCCCGGCGGTTCGCAATGTCCCAAATTCGCTCGAAGCGGTAAATGCCGCTTGAGCATCCAGTTGTCCATTCGAACCCAAGAGCGTAATTGCCAACCGTGCGAACTTGTGGCTTTTCTTTTGGAAAGGCTTCGACCTGTCGACGGAGCGTTTTACTCGACTCGTCTTCATTGCGAAGCGGTGAGCATTTTGCACACGGGCACGCATGCCTCAAGTCGTCGTAAGTGATGGTGAACGCTGCATCGGTGTCATAGGTGAGCACAACATCAACATCCCTTCGCTCAAAGCGGGCCAGACGTGGCATTTCTTCACTCATTTCATCGCCTCAAATAATTTCCAAACCTGGTTGATCAGTATCCACAATTTGATCTTGTAATGCCTTGACAACACCAGCGAATGCGATTGCGGATGGGCCTTCTGGTTCGCTCACAATTCGGTGAACTCCAGATCGCCACCTCGGACAAATCCAGGGTCAAACGGCAAGGCTCCCAAGAACGGAACGCCAAATTCCTCTGCGGTGGATTTCCCTCCGCCTTCCTTGAAGATGTCAATGGTGATTGCAAATTCCCCATCATCATTTGTGGTGGCTTTGAGCGTCTTTCCTGCCGGGCCGGCGATTTGGACTTCGCTGTTTGGTGAAGCCTTTCCATTGATGGTGTAGCCGCTCATGTTCTCGACAACGCCGAGGACCGGCACCTTTAGTGATTCTGAGAATGTGATCGACTTTCTGCTGTCAAGCAACGCCACATCTTGTGGTGTCGTGACAATTACCATGCCATCAATGTTGGGCAGGGATTGCGCAACGGTAAGTGGTTCGTCAGAAGTGCCTGGTGGGAAATCGATGATGAGGTAATCGAGGTTTCCCCATTCCACATCACCAATAAATTGCTGAATTGCACCGAGTTTGATTGGTCCTCGCCATACGACTGGCGTGTCTTCATTGTCCAATAGAAACGCCATCGAAATGACCTTGACGCCGAGGTGGCCTTGAGCTGGATGAATCCGTCCAGATTCAACATGCAGGCGTCGACCATCAAGTCCCATCATCTTCGGAACGTTTGGTCCGGTGATGTCAATGTCAAGAATCCCAACTTTGAGACCCTGTTGTGCCAGTGCGAGCGCAAGGCCTGTGGAGACCGTCGACTTTCCAACACCGCCCTTTCCTGAGAGAACCATGACTTTGTGCTTGATTTTTTGGCCAATTTCGGCCATGGACATCTTTCGCTTCATTTGAGCGTAGGCCTGCTCCATTTGCTTCTGTTCTTGGGGGGATGCTTCAGCAGGGGCTTCGCCACTGTTTGCTCCGTGTTTGGTGACCGGGGAATCGGACATATTGTGTGGACTGAAAGGGGCTACTTCAATGCACCTTTCCAAAGCCCATTACGAAAGCCTTCGATATGTGAGGGCATGAGTCGTCAGTGTTAACGCTACAAACGCCGCACTGAGCGTGATGTCAAACGACTGTTCTGCGTATGCATAAGCCAAACCAATGGCAAGCGGAATGCTGATCCAAGAGCCAATGCTATGGCCACGCCTTCGCATCTCCAGATTTTTATGTTTGAGCATCCATGCAAGGCACCAACCAAGAAGAAACGTCATGCAAGTGAGTGATGTTGCGATGACTCGAAACAACAACGCCCAGTCATTGGCCGCAGCGACGATATGGGCTGCAAACAGGAGGATGTACACAACGGCAGCAAACACAACCGCTTTTGCAACTGATGCGTCCCTCGCCATGTCGCCACCACATCGCCGGGGTTTGAGAACGCTCCTCCTTGGGGCATAGAAATTTCCTTTATACTGTGGCTGTCATGGTGGTTCATGCGTCTCTTGTTTGTCTGTGTTGGAAACTCATGCCGCTCACAGATGGCAGAAGGATTAGCCACATCGATGGGTCACCAAGCGGACTCGGCAGGAACCCACCCAGCCTCCACCATCGCACCACATGCTGTGACGATTTTGGAAGGGCGAGGCATCTCCACTGAGGGAATGCAACCAAAGAGTGTCGATGGTTTTTCAGCCGATGATTACGATTTAGTCATCTCGATGGGCTGCGGTGTGCAATGCCCTGCCATGCGAATTGACCACGATTGGGGCCTTGAAGACCCGGTCGGTGGGCCGTTGTCGTTGTATGAGGCAACGGCGAATGAAATCCAACGGCGGCTAAATTTGCTCTGAATTGGTTCACTCTTCTTCCTTCACAGGCACGTCGCCTACACCATCAAGTTCGATGGTGAGGACACTGACAACTCTGGATCGCTGCCCTTCTTGCTCAATGGTCTCCGAAGAACATGCGATGTCGCCGATGATCACTTCACTCGGCAAACCCTGAGCGATGATTCCATTTCTTCGGCGGCAGACTTCTGCGACATCCACCGCTCGACCGATGGTTGCGCCCCTTGCTACAAGCTGGACGCGACGTTCACCTTCTTCCATGGCCATCACGACCGCTCGGACATAGGCGTGGAGTGGTTTTTTTCCTATGAAAATCGTTCTTCTGTCGCTCAAATCAGTCCCTCTTCGGGCTTACTTTGAGGAGGCATTGCATAATCATTGGGCCGCCTTTGAAGAATCTAATTTCATGAAAATGGCTTGCAGTGTGTCGAATGGTGCGAGCGCCGGGACTCGAACCCGGG
>CM001443.1:1771117-1775945 GCA_000246735.1 uncultured Candidatus Poseidoniales archaeon | reverse complement strand
CCCAACAAGCGTTGGCAACGCTCGGTGATAACCACTACACTACGCTCGCAGGGTTATCCGTTCCACTGAGCAGGGGTATAAACCGTTATCGGCCAATGAGCATGCTCACTGATGGCCGAACATATCCTCGCCATCGCCTCGTTTTGGACCGTTGCGTATGGAAATCACAATCATGACGGCGACGCCAATGCCAAACATGACCAGAATGCCAATGAGGATTCCATCGGAGAGGAAATTTCCATCGGTGCTGATCACCGAAGCGCCCTCCTCTGAAAGCCTCACGTTGATCGAGGTGTATCCTGTCGCTTCTCCGTAGGAGTCAGAGGCTTGAACAATCACTTCGTGGGTGCCGATTGGAATGCTTTGTCGTACGCTCATTTCAACCGTGTAGATTCCATCACCCGGAACTCGGTCCCCGTTGATGCCTTCATCGTTCATCGATACCCACGTTGCTTGCGTGCCCAGTGGTGTAAACACACCCAAATTGGCTCGGGCCACTGCGATTCCATCGGTATCATAAATCTCAACTTCGAGCAGCGCCGTCGCTGTGTCATCGCTTTTTGTAAGGGCGAGGTTGTCCGGGGCCACGATTGATGGTGGAGTGTTGTACACCAGCAGAGTCACTGGGTTCATCACGCCGTCAGGGATGGCATGCTCGCCATACAGGTTGGTGAATGTGGCGTTTGCCGTTTGCCCGTGCCATGCATCGACGATTGATTTTCGACCAAGGGCATCTGTGAGAATGAATTGAAGTTCATGTTCGCCAGGAGCAATCGTTTCTGGGATTGAGAAATTGCCAGCCCAGATGCCTGAAGTTTCGACCAGTTCGACGAGGTTGCCACCCTTCATTCGCATGTCAATTTGAACCGATTCAACACCGTGGCCGTCATAGGCTTGGGCGTTGATAATGACCGTTGTACCCCGTGGACCGCGATCGGGGACCATCTCGACGTTTGTGAGACGGGGTCCTTGATTCACTACTTGCACTGTACTCTGTCCATCCATGACTGAGCCGAACCAATCTTCTGCTGTGACATTGAGTGTGATGTTTCCAACTTCAAGCCCCCTAACAATGTGTCGAGTCGTGTATCGGTCATCGCCGATGGCAGCATCGCCATCAAGCCCTCGGTCGTTCATGGTCACGATGCCACCACCCAATGGTGTCAAATCCACGGTGACTGATTCGATGTTGAACTCAGCATCTGTGATGTGGGCCACAAGCGTTCCAGTGCTTCCACCTTCGCCAATCGCTAATCCTTCGAGAAAGTCCATGCTGACGAGTACAGGGGCAGAGTTGTTTTCTGCCGTGATGATTGAGGGAGAGAGGATGCGCTCTACCACTTGTGATTCGCTGAACAAGGCGGTGTCATTTTCTTCACCAAAAGGAAGTTCCAAACTTCGCACGACGCTCGAAACAAGGCCCATGAGCGGGCCTTCATCGACAATGGACCCGTTTGCGACCCCTCCAGAGTCACCGTATGTACCGGTCCAGTGCACCACTGAAAGGTTGAATCCATCGCGTGGGTCGTTTCCAGTTGCGTACGCTTCCACCGTCAATTCAAGGCCATCTTCACCGTTGAGATGGACCACGTCATGTGCCATCATTGGAATCGGCATGAGTCCTGTTTCACGAACAATTGTAATGTCTCCAAGAATTTCCTGTGCTTCCGGTTGGGTCGCATTGAGTTGAATAGGGCTTCGAGCAGGTTTCTCATCGCCACTCGATGCGTCAGCTCCCGTTTCCTCCCAAATAATTCGCACCGTTCGGTTGTCCCAATCCGACTGAACCACCTGGTAGTCCCATGTTTCGTTGTGGGATGCACCAATGCCATCGCCGCCAAAGAAGCCGCCTCCGACGCCAGTGAGATTGAACCACGTTTCTTGATGAATCACGTTGACGAGAAACACAATTCCAGTAGCGTTGGCTTGGTCGCCAGTCGCTTCGATTGTTCTCACGATGCCAAAGCTGCCTTGTGCGTCACCTGTGATGATCCCGTCGATGTGGAGGTCGTCGGTGAGGGTTGTACCATCCTCGATGAGTGTGTGGAAATCAAGGATTGTACCGTTGATCTGTACGCTTGAATTTTCATTGCTTTCTCCAAACCCAAATGTGCCGCTGCCGACGAGTTCTTCCTTGTGTTCGGTACGCACACCATCTTCCCAGCGTTCAACGGTCGTGAGGCCATCAAGGTCAATGTCCAATCGACTTTCATCGTCCTCGAGAATCATGCTCGCAAGCGCTTCAAATTGAGTGTGATCGAGCCGACGCACGCCATTTTCATCCCATGTCTCAAGGTAAAGCACGCTGATGTCTCCATCGATCGTAAGCGTTCCATCCTCGTCACTGCCGTTGATCTCGAGTGCTCCCGTTGCCTCGAGGTTCACTCGTTCGGAGATGTTCCCGTCAATCATGGTTCGATTGAACCGCCCGTCTGAAACGTTTGCAACAATCCTCGTCATGGTGCCGTCATCTTCGGTGATGATGAGAAGGCTTCCATCCCCGCGTGCATCGAAGACTTGCGAAGTAAGCGAGCCACCCTCAATGGTTTCATTTTTCCAAATGGAGTTCAAATCGAGGCTCAGGGTTGTTTCACTCTCGTTTGTCGCTTCGGTGGAGATGAGGCTGCCATTGCCAAGTTCCCAAGAGTTGAGGGTCAATCCCACACGCTCCTGCCAACCTTGGCCGACAAAGGCCAGGGCGAAGACCTGTGTCCCATTTTCGTCTTGGTAGGTCTGGTTTAGGTCCCATGTTGTGCTGGTCAATACTTCGTGATCGGCCATTGGTTGGTTCCATGTGCCAACGGTGAGTTCCCTGCTGGTGCTCACCGGTTGCTCCAATTCCACACCGTTCATGCTTGTGATGGTCGCGAGGAGTTCGATTTCATCACCCCATTGCAAAGTTGTGTTGAATTCGACATCTGCCGTTCGAACATCATTTTCCATTTGCCATGTAATGAGGGCCTCATACGCTAATGCTGCGCCATCTCGACGGTGGTCGAGGCTTACATTGACTTCGTAGGCCTCTTGGTCAGCAAAGGTGAGGGTGTAGGCGTGGCGAACGCCTGAGGTTCCGTCATCAGTCCAATCGGTCGTAATACTCGGCGCAGTGGGTTGCCCTTCTGCCTGCACGCTGAAGGCAATAGGAAGCAACAACAGGGCGCAAAGAAGGATTGCGTTCCCTCTTGAATTGAGGTTCATGGTCGAACTTCCTGAGCGCTCCTTTACAACACTTGTGGGGGCAAGCGTCGTTTTTCAAAGGTTCAACACATAACCAAAGAGCAGGGGTGCGACGATGCTTGCATCGCTTTCGATGACAAATTTTGGTGTTTCAGTGGAGACCTTGCCCCATGTGATCTTCTCATTTGGTGGTGCTCCGGAATAGCCTCCGTAGGAAGGCGATGATTCACTGATTTGAGCGAACCATGACCACAACGGTACGTTGCGTTCAAGATCTTGGTTTAGCATTGGTACAACGCAAATCGGAAAATCCCCGGCGATGCCGCCACCGATTTGCAGGAAAGCAAGGGGTGTGTCCGCTGCTTGATACCACGCTGCAAGACGAACCATGTAAGCGATTCCACCGGATATGGAAGATTGGTCGACTTTTCCTTCGATGCACCGAGCGGCGAATATATTGCCCATGGTCGAATCTTCCCATCCCGGAACAAACAACGGGAGGTCTGCTTCTGCGGCAGCGAGCAACCATGAAGCCTCGGGGTCTGCTTGGTATGCATCAGTGAGGTCGCCAGACTTGAGTAAGTCGTAGAAGTATTCGTGCGGCAGGAAGGACTGGTCGGCCTCAGATGCGTCAGACCATCGCGTTCGGAGGTGATGCTCGATCTTGCGAAACGCCTCGTCTTCTGGAATGCATGTGTCGGTGACCCGGTTCAGCCCACGCTCAAGCAAGGCCGCATCATCTGCTGCCGACAGGCTGCGCCAATCATCAATGCGCTCGTAGGCATCGTGCGCCACCAAATTGAACACATCTTCCTCAAGATTGGCGCCGGTGCATGAGATGCCAGCAATGTGCCCAGCTCTGATCATCGGAGCCAGACTTCGGCCAAGTTCTGCTGTGCTCATGGCACCTGCAAGGGTGACAAAGAGTCGACCTCCGTTGGCAAGGAACTCCGTTAGCGAGGTGGCTGTTGCTGCGAGAGCACCTGCGTTGAAGTGACGATAGTGCTCATCGACAAACGATCGAATGGACACCTTCAAGCCTCCTTGTGAAGAAATCGGTCATGCACAGACCTGCGCTCGAGGATCAAGTTGGGCATGGTATTGGTGAGTTCTTCTTGGATGTAATCGGCGATGGTTGCTGGATCGGTTCCACCACATGTGAAACAATCCACTGCGAGCCATCCTTGGTCTGAGTAGCAGTGTGCGGACACGTGACTTTCGTCAAGCAATACGACGGCAGCAAAGCCTACTGGGGACACAGTTCCGTCGAACTGGACCACGTTTGCATGCACATTGCGTGCATCGCTTTGTGCGACAGCTCGCTCGAGGAGTTCAAGCATCCAAGCGCCGTCTTCTTCCACTTGGGCTTCATAGCCTGTGAAATCAAGGAAAATATGTGTCCCATGTGCGTTCATCATCTGGCCCCCCGCCTTCGCTCTTTGTATATGGTTGTGGCGGTCAATTCAGTTGAGAGAAATACCCACAAATTGGTCCAGTTCGTTGCTTTCCTTTAGCCTCATGACTCGAAATCCATCGCCCCTCTTGTCGGGCCTTTAGATGGCAAGCAACCGTTTTTGTCGCGAGCATTGCAGCATTAAACTCAGTGAGTGGACCGTGATCGTTTGTGGCGATTTCATTTACATCAGCGCTG
>CM001443.1:1759555-1771101 GCA_000246735.1 uncultured Candidatus Poseidoniales archaeon | reverse complement strand
TGATGACCGTTGCGTTTGGTGCGGCGAACACCGCTTCGATTGTTTCGATGGCCTGCCAGAACGTCAAGCCACCTGGGACCGGTGTACCAGTGGCTGGAACAAGACTTGCATCGAGTCCATCGATGTCGATTGTTAGGTGGACGGGACCCTTGATCTCACCCAGTGCCTTCAGCCAAGATTGCCACACAGCAGCACCAGTGCCGTGTGCTTGGGTGTCTTTAGCAAAGAATGTCGAGATTTGTTCATCGCTTTCAATGCGAAGCGATTCCTCAAGGCTGTACGCTCGTACGCCAACTTGCATCAATCGGCCGATACCCAAATCGAGCGACCTTGATGCTGCGCAAGCGTGTGAAAACACTTCGCCATCCAACGCAGAACGCAGATCGGCATGTGCGTCAATTTGCACCACAGTGAGCCGGCTAAGGTCGCCAGCAATCATGGGGTGGTGCTGCAATGCCCACACAAATGGGGGAAGGATTCCGTGTTCGCCACCAAGGGCAATTGGAAACACATCGCCAGCGCACCAAGGGGAAAGGTGCGATGCAAGTTCATCAAGTTGAGAGCGCAGGTTTGGCCCTTTTCCTTCCCATGCCTCTGCAGTGTGAATGTGTGAGCCTGCTGGCAGATCCTCGCCAAGATGTTCGTCGAACAATTCGACTTGCCCACTTGCTGCAAGGCAAGCGGCAGGGCCTTCTGCTGTGCCTTGGCCATATGAGGTGGTTAATTCGTACGGGAGCGGCAGCACCACGACATCGACGTCATCTCCGGGCTCAGCAAGCCCGAGAAAATTGCCTTCAGCGTATGAGTCGCTCACAGTTAGGGGTTTAGGGTTGTCTTCTTGAGGCTGTTGTTGAGGGTTGTTTATACCAACTCGGCCTGTAAGGCACATGTTGAGGAGTAAAATGAAGCGGACGGCGGCTTGTTTCGGCAGGCGATTTTTGCCATTTGGCGTCGCTAATTCGGCGGCTCAAGCCCGATTTCATGAAAATCCGCCGATGGGTCTATATGGGTCGGACAACAATACAATATAGTGTCTAGCGGAGAAGATGCGCGCCGGTGCGTCTTCCCCCTCGACGAGGTGATAACATGACAATGACACTCGCAGAATTAACCAAGGCCATTCAACAACACATCGATTTGGAGATGGATGCTGAAGTCGCCCAAGGAATGGCAGAGCACGCACTCGGCTTCTTTGGCTTCTACAATCGAATCATCGACAATGCACTCGAACCAACCGATCGAAACTTGTTCTACATGTTCCAAGACTACGATCTGTTGACCACAGAGTCTGAGGAAACCACGCTATGGGACGGCCGTGAGTGGAGGATTCACTATTGGAAATTCAAACCAGATCTTCGAGAGCGTGTTGAAGCATACATGCAACGTAACCTCGAACCCGAAGACATCGACCCATATGCGGACATTTACGGAGGCAGCAATGCCCTCAGTCCAATCGGTACCATTTGGACCAGAGAATCCGAAAAAGTGGTCAATCCAAATGCATTCACGTCTGACTGGTGAAGTTTTCAGACAGGCAAGCGTTTTTGTTGTTTAGCGGGAAGGGGTGCACATGCGAGTTGCTGTGGGTCTTGTCCTGTGTATGCTCCTCGCCAGCATACCTGTCTCCTCTGCTCAATCAGATTCGAGCGAAGAAGACGCTTGGCCAGGAGACCCAGTTGACAGCCATGTCCACATGACATGGGCGGCATTAACCCTCGAAGTCAATGAATGGGCCGATGATTATCCGGAAATCGTTGACCTCACCAGCATTGGTCAATCGGAATTAGGCAAGACGTTGTGGGTTGTCAGGATCTCAAATTGGTCGATGGATGCCAAATTCGACGGGACTCCGAAAGAAATCGTCTACATTGACGGCGGTCATCACGGGAATGAATACCTCGGGACAGCACTCGCTTGGTTGTCGGCAAAATGGTACATCAACGGTTGGGCAGAAGGCAATCAAGAAGCAATTGATGTGCTCGACAACACAGAACTTCACATCACCATTATGCTGAATCCAGATGGGAATGATATCGACACACGATGGAACATCAACCAAGTGGATCTGAACCGAAACTACGACCATTATTGGAACACATGCCCAACGACACAACCCGGAAGCAGTGCGTTTAGTGAATCAGAAACCGCTGCAAACGGCGTCTACATGAACACGGTTGTTCCAGATGCCGACCTGTATGTGACCATGCACACAGGTGTATGGATCATGCTCTATCCTTGGGGCAAGTGGCCTGAACAACCAGCTGACTGGGAGTTGTATCACAAACTCCGAGAGGATGTCCAAAATAACATATCAAGCATTCCAATTCAAAATGCAAACCAAGGCTTGTATCCCAATTGTGGAACAAGCAGAGACTACGGCTACGGAGTGATGGGCTATCCAACCTTCACGTTCGAAACAGATGATGAACAGTTTGTTCCGGGCTCATTCGAGAACTTGAATGAACGGTTGGGTGAAGAAATGGATGTCATGAGGTTCCTGATTAACGAAGTGTGGTATAACCGTGCCCGATTGAATGTGCAGAGTCTCTCAATGGATGGTGACAGCATCGAATTATCGGTTGACAATCTCGGCCGTGCTTCAACAACAAACGCCACCCTTCAGTACCTTGATGCTGATGGCATGATGGTGTGGAACTCATCGAATTTTGGTGTGAACGCGACCAACAGCACAACTCTAAGCGTTGACGCAGCGAACCTTTCCATGATGGATGGCGGAACCTTTGCCCTCAACTATCAAGTCCGTGTGATCGAATCGTCTCGGTGGGTCAATGAGCCAATGGAAGGCGTCGAGATCACCATTGAGGAATCCGAAGAAACCTCATTCTTGATCGGCTACGGCCTGTTCAATCCTCTTAGCCTCATGGCCTGCTTCATTGCCGTTGCAGCCATAGCAAACGAACGCAAGGAAACGGATGAAGAGGCTTAACACGCTCATTTTGTCCTGATTGGCCGACGCGAGTATTGAAGTGCTTTGAGCCTTTAGCGGTAATTGGTGAACCCATGAAGGTCAGCGTTAGCTCAGGACACAACATCAACGGAACTCTAATCATGCCTATTTTTCAGGGAACAGACTCTGTTCCAGAGGCACATGCAGAAGGCATGCACACGGCGCTCAAGAGCCAAATGAACACCGTCCTTGGTGACGGCGATTTCAAAGGAAAGGCAAAGTCGACCATGTCGCTCATGGGTACCGACGGTGGAAAAGCCATGCTCGTAGGGCTTGGAAAAGAAGACGATGCAGATGTTCACGCCTACCGAAAGGCAGGTGCAGCAGTGATTGCAGGGCGCAAGAAATCCCACGGTACGGAACTCACTGTCCGCTTTTCTGGATCCTCAATTGATTGCATGGCAGCTTTCGCAGAAGGCATGATGCTCCGTGACTACTCTTTTGACAAATACAAGGCTGAAGATGAGGACAAAGAAGAGGAACTCACCGTCCGAGTCACGTGTGATTCCGGACAGGAGAAAGAACTCTCTTCCAAGATTCACACACTCCACGGTGTCGCATCGGGTGTCCATCTCTCCCGCGACCTTGGCAACATGCCTCCAAACGACATGTACCCGGAAGCCTTCGCTGATCAAGCATGGGAATGGGCAAAGAATTACGACAATGTCGAAGTCACCATCATCAACTACGATCAAGCGATAAAAGCCGGTATGGGCGGCCTGGTAGCGGTCGGCATGGGTTCCTCAAGGAAACCTTGCATGGTTATCTTTGAACTCAACAGTGACAAGAAGGGCCGTGGACCAATGTTGGTCGGCAAGGGCATCACCTTCGATACAGGTGGCATCTCCCTCAAACCTGGCTCAAACATGGACGAAATGAAGTACGACATGGGTGGCTCTGCTACTGTGTTCGGAACCATGGAAGCACTCGCTTCCACCGGGTTTGAAGGCAAGGTCACAGCTATTACTTGCATGGCAGAAAACATGCCTGCTGCAAACGCTCAACGACCGGGTGACGTCATCACAACGCTCTCTGGAAAGACCATTGAAGTCCTCAACACCGATGCAGAAGGTCGCCTCGTGCTCTCCGATGGTCTCTGGAAGGCTGGAGAATACGATCCAGAATACATCATCGATTTCGCCACCCTCACAGGTGCTTGTGTCGTGGCGCTTGGTCACGAAGCAACTGGACTTTGGTCCAATGACGATGACTTCCGAACCCGCATCCACGAAGCTGGAAACGCTGTCGGCGAACTCGCATGGCCGATGCCACTGCTCCCTGCCTTTGAGAAGGAAATGACCGATTCTAAAATTGCGGACACCCGCAACCTTGGTGCCGGTCGCTATGGCGGTGCAAACACCGCTGCAGCCTTCCTCAAGCAATTCGTTCCAAACCGCAACTACGAGAAGGATGGCGAACAAATCCCATGGGCTCACATGGACATCGCTGGAACCTATTGGGGTGCAAAGACGAACACCATGGTTGGCAACGGTGCAACTGGCGTTCACGTTCGAACCATGTATCACTTGATCACCAACGGATGAGACGGTTCTCTGCACCTTCGAGGGCGTGCTGGTTGTGAAGCGAAGAGCCTCAATTCCCGCTCGCATCAACATCATTGGTGAACACACCGATTACCTTGGCGGGCTTGCTTTGCCATTTGCAAGCGATCACCGCCTTGTTCTCACCGCCACACAGGCGGAACAGACCTCGGGCGACGAAACGGTGGTCGGATTATGGCGTGCTGCAGGCGGTTGGCCTGCCACGTTGAAGGTCGAGAGCACCATTCCCATCGGCGCAGGTATGTCATCATCAGCAGCGTTGTGCCTGGCCATCGTGTTGTGCGCACAAGGCTCACAAGACGCACTTGCGGCGTGCAAAGAAGCACAACGCATTGAACATCAAGTGTTGAAGACACCATGTGGTTTACTCGATCAAATGGCGATGATGATGAGTACAGAGGGGCATGCCGTTCTGATTGACTTTGCCACAATGGACCACCAAGCGTTCCTCCTTCCCAGTGATTGGATGTTCAAATTAGTCGATTCAGGAATCCGTCGGCAGTTGAGTGAAACAGAATTTGGTGCTTCATCTGATGCTCATGTGCTGAGCCAGCATGCTACGCAAGAAAACCTCCGAGTCCGACAAGCGCTTGATGCTTCATCGGTCGAACTTGGCACACTGCTCAACGCTTCACACGCCTCGTTGCAATCCATTGGCGTCAGCACGCCTGAAATCGATGACCTTGTTGCTCACCTCCAGTCAACTCCGGGCGTCTTGGGCGCTCGAATGATGGGCGGCGGTTTTGGTGGAATGATCTTGGTGGCAGTAAACGGTTCGGAGGTTCTCCCCGATGCGCCACTGATCAGCGCATCACAATGTGGATTTCTTGAGGAAGGCTTCGAGTAAAGCAAGGCGTTCAGGCGTCCCCATGTCCCAGAAGGCAGTCTGATCCAGATGAACCGCCGCTTTTCCACTCAATGCAGGATAAACTGTCTCTTCCCAACTCCATGCACCTTCTTTTCCATGGTCGAGAACAACAGACTTCTCAACTACACTTGTTCCGGATTCGTAACCGTTCAATTCGCTTGTCTGTTCCGTCTTGTTGTAGGCCTCCAAGCGACCTTCTGCGTGTTTGAGGTTCATCTTTTCGTGCTCGGTTGTCACCGTCATCGTGAGCGGTGCTCCGGCCTTTTCGTGAGTCTCAAGCAGGCTGTGATAGTCGATTGGATGAAGGTCGTCACCCCAGAGAAGAATGAATCGCTCTTCAAGCAGGGAGCGTGCGTTCCAGAGCGCTCCACCAGTGCCAAGGGGTTCTGATTCTTGATGGAAATTCACGACCATACCTGGATGGGTGAACCCATCAAATTGTTCACCAAGATGCCCTGTCAAGACAAGGGCGTTGAGGCAACCTTGGCGCTGGGCCCAGTCAAGGATATGACTGAGGATTGGTTTGCCATTCACTTCAACCAGTGACTTTGGCATGCGCTGCGTGACTTCACCGAGGCGTGTGCCGAGGCCACCTGCCATGATGACCACTTGTGGGGTGCGGTGAGATTTGACAATGGATGCGTATGTTGCGCCACTCTCTTTCAAGGTGCGCTGTTTGGTTTCAAAGTCAACATGGTAAAGTCCGAAACGCTGGTCGTATCCCTCTGCCCATTCGAAATTATCCATCAAACTCCAATGGTAGAATCCTCTCACATCGAGTCCATCAGCGATGGCTTCAGCTGTTACTTGCAGGTGACGGCGAATGTGTTCTGGACGCATGTCATCGTCGTCATCGGCCACACCGTTTTCGGTGACAATGATTGGAAGATTGAGTCCTTTGACCATGTCAAAAGCTCGACGCAGGCCTTCTGCATACATTGGATACCTGAAGTCGGTTCGCTGCTCCCACGGACGAATCAATGGGTCGATTTCCACCTTTGTGGGCATGAACGGTGTGGCGAGCAAATGCGTGTAGTAATTCACGCCAATGAAGTCTGAACTGTTTTTCAATCCCGGGACTGGTTTGGCTGTAAGGGCCGAAGGTGGTTTGAAACGGCCCGTTCGGAGGCCGTTGATCCAGCACCGATTGAACATGCCATCCAGCACCTTGGCTTGGAGCCAATGAAGTGGATTCCATCGTCGGTATGGATCAAACAGGTTGATGTTTTTCACGAGTCCAATTTCACATGATGCACCGTTCTCCATTCCTTTCAGGGTTTGATAACACATGGCGTGCGCCCTCATCATGTTCATGGCAACGGCCCTGGCTCGCTTGAATGAACGCACACCGGGTGGAAATTCGCCCAGTACATACCCCATTGTCGTGAACACAGCAGGTTCGTTGATGGTGCACCACCATTTCACGCGGTCACTCAGAAGTGTGAACATTCGCTTTGAAAAATCAATCCAGTGGTGGAGGTTTTCTTCTCGTTCAAATCCTCCTTTTTCTTCCCACCAAATGGGTTGGGTGAAGTGATGCAAGGTCGCCATGGGCTGAATGCCACTCGCAAGTAGTTCATCGACTAAATCGCTGTACCATTGGGCCGCATCCTCGTCCCATTCACCTTCATTGGGGGCCATTCTTGACCATTCGATTGAAAACCGGTAATGAGAGACGCCGAGATCGTTGATCAATCCAATGTCCTCTGTCCTTTGATTCCAATGGTCGCAAGCCTCCCCACTCAGTTGCTTGCTCTTGGAACGTGGTTCAAACGCAGACCAGTTGTTGGTGTTCCCACCTTCGATTTGGTGAGATGCAGTTGCAACACCCCACATGAAATCTTTTGGAAACGCTGTTCCATCTTCGAGCGAATCGTACTTGACCTTGGTCCAATCACGGTGTTCCTCGGTCCACATGGCTTGACCATCTGGGGGGAATAGAAGAGTCTTATCCTACAACCCCTGTGTGTAGGGTGCAGTCGTTCGACCTCACCGCCGAGTTGAGAGGTGCGGATAGCGGGAGTTGAACCCACGACAAAAGGTTGGAAACCTCCTATGATACCACTTCACCATATCCGCACGATGTGGTATTCCGTCCGAGAAGCCTCTCATTATTGAGGCAATCGGTCAAGCCCTTCTGCGCTTCAACCCATGCCCGGAGGTGGAGGTGGTACCCTGCCGTTGAAGCCAAAGGCTTGTCGACGTGGGTCATTGCTAGCGTTCTTACTTCGTTCCAATCGCAGACTGATCAAGTCTCGTGCGCGCTCCAATCGTTCTTCTGCAGCCTTCTTCTTGCTTGCATTTCCACGAATCATGAGCATGCCCATCAAGAAGAACAGCACCAAACCACCAATAGCAGCTTGGACAATCGAATTCTCGATGATTGAAGCAAGAAGACCTTCATCTCCACTCATATCTTCTTCGACCACAATGTTCGAATCGTAGGCATTCAGCGTGATTGAAACCGTGTCCATCCCGACATCTGCTCCCGGTTCTTTTGCAACCAAAACCAATTGGTAGGTTCCTGCGTAGCGTGCCACGCCATCGAATGTGATCGTTTGGGAGCCGCCACTGTTTGGCGTGAAGGAGATCACTTGGGTCTGGGAACTTGCAGTGATTGCAGAAATGGCTTGCCATTCCACTCGCACCGTGACTTCTTCAATTTCGGTCGTTACCGTGCACTGGAAGTTGAACCAACCTCCACCAACGATATCGATGTCGTCAATTGGGGTGCATTCCATGCTGCCTTCTGCAGAGTTTCTGGTTGGATCCGTTGGCCAATGATCTGGCTTGAACGCACCAGCTGATTCATTGTCGCCCCAACCATCTCCATCCTGGTCCAACCATTGGCTGGCTTCGAGTGGGAAGGCGTCCTCATCATCGCCATAGCCATCTTGGTCCGCATCAGGGCAACCCCGTGTGGCTCCAAGGTTCGAAGTTCCAAAGACACCTGGGCATCCATCACCATCGGTTCCTTCTGAGTTGTCCCCATAGCCATCTTCATCAGAGTCATACCACTGTGAGGCATCACCAAGCCAAAGGTCAGCATCATCACTGACGCCATCATTGTCATCGTCAGGGCATCCAAATGTATCCACTGTAGAAGTTCCGACCACGGTTGGGCAGGCATCGGGTTGAGAGCCATTGGGGTTGTCACCATATCCATCACCATCTTGATCGGACCATTGAGTCGTGTCGTCGGGGAACGCGTCGTTGCCTTGCGAAGAACCATCATTGTCACCATCGGGGCATCCATACACGTCGACATTCGACAAACCGTATTCGGTTGGACAGGCATCCGGGAGGGCACCTGCAGCGTTGTCACCGTATCCATCACCGTCTTGGTCTTCCCACTGTGTTGGTTCAAGCGGTAGAGCGTCGGCTCCATTGCTCTCGTTCCAATCGATGTCGTTTCCTCCAGCGATGGTTGGGTCCGAATATCCGTCTCCATCTGTGTCTCTGCATCCAACACGGTCTTGTGTTGAGTTTCCTGCCACGAGTGGGCAATTATCCAAAAGATCGTCAATGCCATCGCCATCAGAATCCTGAGAACGGGTTGGGTCATCCGGGAACGCATCACTCATGTTTGACATTCCATCGCCGTCATCATCAGGGCAGCCATATCGGTCAAGCGTTGAGTTTCCAGGAACACCAGGGCATGCATCGGGCAGTGGTCCAGTTGCATTGTCACCGTATCCATCCCCGTCTTGATCCAGCCATTGGTCGGCTAAGTTTGGAAGTGCATCGTTCGCATCATCCCAGCCATCGCCGTCCGTATCGATGCAGCCGTAACGGTTCCCATTGGTTGAATTGCCAGCCACACCGGGGCACGCATCGGCTGTCGTGCCGCCAGGGTTGTCTCCATACCCGTCACCGTCAATGTCGGACCACTGTGTCACGTCATTCGGGTGCGTGTCTTCTTGGTCAGCCCATCCATCTTGGTCAAGGTCAGAACATCCCAAGGTGCCGTTTTGCCATGAATTTCCAACTTCTGTCGGGCAGTCGTCCGCAAGGTTACCAGAGGCATTGTCGCCAAATCCATCACCATCAGTATCAGTGCTTTGAGTTGGATCGGTCTTGAAGGCGTCAGAGCCATTACTCGAAACAGTCCAGTTTGCGTCTGGGTCAGAAACCCCATCGCCATCTGTGTCGGGACAGCCGAGACGATCGATGGTCGAAGTTCCTGCGTACAGTGGGCAGCCGTCATCAATTTGGTCGGCAACGCCGTCATCGTCGAAATCAGACCACCTGAGGACATCTGAAGGGAATGCGTCTGCACCATGTTCCGTTCGCCAAAGGGCATCTGGATCTGAGTAAGTATCCCCATCTGAGTCGAGGCAGCCGTATCGGTCTGAAGTCGAGGTGCCTGCATCGTTGATACAAGCATCGGGCGTCGTTCCCGTAGGATTGTCACCATATCCGTCGCTGTCAGTGTCCATCCATTGAGTGGAATCAGAGGGCCATACGTCTGCGCCATCCGCAATGGTCCAAACAGGGCCATTGGTTCCTGTGAGGTCTTCATCAGAGGAGCCATCACCATCGGTGTCAGGACAACCATATCGGTCCCGTGTTGATGTGCCAGGGACTGTTGGGCAAATATCTGCTTGGTTTCCAGCTGCGTTATCTCCATACCCGTCGCTGTCACTGTCGCTCCATTGAGTTGGGTCGTTCATGAATGCGTCCGCTCCTTGGGCAATGGTGTAACCTGCGGCGGGGTCGGCGTACCCATCACCGTCGGTGTCTGTGCAACCAAGCCGACCGAGTTCGCTCGAAGTTCCGCTGATTGTGGGGCAGTCATCCGCATCGTTTCCAGAGCTGTTGTCACCATAACCATCGCCATCAGCATCGACCCACTGTGTGACATCGCTGGGGAATGCATCAGCGCCATTCAAGGCAGCAGTCCATGTTGCATCGGGGTCGGAATAGCCATCGCCATCGCTGTCTAAACATCCAAGGCGATCTTGGCTTGAGCCTCCGTTCACCGCAGGGCAACTGTCGCCGAGTGTCGCTGGAGGAGGGTTGTCGCCATAGCCATCACCATCGGTGTCAACCCATTGAGTTGAATCGCCAGTGAATGCGTCTGCACCATCGCTAACCCACCAAACCGGGCCGTTGGTTCCGGTTGGGTCAGGGTCGCTGTATCCATCGCTGTCGTCGTCAGGGCACCCGCTTCGGTCTTGGCTGGAAGTTCCAGCAACGGTCTCGCATGCATCAGCACCGAGTGCAACCGTCCATAGAACATCGGGGTCGGAGAATGAATCAGTATCACTGTCCGGGCAACCGTAACGATCGCTCGTTGAAGTCCCAATGACCGAGATGCAGCTATCGGGGGTCACACCTGCTTGGTTGTCGCCGTAGCCATCGTCATCAGTGTCTGCCCATTGAGTAATTTCATTGATGAACGCATCAGCTCCATTGGCCACGGTCCATGTTGCATTTGGATCAGAATATCCATCTCCATCTGTATCTGGGCAGCCAACTCGGTCTTGAGTTGATGTGCCCGGGACAATGAGACAGTCGTCTTCGTCGTCTTCAATGCCATCGAAATCCATGTCTTCAGTCAAGTTCACCAAATCTGTTTGGAGGTTGAGTGCGACCGCAAAATGTTGGGGGCCAGTAGGAACGCTTGTTCCCAAGACGTGAACTTCCCAACTGCCCTGTGCGGGTGATGCGAAACTCAGGGCGCGCAGGTTGTCGAGGTTGTTTGAGAGGTTCGTCCATGTGCCCGATGGGTCCTTGACGGCCAGATCTAAATCGTTCACAAGATTGGTGCTCGCAGCAGGTGTGCTCGCAGGGTCAGTCCAAGACAGCGCCACTCGCAAGTCAGGGGATGCTGCGGGCACGATGAAACTCCAGCCTCTTTCCTCGTTCGTTTGGACTGAATCGCCGTCAATCCATGTCGTGTTCACAGCACTGCGTAAGTCGACCAAACCCCAGCCTTCGTGAATGTTTGGTGCAGTTTCACCCGCTCCATTTGTGGATGAGGAATACTGTCCTTGCATGTCTCGGGCAGACGCCGTGAAAATTGCTTTCACCAACGATGAATTTGGGTCGGAATGGCCTTCATTGTCGATGAGGTGTTGGGTGATCAGTGCCGCAGCCCCTGCGGTGAGTGGGCATGACATGCTTGTACCTCCCATGAATGTGT
>CM001443.1:1754308-1759538 GCA_000246735.1 uncultured Candidatus Poseidoniales archaeon | reverse complement strand
CTCGAATTACCCGAGTACGCGCCCCATCCAGTGCTGGTCGTCGACCTTGATTTGGTTGAGAGGATGAAACTTCCCGGTGCAGTGATGTCGGGTTTCATTCGACCATCATCAGTTGGGCCTCGACTTGAAAATCCTGCAAGCCCCTCCGAAGTATCTGCCATCTTGTCGGTTGAGATCGGTGCGGCAGGGAATGATACTGGCCACCATCCACCCCATTCAGATGTGATTGTAGGGCGGTCGTTCTCACCTGCAGCAACGGTAATGACGTTCTTTCCAGTGGCTGGTGAGCCGAGTGAATCATCGTCAATTTCGCCGTCAGAATTTCCATCCACGCCGCTGTTCCCTGCGGAGAAAAGAATCGTCATGTTCTGGTATGTTCGAGCGCTGGAATCCGCTTGCATCGAACCAGAGGTGTACGCTCCAGCAACACTCGACCCCCACGAATTGGTGTGAACGCGACTGCCATTTTCCCATGCAGGTTCAAACAGCATGGTGTAATCAGAAGGAATTCCAGTGAGGTAGTAGTCGTTGGCACTGTCACAGAATTGCTCTGTAGCTTGCATATAGAGGCGGGCTTCAGGTGCTGCGCCACGAATGGCCCCACCAGTGTTGGTCCCATCGCCAAGAACCGAGCCTGCAACGTGAGTTCCGTGACCGCTGTCAAGATCTTCAGCCCCATCATCGTTGCTCGATGCCCCACAGGAGGAGGTGGTTCCAGAAGACATTGGGAACGAGACAATATCGACAATGTGGTCTCGCAAATCCGGGTGCATGGCACTGTTGTTGACGCCGTTGTCGAGCCCTGTATCTGAGACGGTCACGATGATGCCGCTTCCGTCGAGTCCGCTCCATGAGGCGTCAATGCCGGACATGACCGTTGGGTCCCAAACCTGATCTGTGTTCATCACAGTGTCTGCCACGTCGTTGTGGAGCGTGTGCCATGGGCGTTCTTCAATCCATTCGATTTCATCCTGAGCAGCCAGCCAAGCAATCGCTGTTGGCTTGATGATGGCGGTTGCATAACGCCCCTGGTGATATTCAAGCACGATATCGTCTCGATCGTTGATGCCCTCTGGCAATGCCTCGCCGCTGAGGACAAGGTTTGCGGAGGCTACGCCCTCTCGGACGAAGAGGTTCTCAGAGGTCATCTCTAACCCCGTAATTCCTTTGACGAGGTTTTCCCTGACCTTGTCGACGCCGTCCAGTTTGACGATGCCTTCAACGTTCAGTTCGGTCAGTTGTTCAATGGTGTGTCCCTGTAATTGGCAATGGAAACCATTTGGTGGCAAAAACGAATGGCATTCGATGCCTGCTTCCTCCAGTTCATAGAACCAAGGCGACGGCACTGGGAAGGTGTGGGTGATCACAAACCACCCATCGAGTTTCTCTCCCATTCCGCTCCACACGCCCCATTCCTGAACTGGAACGACGGAAGCATCTCGATAGATGAGATCGATGGCGCCAACGCCTTCTGAGGCGTCAAACCACCCATTTGCAAGATCACCAGAGGGTTGAAGGTCAATGGTTGAAAGCAAATCCAAATCCACTGCTGTGTCAACTGATTGACTGGGGGTCTCGGCCGAACCAATGAAGGTGACAGGGGCTAAAACTTGAATCAGCATAAGGGCTGAAAACAGGAGGGCGCTCCGACGGCGGCGTTGCGTCATGGGCAATGATGAAAGCGGCTCCCACATGAATGATTGGTTGGGGTGGAAGTGTCATGCCCCCTCCAGCGAGGGTTCAAATGCCGTGGTTCCGGCCGTAGCAATATGTCGCGGGCCCTTGCATCCAAATCAGACCCGATGTCCCCGGATGACATCAACGAGAATCATCAGGTGCTAGGCCGTCAAGTTTGGCGGGTCATTCCCTATGCGTTGCGCTACCCCCGCCGCTTGATTGCCGGTTTTATCGGCAACGCATGCGCTCGTATCGTCGATTTGGTCCCCTTCGTCGCCATCGGTTGGGCTGTTGATTATTTCACCTCGAACACCTTGGTAGGCCCTGGGTTCGTTCAAGATGCAGTTGGTACAATCAACAATGATCCAGCGATTGGTTATGGATTCATGATTTTCCTCGGATTCGCCATGCTGGCGGTGTTCCAAGGCATTTCTGAATACTCATGGCAAACCCTTGGCTACAAAATCCAACACGATCTGCGCATGGATGCAACCAAGTCGCTCATCGGCATGGAAGCCTCGTATTACGATATGCGGCAAACCGGTCAAATTATGTCGGTGCTCTCGAGCGATGTCAATCAACTGGAGGATGTTGTTTCGGACTCATCAACGTCCATCATCAGGATTGTGTTCACCTTCCTCACCGCCTTTGTAATCCTCGTTTCGATGTCGTGGAAACTTGCAGCAGTTTTGTTTGGGCCAATCATTTTCATCATTCCTTGCGTCTATTGGTTCTCAACCCGTGTGCAACGCAAGTATCGGAAGCAACGTGAATCAACAGGCGATATTCATGCTGTTCTTGAGAACCTCATCAGCGGTATTTCAGTCGTTCAAGCTTACAACGCACAGAACTGGGAAGCAAACCGTGTCAGCAGAGAATCCGGCTCCTACCGTGACCAAGCTATTGGTGCAAGCCAAGACCGGAACCGCTTCTTGCCGATGATTTACGTTATTGCCGGTGTCGCATTCGGTTTGCTTGTCACCGCTGGTGGCTGGCTGGCCAGCGAGGGTGAAATCTCAACTGGGCAACTCGTCACATTCTTGTTAATCAGCACTCGAATGACCATGCCGATGTTCATCTTTGGAATTCTCATCAACCAATTGCAACGTGGCGAAGCAGCAGCACGCCGCGTCTTTGCAGCGATCGACTTGGAACCCACAATCACCGACGCAGAGGATGCTGTCGAACTGGAAGATGGCATTACATCTGTTGAATTTCAAGATGTTCATTTCACCTATCCAAACACCACCATCAAGGTGTTGAGTGGTATTTCATTCGTCGCCAATGGCGGTGATTTCCTCGGTGTTATGGGCCACACAGGGGCCGGAAAAACCACCATTCTCAAATTGTTAATGCGTTACTATGTCCCTGATAGCGGTGATGTGCTGATCAACGGTCGTAGCATCAATGATTACACCCTTGACTCGGTTCGTGACAAAATCGGTTTCGTTTCCCAAGAGCCATTTTTGTTCTACGGCACGGTTCGTGACAATGTAAAATACAATCAAGAAGCAAATGAAGAAGAACTCAAGGAAGCACTCAAACTCGCTGGTGCATGGGACTTCATTCAAGACTTGGAAGATAAATTGGACACCATGGTTGGCGATCGTGGCGCAAAACTCAGTGGTGGACAACGAGCCCGTGTTTCACTCGCACGAGCCTTGCTAAAGGCACCAAGCTTGCTGATTCTCGATGAAGCTTCCAGTGCATTGGATGCTGAAACCGAACGTAAGATCCAAGAGAACCTGATCGCTTCTGGCTCTGGCCGAGCCACCATTGCGGTTGCTCACCGATTGAGCACCATCCGCAATGCCAACGAAATTCTCTCGATGGTCGATGGCGCAGTCGTTGAACGTGGCACTCACGATTCCCTCGTGGCTGCTGGTGGCGTGTATGCGAGCCAGTGGACCATCCAAACCGGTGACATGGCTGGGTTGAGTTCGAGCGAAGATTAGAGGCGCTGTTGAATTGGCCGCAGCACAGCTGTCTTCTCTTCTTCATCCTCGCCAAACCAGGTGTCGCCCATGAAGATGGCCACAGAGATGGCTATGAACAGTGGAATGCCGATAATGAGCGACCAAATGCCAAGGCTCAGTCCGTTGAAGAAATGTTCTTCGAGCATTTCCGAAATCATGATGATGCCCACAAACACAACAATTCGACTGACGGTAAGGATGGCTCGAACAACGCCCCAAATCTCCTCTTCATCGGTTCGTTGATCCGGGCGGTCGAGTTCAGCGAGCCGATCTGCAATGCTCCGACGCGCCATGCAGGTTGATTTTGGTGGCCGTCAAAGGTGTTGCCTATGGCGAACTGATTGTTGGTCGATTTTCACGATGGAATTCCTACGGCCAGCCTCTGCTCAAGGTGTGGCATTCAAGCGGTGCGAACTCGGTCGTCGATTTGAGCGCCTTCACCGGCCTTTCCACCAGTTCGACGGATTTCCCGCCATGCTTTGTTGACGCCTTGGCCGTACGCCCAATGAGCAAGGAAGACGAACAACGGAGCCAAAAACACCGTGCCAAACGAACGATGAGGTGAGGTCCCAATCGCTGCACCAAACCATGCTAAAGCAATGTAAAAGCCGATGAATACGGGTAGTATGTGGGCGAAGATCCGTTCAATGGGCCATTCGCCAGAGAGCGTCAACCAATACTCGTCTGCCAGTCCGCCGTTGAGGGCGCCATAGGCGATGGCGAGCAAGGTAGCAACCACGAGCCAAGGGAAGAAACCGATTGCGGTATGTGACCACACGGCAATTTCAGGCCAGCGCTTGTTGGCCACCATGCGAGTGTAGCCATAGTTTCGCATTTGCTTCATGTAGGGCTTGAACGGGCGGCGCCTTCGATGTGGCATCACGTTTGATGGATCGATGAATAACTTGTGACCTGCTCGTTGGATTTTCGCATCGAGCACAACATCCTCAGCACCAATGCATCCAGGTTCAAAGAAATCGACTTCCCGGAGGTTGGCCATTCTGTGAGCGCAATTGACGCCAGGGTTGTGGGTGATTGGCACGAGTTCGCCTTTTGGTTGGGCTCCGTAGCGGGTGCCTGCAGTCATGAAGCGTGTGCAGAACGCTACATCGGCGCATTTTGCTCCGAAGGGATCTTCATCGGGTGCGAAGTTTGGTCCGCCTACTGCACCCACATTGTCGTCCTTGAACCATCGAACCAACTTTTCGACCCAATCCAACGGTGGAATTGTGTCGTCGTCGGTGAACAGCACGAGTTCATGATCCATTTGTCGAAGGGCGTAGTTGCACGCATCTGCTCGGTTTCGAGACGGGTCTTCAATCCACGTTGCACCATACTTTTCGCACACTTGCTTGGTATGGTCCTTGGATTTGGAGTCGGAAATAACAACTTCAAAGTCCCCATATGTTTGCTTGGAAAGGCGTTCGAGAACGATGTCGAGTTCATCGGCGTTGTTGATGGTTGGAATCAACACGGCAATTTTGAACGGCGTACCGTCGGCTTTCAACAAAGGGTCGACCGAGGCAGGTCCTTCGCTCATGGTTTGGCGAGGGTCGCTTTCCATAAGAATGCAAGGG
>CM001443.1:1753452-1754293 GCA_000246735.1 uncultured Candidatus Poseidoniales archaeon | reverse complement strand
CTTCTGCACCGAATTGGTATGTACTCCACAGGTATGAAGTGCTGAATGGAGGGCTGTTAATGTGGACAAATTCCGAAACAGCATTCCCTGCAGAATCTGTAGCAATGAAAGCAATGCTTGCCACTTGTGTGTCAATAGATGGGTTTACCCAATTGGGTGCTGCGTGCCAGTGCGCTAAAGGTACAAACAAGGTCGTGAATCCACTTCTTGCACTCACCCCTGAATCGGTTATGCCATTCAAATCCACGTCCCAACCAATTGTAAGAGCGTCCCCATCAACATCCACAGCAGCGTGATAGAGTGACACATTCGCACCAATCACCGATGAGATATTTGTCACGGGATCGAATTGCCGTGTTTCCTCCACTCCAAACTGTATATCTTGCCAGACATCAATCGTAGGTGGGTGGTTCGATGTAGTCGTTGTTTGCCCCTCGGCTTCGGGGCTGACTTCATCATCAACGAGACCAAAACATCCGGTCAGCAGTAAAAGGCAGGCTAGGGTGATTACATTGATTGCACGAATCATTTGCATGATTGTCCATTCATCCACTCATATTTCAATTTGAACCCGCCAACACTGATTCTCCTTCCAATGCGCGGTGAATTCCGGGTGTACGAATTACCGCGCCCGACGCCCCCTTTTTATCAACAGTGAATGGTAAGTTCATAAGCCGTCAAAAAAGCAGAGGAATTGGAGAGGGGTGTATCTCATATGTTGAACGTCACGGCCCGGCAGGACTTGATGAGCAAAATTATCGAAACATTGGGTGTTGTCGTTGAAGACGCACGCTTTGATTTCGGTGAAGGTGGAATGGAAGTACGGGTCGTTGACCCGTCG
>CM001443.1:1747905-1753435 GCA_000246735.1 uncultured Candidatus Poseidoniales archaeon | reverse complement strand
ATGATTCAGATGAACATTGACGCTGCTGCATTTGACACCTGGGAAATTGACGAAAACAAGCTTGGCTTGGAACTTCGGAAGATCAAGGAACTCGTGAGCCTCGGCGGTGCGACTGATATGATCGAAATGGCGTTCAACGCTGAATCCGGTGTCTTTACACTGAACCTCGGTAAGATTGACCGCAACATCCGTCCGCTCGACGATTCCACAATGAACGTGCCAACGCTTCCAAATTTGGAATTACCATGTACGGTCAAACTCTCGGGTGCAGATCTGGCTCAAGCGCTCCGTGCTGCCCGCCAAGTCGGTGACCTTGTCAATCTCAGCATCGACGCAAACACATTCACCGTTCACGTCCAAGGCTCAACTGATTCCGTCACCGTTGCGTTCCACAAGGACGAACTCCAGTCGCTTGAATGTGCAAACCCTGCTCGCAGCCAATATTCCCTCACCTACCTCGTGCCAATGGCCAAGGTCTTCGGCCCATTGGAAACTGTGGAAGTTGGATTTGGCGAGAATTACCCACTCTCGATGAAGTTCTCCTTCAATGACGGTGCTGCAAACGTGCAGTACTTCCTCGCACCTCGCGTCGAAAACGACTACTGATGCGCCAGCAGGTTTTGCCTGCACCACGCACCGAAGCATTATCCTGTTTCAAAACACCCAGTTAAATGTGGCAGGGTTGATTCGAGGCTATGGATGTCTACGACTATGCTTTCTTTCTCTCAACGATGTGGGTCGGGCCCTTCTGGTTCGGAATGCTTGTGTTCCCCGATCATGAATTGACGAAGAAAGCGATGCAAGGCCCTCTTTTCTTTCTTGGCCCCATTCTCATTTGGTGGGCTGTCAGCATTGCTGACCCCCAAGGACTCATTGACCTAGCAAAAGACTTCACTGATCCAACAGGTGTTCTCGAAGGACTTGCTGCCCTCATGGGTTCGAAACCCGGCGCCGCAGCCGCATGGGCTCACATGGTCGCCGGTGATATCTTCGTGACCCGCTGGATGTGGATTCGATGCACAGAGGAAAAAACACCGAGAGGTTTGGCAGCAGCGATTGTCTTCTTCGGTGTGATGTTGATGCCCGTGGGTGTAGCATTGTACCTTGCCTTTGTTCGCACGACGCCAAGCGAGGCGTAAGCGCTTAGAGGGGATGCTTCGATGCGTGGCTTGCAAGGACAGAACTGAACAAGTGCTCAGTACTCTCGCCAGCCGTGGCCACAATTCTTGCAGGTGAGCATACGGGTTTCTGGTTCATCGCTTGAACGAGTTTGCTCGAGGTAAGAGAAGACTTCCATCTTGTCACATTTTGGACACATGTACGTGCCAGTCGTCAACACACCTTGCAACTTGTCTGAATCCTTGATGACTTCGTATTTTCTTGACTTTGCTTCTGTGCTGGATTTTGCTTTGGAGAGATCGACATCTTTGCCGTCCGTACCCTTGATAACAAGGTTTGCAGGGCCGTTGTAGCCACATTTGTAATTGGTACAGGAGATGTCCCCGCTTGGACTTGGGAATGCCAGAGTTCCACATTGTGGGCAAAACATACCTACAGCCCAGTCAATACTCTACTTAGCCTTTTGGCTGTACCCCGCATCGAACTTCTATTCTAACGGGTGAATAAAAGTGAGCAACAGTGCTGAGCAATCAAGCGCAAGGGAAGGGATGAAGACAGAAACACCCTAGGGTGAACCATGTGGTTGTGGTACGATTGGCGAGCCGCTGCGGTTGCTGATGATACAGGAGCAATTCTTGATGTCGAGCAGTGGGATGGTTTTTACGACCAACGTACCGTTGTCGCACGGCTTGAATGCATTGCAGCGCAAGGCTTGACCCCTGAAGCACTCACGCTCAAAGAACGCTTTCCGGACGCTACGATTCGAATTCATGGCGAGTTGGATTTACCTGATGCAGAATGGCCGCTTCCCGACGAAGATGCCCAGGCTGCTGTTGATGCTGCTGCACTTGCGATGGCGAACAACGGCGTTGCACAAGCTGCAGGCGATCCCGATCGACGCCTCGAACACTTGATGCGAGCCAGCGATGAACTTCGCAGCACGTTCATCACCATGGAAGCCCGTTTGGTCGAATGGGTTGGTCTCTTCCTCCCAGAAGCCCGATTTGGCAAAGACCGTTCATCGCTCGGCAAACTTGTTGGCGAAGCTGAATCATTGGAACACCTCTCGAAAACCCTTGAGGTTACGCTGCCGCCAGTTGGGCCAAGCAAGCCTGAATGGAAGGCGTTGAAGGAATGGGGCGGAAGTGTGGCAGTGTTCCGTGGCCAACTGGATCGCATGGAAAATGGCATTCGCACCTTGTCAGAAGACCACCTTCCTTCGCTTTCTGCCCTTCTCGGCCCACTCCTTGCTGCTCGCTTGTGTGTCGAAGCCCACGGGCGGATGCGCTTGGCTCGACTTCCTGCTGGAACGGTTCAGGTGCTCGGTGCTGAAAAGGCATTTTTCAACCATCTAAAGACGGGTGCACCACCGCCAAAACACGGACACATCTTCATGCACCCGTGGATTTCACGATCCCCTCGTTGGGTACGTGGAAAGATTGCGAGAACAATCGCCGCTCGTGCCAGCATCGCAGCGAAAATAGATGCGTTTGAAGGCGAGGCGTGGGGCGAAACAGAGATGCGAGCCCTCGATGACAAAGTCGAGGCCATCAAAGCCGCTCACCCTCGCCCCCCTTCTCGACGGAATTGAGGTGATTCAATGGGCCGTGGAAACAACCGACGACGTTCAGAAGCCCTTTCGTGGGGTGTGATGCGTGAAGGAAAAGCCATCTGGACCATTAACGCAGTTCCCGGGCATTCCGTCTACGGTGAATCACTCCGTCGGATTCAGAGCATGGAATGCCGACGATGGGACCCAACCCGCTCCAAACTTGGTGCAGGGATTCTCAGGACTCGAAATGACGCTGCTCGTCTTTTGCCAGTGGAAGGAACAACTGTGTTGTACCTTGGTGCAGGTCACGGCACATCGATCAGCCATCTTCACGACCATCTATGCGGTCAGGACAACGAACTGAAGGGGCGCTTGGTCGCAGTCGATTTGGCACCGCGCTGCTTGAGAGAATTGACCCACATGGCGAAATCACGACCAGGGCTCGTTCCAGTTCTTGGTGATGCTCGAAAACACGCAGCATGGGGTGTGCTTTTGCCGAGGAAAGTGGACTGGCTGTTCCAAGACGTGGCTCAAGCAGGTCAAGTGGACATTTTCATCGGTGCCTGCCGTCGCTTCCTCAACATTGGTGGCACAGGGCTTTTGTCGCTCAAAGCCGCAAGCGAACGATGGACTGGTGAAGGTGAGGCCGCTTTGTTTGAGAAGGTTGAACGGCAATTGCAATCCTCAGGCTTCGACGTCGAAGAGCGCATTGAATTGACAGGCTATGAGGACAACCACGTCTTGTTTCATGTCATTCGCACGGAGTGATCCCTTATGCCTGAGTTACCCGAAGTTGAGACGGTCCGTACGGGTTTGGAGCAAGCTTGGGTGGGTCGTCGCATTGAGCATGTCAAACTTCGTCGCAAGGACCTCCGTTTCCCTTTCCCAGCAAACATGGCGGAACGCCTGACAGGTCAAACGGTCTTGGGTGTTCGTCGGCGGGCAAAATACCTCCTCATTGATTTAGAGGACGGGGCAGTTTTTCTCTCACATCTGGGCATGAGTGGCCGGTACACCCTCGTGACGCCTGATGAAGTCGCACGAATCAATCCTGGTCCAACGCCTCAAACGACCTCTCCTTTTGGAGCGTTAACGGGATTTGACGGGCGTCACGATCACATGGAATTCCGGTTTGATGATGGATCCGTTTCGGTTTACACCGACCCGAGAAGGTTTGGTATCGCTGATGTGTTTGAACGTGCTGAGGAGCCTGTTCAATCCTTGCTGGAACACCTTGGACCCGAACCATTTGACGGATGGAACGCATCAATTGCTGCCAAACGCATTGGGAAAAAGCGCTCAGCGATCAAAATCACACTGCTCGATCAACGGTTTGTTGTCGGTGTTGGCAATATTTACGCCTGCGAAGCGCTTCATCGCTCAGGGATTGCACCGACCACGCCTTCGAACACCTTGGTCAAGAAAAACGGAGGTCCAACAAAGCGTCTGGAGCGCCTTGTCAATGAAGTGAAATCAGTTCTTAATGCGGCGATTGCAGTCGGAGGTTCAACCCTCAACGATTTCGCAGCAGTGGACGGAACACTCGGCTATTTTGGTCACCACTTCCAAGTCTACGACCGAGAGGACGGGCCATGTTTGAAGGACGGATGCAGCGGTACGATCGAGCGGATTGTTCAGAGCAATCGCTCAACGTTCTTGTGCCCGCGTTGTCAAAAGTAATCAGACGAGGCTGTAGGTCACCGAGGTTGCAAACAACCACAGAGTTGTGGCCGTGGCTTTGTAGACAATTTGTCCATGCTTTCGCAACAGTTCAACCGCACGCGTTCCAGTGAGTGCGATCGCTACGATGAGGTACCAAGTGGTATCGATGAACATGCCAAGTCCACCAATGGCTAATTTGGTGTTCAGACCCATGCCCGGTTCGAGCACCTGCGCCAAGACAGCCACGAGAAACAGAGCGATTTTTGGATTGAAGAATGCAATTGCAAATCCTTCAGTGAAACCTTGCCGGTGTCGGATGTTCGCATGGTCGTTGTCTGATGATTCTGCATCAATGGTCGAAGTCCACATTTTCCACCCATACCATACAAGCAGCGCCACCCCGATGATTTGGAGCAACAGGAAAACATCAGGTGCCTGCTCAAGCAACACAATGAGTCCAAAGACAGCGCTTCCAGCATAGAGACCAAATCCTATTCCGTGTCCAACGGCGCACGCCACACCTTGCCTTCGTCCTCCAATCATCGTATTGCGAAGCACGACCATGAGGCTTGGTCCGGGAGAGGCTGCCCCAAGCATGAAGAATGTCCCCGCAGTGAGGATTGCTTCCCAAGCAAGAGGTTCCATGATGGGGCGAAGGGTTCGCGCATCATGAACGGTTCGGAACAGGCCGTCACCTCACCCGCCCTTCGGAGGAAATGCATACAGGGCGGATGAGGGAGTGGGTATGTTGGGGTAAAATGGATCACAGGCCGTACATGAAAATTGAATTTGGTTGACCTTCCAGCAATCGAGCCTCAGTTTCTGCTGCTGCCATCAAGAAGTTTCGGTGCGTTTTTCGCTGTTTTACGACTCGCATCACTGCCGCTCGAAGAGCGATTGTGGTTGCGTTGCGACCGTTGGCGAGGGTTTGTGTCTTGGCCATGGAAAAGAAGAACCATGTGAACCCTCTTGAATGTTCGCTTTAATGCATCAAACAAGCATCAAAGGTTCCATTTCGGTAAAAAGGAACTCTTTCTTCCCGTTATCGGAAAGTCCAAGGGTAGTTCCGGCGCTCTTCGGTCGAATAACCGTCATCAGAGCCGTAGTGTGGAAAATACACTGAGTGACGGTTTCATTGGAGCCCCGGTATCAAGCAGGGCCTCCGGCTCGTAGTAGATTCAGGATTTTTGTGAGCGA
>CM001443.1:1745241-1747890 GCA_000246735.1 uncultured Candidatus Poseidoniales archaeon | reverse complement strand
CAATTTTCACATGATCCCGCTGGTGCACAGTGAATCCTGTTGGACCAGGGAGGTGGGGAGGGCTGCGATTGGCTTCCGTGCCAGGACCACGGCGAATACGCTGCCCTTCATGCACCCAATCCCATTCTTCCACTTCCTCGTCGCCTTGCGCCTCATTCTTTGTTTGGGATGGGCGTGGATAGGAAGTGTTTGCGAGGTCCGCTTGCTCGAGAACCACGCCAGCCATTCGAAGGCGTCGCTTGGCTTTCAGCTCCGCAATGTGTTCTTTTCTCGTGCTCATGCGAAGCGCTGCTAAACCGTAATGTTCAGCAATCCAAGCTTCTTTCCGATTGCCTTCTTGACGCCACATCTTCGGTTTGTTTCCTTTCTGCTTTTCTTTTGAACCAGTTTCAAACCAACGCTCCGACCGGAGTGTGGTCTGCATTGTGATTCGAAGGGTTCGAACATCGATGGCGGCAATTCCCGGGGCAACATGGTTGTAAGCGCCGACATCCATAGCGACCCACGCTGGACGTCGATCGTCAAGGTGGAATTTAGAGAACGCCACCTCGCCACCAGACCGGCCCACCTTGGTTGTGGTGGAATGGCCGAACACCACCATTCTTGCCGGGTCCACAGGTTGGTCATGCTGAAACCATCGTTTGCGAATCCACAACAGTTCCTTTTCCCCTTGCGCATCCAATGGCATTCGGGGATCATAGCCCGCATGAACAAGACGAATTCCATCTAAGACAATTTGTGTGGGGAGGTTGTCCATCCACATTGCGTCGTTGAAGAAATCTGACTTTGCCTGCCAAAGGTCCCCTTCTGCCCTGACAATGTACGAGCCCCATGTGGATTTACCACCCCGTTGAAGCCAAGGCTGCCACAATTCAACTTGACCTTCTGAGGTAATGGATTGAAGGGCCATTTGCTCATGGTTTCCTTTGATGCACACGATTCGTGGATCGGTTCGGACCAATGAGATGAGGCCTGCGGAATCAGGGCCTCGATCGATGAGGTCGCCGAGGCAGACGACTCGGTCTTCTTTGCCAAGTTGCAAGCGATGGAGCAGGGCTCGAAACGTCGCTACATGCCCGTGGATGTCGCCAACAGCGATGACACGATGCCCCGCATCCAGCCTAGCCTGAAGGTCGGCCTCAAGGCTTGGGTCTCTGCAGGAGGGGCCAAGTGGAATGTCGAGTGAACAACTCATTTCTTTCCCTGAAGAGTTTCCTCTCCGGTTCCACCATTCCACTGTGGTTATATTGTCTTCGCCTCGAATCCAGTCGTCACATGTCGATTTGGCGACCTTTTCCTACACCTTCGACAAAAAAAATCAGCGGAATCGGGGGGTGAATTCGTACACTGCTGGGCAGCGCTGATAGGGGTGAACATCGTTCCATTTGCCATTCCCATACATTTGGACGCTGTTTTCATGCCCGCCAGAATTGTTTGGCTCGCCCGAGTTCCAGTTGACGTAGATCCACCGTTCGCCATTGACCCATCGCCAGTGGTTTGAGCCTCCACCGTTTCCTTGTCCGTGGCGCACACCGCCAATCCAGACTGTTCGACCGCCTGCAGCAGATCGGACATCTTGGTTTTCCCGTGACGATGTAATGGTGGCGAGGTAGCCCCCCCCATCCTTCGCGCATTCGCCTCATGTTCGCGCCATGTGAGTTCCTCAGGGATGAATCTGAACCGTGAAGGATGCTGGTGCTTATGGCCGAGGGAGTTGCGGTTCACCTGAGCCCTTAGCATGGTCAATTCCTCCTTGGCTTGCGCCAATTCACTCTGTAGACCGAAGATGATTTGCCTGGCTTCAACCGCTTTGGGGTCATCATCGTGCCACCAGTGTTCACTCATGGTTGATGGTTTAGAGTGCTCTATATCAGATATGTGCCGGCTTGGCGGAGCAAACCGTTGGCGAGGATTCGAACCCTCTCAGCGTGCCTTCGTTGGAAGGTGAGCGGTGCTCAACTACCGCGGCTTGGCAAGAACGGAACGAGCTTGGCTGCGAGGCTACCGACGTTTCGTGTCTGGATCCAAACGTTGCCTTGACCTGTGAAGTTCATCACGAGACCTTCGCCACCGACGAGGAACGACTTCATGCCGCCGACCTTGCTGATGGTGTATTGAACGCCAGCATCGAATGCGACAACGTGGCCGGTGTCGACGGTGATGGTTTGTCCTGGCTCAACTGGAATTTGCTTGATGGCTCCAAAGGAGTTGTACCAGACACGGCCTTGACCTTCTGCACAGGTTGCCTGAACGAAGAACATGGATTCACCGCTGAGGAAGCCCTTTGCACCTTGGAATTTGGTGTCAGTTTGGATGTTGAGGGTTGAAGCCAGATAAGAGCCGCCTTGAATGAACAGTGCTTGGCCTGGAACGAGGTTGAAGCCTTGGATGTCACCTGGAGATCCTGGAGCAACGCTGACCCAGCCACCTGCTGCGCCTGCAGTGAAGGTGTTGAGGAAGAAGGACTCCCCACCGAGTGCCATTTTCTTGAGGCTCTTGAAAATACCACCGCCGCTCTTGCGGGTTTGCATCTCGACGCCGCCCATAGCCACCATGGCTCCGGGTTCGACATTTACTGACTCACCTGGGGACAGTGCGTAGGTCATAAGCGTGTACGATGGGTTGAATTCAATGTGTTCTTCCATAAAT
>CM001443.1:1732257-1745141 GCA_000246735.1 uncultured Candidatus Poseidoniales archaeon | reverse complement strand
GGCGAACGCTTTCCTCAGTTGGCGTGGTGATGGCTTCATCGTAGGCATTGGTGTGCAGTGAGTTGGCGTTGTCTTGGATCGCAAGCAGGGCTTGGAGGGTGGTTCGAATGTCGTTGAAGTCAATCTCTTGGGCGTGGAGTGAACGTCCGCTTGTCTGAATGTGGTACTTCAATTTCTGAGAGCGCTCATCAGCACCGTACATGTCTCGCATGGTGACCGCCCAAATTCGTCGAGCGACTCGGCCAATCACCGTGTATTCTGGGTCAAGACCGTTTGAGAAGAAGAACGACAAGTTTGGTGCAAACTTGTTGATGTCCATGCCTCGGCTTCGGTAGTATTCCACGTAGGTGAATCCGTTGGCAAGTGTCAGCGCCAATTGTGTGATTGGGTTGGCGCCAGCTTCAGCAATGTGGTAGCCTGAAATGGAGACTGAGTAGTGGTTGCGCACGCCGTAATCGATGTAGTACTGCTGCACATCACCCATCAGTTTGAGCGCAAACGGCGTTGAGAAAATACAGGTGTTCTGCGCTTGGTCTTCCTTGAGGATGTCAGCTTGAACGGTGCCACGAACCGTTTGCAAGGTGCGTGCCTTGATTGCTGCGTATGTCTCAGCATCAACGAGTTCATCGCCACGGCGTCCAACGGTGGCAAGACCGAAGCCGTTGTGGCCTTCTGGAAGATCACCGGTGTAGGCACTGTCGAGCAGGTTGAGTGGCTTGCCTTGTTCAGCAAGATGGGCCTCGACTTGCTGGTCAATGGCAGCGTTGAGGAAGAACGCAAGAATGATCGGTGCAGGTCCGTTAATGGTCATGCTGACCGAGGTGTTTGGATTGCACAGATCGAATCCTGAATAAAGCCGCTTGGCGTCGTCACAGGTTGCAATCGATACACCAGAGTTGCCCACTTTGCCCCATATGTCGGGTCGACGAGCAGGGTCACGGCCGTACAAAGTGACCGAATCAAATGCTGTTGAGAGTCGAGCGTAGTCTTGGCCTTGGCTTAGGTAGTGGAAGCGACGGTTGGTTCGCTCGGGCTCGCCCTCACCAGCAAACATTCGAGCAGAGAGTTCGTCGGTTCGCTTGAACGGGAACACGCCTGCAGTGTACGGGAAATGACCAGGTGCGTTTTCCTTTGTTACGAAGGAGAACAACTCGCCATCATCAGCAAAGGTCGGTAAGGCGACACGAGGAATGGCGGAATGCGCCAACGATTCAGTGGTCGTTTGCACGGTGAACGGCTTGCCTCGAACGTGGTAGGTGAACTCACCCGTTGCGTATTGCTTCGCCAAGTCACGGAAGGCACCGAGTCTGTTGCGTGCATCTTCGACAGTCTCGAGGAGTTCATCGATTTGAGCGTTCAGATCTTCAGCGACCTTGCTTGCACCACGCTCGCTGGCATGAGCCGCAGCGGTCTCAAGGTGTTGGCACAAGCGAAGTTGTTGAGCGATGGCCTCGTTGTCAGCGTGGTAGGTGCGAACGGTTGCAGCGATTTCGGAAAGATAGGAGATTCGTTCTGGTGGAATAACGCCCTTGCGAGCACCCATCTCATCGATGGGTTCTGATGCTTCAAAGCCAACCATAGCGGCCAGTTTCACCCACAATCGGTCCACACCGCCATCAGCGAATTGGCTGGCAATGGTGGCGACCACGGGAAGTTCTTCATCAGCGACATCGAATTTGTTTCTGTTGCGTCGAACCTGCTTGCGAATGGCGCGCAGTGCATCTTCACTGCCTCGCTTCTCATACTTGTTGAGAACCACAAGGTCGGCGACATCGAGCATTTCGATTTTCTCAAGCTGCGTGTGTGCACCGAACTCAGCGGTCATGACATACAGGGAGCGGTCGGCAACTGATGTGATGGCATCGCTGCCTTGACCGATGCCGCTTGTTTCACAGAAGATCATATCGAACCCAACGGCCTTGGCCACTTCGATGGCTCGGTCGAGGTTTGCACTGATTTCCGAACCAGAGCCACGGCTTGCAAGGCTGCGCATGTAGAGATCGTTGTTGGAGAGTGAGTTCATGCGGATGCGGTCGCCGAGCAGGGCGCCACCGGTTCGCTTTCGAGTCGGATCAACACAGAGCAAGCAGACCTTCTTTCCGGGGTTGTCTCGCTGGATGCGCAACATCAATTCATCGAGCAGGCTTGACTTTCCAGCACCGCCTGTCCCAGTGAACCCAATCACTGGAACATCATCGGTTGAGGAACGGCAGGTTTCAACAGCCGCCTTGAAGGTTGCATCATCGGCTGATTCAGAGAGGGTGAGCAAAAGCCCAACCTTTGCCATGTCGTCTGGCGTGACGGGTCCATTGAGTGTGGTCATGCGTTCTTCGCTGATGAGGTCAACTTCAGCCGCTTGGCCCATGAGGTGGTGAATCATGCCCATCAGGCCCATGCTTCGGCCGTCGTCAGGGGAATAAATCTTGGAAATACCGGATTGGTGAAGGGTACGAATTTCTGGTGGTGTGATGGTACCGCCACCACCGCCAAAGATGCGCACATGCTCACAGCCCGCCTCATCCAAGAGTTCTCGAATGTAAGAGAAGTACTCGACGTGTCCACCTTGGTATGAGGTGAGCGCCACGGCGTGAGCGTCTTCTTGCACGGCACAATCGACGACAGCCTTTGCGGATTGGTCGTGACCGAGGTGAATGACTTCTGCTCCAGAGGATTGAATCAGGCGGCGCATGACGTTGATGGCGGCGTCGTGACCGTCAAAAAGCGAAGCAGCTGTGATGACACGGACCGGGCCTGCGGTTGTCTCGAACACAGGTTCCTCGTCGGCCATGCTCCTTCCACGCACCTTTGGTTCATCAATTCAAGGGTGTGGGGGTGTGCTAACTCACCAGCCTTGCTGTTGTTCATAGGCGACATCGCTCGGAACATTTGGAATGGTTTTGGCAACAGGTGTTTGTTGCCTTTGTTCGTGGATGGCTTGCTCCAGCACGTCATCTAATTCGGTACGCAATCGCTCCAATCGAATGGCTTGGTGCGGTCCCAGCATTCTCAACATAACAGATCGTTCGTATGCTGATGCGATTTCTTCGAGTTCATCTCGCTGCGTCGCAGCTTTCAGAGAGGCTTCAAACCGCTTGGCTCGACCGCCGCGGGTCACGATGCCAAGGCCGATCCAAAGTGAGAGCGGCACACCGACAAGGATGCCGATAAGGTCCCATGCTCCGAGACCAATTTGGGTGCCGGGCACAATAATTTCGAAACTGTCGATTGGTTTTGAGTCTGAATCGTAGGGATCCGTTCCTGCATTGCGCTCTGCATCGTCGAGGAACCCATCGTTGTCATCATCAGGATCTGTGTAGTCTCCAATGCCATCGTCATCGTAGTCCTTCTGTTCAAGTGGATCATCGGGGAATGCATCGTCTGCATCGGGTGTTTTGTCACCATCGAGGTCACCCGGTGAAGCATAGTCTGGTAAGACATCGATGCTGTCATTGTAACCGTCGTTATCCCTGTCAAACAGCGACGGGTCTGGGTTGTTTCCAGATTGATTGTCACCAAATCCATCGCCGTCTTCATCTTTGCATTGAGTTGCATCATTCGGGAACGCATCGGCATTTCGTCCAAACGGATTGTCACCGCATCCATCGTTGTCAATATCGGACCACTGGCTTGGTTCGGCAAGGAAGGCATCGTACTTGTTGCCTGCTGGATTATCACCATAGCCATCACCGTCGATGTCGTACCATTGAGAATCATCCATTGGGAATCGATCTGCGTTGGAGCCAAAGGAGTTGTCGCCAAACCCGTCGCCATCAGAATCGAGGTGCTGGGAGGGGTCGTAAGGGAATGCATCAGCGCTGTCTTCGTACCCGTCGTTGTCCGTATCGAGCCAACGCAGTTTGTCAGCAGGGAATCCATCACCTGCGTCCGACCACCCGTCGCCGTCGCTGTCAATACAGCCGAAGCGATCTTCCGTGGAGTTGCCGGGGACCGTCATGCAAGCATCGCCGCGGGTGCCACCAATGTTGTCACCATAGCCATCGCCGTCCAAATCTGACGACTGTGTGGGGTCAAATCTGAATTCGTCGTAGTCTACGCCGAGGCTGTTGTCACCGTAGCCATCGCCATCCAAATCGTTCCATTGCGTGATCTCATTGGGCAGGTTATCGACTAAATCGGCATAGCCATCGCCATCCATGTCCACACAGCCCAGCAAACCTTCAGTGCTGTTTCCACTGGTCATTGGGCAGTTGTCACCTTCGATTCCAGAAGGGTTGTCACCGTAGCCATCACCATCAGAGTCTGCCCACTGGCTCGGGTCGTTTGGATAGGCATCACCTGTGTTGCTAAATCCATCGAAATCGTTGTCGGGGCAGCCGTAGGCGTCACGGTTCGAAGTGCCTGCAACATCCTGACAGTCATCTGCGAAATTACCGGTTGATTCGTCGCCAAATCCATCGCCGTCTTCATCCGCCCACTGGGTGGCGTCGTGAGGGAACGCATCTGAGTCATCCGCCCATGCGTCGCCGTCAATGTCGCCACAGCCTTGACGTCCAGAGGTCGAATTTCCTGGTGTGTAGGGGCAATCATCGCTTGTCGCGAAGCCGCCGTTGTCGCCAAATCCATCAGCATCTTGGTCGCTCCACTGATTGCTATCAGTGGGGAATGCGTCTTGGGTCTCACCAAACCCATCGCCATCGTAATCATCTGAAAAAATCGACAAGGTTTGCAACGCCCCGTCGTTTTGCAACAATGCAAAGCTGCCAGTATTTGTGGCAATCGCTTGAGGGCAGCCAGCGTTCACATCATGTGTTGTGACGTTGTTCACATTGTCTTGATGCCAAGCAATGATGCTGATCTGTTCGCTTTGTCCACCTGACACAAGCGCTTGACCGCTGCTGGCCAAGGTGCCAGTGTGGCAAACCGCTGCAAAGCCGACTCCGGGTGTACTCGTCGCCGCCATCGAGAGAATTTCACGCGTGGACGTCACCGCAAAAGAAGAGGAGAAATCTGTCGAACCCAGCACCACCATGTTGGTATTGAGGCCTGAGAACTCGACGGTGTTTGAGGCGCCGCTCGTAGCATTGAACGAGACAAAGTCACAGGGAGAATTTCCGCCTGTGTTCCATCCTTCGACGAGCATGGCTGATTGATGGCTGAACACCCGTAGGCTTGCATCAGCTAGCAGTCCAATTGAACAATCCTTGATTCCGTTCCATTGAGCATCGAAGGCATCAACCCCGCTGGAGAGATCCCTTGCTGCATAGATGTGAGCCGCACTTGCTTCGACTTCGCCCGTTGACCATGCTGCTGTTGTGCCGAGGAGTGAGATGGCGTTGCTGGCCGTGTTGTGATCCCGTTCGCCGCAATGGGCGTTGGCTGCGCTGAAGAGGGTGGTTGAAGTGGCGTGAAGAGCGTGTGTACAATCTGGATTCGGTCCGAGCACTTCAGTCATGACACCGTTTTCCCCTCCAATCTCGAGGCCGTTGGAAAGTGGCGTCAACCATTCTGCAGTGGCTTCGATTGAAGTGGTGTTTGCTTGGAGGTCCCATTGCATGGTGATCATGCGCTGTCGACCATTGGCGAGGGTGCAATCAATCCCTGACAAACGAACAAGGCCCTGATCGGTTGGGCAACTGACAGTGAAGAAGGCGCTGTCTTGGGTGGCTGTCAATGCATGCACATTCAATGAACTTGAAACGCTGGAAGCGATTCCAATCATCTCGTCACGTACACCAAGCGTATCGATGGCTTCGAGCATGATGCCAGTGCTGGTATGGGCAAGAATGACCAGTCCATCAGCGTGTACTGCTTGCATGACGGGTTCGCCTGCAAGGTTGGTATCGGAACGAATTGTGCCGTCATGCTCGACGATGACCACTTTTCCACCAGCGTTTTCGTTGGTCCATGTGTGGTTGCCGACGGTGCCTTCACCATCGTGTGAAACGATGAGGGCGTATCCATTGCCAAGTGAGGCGACATCAAGCGCCTCAGCGCCTCCACTGACTTCGACATTGACATCCCACACCCATGTTGATTGGGCCGCGATTTGCATGCCGATTGGAGCATCTTGCAGGGCTGTTTCAGCCATCGGAGATGTAGCTTGAGCTATGAAAATGAACAAGACAAAGGATACAAGCCAACGCGATTTCATTGTTGTCTACTTCGTGGAAGCGGGTATCAATGTTTGCTTCCATGCAATATGATGCACGAAGGAATCAAACCTGGGAAACTTCATCCTCTGCCAATGGGGGTAGGCCCTTCTTTGCACGGATGTAGTCGGTGTAGTTGCCATAGTAAACGGTGACAATTCCATCTTCCAATTCCCAAATTCGGTTCACGACTTGGTCGAGGAACCATCGGTCGTGAGAGACCGTGATGAGTGACCCCTCGTAACCAATGAGGGCTTCCTCAAGGGTGTCCTTCGAGTCCATGTCCAAGTGATTGGTTGGTTCGTCCATTAGCAAGAGGTTGTTTTCTTCAAGCAATAATTTGAGCAAGGCAACCCGCGCTCGTTCGCCACCAGACAGTTGTGAGAGTTTGGTCGTCACTTGGTCACCCGAGAATTGGAACTGCCCAAGCGCCGCTCGAATGTCACCGTATTGGAAGTCAGGTCGCAGCCTCTGTATTTGCTCGATTGGGTTGAGGTTGAAATCCAATGTTCCGTGGTCTTGATGGAAGTATCCAATTTCAGCACCGGGCGCAAGATCCCTAGTTCCGCTGGTTAACTTTTCATCTCCATTAATGATTTTCAACAGAGTGGTTTTCCCTTGCCCGTTTCCACCGACAATGCCGATTCTGTCGCCCTTGCGGACTTCGAGGTCCTGGTTGTTCAACACCGGCCGCTTGAGTCCTTCAAAGGTCTTGGTAGCCCCTTCCAAATGCAAGACGTCCATGCTTGCCTTGTCGGTGGCCTCGAGTTTGAGAATCAATGGCTTTCGCTTCTTTGGAACCCGTGCTCGGAGGGCCTTGAGTTCTTGCTGCATGCGCTCAATCATCTTCTGTTTTGCAGAAATCGATTTGTCATACTTGTTGGCACGCTTCATTTGTTTGAGAGCGCCCGTTGTTGCTGCGATTTTCTTTTCCACGGTGTGAATCATGTCACCAAGAGCAGCTTCGGTTGCTGTCTTCTGGCGCAGGAATTGGCTGTAGTTACCCTTCCATGGCCACGCTCGCAGGTTGTCCACTTCGACGATTCGGGTGCACACTTGGTCGAGGAAATATCGGTCGTGAGAAACGATGAGTTGAGCGCCTTTGAAATCTTTGAGAAAAGCCTCAAGCCACTCGGTTGTTTCAATATCCAAGTGATTGGTCGGTTCGTCAAGGAACATCACATCGACGCCAGCGAGACCAACAAGTTGTCGAGCCAAGGCCAGCTTGGCCTTTTCGCCACCAGAGAGTTTGTCGACTTTCATGTCCATTGCGTGCTTGTCCAAGCCAAGTCGAGCGAGCGTGGCTTTTGCAATGCTTGCAACGTTGCCGCCACCGCTCGCTCCAAGCGTTTGCTGGAGTTCACTGTAGCGCTCCATGACGCCTTCCCAATCGCCATCGTAGAATGCAGGGTCAAGCATTTGTGCCTCAATCGAGGCAATTTCTTCCTCCAATTCTTGGAATTGGCGTCCCTTTCGGCCCAGTTCTTCCTCAATGGTCGAATCAGAATCAATGTCTCTGATCTGCGTGAGGTACGCGATGCGAATGCCAGGAGCATAGTCGATATCACCGACGTCCTGTGATTGTTCACTGATCGTGTTGAGGAGTGTTGTTTTCCCTGCTCCATTGTGACCGACAATACCGATGCGGTCACCGTCTTGGACAAGGAGGTTAATGTCGACCAGTACATCAACTGGACCAAAACTTCGGTCGACCCCTTCGATGTTGATGAGTTGGCGTGCCATGTTCTCCCCGTTAATGCGCCTCTGTGCACCCCTCATAAACTGAATGGCGGGTCATTGGTTGTGGTATCCCTTGGTGTGGTTTATTCACCATCGCCACTTTGTCATGCCCATGAGGCGGAAACGATGGACGCCTGAACGCCAGCGAACGTTGCGAGAAGCGGATTGGATTGTGGGTTGGTTGCGTGAGAATGGGCCTGCATCAACTCGTGAAATTACTGAGGCGATGCAGCACAAAGGGCTCGAACTTCGTGCCCATGTTCTCAACAAGGCCTTGCGTAAATCGCCATTCATCATTCATTGTGGGTTCCAAAAGGTGGATGGTCATGATCTTAGCCAGTGGGATTTTGACCGTTCGTTAGGCGAAGGCGACGAAATTAATCGAACTGAGTAAAGGCTCCGGAACGACCCTTTCGTTGCTTGAGTGAATGCTTGTACTCATGATCAGCGCGCTTCTGCTCTGCGAGTTGGTAACGCATGCGAGGTGAGGCCACAATGCACACGGCGATGCCTAACAGGACGCCAGCGGGGGCGCTCAAGTACAGGGGGATGCTCAGCATCACCCAGTTGAGTGTACCAACAAGGAGACCAACACCTGCGCCGACACACATCGGTTTTTGCATCACTCGTGGAAGCAATGGAGGCGCCTTTCTTGGCTTTGAAAGATCGATGCTCAGACTCGAACGCTTGTCCTTTTCTGTAGCAATCATGCAACAAAGTTGACATGACAGGTTATAATATAATCGCCGGACAACCGGAATACGGGACAAATTGAGCCTCTCTAGCGCGAATGCGGCAGTTAAGCCTTCTTCGACAGAAGCGGCCTCAAATGGCCTTGATTGCTTCCTCGTGGAGGGTCAACAAGTTTCGTAGCTTGACCTTCATCGATGGGGTGAGCATGTCGTTGTCGGTCGTCCATTCAACTGCATCCAAGATGAGGGTTGCTGCGACTTCGTAACCCTTCCACACTGGTGATTTCATGTTGTTTGCCTTCAACTCGTTGAGCAACCATGCGTTGGTTTCTGGTCGTGCGCAGATGTCTGCATTTGAGCCAGATACATCGACGCCAGCGGATTTCAATGCAGGCTTGAGGTTCTCCATGTTCGGATGGACAACAAGGAAGGTCCGGAGCATGTTTCGTCCGTCAAGGACTGCTTGTTCAACAAATGGTGAGAGTTTGAGGTTCTCTTCAAGCGGTGCAGGTGATACGTACTTGCCATTTTCAAGCTTGAATTGACTCTTGACCCGTCCGGTGATTGAAAGGTAACCGTCCGAGGAGAGTTTTCCAAGATCGCCAGTTCGGAAGACGCCAGGTTCGATGATGACTTCCTTCGTAGCCTTCTCATTGTTCCAGTAGCCCATCATGACGTTTGGACCGTGAACGATGATTTCACCTTCTTCAGGTCGGGCTGGATCGTCCCAAGCATCTGTGTCGATGGTGACGTTCACGCCATTGGCGACGAGGCCGACGCAGCGAAGTTTCGAGGTGCCGGGTCCTGCCCATCCGTTAGCGGCGACAAGCGGTGAGGTCTCCGTGAGTCCGTAGCCTTCGTAGCAACTGAATCCAACCATTTGGATGAATTCTGCGACATCGGGTGAAAGTGCGGCTGCACCTGACATGCAGAAGCGGATGTTTCCACCAAATCGGGCTCGTACCTTGGACCAGATGAGTTTGTCGTAGAATTTGTCGAGGACGCCCTTGGCAGGGACTGCGTCACATTCAACGCCGGCCTTGTTAATGCGCTTTTGTGCGTGCTTGCGGGCCTTTCCAGAGAGGAATCGCTTCACTGGAGATGATGCAAACTGGCTGTTGACTCGGTCGTAGAATTTGTTCCAAACCCGAGGTACAGCAAGAAGGACTGCTGGCTTGATTTCGATGCATTCATCGGCGATTCGTGTCAGATCGGAAATGAGGTTGATGTGAACGCCACAACGAATCATCCAATGCAAATCGAAGGTGCTTCCGAAGGAGTGAGCCCATGGTAGGAATGCAGCGTTCTTGTCGCCAACATAGACCTTGAATGCGGATTGGACACACAGGATGTTGGAGAGTGTGTTCCAGTTGCTGAGCATGACACCCTTTGGGTTGCCTGTTGTTCCAGAGGTGTAGATGAGGGTGTTGAGGGCGAATGGGTCGTCAGCCACTTCAAAGGTGTTCTCAGACGAGCGTCCAAGTGCCACGAATTCAGTCCACTCATGGACGGGGATGCCTTCAGGTGGCAGTTGATTTGCTGGGTCTTCACCCATCAATAGAATTCCAGCTTCCTCCCAAGCACTCGCTTCTTTAGGCATGTTTTCAACAAGCTTGTCGAGCACACCTGTGTTCGCAACTGCAAGAAGTGAGGGGGTTGAATCGTTGAGAATGTAGGCCCACTCAGCACCGTGTTGGTGGGTGTACATGGCAGTGTAAGCAGCGCCGATGGCGTTTGCTCCATAAGCAAGGGATGCCCATTCTACGCTGTTGTCAAGAATGAGTGCCACTCGGTCACCAGTTGATATGCCAAGATCTGCAAGTCGTTGCCCGACTGCAGTGGATAGGCTTCCAAATTCATCGTAGGTGATGTGGGTGCGTGGCATGCCCTTTTCGGGGATGTATCCAAAGCATTGGTTGGAGCCAAATCGCCCTACGCTGGTCATCATCATTTGGTAAAGAGTTCGAGGATCCTCGCCTTCAGGTTGCTTCCATTGTCGGTCATTGGGCTGTCGAGCCCAGGCCATCTGCAGTTCTGCCATGCACAGCAAGTGTTCCATTAAGCACTTGAATGGTTCGCCGGTTTTCAATGAAGGTTCGCATCATTTCGCTCAAGACATGCTACGACATTGGCCCGCCAATCAGCGCTTTCGTTTTTGTTCGCCAAAGGGCTGGCTGGGCTTGGGTGCCAGCACGTGTCAATGATGATGGTTCGACCAGATGCTGTGATTCCTTCACCTTTTTTTGGTGCATTGAATGCTTTTCGAGCTCGGTCCTCCGCATATTTTCCTATGCCAATGATATGGGTGATACCCATGATGTCAACCACCGCTTTCAAGTGGTCATCACAAGCATCAAGCACAGGCTCAATGATCGATTTTGGCACTTTGTTCGGGGTTATGTTTTGGCCTCGCTCTCCAAGCAAAAGTAATGGGCAATGATTGACAACAAAAATTCGTTCGAATGTAGCAGTTGCTGTGCCGTAGTGCTGTTCCATCAAATTCCATAAACGAGTTCCTGAAACTTCCTGTCGTTCGAGGGCCATGCCCTCAATCGGTCGCTTTGGGTGTGCATTGGATGGCGTCACAAGGTCACGAGGCTGGATTGCTAAGAACTGCTGTGCGACGTCAGTTGCTCCAAACGGGACGCCTGTTTGTGCCATCCCCCATGGCCCTGGATTCATGCCGAGCAGGAGAACATTTGCGCCAAGTCCGCCCCATTGTTCGAGGTATTGTACATGGTGTGGCCAAGCATAGTCTAAGGGGTTCGTAGCATGAGCCACTTCGGAGTTCTTCTCTATTTGTTTGATGGCCAGATCACATCTTGCTGAGAGGGCTTGAGCGGCCACAATCAATGCTTCAACGGTGTCCATACAGTGCCCATGTTGGTGCATTACATGATTCTATTCGAACGCCGCCGAATCAGCATTGAATTTCTTTTTCCCCTGGAATTTGGATTGAAACAATACTTTGAATCGCTTTAATCGGTGTGTTAGTGGTATTTTGGGCTGCGCCACTCACTACGGGTTGTAAATTATGCGAATTGCATTATCGAGGGAAATACGCCGAATACGTTTCATTCCATTCAGTAGAGGATGCAGCAAACCATGATTCGGGTCCATCGAACGCTTCTTTTCCCTTCGATCGGCGCTTAGCACGCTGACTAATTAGTTTCCAAGCCGTTTTCTCACCAATCCCCGGAATTGCTTCGAGCTGTTTCTGAGAGACCGTAAGATGGTTGAAATTTGTTTCAACACCTGTAATCGATCGTGCCCCGTGACCAGTTACGATAATGTCAGAGGATGTTTCCAATGGAATGTGGTATTCGACGCCAACAAGGATTGGATATGCACCGATTTGGCGTCCAAATGTTATGCCCGCTTTCCCCCTGCATCGTTCCGCAGTGTGCGCTTCTTCCATGTGTGCAGGGAGCCTCGTCCGTCCGTCATGTGTCTCCCAATGCACATCGGATAACTTACTACCCAAGGGGAATAATTCATGTAAAAGGGGTCCATCGATGGTGTCTCGAACATTGGTTTTGAACGTGTTAAATGCCTTTTGTGGAATCTCCTGGAATCCCTCGCCTTCGACTTGCCGGATGTTGATCCTGCGCAAAAGCAGCCCCTCCCTGCGGATTTCGTGCAATAAATCGAGGTTCATTTGGTAACTCGCATCAGTTTCTCCATTGAGTCCTGCAATGAAATTTAGTCCCGGCAGCAGCTTTGGCAACCCGCGTTCGCCTCGGGCTTTTCCATATTTGTTGATGAGTCGAATGGCCGTCTTCAGTTGAGCAGGGTCGCAATTCAGCCAATTTGCTACGTGGACTGATGGGTCTGCGGATTCGAGGCCAAAGGAGAGAACGGCACCGTCAGACAGCGTTTCGACAAGTGTTTTTGTGATCGCCTCAGATGGTTCGAGGTTTTCAGCGATGATCGATGGATTGCCGTTGTCCGTGTGAAGAATCCCAAGACGTTCGTCGTCACGCAACCCATGGAGGAGTCGAGCAATTGGTTCGGGGTTTGGAACTGGATACTCAAGTTCGCGAACCCCATCTGCCATGTAGGTGTAGGTGTCTGTCATACCGCCTAAGCGAACATGTTGCACGCCGGCATCATGTGCCAGTCGGACTTCTTCGATGATGTCCTCAGGTGTTCGCCAGATGGGAACCCCTTTCTTCGGTTCGATGCAGAATTTGCACCCTCGCTTGTATCGGACACAGCCTTGGTAGACTTCAACCTCATAGGTGAGGGGGCCTGGTTTCATTTCATCACCGAGGTCCGGGTGGCTTGTCACGGCTTTACTTCCTGCGCCAGCTTGGGCCCATTCAGTCCACTGTTCAGCAGA
>CM001443.1:1721068-1732241 GCA_000246735.1 uncultured Candidatus Poseidoniales archaeon | reverse complement strand
GTTGCATCGGTGTCCTGTAGGGCGAGGAATAGGTTTGCTTGGAGCGGAGCCCAGCCCTGCTGACGCCAGCCACGGATGGCCCAACCACCAAACAAGGCGGGTGTGGAAGATGGAAGGCTTCGTATGATTTCTCGAGTTTCTTTGAGGGAGATCGGCGTTCCTCGAAGGTAACGGCCCGGGACAACAGCACCGGCGATGCATGCGAGTCCCGCAATTTCGCTCAGGCGTTTTCGGACAGCATCTTCTCCAGTTTGTTTGAGGTACATGCGCCATGCGTCAATCGTCGTGTATTCATACGGGATTTGAGCTTGTTCAAGCACGCCACACAGATAGCGAATATGGAATCCAACGTACGGTGGCACTCCGAACGCAGCAGGCTCATCCTCGTAGCCATCGATGACAAGCCAAGCAGGCTCATGTTGCTCGACCATATTGACCGACCCATCTGAGGTGGACTTCAATCCTTCTTGGGGCGTCGGCGTCGGCGGCCCTTCTTGCCGTCCTCTTCCTCTTCCCGCATGGCTTGAAGTTCACGCGATGTTTTTCCACCGGACTGGTTCGGTTTTCCACCCTTGCCACCCTTCTTGCCGCCTTGCGACACATCGACCTTGATTTTGCGACCTAACAATTCTGTGCCGTTGAGTTTTTCGACGATTGCGTCGCCTTGATCTGTTTCCTTGACGAATGCGAAAGCGAACCCCTTGGGTTTGCCAGCGTTGTCGGTTGCCATCACCAATTCATTGACGGTTGCCACGCCATCAAAGAGGGCCTTGAGTTGGTCTTCAGTAGCCTTGAATGGAAGGTTGCCAACATAGAGTTTGAGTCCTTCTGGATCTTTGCGCTTTCCTCGCTTGCTCTTCTTGTCATCGCTATCGGCGTCACGAACACCGATCTTTCGACCGTTGACCTTGTGGCCATCCAACTTGGCAATTGCTGCGTCGGCCTGGGCCTTCTCGCTGTAGGTGACGAATCCGAATCCACGGTTTACGCCGTTGTCATCAGTGAGGACGATGCAGTCGGTCATGTCACCGTGTTCGGCAAAGAGTGCTCTGAGTTCTTCGGTTCCAACTTCTCGTGGTAATCCACCGACAAACAATCGGCAGCCCGGTGCGTTTCGAGGTCGGCGGCCTTCGCCACCGGCTTCGCCTTCGAATCGGAAGTAGGTGCGCTCTCGTCCATCTTCTCGGACGTCGGCTGCGATGAATGTTGCTCGGCCGGCTGGTCCTTTGCCGAACATTGCTTCTGCGGCTGCACCCCAACGCTTTCCAGCGTTGTTGAGGGCGCTTGCGCCTTGTTCAACTTCTGCCCATCCAGCACCGTAGTTATCTGCAAGGGCGCGGTATGATTGGAATCCACATGATGGGCATTGAACGTTCCAATCACCATCGAGGTGTGGAAGCAAGGTGTCACCACAAGGCGGGCAGATGGCGTGAAGCACGCCACAGTCGTCTCGATCTCTGAACGAGATGCGGAGGACGGGGGAGGTTTCCTTGACTTCAGCACGGCACACATCACGGCGTCGCACTGCGTCTGCAGTTTGATGCATGTAGCGGTCGACGATGTTGGTTACGTGGAATTGCCCGTAGAGGTGTTCTGGGAGGACACTTCCTGGCTTCCCTTCGACACAAATGACTTGTGCTTCACCATTTTTTTCGTTGAGTTTGACCACTTCACAAAGAACGGTGTCCCCGATTTCAGGTGTCACAATTGGCTTTGATGCAACGACTGTACCGACGCCATCATTGATTGAAAATGCGCCAACGGCGGTCGCAACGATGCGACCATCGACTTCGATTGTTCCTTCACCAGCTTCGCAATCTGCGGTGCTGGATACATTCATTCCTGGGGTGACGAGGCTCGGCGTCATGTGATTCATTCCTTGTGCAAACATGGCCCGAGGTAGGTCGCATGCTGTTTCGCTTGTTTGAACGGGCGGGTTGTCCCCTTTTCAACCCCTCATACGAGGTTTCACGCCTCATCATTTTCGTCAATGATTAATTTGGCGTCACCAGGGCGATGAAAACGCCAACAGCGTACTGGTGTTGACGCCTTTCCTTTGCTGTGGTGGGCGTAGGTCGGAGGCAGCCTAAACTCGGTTTCGAACATAATTTCACCTTCATAGCCGTGATCTCGAGCAATGGCATGGACATGTTTGGCTTTCGCACTGTGAAGAATGTGGACCGCATCGGCATCAAGTGAAAATGCAAGTTCAAGCAGTGGGCGGTCCGCACGCCCGGTTTGCACGCCCCATGGAGGGTTCATCACCACAAGGTCGATTGGCTTTTCAAGTTCAATCGAATCTATTCCAATCATTGCTTGAATGACGTTGGCCCGTCCTTCGACTTTCGCATGGATTCGGTCGATGTTAGCTGCTGCCACATCGATGGCCTGTTGATCCGCTTCGACAAGGGTGACCTTCGAAGCACCAAGCAGCATGGTGGCGAGACCCAGAACGCCATTGCCAGCAGCCAAATCAAGGACGTGTTTTCCATGAACCTCGTCCACTTGATCGACACCAAGCATCCAATATGCCGCCAAATCGCCTTCTGTAGCGTACTGTTCGAGTTCCACCGATTGACACGGATGTGGCTTGAGTTTGGACAATTCAATGGCCAAGTGCTTGGGCCGCATGCCGTTCACCAGCGAGGTGGTTGCTGCTGATACTGGTTGTTCGCAGCGTATTGTTGCTGAGCTGCCTGCATCTGAAGGCGCATGTAATGAATTTGTTCAGCCTCTTGACGAAGTCGCATCAAAAGTTGTTCGCCGGGTTGTTGGTTGCCACAAAATCGGCAGAACCGAATGCCGTCTTGGTGTTGTTGTCCACAGCTGATACAGAATCCCATGGTTGTGCCTCCGGTTCTTGGTTCGGTCGAGCCATCTTGAATCTTGTCATTCCATCGTTGCGAGTTCAAGGAACACTGGCCACGTTTCAAACCCAATCGCAGTTGCTCGTTCATTGATGTGTTCCCAACGAGGGTCGTCCATCATATCTGAAGGGTCAACGCCAGCGGCGAGTAAACCGTTGACCAATTCTCGGAACTCGATTTCAATGTCGCTCATCGGCTCTCCTGGCTCTTCGACAACCTCTGGCATTGGAACATTTTGCGGTTCGATGACCTCAGGTTGGACCTCGGGGACGGATGGCGGGGCAGGGGCTGGTTCGGATTGTCGATCTGCGCCGGGCGGGAGCGGGACAAAGACATGCTCTGGAGCAGCAACAGGGTCGACGGGAACAGGTTCTTGATCGGCAGGACTTTCATCCGATGGCTCCGAAGGTTCCGGTTCGGTTTCAGACGCCGCGACAATGCCCGCAATCAAATCGGTTGAGAAGGCATCCATCATTGCATCCATGCTTTCACCTTCAACTTCTTCCGCAACAACAGGGAGTTCTTCGGGCGTTGCCTCGCTAACGGTTCCTTTCTTTTCCAAACGGCCGATGCCGAGGACTTCTGCCTGTTGGCGTGCCAACTCAGCGGCTTGCCTTCGGGGGAGGCTGACAAAGCATTTGCCGGGGATGTCGTTAGGTGGGAAGGGAAGGTAGTACTTTTCCAAAGCAGCAATCGATGGGTGGCGGAAGCAAATGATTCGCTGGTTTTCAAAGCCTCGTTGGGATGGGTGATCGATTGAATACGGAAGTGGCATGACTTCAATTGAGCCTCGCAGCCAACCTTCACTCGTCACGAGGTGTTGCATCCATGGCCCGAGATCAGGACTCGCAATATCGACGAATTGGAAGGAGGCGCTTCGGGGGTCGAAGCCTTGGTCTTCGAGCAACTGAGCACCAGCCCTTGGCCGGTGAAACGATGTTACAACGGGTTGTCCGTGTTCAATCATGTCGCCGTGCAACTCCATCAGCTTGCGTTCTTTTCGAGGGCACATGAGCAGAAGGGTCATCCGTGCAGCATGAGGGTCCCATATTTCGCCCCAACGAGCATCAGCCTCATTCTTGAGTTGACCAATGGTCATATCGGGAATCATTGCCGTAATACCCATGTCCGCACCGGTTCCTTCGTGGCGCTGTACGCCTTTATGCCTACTGCTGTTTCGGAAGCCTTTGTTCAGTGTAGGCTTGTCTGACAAGCCACATGGTGCCGCCTGCCGCTCCACGTACGGTGTTGTGAGAATACGCTGAGAATTCCACAGTCGTTGGATTGCTCATCACCACGGAGCCAACCACCACAGCCATTCCGGCTTTGAGGTCTTGACTGGGATCGGGTTGGTTTGAAAAGAGCACCCCATCCGACCATAAGTGGGCATTTGTATCGATTTTTTCGACGAGGTGCATGCTTTGTTTCGGTGTGCTTGGGCAGGTTTGTACGGATGGTGGAGGTGACCATTTCTGAAGGCATGAAAGCACTTCTTCTCGTGTGGCTTCTTGCCTGAGTCGAACGGTGGCAAAGATTTGATGTCCATCAACCCGGGTCACTCGCTTACAGTGTACATCCACCTCGACCAAAGCAGCGTTGATGTGATTTTTAGAATCGCTGAAGGCAGGATGATTCCGCCAATCTGTTCGTTGATTGCCGTCCCTCCGCTTTCCTTCAAGAGCATCACCGAGAACATGGAGCAGTTCAGTTCCCGTTTTTTCTGCCTCGCCTTCAATTTCGGTAGGATGCTCACCGTCGAGTGCCGTTTGATTCAACACGAGTTCGTAACCCGCTCCCGAAAGGGCTTGTTCGCTGTTCATGGTCACATGTGTAACTCCAAAATCATGGGAGAGTGCTGCAACCGGTACGGCTAGAGGAATCAAGGTGCAATTCGTTGCACATGCAAGCGTGTAACCTGCCCCCTCAAATTGATCGAGATGAGTGGGGTTGACGTCTGGAATGACGAGTGGCACACCATCACACCGTCGGAACGCACTGGCGTTGGAAAAAACAGCAATGCCCGATGAGGCCAGCATGAGTTCCAAAGGGTCGGCGATGGAAGCAGGCAGGCATGAGAAAGCAACGGTGATGTTGACTTCCTTGAGACGTTCAAGAAGGCGTTCGTCCTCTGAACTGAGTACGGTGAGGTTCGGGAGTCTTGGGCGTGGTTCTTGGAGGTTCCATTCAATCGATTCCAGTGTTTTTCCAGCCGTCCGTTGGCTTCCCACAACGGCGGCTAGACGAAACCATGGATGGTTTGCAAGCCTCTGCTGCATCCTTTGGCCAACCAAACCCGATGCCCCAAGGACGACGGCGTTGTGAGGCTGCATGACGACGCCTCAGTGCGGTGTGCTTTGAGTTTTGTTGGTCAGTCGATGTTGAGGTTCCCTTGTCCGAGTGAAGATTGCGGCGGTGCTCGAAAGATCCGCCGGACCATCAATTTACGCAAGATATTCCATCCATCTTTCACCGAACCAAGTTTTGCTTCTCCAAGCCGGCGTGAGTATCGAATCGGTACATGCGCCATCTCAAGTTGTTCAAGTGTGCACGCAGTGTACATTTCGGCTTCGATTTCAAACCGCATCGAGTTCAGTTTCAAGAGACTAATCGATCTCCGAGAGAAGGCCCAGTACCCTGAACACAGATCGTTCATTGGAACTCCATACAAGGCCACTGCGCACCATGTGAGCAGGTGATTTCCGAAATAGTTGGTTCTCGTCATTGCATCAGGGTCCATCGCCCCTTTGAGTCGATCACCAACCACCACGTCAGCGGTCTGCAACCCTTTTAGGAAGGTGGGAATTTCTTCAGGATGGTACGTTCCATCTGCATCCAGCATCACAAGTGAATCATACGTTCCCTCGAGAAACAGAGAGAACCCGTGGCGCATTGCGGCACCTTTTCCTTTTCCATGTTGCCGAATGGTGGAGCAACCAAGGGATGCAGCGACCTCAATCGTCCCGTCATCACTTCCACCGTCAATCACCAGTGCTTCAACCTCCCACCCTAGGTCGTTGAGTTGGTCCATCGGAATACGAGGAACAACTTCGGCAATTCCCTCAACCTCATCCAAGGTCGGAAGCAACACCATGACGCGCTTCATGGCTCTTGCTGGCACCACATTGTTTTCATCACTTCGCCTAAAATCCGGCTTATGGCTTGAATTCGAGCCAATGAAGACGAATACCGGTGTGATCCAGAAGTGCATCACTTCGCCCAGAAATGCCGAGAGGGTTGAGCCATCGTTGGGCAGGTTTCTGTTCTCCATTCCATGAAATCTCAAGCATAAAATCAGTTGATTCAAAGCCAGTTGAGGCAAAGCATTCCGAATGCCATCCTGCTGATACTTTTTGTTGGGTTGAGGACATGTTTTCATCAGCGTTGAGCATGAACGATACGCCCTCAACATCGCCAACAGCTTCGTACACAACGCATGCCGTCCCGTTTGGATTGATCTCGTTTGGTGATTTCATCATCACCGAGGTCGACCTTGATTGTTCGACAAAAGGCCGTGTTTCTCCGAGGCCAAATGGATCTCTAAATCGATGATCTCTCCACGGGTCAACTCGGGCTTCACACGCTTCTGTGCAAGTCTCAAGTGATGTTGCAGCATAACCGTGTTGAGGACTTTGGCCACTTGCATCAAATGCCCATAGTGCGCTTCCGTCATGTTCTGCCACAACCGACCAGTGCGCTGAAGCACCAAGGTACCAGCCAACGGTTCCGATTGGAGAGGAGATTGCGTGCGTGATGTTCAAAGCCTGAATGATGTCAATTTGGTTGCCGAAAACTGCAGATGTGGCCTTGGATTGAATTGAATCTTCCAACTGGACCAAGCCAAGTGTTGGAATGCTGGTGAACTGGACATGGGTTGGAGCATCCAACACATAGCCCCACTGTGCGTTTTCGGAGTAAATGATGCTGCCTTTTGGTAACCGATCGACATCGCTCATCAATTTTTCATCGCCTCGAGCAATTGGCCGCAGTTCATCATGCTCGCTGATTTGAAACAACAATCCGTTTCCAAGCAAAACGCCTGCCATTAAGGCGACCATGAGGCCTGTTGCGACGTACTTGTGCACATGTGGGTCCCAGCCAACGCCAACGAAGCCTCGTTTTTCCTCAATCGATGTCAAATTCGTACTGTCGCTCCACACGAGGGCGAATAACACTGCCAAAGGAACGTGGAAGGCATGTAAGCCCATTGAATACAGCACATAGGAGAGCAATGAGAGGATTGGGATCTGTTCAAGGCCTTCGATAAGATGGATGCCGCTCAACATCCAAAGCCCTGCAAACCACGTGCCAAGGAGCATCCCTTCCACTGATTTTCGTAACCGCCACGCAGCATAGATTCCTCCAACCAAAAGCAGGAGGTTGTAGGTCATCAAAGGCCGTCCTCCTTGCCATCCGTATTCTGCAAACACAGACGCTTCGAGCATGCGTGGGGCTAAGACCAACAGCGCGATTGCGGCGGCTGATGTCAGCAGGAAGGCACTTGTCATCAGTAGTTTCTGAACGCTGGCGCCATGCTTCTCATCGAGGCGAAGACCAATCAAGAGATGAGCACCCATGAGCATGCCGAGGTAAATAGCACCCGTCGGATGAATCAGCGCTACGCAAACAAATGCGAGAATGAAGCCGCGTGTGTGATGTTTTCCGCGGGTCGAGGATGGTCGCAAGAGCACCAACAGGCCAACCACCAAACCGAGTTGGCTCGCCACAGTCGGGTAACCTGAATCAAACACCTTTGCAAAGAGTCCAGCACCGAGCCCCATCGCCATCATGGCTTGTGCGCCTGCACCTTGTCGGTCCATCGCGCCACCAATGCCGAGCAAGAGGGCGAAGAGGCTGTAATGGCCGAGGTGGAACACCGCTTGTCCCGATGACAAACCGAGGCTGCCTTGTAGCCACGCTGCCATTGCTGGGAATGCCGGCGGATAGGTCCAAAAGCCCTCATTCGTGCCGGGTAAACTCATGGTCCCAGTGGCGTGAATTTGGCCTGATAACATGGAAAATCCGATCCAGTCGACACCAAATGGAAGCGATTGGAAAAACGGGAGGCTCAAACAACTCAGCGCAATCACACCTGAAAGAGCAAATTGCCATCGTTTTCTGTGGTCTTGGAACCAACGTTGAGTGCTCGCCTCTTCACTCAAGGTCGTTTCTTCAGTGGTGCTGACTTCACCATGCATGGCCGCTTCAAGAGCTTGCCAAGGCGTTAGTTCCTTTTTATCGGAATTCTTCTGCTGAATATGCGCAAGTGCAAACGCGTTGAGCAACAACACACACGCCGACATCAATCCCCATGTCCAGAGGTTTGAGTACAACAGGGCTCCAGCCACGCCATACATCAAGAGGAGTCCTAAAGCAGGGGTGAGCAACGCCTTTCTGATTCGGTCAGCGCTTCCGTCGAGGACCCTGCATAGGGCATAACCGGGCATGCTACTCGCCGTAAGCAAGAGCATCACAGTCAAGAGCATGCATGAGCATCATGGTTGAGGTTTTCATTGTTCGGCCAACAATCAAATGAAAGCATCCAATCCACAACCCATGGCCGGTCAACCAACTGCCTTTGCTCAGGTTGTCAATCTCCCTGAGTCTTACTGGGTGTTCAATTTCACAAGGGGTCCAGCAGAATGGGATTGTCCCTATGCCTACCAAATTGGCCGATATGATGAGATCCGACCAGGCATGTACACGACGCCATTGTTTGGTGGCGAGCGGGACCTCCATGTCGGCATTGACATCGGAGCGCCGGTGGGGACTGAGGTGCATTCATTTGCGGATGGCATCATCCATTCCTTTGGTATCAATGACGAAGCAGGTTCCTACGGACCAACGATTGTCGTCGAGCACCAACTTTCGTGGCCTCCCAGTTCAAACAATGAACACCCAGTGCGCCCTGTTTGGGCCTTGTACGGGCATTTGTCCACCGAAAGCCTTGATGATTTAGAAGTCGGTCAATCGGTGCAAAAGGGAACCCTTCTTGCGAAGATGGGCACCAAAGCTGAGAACGGTGGGTGGGAGCCGCATGTCCATTTCCAATTATCGCTGATTGAACCAACGAAACCCGATCTTCCAGGCGTCGTTCATCGTGATGACAGGGAGCAAGCGCTCCGAGACTATCCTGACCCTCGACTTGTTCTCGGACGCTTGTACTGATCACTCAACGGAATTCAAGTGGTCTTTGAGGGCGAAGATCGGTCCAATCGAGGCAGGGTCCTTTCCATGCAAGAATGAGAGCGCTAACGAAATCCAATCGGTCAAAATGCACAAGTGGAGCATCGATTCGAGCAGTGTCGCACCCTCGCCCTCAATTTTCCATGCATAATCCGTTGCTGCATGGGCAATCATCCAATCCATTCGTCGTTGAACTCTGTTATGCATGCCCTTCCATGTCAACAAAAGCAGCACATGATCGATGCCAGATGCGTCACGATCGTCTCCAACACCGCCCCAAGCCACACTTTCATTGTGGTTCATCTCAGGAACGATGCCAACCCTTGCGAATCTTGCAGCGTTTTCGTTGAGTTGATTTTTGAATCGGTTCAGTACGGGAGTGAGTTCGGTCGGTCCCAAGAGTGCGATGGGGCGTTCGACCATGCACATCGCCAATTGGGCAATGTCGCCCTCCGGATCGTTTAGGAGGTCAAATCCATCCATGGCTTTCTGCAATCGTTGCAGCATTGCCTCGTCAGCGCCGTCGTGCGGCATTGGGAGGACTCCGAGATGACGTAAAAGGCCCAATTGCCGGCTAAAGATGTGGCCAAACGCGCTCCGAGGTGGCTGGCCTCCAATTGAGGGGACCAAGTAACAGTTCGTGTACAATTCAGGGAGCCCGGCAAGAATGCCTCCGGTCGAAATTACTACGACGGTCGCACCAGACTTCAGCCCTGTTTCAGTGGCTTCAAGCGTTTCTTCAGTGTTGCCGCTATGTGATGTGGCAACGATCAACCATGTTGGGTTCCACCATGCAGGCAAGGTGTAATCTCGCTGTACTTGAACCGGAATCGTGCCTTGAAAGGAAGCAAGAGCAGAAAGGAATTCACCGCCAGCGGCAGACCCACCCATACCGAGACAGAGAATACCAGCCCATTTTTTGTTGGCGAGTTGGTTCATCCAGTCAAAACGCTCCAAGGACACATGGTTCAGTCCTTGACGGAAATCTTGGACAAAGGCACGGGTGTAGCCAATCATACCCTCATTGTCTAATGCGTCAGCCAATTCCACTAAACTGGGGGCTTTTGACGGGATTGAAGTGGTGGGCTCACTCATCTGGTTTGCCTCCCTCTTCATCGCATCCAAGGTGGTGCAGGGCTAACCATTCTCCATCCACTTTTGTTGCGCGAAGTGGACGGTTACGATCGTGGTCCCATGGCAATCGAATGGGTGTCATTTGCCAGGTGTTTGGGTCAAGGAATTCACCAACAGAATCATCCTGTGTGATCAAATCAACCACGAGGTGATCTTTCATTTGCGTTACCACATTGGCCGATTCAAGATCACGCCAACTCGCACCCGTGCGCTCTTGTCGATCGATTCGGCTCATAATAGCTCCATCTTTGGTCCAAGTGGATGGGCGCCAGAAGCGGTCCCGCCATCGAAGCACATCACCGATGTCGTACCCTGGCTTGCGATACAAGAGCGTCAATCGTGTGACGTCAATTCCATCTTTACGGCCGACGGTGGTGTTTGATTCTGCGACTTGACCACCGTATTCAGTGACGAGGTGACGGCCCCATGTTCGAGCGAGTCCTTTGCTTCCCAGGACGATGTCATACCCGCCTGTGACAGGTCCTTCGGAGGTGATGAAAAACATTGGATCATCTGCCAAGTCCTCAAGCACTTTATCCAACGTTGCTCGGAGTGTCGTGAATTCTTCTTCGCTCAACCTTCGCCCAGTGGAACGAAGTTGCACAGTGGCTTCGAAGTAATTCCCCGCCCGGCGGGTGCATGTCAAGCAAACACCATTGGCCATTCTGGCTCGCATGGTGTGCTCCTCTTGGAACAGCAAGTCTTCAATCACACCTTCAACTTGGATGTGCAAGAGCGTATGGCGATCCGAGACGGTTCGCGTTTCGAGGGCCAGACCCACGTCTTCAGCATCTTTGTGAAAATGGACGTGGCGTTGAATCAATTCATCCCAAATCTCTTCTTCCGAGACTTGCACCCATTTGCCCTGTATTTCGACGATGCCACATCGTGCGCAACGGACCCAAGGGATGTTTTCAGGAACATTGACGAGTTTAACCCGCTTTCGTACGCACGGTTCGCACATTCGCTCGCCGTAGAGTGGCGGATCC
>CM001443.1:1718705-1721053 GCA_000246735.1 uncultured Candidatus Poseidoniales archaeon | reverse complement strand
CCATAATGGTCCCCTATGCTGACGCTCGAGGTTCTCGCCTTGAACCTGTGGCCTTTTGTGCGCTCAATCTTCGTGTTCTTTGCTGATTGAATCCGCTTCAGAAGCGATAATACCCATACTGGATTCGACGGCCGTAAGTCTTGCTTCAATGGTCCGGGATCTGTTCACGACGGTCCACGTCCAAATGGCGATGCCGGCGATCATGCCAAGATAGGCAACCGTTAGATATGTCATTCCGTCCATTCATTTTCCTCCATCGATGTGGTGTTGTGCTTGTTCGAGCCGCTGCTCAAGACTTGTAATCCGCATTGAAATCAAGATGTGGCCGATGATGAAGATGGTGAACGACAGCGCACCGATAAACAACACAATGGCCATGTCGCCAGAAAGCGAACCGCCGTCATCGCCCGCCCCAACAACCGGTCCAGGGTGGCGTATCTCCCAAATTCGAGTGGCGATGTAGGTGAAGGGGACGAGCACGAAACCAAACAATCCGAAGGTGGAGAAGGTATCTCGTGATTCAACGCCATCTGGCTGAGATTGCCTTCCCAAAACGAGAAACAATGCAAGAAGTGTTAGCAGGCCAAATGTGTTGAGCCGAACGTCCGTCCAATCCCATGGTGTGCCCCATTCGGCTGCACCCCACACGCATCCCGACCACACGGCAATCAAACCACATGCTAAGCCTGCCTCGGCCCCTGCAACATGCAATCTCCATCCAAGGGGGCTTCGCTTGAAGAACCACATTGCTGATCCGGTGAACAGAACAGCAAAGGCGATGAATGCTGCCCACGCAGCGGGGACATGCCAGTAGAAAATCCGCTGAGCGGCAGGTGATTCAAACGCATCAATGGCGACGCTCGGCGCCCATTGGAATCCAAGAAAGAGGGTCGTCATAATGCCGGCAAAGCCGAGTCCGAGAAGGACCTCCGCGCTCCGACCTGCCATGTGTAAACCTCTCCAGTTCCCCTTCTTGAACTTGGGTGTTGTCATAGCCCTGCAGCCCAACTTACGATGAGGGCCCATGGTAGAATGAACGCCGGGAGGAGAAGTCGAATGAACACAGCATTTGGTCGAGCAAGTCGTTGAGTGGAAGCATGCAATAAACGCACACCACCCATGGTGCCTTCACACATTATGGCTCCAATGAGGACCAACATGATTTCAATTTCGCCGATGCAGACATAGCAAGCACCTGCAGTTACAACGCCACCAATCAACACGCCAAGTCCCAATGCACTGGGTGTTCGCTGGCCTTGTGAACGCCACCAATCGTTGGCTCGAGCTTCCTGCATCAAGTGCGATGTAGGGTCGCCGGCCAAGCCCGAGGCGAAGGCGGGTGCCAAGATTCCACCAGTCAGCCACAATCCACTCGGCAGAATGGACGGGTCGCCAAGCGCGAGCATGCATCCGAAAACCATCAATGCTGCGAGCCCATTGCGCGCCAATCCAGCGTGAGTTGATGAGGCGTATCTGTGGCCCGTACGAAACAAGATGTTCCTTGTCTGCGTAGGCTGGCCCCTTGTTTTCCAAGGTTCAGCCGCGTTCACAACCCCAGTTTTCTCTGCTTCGAGGTTGTGTAATTTCGTACCGATTTCACGCAGTGAAGGATTGTGCGAAGCGATGAGCAAGCCATGGCCGGCAGAAGCGAGCGAAGCGATGTGCTGAGTCAAAGTTTTGATGGCTGCATCATCAAGCCCAGCATCTGGTTCGTCAAGGAGCACCAGGGTCGGTTCATCGCAGACCATTGCTGGCAGGAGCCCTGCTAAAACTGCCACTTTGCGCTGTTGTCCTCCAGAGAGGTGAGCGATGATGTCTTGGGTGCGATGTTGGATGTCGTATGATTCCAAAAGTGGGGCAAGATCGACTTCTTTTCCAGCAAGTGCCGCCACGGTTCGGAGGTGATTTTCGATGGTTTCACTGCCAATCACTCCGTTACTTTGGAGGGTCAGTCCAAACGGTTTGATCGGTTTTTTCCGCCTTCCGTCAGAATGCAGTGTCAGGTGTTGATGATGCGAAACTTGGCCCTTTTCCATCGGGAGAAGGCGGGCAGCAGTCTCAATCACCGTAGATTTCCCGCTGCCATTGGCACCGTGAATCACGACAATGTCGCCGCTGTTGACCTGTAAATCAAATGAGGACAGAACAATCCCCATGCCTCGTCTAACTTCAGCCCCTTTGATGCTCAAAAGGACCTCTGCCATGATTTTCCCACTCGGGGGGGCGACATGAATGCTCCCCTGCGAAAAGTTACCCCATGACCTCAAAAGTCCGGGGTGCCTGCAACAGTCATGGCCATCGCAATGGAGGTGTTCGGAATTGCGGAGTGGGCGTTGCTTTTGCTGTGG
>CM001443.1:1714736-1718690 GCA_000246735.1 uncultured Candidatus Poseidoniales archaeon | reverse complement strand
ACAATACCTCCATCGCTCTGTCACTGACCGTTGGTCTGCTCTTGGCATACCTGGTTCAAGTGATGTATCTCTTGGGTGTTCGTGAGGCTTGGCTCAGTGCCGACAGTTGGTACATGTGGGGCGACTTCTGGCTCGTTCCGGGGCGAACCGCTGATTTGGTTTGGTTGCACACATTGATTTCTGCAGGATTTCTGCACAATCCATTCGATCCTCTGCACGTTCTTGGAAATATTTTGGTCATCGCTTTGATTGGTGTACCTCTTGAACAGCGCCTCGGTATGAAGCGATTCAGTGCCATGTACGCCGTCGGCCTTATCGGCGGTTCTGTCTCTTGGTGGTTAATGAATTTCGATTCAGCCACACCTTCGCTTGGGGCTTCAGGGGCTGCTTTCGGGTTGTTTGGGGCTTATTTGGCAGGATGGCCCAGAGATGAAGTGGCCTTCCCACTGATTCTGATTCGTCGCTGGCCCGTGTATGTCATCGCTCTGATTTATTTCGCATTAGAAGTGGCCAGAGCCTACCAAACGCTTGGTTTGCAACAAGCGAGCGATGTCGCTCACATGGCTCACTTGGGTGGGTTTTTGGCTGCATATTTTCTTCTTCCATTGGTGGCTCGGGGTGGGCCGTATGAGCTTGGTGTGGAAGACGGAGGGCCGACTTCTTCGAGCGATGTTCGGGCTCGTCTCAACCGCATGAAGGCGCACATGCCAGATCTTTCAGAAGTTGAAGACCCATGGAGTGCCAAAGGAGTGGAAGCACCTCGGAAGGTAAAGGAAACATTGCTGAAGTTGCGCGCCTCATCCGATGAACCAGAAACCCGTCAGGCTTGGATGGAACACCTTGCAGATATTGCCGTTTGTATTGAGTGTGAAGGTCCGTTGGGTGTGGTTGAACGAAAGGGTGGACCACATTTGCAATGTGCGGTTGACCCATCACACCTCCATTGGCCATGAGCACCCTCCCAAGCCCCTTAGGGGCTGGGGAGAGGACAAAATACGGATAGCCTCAAAACCATCCGGCTTTACCACATAATGAGTGGATGATGATGTTGGAACATGGTTCGAAGAAAACTCACCTTGTTTCCTTGCTGCTCGTCGCCATTTTTTTGGTTGCAGATCTTGGCGCAATCGCCACGCCAACCACCGAGTTTGTTGAACCAAATCATGAAGCGTTCACAGATCCAATTCTCATTGATGGTCTCCCTCCTTTGATGTGTGGAGAAAGCCTCTGCATGCGCCCTGTTCGTGATATTGACCGCGGCGCACGCCCCTCTTCTGAAGCCCCAATGTGGTGGCAATCCTATGGTCCAGACCTCGACTGGAACGGGATGGACGACCGATTGCAGCGCGTGCTTGCGGGTGCCGAATCGGTATCTCCTACCGCCATCATCGGCAACGACGGTCGTGCAACTGTTGCCATTGTCGTCGATTATGCATGGCACCCAACTGAGAGCGAAATTGAGACCCTGCGTGTCATTCTTGATGCACATGGATGGGTTGGTGAGGACGGTGGCGCATGGTTCCAAGTCCTTGATGACATTGATTCCATCGCCCTTGACAAAGTCCCTGTCAGCGCTTTGATGGACATTTACGCATCGTACGGTGTTGTTGTCATCGAGATGCAAAACGTCATGATTCCAATGAATGATATCGCAGCCAAAGCCGCTCGTTCGAGACCTTCAGAAGTTTACACTCAAACCGCCTATGAGCGAGATTACATCGGTGAAGGCGTTGTTGTCGCTGTGCTTGATACTGGCGTTGACAACGAACACGAATCACTCAATGACTTCGATGACATGGACGACGAACCGGATGAAGATGCGACCTCCTATGACGACCAAAAGTGGGTTGCAGGATACGATGCAACTTCCTCCGCTGGTGCTGCAGACGGATCACAAGACCCTGACGACGGAAACGGGCACGGAACCCACGTTGCTGGCTCAGTTGTCGGAACCGGCGACGCTTCACGGGTTCACATGGGGACCGCACCTGGTGCTTACCTCGTCGATGTGAAGGTCCTCACAGATTCTGGTGGTACAAACTCACAGGCATCATTGAATGGGATCCAATGGATCATCAACAACGCCAACACAGACTGGGGCAACAACGCTTCAAGCCGTGGGATTCAAGTCGCTTCCATGTCTTTTGGTTCTGCCTCATCGCCGCTCAATCCGGGCGATCAAGGTGACAACGGCTCTGGTGCAGAAGCACGACTCGTCAACGATGCAGTGAACGCTTCGATCGTGTGCGTCGTGGCAATGGGCAACGATGGTTCGAACCGCGTCCCATCGCCTGCAAGTTCCGATCTTGCAATTTCAGTTGGTGCAGCCACTGACCGTGGGACCATCAACCGAACCAACGACAATGTAGCAGATTATTCAAACACAGGTCCTCGACTTAGCGATGCAGACGATGACGAATGGGATGAATTGAAACCCGACATTACATCCTTCGGCTCAGGTATTATGTCTGCAACAGCCGCCACTGGACCTTCATTACCAGGTCAGCCGGGGCGCCCTCTTGCAGGAAACGAATATGACGAAAAGGACGGCACCAGCATGGCAACCCCAATCGCTTCTGGCGTTGTGGCAACGATGCTTCAAGCCGAACCAACGCTCACGCCTCAAGAAGTCAAAGACATCCTAAGAAACTCCTCGGAGCAACGTGGCAGCGCAAGCGAGCCTTCCGTTTCCGACCGGTGGAATTCCGATTGGGGCTTCGGTCTCATCGATGCATCATGTGCCATTGACATGGCCCTCAATCGAGCCTGTACCCCGCTTGAAGGCGGCGATGGTGTCGCCCCACCTCCAACTGGCAACGGCAGTGGCGATCACGTCACAATCAGCAAACCAACCAATGGGTCGTGGTGGATTGAAGGCGATCGAACAAGAATCTCTGGTGTTGCTGTCGAATCTGATGCAGGTCCCTACGACGAAGTTCAAATCCGACTCGAGCAACATTTGGAGTCAGGCACAGTCCGCGAACTTCAAGGATGGATTACTGCTGGTGGTGATGTCAACAATTGGTACCTCGATGTTTCCGTCAGTTCCGATTGGGTTCGGGCAGATGAAGACTACACGCTCATCCTTGCCAGGGCGATCAGTGATGATGGGGAGGAATCCCTGCTCGATGCAAGGTACGTCAACCTCGCCAGCATGGTTGTGACCCTCGCCGGTCCATCGGTCGGCACGCTGTTGGATGGAACAGTGGAATTCTCAGGAACTGTTGAGGGACTAGAACACGATCGGTTGGAGTACAAAGTAGACAGCGGAGAGTGGGCCCTTGGAGAAGAACTTGAGTTCCTCGATGTTGGCACCCAAGACTGGTCCTTTTCTTGGAATTCAAACGCTGTCGAAGATGGCTCGCACCGTTTGAGTTTCCGAATGGTGAACGATAGTGGGGTCGCTACAGACACCATTCGCCGAACGTACACGATCGACAATCAACCAGCAGCTCCTGATTTTGTATTCCAAAGCACCGTTGAGATTATGGATCAAGGCTTGCCAGTCTACTCGGCCGTTGCAGGAACAGTCCTCGAAGTCGATTTCACGATTGCCAACGTCGGGGACTTAGATGCAACCGACGTCTATGTCCGCCTCGAAGCGCCAGGTTCGGCTTCAGAGACCTATCCATCGGAAACAAGCATCAGCATTCTAAATGAAGGCGAAAGCGCTCAAATTACTTTGTATTGGTGGGCGACGTTGGTGGAGTGGAGTGGTCACCTCAAACAGAAGTCACGATCACCATTGACCCTACAAGCCAACATGCCGATCCCACACCCGACAACAATGTCTACAGTTTCACATTCGATGTTGAAGAACGCCCTGTAGAGTCAATGTTGCGCTTTTTACCGGGCTCTGTGACCACTGTTCCAAATATTCCAACGCTCGACGCACCCTTCACCCTTCGGTTGCGAATTGACAACCTTGGTCAAACCGATGCAACCAGTTTGACC
>CM001443.1:1699595-1714721 GCA_000246735.1 uncultured Candidatus Poseidoniales archaeon | reverse complement strand
TACGCCCTTGCAGCATTTGCTGTGAACTCCATTTCTGACCCTGGTGCGATGAAATTCAAGGCGGAACTCGAAGGAAATGGTGTCGAGGCGGAATTCAAGGAACATCGCTTTACCATCGTTGTTGACGATCTGTCTCTTGGAGCACCAGTAGGTGTTGACCTCGCTACCGGTGAGGTGCCAGTTGAATTCATTGGTCTTGAAGACGGGGCTTTGCTGTTCACAACAGTCAACGGAGAACTGCATGTGCGCAGCATTACCGAATCAATGAGTGTTCAAACAGATCTTATGCTCGAGGATATGTGGGGCGGAGAACTGGCTGTCCTCGAGCGGGAAGATGGCCTGATTCATGCTGCATGGACTCGCAAGAGCATCAGCGCTGACGGTTACACGCTCACAAACATTGGAATGACTGCGCTTTCAAAGGTGGAAATAGTCACGCCAGTCCACTACCAAATGCCGGCACAGAAACTTTCCGAAGGCTCCTATTGGGGGCTGGACTTGGCGGAATACGATGGAACGATGGTTCTCGCAGGGTACCATCGAGACATCAAAACAGAAGGCTCATGGCAAGATGTGACGTCGATCTTCACACTCGTGTCCAACAACCCAGACGGTGCCACGAGTTGGGGAAATCCAATCAATGTGCTCTCGAACATCGACATTCGCCCGTCGAAGGGTGACGCCATTGCAATCGCTTACGGTGAAGAAAACCTTCACATTCTCTACCAAGAGATGCGTGATGATGTTACAGGCATCAACCGTGTAGGTCTCATGTACACCCATGGTGACGCAACCCTCTCCTCATGGAGTTTCCAATCTTCGGTCGGCGATGAAGCCTCGAACGCTCGTTTGGAAGTCAAGCAAGATGAAGACGGCGATGATGTGCTCATTGCAGCGTGGATTGAAGGCCGGGGTAAGGATGCGAAAATCGCCCATGCCGTGACCGGAAATGCATGGTCCGTCAATGAACCAACGTACATCGGAGCACCTGGTGTTACATTTGTTGAACTTCATTCAGCCAAGCAAGGGATGCAAATCTTCTACGATGAAATCAACACGTTTGGCCCAACCACTCGCTATGGTCTTTTGACAGATGCTGACCACCAATCGATCGACGCCATGTCCAACCTCATGGTACCAGGGTTCTTCCAAGGCTTTGCAGGGTTGGAATACGATGGGATCGTCATGCTCTCAACAGCTTCCGGTTCAATCAAACTTCGAACGCTCGCCTCGCTCGGGGCTAAGGACTTACCAGACGGCGGTGGAGATTCAATCCTCGAATCTCTTCTCGCACCATTGCCCGGAGATCGTGATACTCAGTTGATGATCTTAGGCGGGGTAAGTTTCTTGCTTCTGATGCTCCTTACCACAATCGTAGTTTCCATTCGCCGAGGTCGGCTTGAGGAACAAAAGGCGTACGTGGCAACAGAGTTGGTCGCAACAACTGATGATTCCGTTGAGTTGATGATTCAACCTCAAGGTGATGACGGCCCATTGTTGGCGATTGACACTGAAAGCGAAGATTTGGTCGTTGACACTTCAGCAGCAACAGTGGAACTCGAAGAAGAGGACATCTCGCTTGCCGATAGCCTTGAAGCGAAAGCTGAAGCAGGTGCAGGAAACGCTCGGTTGAACAGAAGGATGCAACGAAAGCAACAGCGAGAGTTTGCTGAAACAACTCAACCTCTTCCTCCCCTTCCTCCACTCCCAGCGTCAAATGCAACTGCGGTGGCTCCCCTCGAGTTGCCTCCATTGCCTGCACCTGGCGAATTGCCACCACTCCCAGCACCAGGCGAACTCCCAATGCTGGGTGGCTTACCCCCGCTTCCAAACATTGCGCCACCTCAACGTGATTTGACATGCCCTGAATGCAGCGCTAAATTCGTCGTCAAAGACATGACGCTGAGAAAGGTTGCCTGCCCGATTTGTTCAACGAACGTTCAATGCTGAGGTGTTAATGATGTGTGGTATTTTTGGATATATTGGACCTCACCAAGCAGCACCATTGTTGGTGGAAGGGTTGCGCCGTTTGGAATACCGTGGCTACGATTCGACAGGAATCGCTGTCAAGAACGGTGCTGTGACCATCCACAAGAAAGTTGGCAAGGTACAAGAATTACGTTCGATCCTTCCATCCACCATCAAGGGGCAGATCGGAATCGCTCACACTCGTTGGGCTACTCACGGCGGCGTGACCGATGAAAACGCTCACCCCCATGCCTCTTCTGAGGGAAAAGTAGTCATCGTTCACAACGGAATCATCGAAAACGCTCGTTTGTTACGTACAAGTCTTGAGGTTCAGGGTGTTGAACTTCAAAGCGAGACCGATTCTGAGGCGCTTGCCCACATCATCGAACGGGAATTGTCGATTGACAATAATCCCGAAGAAGCGGTTCGTAGAACCCTCCGCCAGGCACGTGGTACATGGGGCATTTGCGCCCTGTTCACCGACCACGATTCAATCGTTTGTGCTCGCAACGGATCCCCGTTAATTATCGGACAAGGAGTGGATGAAATGTTCATCTCAAGCGACCCTCATGCGTTAACTGCCCACACTCAGCAGGTGATTTACCTTGAAGATGGAGACATTGCCACACTGACTGCAACTTCTGTGAAACTTTCCACATTGACTGGAGGGGCCAGCGATACCAAAAGCAGTGTCCTCGAAAATAATTGGGGCGAGGCTGAACTTGGTGATTTCCCGCATTACATGTTGAAGGAGATTTATGAGCAACCCGAAGCAATCCGACATTGCATCAGTGGTCGCCTTGACCGTGCTGGTGGAAGCGGGCGCTTGGGTGGCTTGAAACTCACACCAGCAACACTCGCAAAAATCCCTCATGTTCGCTTGCTTGGTTGCGGCACGTCGTACAATGCTGCAGATATTGGGGGGTTATTGATTGAAAAATTAGCTCGAATTCCTGCTGTTGCTCACATCTCAAGTGAATTTAGGCACAACGATCCAGTCATCAATCCGAGTGCGCTCCACTTCGCTGTCACACAGTCAGGCGAAACTGCGGATACGATTTCAGCGATCAAAGAAATTCAACTCAAAGGCGGAAATGTTCACGGTGTCGTGAACGTCGTTGGTTCCTCGATTGCTCGTCTTTGCGGCCGTGGTGTCTACATCCACTCTGGGCCAGAACAGGCGGTTGCCTCCACAAAGGCGTTCTCAAACATGGTGACTGCGCTTACAATGTTCGCTTTACAAGTGGGCCGTTCCCGAAACATCACGAAGGAGAAAGGAATTGAACTCATTCATGGCCTCCAACAAATACCACATTTGTTGGAAGAGTATCTTGAATCACAAGGGCCAATCCAAGAAGCAGTGGAACTGGTCAAGGATGCCAAGAGTGTGTTGTTCCTTGGACGAGGCATCTCCGCTCCTGTCGCTCAAGAAGGCGCATTGAAATTGATGGAGATTGCCTATATTCCATGTTTGGCCTACCCCGCTGGTGAAATGAAGCATGGTCCAATTGCCTTGCTTGAGGAAGGCAGTCCTGTCATTTTTGTCGCACCAAATGATCACGTCAAAACGAAGACGGTCTCAGCCATTCATGAATGCCGTGCACGAGGTGCAAAAATCATCCTCATCCATGAAGAAGGGGATGACATTGCTGAAGAAGGCGATGTCTGTATTCCAGTGCCAAAGGTTCACAACCTCCTTTCCCCGTTGCTCACCGTTGTACCTCTGCAACTCATTGCCTATCATACTGCCCTTGCGCTAAATTGCGACGTGGACCGACCACGGAATTTAGCCAAATCTGTGACCGTCGAGTGATCGAATCACAGAATGGTGAACCGCTGTTCATCTTCCTTCCAGTTGAATGGTTTGTATCCGAGGGAGTGGCGGGTGTGACGCATTTTGACGATGCCAAGCTTTCGCTTTACATCGTCGCCTGAACGCTCCATCACGAGGTGGACGACACCATCGGAAAGGTAGTCTTCGACACCATATTCACCAAACTGCTTGTGGTCGTCACCTGTCATTTCACAGATGAAGAACGACGTCAAACCGAGCCTTCGAACAGCCTCAAAGAGCCTGAAGATCTCATCGCGGGGGTTTTCCATCTTTGTCAATGTGAAAAATGCGCCAAGGGAGTCGAAGACAAGGAGCTCGAAACCGATTGCTTCACGGTATGAGGTGAGTTGCTTGATGAGTTGCCCCATCCAATCGACCCGGTCGCTCATGCCTTGCTTGTCAAGTTCAACACGAAGGTCGGACAGATCGATAATTGCGATTCGGTTCCGAACCCGTGCGTCATCAACGTTCATCCCCATGTTGGCCATGTGAGAACGCAGGGAATCCTTGCCTTGTTCGAGCGTCACATAGATGCCGCTTGTTTCACCGTACAAGACAGCGTTGTAGAGCATGGAAAATGTTAGACTTGACTTCATTGCACCCGATGCACCTGCTACGATACAAATGTGTCCTTGAGGGACACCACCTTGCATATTTTCATCTAATCCTTCAATGTGAGTAGGGATTCTTTCAACATCGCTCATGCCGGCACCGTTTGCTGGAAGACGAGTCGATTCTTCAACCTCTCCCTTGTGAAATTTGATTGAAGTCAGTTAAAATGATGTCAAATCGTAAATGTGATGTTGCTTTAGCCCGCTCGAAGGCAATGGTTTCTCTCTGGCTCGCCTCCCAATCCCCACGACGGGCTTCAATGATCAAGGACGCCTTTCCCGACGCTCACTGCCAAGGGTTGGTAGGCGTTGATGAAACACCCATTGCTTCGGGGACCGTGGCAGAAAAAGTCGCCTCAATATGTCAGGTAAAAGCCGACGCTATTCCAAGCGGTCACGGTTATGACATTGTGCTGGTCTGCGATACGGTCCTTGCGGACCCGGATGAAATCAACGCCCTCATGGGGAAGCCCAATGATGCCCTTCATGCCGCAACGATGCTCCACCGACTCTCTGGCCGCCGCCATCAAGTCTGGTCTGCTGCAGGCGTGTGTGTCCATGGGCACTGGTCTTTCTTCACGGAATACGCAGTGGTGGAGATCGACGAACTTCCCGACGAAGTTTTGGTTGATTTAGTTCTCAACGAATCTTGGAAAGGAAAGGCAGGAGGCTATGACCTCGCTGGGCCAATGGGCGTGCATGCCAAGATCATCGATGGATCCACCTCAACGGTTCTTGGGATACCGCAAGCCGCGATGGATGTCTTGAATTCACTTGCTTGACTTGTCTTGTAGGTAACGCCCGTAAAACATAGGAATTCGCTGCCAGGGTTCCAAACTTAACAACGTCATTCGTACAAAATTGGACGCAATGACGACCGCTCCGAAGAGTGAAGCTACAATCCAAATCATTTGCTCAGTTTGGTTATCGGTGTCACCTCGTGAGTTTTCCAAGAACAACAGTTGAATTGCCACAAATGCCGTGAAGAAACTCAGTATAAACAACCAGTTGACCTTTCTCTTGTGAATATTGATGTGGAGGTGATCTTCGTGAAGGTACCACGCATAGCCCCAAATGCACAACAGTGCTGATGTGCACAGGAATGTCGCATAGCCTGGAATACCGGGACGACTTGTGTAGGATGCCGCATTGAACGCGTGAAAACTTGAAAATGGTAGCATCCACAATGCTGCAAATATTGGGCGGCTGTGGGCCATGCCTCCATTTGTTAAGGCCAAGCGAGTTATTTTCACCGGATTGCACATGATGAAGACCCACACCATCACAAGGCCGAGTGTGACGTTTTGCATCTGTACAATCAACGTTATGTCATCTGAGTTCTCCCTGCCAGTCAAGAATGCGAAGAGCATGTGGGCGATGGCCAAGGCGAAAAACAAACCAAAGCGGGCTCCCACTTTCTCCGGATTAATAACTTCCCAATTCAATCGGCGATTAAAGTGGCTTACAATCATAATGAGCGTTATGAGGAGGAGAAACATGATCATGAAGGAGCGACCGAGTTCAAGTACCCCTGCGATGTCTCTGTAGAGCCAACACCCCAAAATGAATGACCCAAAGAAGGGGAAGATCAACCCGGGTATGAGTGATGCATACCCTACCTCATCATCATTGGATGCGACCATTGATTGTTTGGACAACCGTCGTCCAGGGCCGCCAAGCAAAAGCACCGAGAGGCAAAGAAACGAGATTCCTACCGTGGAAAATTCTAAGATTTTCTCAGTTGATTGCATAAATGTCGCGATGCAGAGCACGCATTGCCCTGCGAAGTTGATGATTAGAAATTGCCTCATTGCGTTTTCGTGAAAGGGTTTCGAGCCGTGAATCAGTGGGAGAACGTCAAATCCAATCCCTGCAATTAAGCACATTAACCATCCAAGTCCCACCCAAGCAATCACGATGTAAATGAACGCTAAGTACTCCGCTTCAAGCGCCGCCCTAAAGGGTGAATCAGAAAGTAAGTGCCACAGAAATACACCAATGAACATCGCCGTTGTTAATGCAGACAATGCATAGAATCCGAGGTAAGACCCAGCCGAACTGGACCTGAAGCTCGAGAACTTGCTCATCGGTTGATACTCGAATTGGCGAGATATAAAGTCGGTCCCGATACTATGTCTTCAAAAGTGGAATCAATCCTAATTCATGACCGTTCACATCAACGACCACGTTGTTCCCTGGCATAAGGAGTAATTTGTCTTCCGCATCGAGTGCAAAAACGCCAACCCCAACATCGTCGCTCAATTGTTTGAGTTCGCGCCTGCAGACATTTTGGTGAGTGTCCATGTGGACCAAAGGCCGAAGGTCAACGATGACTGTATCGCCTTGCTGAATTCGTTTCGCAATTTCTCGAGTCGGCAGACGGTTCATCGAATCGGGGGATACATACCTCAGCGCCCGGTTTGGAATGCGAGGTGGTGGCGATCCGTGAGCACCCAAGTCGTGGAATGGTTCACCATCTGCTGTCATTGCCCCTCGCCAGCCAAGCGGGACTGGTTTTGGTTGTGATTGGACGCCGACAGGTTCTGGAACCTCATTCGTGATTGTGACGACGGGCTCTTGAATCGGAGTGAGGTTTTGTTGGATTGATTCAGTCTTCAAAGAAGCTGGTGGTGTCGCCGCTGGGCGCTTTGCTACTGGGGCGGCTTCAGGGTCTGGGAGGCCAAAAAACTGCCAGAGACTTGCCATATGTTCACCCTTCACAAATCAAAATCATCGAGCAATCCTGAGAGGTCTGTTTGCACAGGGGCCGGAGTGGTATTGGTAGTTGTCGGTTGGGCCACAGCCATTTGGCCTTGTTGCGCCGTGAGGTACTGAGCGCCGTAGTGGTTCCATTGTTCCATTGTCCATCCTTCAGGCAACCCAGTTGCCGGGAGCGGTGGTCCACTCTGAACTGGTGCAGGAGCAGGTGCTTGTGCAACGGCTGGTTGTGGGGTGGCCATCAGAGAGGCAAACGGATCTTCCTTTGGTGCAACCACAGGTTGTTGGGCATAGGTTTGGGCGGGAGCATACATCTGCTCTTGGGTTGGTGCCGGTTGTTGAGTAGGGGCATAGCCTGCTTGAGCGTAGATGTCTTGTTGTGGCTCAGGGGCCGCATAGTTCGGTGCCGGGGTAGCCGCAGCCGTGCTTGCAACAGGGGCAGGCGGTTCACCTGCTGGCATAGAGGAGAAGTTTGAGAAGGCTTCCATTTCTTCAGTTCCCTTCCTTCGAGTGAGCAGCAAGAACACTGCCAAGAGAACCACGATGACGGAGAGGCCACCAATGATTGCAGTTGGAACAGTTCCGATGGCTTCACTGACCGATTCAATGAACCCTTCAGCGGGTTTTTCCGTTACGGTAAGTTGAATGGTAGCCGTAGAAAATTCTCCATCATCATCAGTGACCGTCAAAGTGACTGTCCATTGCCCTGCTGGAAGATCATCGATGGTATACATTGGGCCTGTGAAATCTACATCACCGGTCTTGGTGCCATCCAAATCTGAATCGTAATGGTCACTGTCCCACTGGTAAATGAGGTTCAATTTGTCACCAGCAGTTTCCCTCGATGTCAGGCCTGAAAGGGTTATGTTGTCACCTTCCACGAGTGAAATGACACTTGTAGAATTGGTGATGGTTGCTGACGGAGGGAGGTTTTGGACGCTGACATTGACTGAGGCCAATGCTTGGGCTCCATCGTTATCAGTCACAGTTGCTGTGATTTGCCGAATACCTCGCGTGGACCATCCGGTTGTGATCTCGAGTCCTTCCATTTCACAGTCGTTCACGCTGTTTCCATCGTTGTCATTGTCCACTGCTGAATTCATGTCCCAACACACAACAAGACTGTCCATGTCGGAAGCCGTGTCGCTAACAACGGCTGCGAAGGTCACGTTTGCATCTTCCAAAATCGGGACGTCAGAGCCCAATCCAGTGATGGTTGGTGGTACATTTCGAATGGAGACAGAAGCTGTTCGGACAACCGATTGTGCACCGTTATCATCATAGGCAACAACCGAGATGTTGTGAATGCCAGATTCAGTCCATATGACGGTGGCAGTGGAGGCAGGGCCTCGAGTGGTCTCAGTCCAGTTTATGTCCCGATCGGATGGAGTCCATTCGATGTTGATGTCATCGCGATCCGAGAGCGTGTCGTCGGCGTTGATTCGGAGCAATGCGACCTGGTCTTCATCGAGGCTCCACATACCATTGGCATCAGATGAAAGATTGGAGCCACCGTACCAGAGTTCAGGGAACGCAAGCGTTGGAGCCACGTTGAGGACATCCAACATCGATTCGACCGTGGTGGTCGCACCGTCATCGTCTGTTGCAACAGCTGTGACCATCATCGGACCCTCGGCCATCGGCGTAAAGGTACAGGTTGGTTGCGTGAGTCCTTCTTCACAGGCCATTCCTGGCCATGAGATGCTCACCTGCTGGCCGGGAGGGGAAACCGTGTCGATGTCGCCGCTGTCGGTCGCATCCACAGTTATTCTCTGTTCCACATCGATGCTTTGCACCATTGTCAGGTTCATGTACGGGTTCCGATTGATGACGGTCACATTGTAATACAGCACATCAATGTCGAGTTCTTCGTCAGTGACGGTCAGCGTGACAAGCCATTCTCCATCGTCGGTCCAATTCCACTGTGTCCAGCAATCTGGTGCATCAACCACATCGATGAGCCCTGGTCGTGATTCAATTTCGAACTTACAATTCACATCGCCGCCGTCTTCGTCAAAGCTCTGGGTTGCATTGAGTGTGATGTTTTCAAACGTCCTTTTATTCTCATCGACTTGCAAAAATCCGGTCGGTGCACGTCCGATGAAGATGTTAATCTCGGCATTGTTGTTGCTTCGGTTTGCATCTTCTGTGATCAATTCATCAGGGTCGACGGTGAAGGAGAGCGTTTGGTTGCCGATTGCAGCATCGCTTGGAACCGTCCAATTCACAGTGATTCGCTCTTCGCTGTAGGATGAGATTGCTGGGATGTTCTCTCGAATGCTTGTTCCATCCGGCGTAGTAACTTCAATCTCCGTTGCCGGCGATGTCAGGACACCTCTGTTTTGTGCTGGGATGGAGAAACTGATCATGTCATCGGGTAATGCTCCATAACCGGTGATTTTGCTAAGAATGGATGCTTCACCATCACGAATACGGGTCACGATAATTGAGTCTGCTTGAGCAACGAGGTCAACAGCCACAACGGTCAAATCAATAACAACGGTTGTCGCTCCGATAATGTCTGTTGCTGGATCCCATACGATCACACCGTTGCTGGTGAAATCATCGCTCGAGGGGGTGTTGTCGACCACATTTGAGACGTTGAGTAAGTACGAAATTTCACCGTTTCCATCTGTGGTTGGACTTCCAAGGTGGCTATCCAATTCATACCGGAGCTGCAGATTCTTGTTGGCCTGCGGCGTTCCACTTGGTGAGGTGGTGTAACTTGCACTCAGTGTTTGCTCAGAATCAGGTAAGGTGGCGAGGAATTGCATGTCGATGTCAATCTCAATGTTTCGAGTTCCTGGCGTAGATGAGGCTGAAACGCCATAGGAATCACTGGGGTTGTATTCCTTAAGCAACCAATCAATGGTGAATCCTGCCGAGTTCGAGATTGAAATCCAAGAATTGTAGCGGACGGCTGGGCAGTACCAGTTGTAGCCTTGGGACACACCCGTTTCATTGACTTCGTTGATTTTGTAAGATTCATCGCATCCTGTGTATTGAATGTTATTTGCGCCATCGGTTGGAATGCCCTTTGCGGTGATTTGCCAACTGTTGTTATCGATTCCCTCAACATCAAATTCACTTGGATCGAAGTAATCTGAACTTCCAGAGACATCCGTCCCCGATTGAAATTGCATGTACCACTGGTCGCCCAGATGGAGAGGGAAATCGTGCTTTTCTTTCGGAGGGAGGTAGTTCGAGTCGAATGTGATTTCTGCAATATCCTGTGTGAGGAATCCCAAGTTGAATGGTGCAAACGTCACATCCAACGTGAATTCAGAATTGATGAGGGCAAGGTCACGAACGCGAATCAGGTCTTCGCTCGAGTAGCCAATTTCGAGTCGACCGGTGGTTCCTTCAAGCGTTGCACCGCTGTTTCCGGATGTGAAGTCGCCCTCAATCGCGAGCGAATAAGCGAGTGTTTGAACGCCGTCGACTGTAATGAACAATATGTCAGCAACCGTGTAGGTTGTTTCGCCAGTCAAAGTATTGAGCGAGGCAGATACGTTGGCTTGAGCAATCAGCTGAGCGACATCGAATTTTGTATCATAGACCCATTCGTCGCCAATGCGCCATGTTGGCACATCGATGTCCTTGTCCCAACCCTCTGCGTTCATTGGTTGGTGTTCTTCTGCGAGGTTACTGGTTGAAGTGACCATTGCCCCGAAGGGTGAGGCGAACATCAGAAAAATCAAGCCAAGCACAACTGGCCGGAGTTGAGACATGATTGACCGTTGCGGTACTCCTACTTGAGTTCCGTGCCATTTTGGGAGAATGCCTCGGCTTGGCTGCCTTGAGCGTTGAGGTATTGGTGGCCGTAATGACCCCATTGTTCCATTGTCCAGCCTTCGGGCAAACCTCCATCAGGAAGTGAGGGTCCTGTTTGCTTGCTTTCCATTTCCGGGGCGAGAACCGGTGGTTCCGCAGGTGCTGAGACTGCTGTTTGGACCGGTGTTTGGACGAGCATCCCCCCATGGGCAGCCTCCTGGGTTGGTTGACTCATTTTTGGAAGAGCGCCAAAAGCCTCCATTGAAGGTGGTGTTGATGGTCGGCGGGCTTGCGCTTCCTCGATTTGTGAGGGGGCATCGAACACATCGTCCATCATCCCATCTGCATCGCCGTTCCAAGGCGTATCATTTCCGCTCTTGCGCCTGCGGGTGAGCAAACCAAGGAGAAGGAGTACGCCGATGAGTAATCCGAATTGAGCCAGTGAATTTGCTTCTTCACCGATGAGTCCCGCACTGATTTCTTCGAGCGAGTTTCGCTGTGGAGGTGCCACATCAATCACCATTGTTGCTTGGCCGGGTCGTTCTGGGTTTTCGTCCCATGCGATCGCCTTCACTCGCACTTTTCCTGAGGTTCGGAACATGTGCTGGACGGTGGTGCCGACCAAGTCAGCATCGTTGTCTTTGATTCCATCCCCGTTGCTATCGACTGTGATGTCAAGGTCCCAAACGATGGTTAACCCTTCGATATCATTCGCAGAGTCAATGGTTTGTTGAGCGCTTAAGACACATGTTTGGTAGGCCATGCAATCTAAGTTTTGAAGACGGACAATCGGCGGCATGTTGAGCACTTCAACACTCAACACTTCGCTGGTTTGAGCCCCGTCATCATCGGTCACGTGGTAAATGATGGTGTGGGTCCCGCTTCGGTTCCATGTGTACGTCAACACATCACCTTCGATGTCGCAGTCATCGTCTGCACCGCCCATGTCATCGCTGTCAATCCCGGGTTCCACATCCCAACATCGTACAAGCGAGGCTTGATCGCTCAGGGTGTCGGTGGCGTTTCCTGTGATGGTGATGGATTGGCCTTCAGCGATTGGTAAGATCGAGACAAGTGGTTCGATGACAGGTGGTACATTCCGTACATTGATCCATCGTTCGTTGATGTTGCTGGATTCACCATCTTCATCGCTAACTTCCAACCGAATGGTATGCAGCCCAGATGTGGACCATGTCATCGGGTAGGTTGAGACTCTTCCAGTGAAGGTGTACATCAACGAGGGCTGCTGACCATCCGGCCACCACGTGTGAGTGAGTGTGTCGAGATCATCGACGGAGTCAAGTGCTTGGCCACGAACCGTGACCACTTCGTCTTCATCGAGGTGCCAAATCTGTTGCTCGTCGCTCGCAAGGATTGCATCATCATTAAGCAGCGCAATCGAAGTGCCATGGGGCGCTATGTTGGTGAATTTGATATCAATCGTGGCCATGGTTGATGCCGAATCATCATCTGTGCCGACAGCGGTGAAGGTATGCCATCCTTCCGTGGGGGCGGTGGTTGTGCAGACCCTTGTGTAGTACCCCTCTTGGCAAATCGTATCGGGCCAGTAGACGTCAACCACGCCGGGCCAGGCATCCTCAGAATCAGAATCGTTCGCATATGCATACAGGGTGATCGGGTGTTCGACCTTTGCTTCACTTCGTGAACTTCGGATTTCGATTTTTGGCTCCCGGTTGCCGATTGATGCCAAGAGGATGACTTGCACTTCATCCCTTTCTTCGTCGATCACCGTAACTTCCACCGGATAGGTTCCATCATCAATCCATGTGAAATTCACACTGCAATCTTGGGATGGAATCTTTTCGTAAGCCCATGTACGTGTGCCGTCATCGTAAGGGATGTTGAACTCACAGGCGACGCTCCCTCCATCTTCATCAAAGCTGCTTGCTGCATCCAAGGTGAGCGTTTCCATCGTTAAGGCGCTTGCATTCTGGACAACAGGCGTAGGCAGGCGTCCAACGAAAATCTCCAACTGCGCCACATTGTTATCGGTGTTGGCATCGGCTGAATTTACGTTTGATGGGTCGGCTTCCCATGTGACCGGAAGTATACCTATGGCTTGGTCTTCTGGGACGGTCCATGAGAAGTTGACTTTGTGTGCAGCATAGGTCGCCAACGGTGGTAGGCTGTAAGAGGTGTCTTGTCCATCTGGGCCCGTGACGCTCATGGTGGTGGCACTGGATGTGGTGATGCCCCGGTTTTGGACCCCGACTTCGACCAAGAGTTCGTCGCCCGGCAGGACATTCCAACCGGAAAGCGAATTCAATTCTGAGAGGACACCACTTCTGTTGCGGAGGACTTTGGCAATATCCTCGCTCGCAATCAAATCGAGTCCCACGAGGAATTCATCGAGGGTCAGCGTTGTAGCACCAACCGTCGTGGTTGATTGAACCGTTGGGTCAACTCTGGCGACGATGCCGTGACTTGCCCAATCGAGCAACGTGGCAGAAGAATCCCTTTTATCCCCGACTTGGACGGTGAAAAAGGCGCTCCCATTGGCGGCAGTGGTCGCTGTTTGAACGGACGATGTCGTTTCGTGACGAAGTTCAACGGCCAGTCCACTTGTCGGGTTGAAGCATGAACTCGAGGCATTGACCCATACGCCCATTGGCGTGTTTAATGCCGTGATTGTGTTTTCCAAATCGACCACTAAGCATTCGTCCCGACTGCCAGGATTGCTGTATTCATCAACGCCGGTAGCAGCAACGGGAATGTAGCGCTTGAGTCTGAAATCGATGGTCAAACCTATGTCGTCTTCAGTGTGGAGCCATGCATAATTCGAGACTTCAGGGCAATACCATCGGTAGCCTGTGGGGGCGCCGTCGCTGTTGACAGATTGCAACTCATAAGATGCGTTGCAGCCTCCATAACCAATGGTTTGTCCGAAACTGTTTCGTGGTTTGCCAACGCTTGTTGCTTCCCATGTGGTGCTGTTTGAGTCACTGGTCGGTGCAGGGAACGGGGTGATGTAATCGCTTGATCCAGACCACTGTGCAGAGGTGGTTGTGGTGGTGGTCCATTGCTCATTTAACCTCAACGGGAAATCATAGGTTTCTGTCACAGGGCTGTACGTCGTGGTGATTGTGATGTCACCGAGGATCTGAGTCAAGCTTGAAATGCCGTAGGGGACAAATCGTATGTACATGTCCAAGTCGCTTCGAAGGCTGGACAAATCGCTGACCCTCAGGTATTCAGTTTGCGTGTATGTGATGTAGACATTGCCGCCGAATCCCTCGAGGGAGACTCCTGATTTGTCGAAGTTTGCAGATGATTTGAGGGTGTAGGCCAACACCGACATGTTGTCGACCGCCCGCTCTTTGATTTCCAGAACTTCCATCGTGGTGTCGCCATAGATTTCCCCAACCGTTGCTTGCACACCCGTGTTGGTCACCAACAATGTTGGATCGAAAGTGCCGGCGTAGACCCACTTGTCACCGACGCGCCATGTTGGTACATCGCTGACGCCGGGGTCTGAACTCGAGGAAAGAGAGGGGGGCGTCGTTGCCTCGAAATCGATGTTGAGGAGGGGTGTTTGGACGCTTAAGAACAAAACAGCCACGAGCGAAAGGGCCGAAACGGCTCGCCTTAGGTTCGGGCGCATGCTACGCCACTCACTCAATAGACCATCAACGCTTCTCTTGGAAGCGTATGGATTTGCGAGGGAATCAGTATTCCAGCAAATCTGCCAATTCGTCCTTGATGATTTCCACTGCTTCGAGGATTTCGTCCTTGTGACGTGCGCCGGTAATCACCATCTTGCCGCTGCCGAAAATCAAGCAGACGACCTTAGGATAGTCAAGTCGGTAGATGAGGCCTGGGAATTGCTCTGGCTCGTATTCGACCTTGTCGAACGGCAGGTGGAAGGTCAAGTTGTTCAAATTCAATTTACGAGGGACGCCGGCTTGTGGCTCGCCAGTGAACTTGTCGTTACCAGGGTAATCTTCAGGGTAGTGAAGGGCGTAGGTAGCAACCATGTTTTGGACTTCAATCTCGACTTGGTCGAGGTCCCATGTTTCGATGCCTGCTGCACGAAGGTCATCGATCATGCGCTCAATACCGGTATGGATGTTGTCCTCGTTCTTTCCACCTGTGCAAACAGCACGGCCGGACCTGAACATGAGGATTGCCAATTTTGGATCGGTGACACGGTACACGACACCAGGGAATTGTTCTGGTTCGTATTCACAATTCAATTGAATT
>CM001443.1:1671380-1699578 GCA_000246735.1 uncultured Candidatus Poseidoniales archaeon | reverse complement strand
CTGAGAACAGATGTCTGGTAGGTCTAGTTCCTCAGCAACTCGTGTGCTGGCAACCACGTTAACGACGGTAAGACGTTCTTCATCGGTAGTCATGTTTCCACCGATATATAACCACTATATAAAGAAAAGGCAGGGCCCTTGGATGCTTTGAATTCAAAAACGGGTCACTGCGGGGGCTTATGAATCCGGACTCCACAGTGGCGTGTTGACGATGGTTTCCATCCTCACGCCATCGTTTCCAAATTGTGAAATGAGCGCCCTTCCGCCTGCAAGTTCAATTGCTTCGCTCGTTGTTTTTGGATCCCGTGTGAGGGCGACCATGCATCCGCCTCCACCTGCTCCGGTTAATTTGGCTCCAAGCGAGGATGGAGCGGCCGCTCGGACCAATGCATCGAGTTCAGGGCATGAGACGCCTAACCCTCTGAGCATGATTTGGTTCTCCGTCATCGCACGTCCAACCGCTTCATAGTCGCCTCTTTTCAGGGCTGCAATGCCCCTTCGAGCAATGGTCCCAATTGTTTCGATTTCCTTCATGCGTTCAGGTTCGAGTTGGATGGCTTCTGCGACCTTTGTGACCTGGGCAGCAGTTGGGGCATAGACGCCAGTGTTGCCGATGACCAAGAACAGGTCTTCACCATCGACGGGCATGCCGAGGTCATGAAGTTGCCATGTTCTGCGTCCATCGCTCATTTCCAATTGACGCTGGTAAAGATGCTCAGCACCGTGCTCAATTGCATCGCTCAACATCACGATGCCGCCGTGTGAACAAGTTGATGCATCCATGGGAGAGGCCCGACCGCCTTGTGCAGCCGCTTCAACCGCATGACCAAGCACCGCACATTCGTCAGCATCGAGGGCTTCAGCTCCGTGAACTTGATGCGTCCGGTTGTCGTAAGTCGATGGGCGGAGTCCAGCTTGCTCTTCATCAAAGGTCGAGTAAGCATCTGTGTCTTCGATGGTGCTGGCATAGCCTTCAGCCCACGATTGTTCACCATCTCTTGATTCGGTCATCCATCGTCCGCGTGCGACGCGTAGGGCGGCACAGGCTGCGACACTCAGTGCAGCAGAAGATCCGAGGCCTGATGCCCTTGGAATGTCACCATTGATGTGAATTGAGAGGGGAGGTGCACCAGCCTTTGTTGGCCACAATCGATGGCGGAGCGTGTTCAGATGGGGGTGTTTCATGGCATCGAGGCGGTGACCTTCGAGGCGCCAATGTTCGTCCACAGACGGTCGGATGCTAACGGTAATTCGTTGCTCGATGGCCACTGCAACAGCGGGTTGGCCAAACACCACAGCGTGCTCTCCAAACAAGATGCACTTTCCGGGGGCGCTTGCTTCTACCAACATCTGTACGCCGCCCGGTGTGAACCATGCACCGACGCTTCATATCCCTTGTTGAAACCTTGGCCGATGTGAGGATATTTTTACGGTGCATTCAAGGATTGGTTTTTGCTGGGCAGGATGTAGGGGGCCTCGCCCCTTCGGTGATGCACCATGGAACACCCCCTCTCAATGTCGTATGGACCACTGCCCGGTTGGGTCTTGTTGCTTGTTCTTGGCGGCATCTCTGGCGGGTTCTTTCTCTACCAGGTTGTCAAGGCCACTCGATTGGTGATGGTCGGCGCACCTGACGATCGATTTGACAATTGGGGCGCACGAATTAAGGAAGTCATCACAGGATGGCTTGGACAAAAGCGGGTCCTCGAGGACAAGATTGCAGGTGGTATTCACGTGCTCATGTTTTGGGGCTTCTTGATGCTCTCAACCGATATGTTCGACCTCGCCACTGCAAACTATTTTTCACACAACATCCTTCCTGATTTCATTCGAGGTCCATGGAACCTCATCGTTGAAACCGGTTACACCATCGCTTTGATTGGCTGCATCGCTGCCTTGCTTCGCAGGGTCGTGTTCACTCCTGAGAAACTCAAGGGGAAGTCCCAGTTGGAAGGGAATTTTATTCTCGTGCTCATCATGACCATCACGGTTACTTCGTTCCTCGTGGAGGCAGGCGAAAAGGGCGTTTCTTCAACGTGGGAGCCAATCGGCGCATGGGTTGCTGACAGCCTCACGCCAAGCACCGCTCTCGTGGTCGCATCCTACTGGGCGCACATGCTCGCCATCTCCACCTTCCTTTTCTTGATTCCATTGTCAAAGCACATGCACTTGGTCATGGCTTTCCCGAACGTGTTCTTCCATGACATGCGCCCAATGGCAACCATGGAACCATTGGCACGTGGGGAAGATGGAAAGGCAGTTTTGCTTGATGACTTGGACATCGAATCCTTCGGTACGGTGAACTACACCGACCTCACATGGCGCAACCTCATCGATGGTTGGGCTTGCACTTCATGCGCTCGATGCCAAGATGTGTGCCCGGCCTATGCAAGTGGTAAGGCGCTCAATCCAATGCAAATCATCCACGATGTTCGCCATTACGCAAACGAAAACTCAACCGCATTGATGGCAGGGGAAACACCAGAGCAAGATATGATTGCTCGCTTCGGTGAAGATGCTATTTGGGCCTGTACAACGTGCCACGCCTGTGTTGAAGCCTGCCCAATCTACATCGATCACGTTCCTAAACTCACGGACGCCCGCCGCCACTTGATGATGGAGCGAATGGAATTCGATGAAAGCGTTGAAGACACCATCATGCCGCTCATGGCAACCATCGAAAACCTCGAATCCGACTCGAACCCGTATGGCCTCCCCGCTCACGAGCGTGGTGACTGGGCTGAAGGACTGGATGTCAAGGTGGCTGAACCTGCAGAATACATCTACTTCGCAGGCTGCGCTGCATCGTTTGACGAGCGCAACAAGAAGGTCGCCCGTGACACCATCAGCGTGATGAAGGAAGCCGGTCTTGATGTTGGAATCCTCGGAATGCAAGAAGGCTGCAGTGGTGACTCTGCTCGACGGGCTGGGAACGAATACCTGTTCCAAATGTTGGCCGAGACGAACCTTGCGACGTTTGAGGAAATCGGTGTTAAGAAAATTGTCGCTTCATGCCCTCACTGCTTCCACACCCTCGGAAAGGAGTACAAAGATTATGGCGGTGAAGACATCGAAGTCATGCACCACTCTCAACTCATCAACCACCTCCAACAGGAAGGCAAATTGCCCGACCCCAAGCACGATCCATCGGTCACCTTCCACGACCCGTGTTACCTCGGTCGAATTGGTGGCGAATTGGATGCACCTCGAAACGCCATTGGTGGCGTTGATGTTGAAATCGAACGCCATGGCAAGCAATCCTTCTGTTGTGGCGCCGGTGGCGCACAAATGTGGATGGAAGAAGACGCCGATCAGCGTGTCAACGTTATTCGTGCAAAGGAAATCGCAGAGACTGGCGCTCAAACTGTGGCTGTTGGATGCCCATTCTGTTCCACAATGGTCAGCGACGGTCTTACAGCGATTGATTCTGAAATGGAAGTCAAGGACATTGCAGAAATTGTTTGGGAGCAAATCAAAGCCAATGATGCTGCAATCGAAGCAAAGAAGTCTGCTAAAGCAGAAGCCGAAGCTTGAGCCTACGGGGTGGCCGATTGAGCCAAGACATTCACCAAGCCTCATTGATGGCGTGGTTTGCAGAGCATCAAAGGGATTTACCGTGGCGCAACACGAAGGACCCGTGGCCTATTCTGTTGTCTGAAATACTTCTTCAGCAAACTCAAGTCAGCCGTGGCCTTGTGTTCTGGCAACGCCTCTTTGAGCGATACCCAACGGTCCAAGACATGGCTGCTTCGACCGAGGAAGAGGTTCTCTTGCTATGGCAGGGAGCGGGGTATTACAGCAGGGCTCGTCGTTTGTTTCAACTTGCGAAGTTGGTGTGTGCTCCCGCTTCTGAAGGCGGCTACGATGGAACCCTTCCAAGGACGGGTGCGAGTTTAGAATCGTTGCCGGGCATCGGGCCTTACACCGCTGCTGCTGTTGCCAGCATTGCTCATGGAGAATCGATTGCATGTGTTGACGGAAATGTCAGGCGTGTGATGGCCAGGCAAATGGCAAACGCCACGCCCACGACGAAGCAAGTGCAAGCATGGGCTGATGCGGTTCTCTGGACTGAGGATGCTGGCAACTGGAATCAAGCGGTCATGGAACTCGGTGCGACGGTATGCACGCCTCAAAAACCACAATGCGGGCGGTGCCCCATCGCCACCTCATGTGAAGGGGCCTCCAACCCGCTTCGGTACCCTGCGTCAAAGGTGAGGGCCAAAAAGCGCCTCGATTTGATGTGCATTGTGTTGCTGGATACGGATGGGCGTCCGCACCTCGTGCAACGAGGCGATGATGGCATTCTTGCAAGCATGTGGGGTCCAGAAATGGCGGAGCACTTGGACGTGGCTTCCTACGAGTACGTCGGTGAAGTGCATCATGTGCTCTCTCACAGGGATCTCCATGTTCGAATCTGGAAAGGAAGCATTGAGCAGGGCATCGATGAAGGCACAGTCCCTTTGTCGTCGCTTGATCAAAAAGTTCTCAAGCGTGCACGAGGCTGACCAAAGGGCTCAATCTTGCTGTTTTGTAAGTGCAAGGTCATTGTGGAACGAGGCGAGCATCATAACGAGGCTCAAGTAGAGAACATATTCAGCCGTCGCAGCAACTACGATGGAATTTTGTGACAAGTTCATGATTTCAACGCCGTCCCTCAGGCCGGCATCGATCACATGCGTTTGTACAGCGCCGGCCAATGAGAGGTTCATGACTGCAAACGAAACGGCGCCGACAACCATCCATACTTTTCGACGAGCATGACCGAGGCTTGGGGTGTCGGAAAGGGCAAGGTGGGCGGTGCATGACCATGCATAGCCTCCCATGAAACTCGCCATCGCAAAGATGCTGTGGATGATGATTTCATCGTTCATGCTGAACCATGCCAAACCGATGAGTGATACGCCAGCAGTCATGCCGAACCCTTTTGCGAACTGGCTGTGCTTTTGTTCTGGTGTTGTTCCGAAGGTGTGGGCAAAACGCAACGAGAGGGCGCACATGAGCACTCCAGCAATCATGAATCCGGCTTTGAACACCACCCGCTGCGGACCAGGGGAATCTGATTCAGAGATGAAAAAGGGGATTGCTCTTGCATCGCCAGAGAGAAAGTGAATGGTCATTGAAGTGATGGTTGTGAGCAGAACGAGAAGCCATGTGGCTCTCAAAAGGTGCTCGTCTCGAACCACAAATGTGCCAATTTGTAGGCCGTTCTCACCCTTCCAGTCAATCATTTGAATTCCCTCACTGTGTCATTGATGCATGCATCAAATGAACGCCATTCCATACCGAGGACCTCAGTGGCTTTTTTCGACGAGAGGTTTGAATCGCCGCGGAAGTAGCCTTTGACCGCTCTCCGAGTCATCCGTCGAGGTGCACCAAACCAGCTCATCGCCCAGTCTTGAAAAACGACGATGAACATCAATGAGACGGGTATGGCCCGCTTCGGAGATTTTGTTTTTGGATGGAGTTCTCTGATCCTTCTGCACACAGCGGCGATGGTGGTGTTGTTATGCGGCGCAAGGATAAATCGGCCCTGTGCTTCATCAATTTCGTATGCTTTTCGATGAGCGATCGCAACATCGATGACATGGACGAAAGCCATTGGAATCTTGGGTGCAGCAGGGAAGAGCCCCTTCATTGCGTCATCGAACCATTCAACGCTTGGAGTCGGCTTGACGAAGCCACCGCCAAGCACCCCACTCGGGTTGATGACTCGCAAATCGAGGTCGAGTTGCTTGGCGAGGTCCCATGCGAGGCGTTCAGATTCTGTCTTGGCAATCGTGTAGGGTGATGACCGGTCCGTCTGCCAATCATCCTCATTTTTTTCCCGCCCCTTTGGCATCGAGCCTACAGCAGCAATGCTTGAGGTGTAGACAATTCTTTTGATGCCACATTCATTTGCAGCGGTGAACAGATGCTGCGTGCCTTTGTTGGCGGTATCAATGATGACGGTGGCATCACCGCTTGTCGAATAGACTGTAGCGGTGTGGAACAACGCATCGCACCCATCCATCTGCTCCGCCCATCCATCTGCTTCGAGCACATCGCCTTCGACAAGATGCAATCGTTCCGCAACACCAAGCGTTTCGGCGTGCTTTTTCACGTGATCGACCTTTTTCGGGTCGCTTAAATCACGAACAGAACCCTTGACTGCATACCCATGCGTGAGTAAATCTTTGACGATATGGTTGCCAATGTGACCATTGACGCCGGTGACAAAAATAGTTTGGCCGTTCGCAGGAATGGCTTCGCTCATGGGTTTGCCAAGCGCTCGAGCGTCTTAACCTTCAAGTGAGGATGACCACACCCGAGGCTGTATCCCATGCCGCTCCGCTTGCACGACACCCGCCGACGAACGAAGGTCGATTTCACGACCATGGAACCGGGCAAAGTTTCGATGTATGTTTGTGGTGTCACTGTGTACGACCGGTGCCATTTGGGTCACGCACGCTGTTATCTTGCGTTTGATTTAATTCACCGCTGGTTGGAAACGTCAGGATATGAGGTTCATTATGTTCAGAACTTCACGGATATTGATGATAAAATCATCGTCCGTGCCAATGAATTGGATGGCGATTGGAAATCACTCGTTGATGCGAACATTGCAGCCTACTACGAGGATATGGACGCACTCAACATTCTCCGAGCAGATGATTACCCACGTTGCACAGAATATGTTGATGACATGATTCGAATCACTCAAGATTTGATTGACAAGGGCAACGCTTACCAAGCAAACGACGGTGTCTATTTCCACATTGATTCTGCACCAGAAAAGTATGGTGAACTCACAGGCCAGAACATCGAAGCGGTTCGCTCAGGTGCTGGTGGCAGGGTTGATGGAACCGGTTCTGGGAAGCGAGACCACAAGGATTTCGCACTCTGGAAAGCAGCCAAACCAGGCGAGCCGACATGGGATTCGCCCTGGGGACCGGGGCGTCCAGGATGGCACATCGAATGCACCGCCATGAGCATGGATTACTTTGGCGACCAATTTGACATTCATGGAGGCGGTCATGATCTTCGATTCCCCCATCACGAAGCAGAAATTTTCCAAGGCGAGTGCCACACTGGATGTTCGCCCGTCGTTCAACACTGGCTGCACAATGGTTTTGTCAACATCGATGGCGAGAAGATGAGCAAGTCGCTTGGTAATTTTTGGACCATTCGAGATATTCTCGAAAAGGTCGATGCCATGGTGCTTAGGTTTGCCTTGATCAATGCACACTACCGTTCCCCAATCGACATGAATGAAACGCTGCTGAAGAATGCAGAGAAGAATTACAACAGGGTCCTTGAAGCCTATGTGGCCATGCTCAAAGGGAGAACAACTGAACGTCCAGTCGAACTTCCTCACGCAGACATCACTTCGTCGCTCCCTCTCTCTAAATCCCTTGGTCTCCTTGAAAAAATGGGTGAAGGATTTGCTCGTGCTATGGATGATGATTTCAACAGCCGAGAAGCGGTTGCCAAGGTCCTTGGTGCCGTGAGAGAAATGACAAAGACCCTCAACAGCGGACTTGATGCTGCTGATGCTGATGCGTTTGCTCACTATGCAGTGGATTGGCTCGAGGAGAGCGCTGGCACTGTGCTCGGTGTTCTGCCCACAAGGGAGATGGCACTTGCAGAGCCAGAAGATGACCCTCGGAAGGTCGAGATTGCAGATGAAGTCGATGCCCTCTTGTTAGCTCGGACCAAAGCACGCACTGAGAAGGATTGGGGGAAAGCAGACGAAATCCGCGACACCTTGCAACAGATGGGTGTTGTTGTTGTCGATACTGCTGAAGGTCCAACGTGGGACCTCGCTTGAATGCGATCTGAAACCTCGGTTTCCAAGTTACTGCGCACATTCAAACATCGCTGGATGGCATGGTTGTTGTCCCAATGAACAGCGTCGTTCTGGTTTCCAACTCGCCTTAACGGGCACGAACGATTTTCGGCGCATTTGCAAAAGAGGGGATAAACCAGCCTCCAAGAATTGCTGTGGTGTAATGTAGCACTGCAGTCAGGACGTATGCATCGCCTGTTGGAACGCGTGGGTTTGTGAATGGAAGCGTCATGAAGGTGGCGAGGATCAACGCAAGAAGTGCGAATATGAGGCGAGATTTCTCCTCCCATCGTTCGTCAATCTTCGTCCAAACCACGGTGCCGATCAATCCGGGAACAACTCCGCCACCGATGACAGTCGAAATGGCGAACAGAGGGACTGGTATCTCGACACCACTGGGGTCGAGGGGGGTTGTGTCGTAGCCAATCAGCATCATGAATCCCACAATTACGAGATTGATGGCGCCCATTGCCCCTGCAGCTTTCATGCCAGTTCGAGAGTGTTTCTTCCAGTCCATACCCTTGTGATGATGGTCATTGGCATAAGTAAGGTGGTTTCACACAAAGAAGCAGGTAGCAAGAGGTGGACCGCCATTCCTTGACCAAGGGAGCATATGCTGAGATAACTCATCGGTGAGCCCTTTTGTGACGGGAGAAACTTATTCTCTTGGTGATGCGACCAGTGCCTATGGGGCTCTTAGATACACTTGCCAAGTTTGGGAAAGAGAATCCTGAAGAAGAAACATGGGCCAAATTAGAACCGTGGGTGAAATTTTTCTGGATCGTTAATTTCATCATGTTGCCCTTTTTCATTCTTGAAATTCTCATATTTTTCATGGAATGATTTTCTGGATGTGAGGGTATGAGCAAGGATTCCCTTTGCCCATATGGAACATATTTTTTTCATCAGCGAGATTCTTTTCTGAGGTGTTTGAGGACACGGAGCGTTGAACTTTCACCGGCGGAGAGACCAGAAATTCTGCGCATACTTGCGAAGTCATTCCAGGTCTCGAGAAGTCGTTTCTCCATCCAAGCATTGAGGAACCAAGGGTGGATGTAGGAAGAACGGCAGACAGGACGGGTGTTGCCAAGGTCTGCGGCCACCGTGTCAATAACAGCCAACATTGTTTTGTTTCTTTCAAATTGAGTTGTTGGTACAGCCCAGTCGCCTTCTGTCCATAGTTTGTCGATCGATTCAACACCGGGTAGTTTCCCGAGCCAATGTTTCATGTCATTCGCTGTTTGAGGTTGAGCGAGAAATGCTAAACGCTCAGCACAACGGTGGGTTGCCGCCCATGTTCGAAAGTTCTTGGCAGTGAATCCTTCTCCACTGCTTGCACGGATGTACTGATTGATGTGTTCAGCTTTCAGATCGACTTCATTCCCTGCCTCAGAGATATACATGAACAAATCTGCATTCTTGACGCCCAAGCGGTTGGTTCGCAGGATGAGGTCGACGAGATGGTCGTCTTCAATGGTGATCTCCCAGTTTTTGTCGGATTTTCCCGTGAAGGTAAAAACAGCATCATGGCGTCCTTCAGCATCGTCACCTTTGATGTGCTTAACATGCATTGATTTGAGCGTCGTCAAGCCATAGGAGTTGTTCGCTTTTGCATACTCGTCACTGCCAACACGGATGTTATACAGATCGATTAGCCGGACGACAAGGGCCGCTACCGTGTGGAGTTCCATTGTGCTCTCTTCGAGGTCTCGTTCGACCTGCTTTCGCAGTCGAGGAAGTTGTGATGCAAAGTAAACAACATCGTCGTACTTCATTTCCGTCGTGATGTCAGTCCATTCAGGGTGGTAGGAATATTGTAAACGCCCTTTTGAATCGAATCCAGTCGCTTGGATATGCCCCCTCGCATTTGGGCAAATCCATACTTCGCTCCAAGCAGGAGGTAAACCAAGTGAATTCCATCTCTGAGTGAGGATCGAATCCTCAACTTTCACCCCGTCAGGCGTCCGATATTGCCACTCAAATACCCCCTCTTCCGAAGAAATATTTTCACGAGACACACCGCTGAGCGATGGGTCGCTGCGAACCAAGGTTGCTCTCCTCAAGGCTTCTGCTGAATCGATGGGCACAATTTCTCGGCTGTGGCACATGGCATGAACTTATGGCCTGTATACAGTGGTTTGAGATTATGGAAGTTGAATCTCCTCGTCCCATAGTGCAATGATTCATCTTCTATTGGAGTTCACCAGCTGCCATATTCGAAGTAGATATAGTAGTATACTGATAGGAACCAAGTGACTGTATTAGTGACAAATCCAACGAGAACTGCGTAAAGAATACTTTTATTTTTTCTAAAAATTCCAATGATTAGGAAAATAGATAAAACGATTATGGCAATTATTGGTGAAGCCATCCATAGGTTAATCCCGGTCCATTTCAAGTCATAAGAGTCTGTTACCACGCCCAGGACTGCAATATGGCTTGGCATGGTAAAAAGAATGGAAGGAATGAGGTAACACTTCAAAAATGTCGCCTTTGAAGACGTCCAACCGCTTTGAGAGTGTGGAATGGTCGGCTCATCTTTCCACAAAGGCCCCTTTACGTAGGGGGGGTTTTGCTGGGGAATATCGCCGATAAAGAGAGCAGGTGGATTTTCTTTTTGGGGTTGGTTGCCGGCCCCTTCCATGAACAATGATACCAAAAAGAGGAGTTAAACCCTTTTTCGGTGTTCCTGCACCATCTGATCTTGTGTCTTTCAAATTGGTCTGCACCTAGTTGAATGCGCAGACTGCTTTGAAACCCCTTCGCATAGATGGATTCACAACGGTGTCGGATTGGTCAAAACTCAGCTTCTGTTTGACCGGGTGGTGTTGTGGTCCTGTGCGGTTTTGTCTCCATCCCCGCCCTTGCCTTCGCCACCAGTGTCGCCACCATCGTGCTTCGTGTTTCGGTTTGATCGGGTTGTGTTGTGATCCTGTGCCTTTTCATCGCCTTCGCCGGAGCCCTCGGTGTCGCCACCATCGTGCTTCGTGTTTCGGTTTGATCGGGTTGTGTTGTGATCCTGTGCCTTTTCATCGCCGGAATTGTTTGATCCCTTTTTGTCAATTGGCGGAGGCGATGGTACAAACGAATTGGAGCCAGATGAATCTTCTAGGTCGGCTTCGTCCCAAATTTTCTCAATTTGAGCTTCTTGACTGAGGTTCAAATCTTTGCCTCCAGTCTTGCTGATCAGGTAGAGTCCAACGCCCATGACGCCAATGATGCCGAAAAGGAGGAACGTCGCATTCTGCTTGAGCGTGTCACTGCTTGCCTCGTCTGCATCGCCGCTTCCGTCACCGCTTCCCGAATTTGGATTTGTAATGCAAGGAGGGGTGCTTCCATCCTCACAGAGGTCGATGGTAGTACCATCTGTGTTTCCGTCAGTGGTGCCTGTGCCGCCGGTGTTCCCTGTTCCATCACTGGTTCCATCGGTGCCGCCCGTGCTCCCAGTTCCGTCGCCGGTTCCACCATTGCCGCCCGTGTTGCCGGTACCGCTGTTCCCTCCAGTGGTTCCATCGTCCTCGGTCAGCGTAATCTCTGCCGAGGTACGGTCGCCATCAGCGTCCATTTCAACTGCGTAGTAGTCGTAGAGTTTACTCAAATCAATGTGAGTGTTTGCCCAACTTGAACGGTTGATCACATCAAAGTAACGTTGGTCACCTGTTGTGAAGATTGGATCCAATGTCATGTTCTTGAGGTGTGACACACCGTCTCTGTAATCGCCGTCGAAGGTCGTGTCGAGATGAGCTTGCACTTCTTCATCAGTCGTCATGTCGGAGACTTCTGACCAGTGTTCTCGAATGTCGCTGAGTTCGTTGCGCATGGCCATTGAGAGGCCCTCTTCGATGCTTGCAAAGGATTGGCTACCATCGACCACAGAGGTCGATGTGACATCGACAACCTTTGAAACGCCGCCGCCTTGAATTGGCTCCCAGTCGTCGCCTTTGAGTGCGGTCATGATGTCTTCATCGCCGAACAGTGCTTTCCCTTGAACAAGTGTCAACCGAACATCCGCATCGATTGATTCGATCAGATTTCGGTACGGGTCGTCGTGGAAGGTGTCGATGATCACCAGGTCTGCCACAAGGCCGGACTTGACCTTGCCAACGAATGGGTCCCACTTTGCCGCAGCAGCTGGGTTGGATGTGACCATTTCAGCCAGTTCGTAGTTGGTGAAGTGGTTGTTCATCACTTCGGTGTTCCACAAATCTGCCACCTTCAATTCATGAAGGCTCGACTTTGACCCACTCGGTCCCCAATCCGGGGCAAGGGAAATTTTCACGCCAGCATTGTCGGCAGCACGAACATCAGTTGTGTTACCGTAAAGCAGGAAATTGGAGAGCGGAGACCATACGAGGTTCGAGCCAACTGCTGCCATTTGTCCAAACTGGGATGCTGTGAGCGCAGTTCCGTGAATCACGACGGTTGGTTGTGCAAGCAATCCCTTGCTGTTGAGCAAGTCGAATTCATCACGGCTGGTTTGGTCGACACCCTCTGATAAATGGATGAACCATGCTTCAAGGTCGCCGTCGTTAAAGTCTGCAATTTTACCATCAGAGTTGTATGAGGATTTGTACCATTCACACACGGCGCAGGTGAGGATGTTGTCTTGGCCGAAGTTGTAGAGTTCTACGTTTCGAGACAAGGTGCTGTCCCATGCATCGTTGCCAGATGGTGAGCCCTGTACAGCAGTGACGCCGCCAGCGATGGCTTGAACTTCTGCGTACTTCATTTGCTCAGTTGCCATACCCCATCGGTTGTTGTTCTGGACATTTCCTTTGTTCCAGGTGATGCTTGGGCCGTAATCGTAATTGTCGCCCCATTGGCCGCGGTTGGTGTAACCACCTTCTGCAGATTTCTGGTTTTCATTGAGATGGACTTCGAAATCCCATAGTGGGATGTGATTGTAATGCATGTGGTTGTGTAAATCAATCAAACCAGGGTAGATTGTTCCATTGGTTTCGATGATTGGTACGTTTGTCAAGTCAACGCCGCTCGGGATGGTTCCAGCATCCGACCAGACGCCGCTAATCATGCCATCACGGATCATGACATTGCCTTGGTTGAGGACGTTGTTCTCTCCATCCATGGTGACAACCCGTCCCTTCAGGAGGTAAGCATCGTTCGAAACTGGGTCTGGAATATTGTAGCACTTGACGATGTTGAGCGCCACGTTTGATTCTGCACCTTCAGGACCCCATCCGGGTGTTGGTGAGACCTTCCTGAGTTGGCCATCATTATCTTCGATGTAGGATTCACCATACCACGAATCCTTTGCTGGGAATGACATTGAGTCCATTGCGGCTCCCGAATCATCGCTAATGGTCACGGTGTCTCCATCAAAGTAAGAGAGAAGAATGCCAGAGTCTGCACTGAACACGGAGATGCGTCCATCTGCTGGAATTGAGGTGTTCCACGCCAATTGGCAAGGTGGGCTGCCGCTTGTTACAGACAATTGCCAATCTGACACATCGACGGGGGTCGTTCCGGAGTTCCATATTTCGATAAACTGATCCGAGTACTTACCGTACTCGCCGTCTGCATTCCAGTCCATTGCTCCGTAGACATTTTGCGAGGTTTCATTGGAAACGAGGTTATTTGGACTGATGAACAATTCTGACACAAGGATGGTGTTTTCTCGACCTGAGGCATCGGTTGAATCTTGCATTGATGCCATCGACAAACTTGGCAAAAGCATCAACAAAAACATGGCTACGGCGACACAGCGGATGAGGCGCATGGTGGGTCCTTGGGCAGTGAGCACATGAACTCGTCGGAACGACCGGATGAGGTGGTATTGAAGAACCTCCAATGTTGAGAAGGGCCCATGGCAGCCATTAACATCACTGAACCCGAGTTCGCAGAGACCGTAGAAAACAACGAAATTGTCCTTCTTGATTTCTGGGCAGAATGGTGCGGACCATGCAAAGCATACGGTCCGGTTTACGAACGCGTATCCGAGGATTTTCCAGACGTTGTGTTTGCCAAAATCGACACCGAAGCTGAGCCACAACTCGCCCAAGCGTTCAATGTGCGATCCATTCCAACCACAATTGCGTTCAAGGAAGGTATCGGTGTCTTTGTACAACCCGGTGCGCTTCCTGAAGATGCATTGCGAGATTTGGTGACAAAACTTGGGACCCTCGACATGGACGAAGTTCGTGCCGAAATCCAATCGCAACGTGAGGCCGAAGGCGAGGAAGAACCTTCCAACGAATGAAGACCACTTCATCGCTTGTGGTTCATCAGGTTCTTTCCAAGAGACCAATGCGTTCAAAAATCCCGCACTGTAGGGAAGGACATGCACCTGCGCTCTTTGTTCTTGGTCTCTGTCATGCTCAGCGCCAGTTTGTCTGGTTGCTTTGGCGAGCAAAAAGTGGATGAAGGCGGCATTGAGGTCCCTTACGATGTGTATCCGGAGCCTTGGGACCGAACGGAGATGATGTATGACGACTCAGACGTTTTTGCTCGTGTCACGGTCAACGGCACATACGGCATCGACACGGTTCGCTCCGTGTTCGTACCTGTTCCTACAATCACTGCAGCTGATGGTGGCGCTGGGCTCACAGGGAATGCAGAAGTTCACCTCGGCCTTTGGCTGCCAGTGATCGAAGGATGCGATTGGGAAGCAGGCAATGTCTCAGAGGCATGCCAAGTCCCTGTGATTGCAGAAGTTGGCCCTTACTACAACGACGGCGATGTTGACGCTCTTACCCCTGCTGACCGCCTCGGTCGAATGCTGATTGAGAACTATGTTCCTCACGGCTACGGGGTTGCTCAAGTTTCCGTGTTCGGGACCGGCGAATCGAATCACTGCATGGATCTGATGGGCACTGATGAACAACGAGGCATCGATGCAGCCGTCACATGGTTGGGGAGCCAAGGTTGGTCGAACGGAAACGTGGGCCTGATTGGTAAATCCTACGATGGTTCCACGCCGTGGCAAGCCGCTACCTTTGGAAACCCGCACCTCGCCACCATCGTCCCAATGTCGGGTCTCATTGGTGTGCACGAATTGATGTGGCGAAACGGAAGCATGGAAGCCCGAGGTATGATCATGCACAATGGTGTCTATGGCTCATTCGGTGTCGACGGTGATGCAGCGGATGCTGAGAACGCATGTGAAGGGTACATCGAAGGCTATGTGAACGGTCCAGCGGCCTACCTTACCGGTGGCATGGTGGAGTATGCTGGCAACGACTACTGGACTTCACGATCGTTCCTCGACCGAGTGGTGAGCAATTACAACGGCTCAGTGTACATCATTCAAGGCATGCAGGATTGGAACGTCGACCCGCACATGGCGTTCCCGACCCACCAAATCATCGAGGACGCTGGCATCGAAGTCAAGACGCTCGCTGGTCAATGGGCCCACGACTATCCAGACCGACTTTCAGGTCATGAAGCACTTCCATCTGGCGAGGGGGCAGAAGCCTTCCCGTACACATTGCGCTGGGACTGGGCAGATGAGATGCTATACTGGTTCGATTGGTACCTCAAGGGAGAGGGACGAGCACCGACTCTTGGTGTCGAAATGCAAGACAACCAAGGTGGTTGGAGGTTTGAATCAACCTACCCTGCTCCAGACACCGATTACGTCGTCATCAACGCTGCTGAACTCAATCCAAGCGGTGCAGGTATGATCACCACAACTGAAACCATTACGTTGACCTACGGACCGTTTGAGGAAGATGCCTACATCGCAGGCATGCCCTCATTCCACATTGCTATTACCACGCACACAACAAACGGAGCACACGCCTTCCTTGACATGACTGATTCTTCAGGCATGCACCTTGGACACGCAGTGATGGACTTCCGCTTTGCTGATGGTGGCCGAGATGGAAGCGAACTCATCGTTGCTTTTGCTTCAGTCACAGGAAAGATGGAATTCATGCCGATGGATGTCTTCATTCCAGCAGGCGATTCAATCACAATCACAATGACGCAGACCGGTCGAGATTACGTTCCTTCACCTGCAGCGGCTGGAGGATACAGCATCAATTGGGCCAGTTCCGAACTGACCCTTCCTCTTGTCTACCGCACATGCGATGATTTATTCCAAGCTCCCATGCATGCATACGGCGAAGAAGCAGGCCGAACCTGTTGATCACTGAAACATTGTGAGAATGTCTCGGAACAGCGACTGCGCGTGACCTTCGCTTCGTTCTACCAAACGCTTGACAATGAGTTCGGGTGTTGACCGGGCCAGATGATTCCGTTTTGGGGTTCTGTCGACCATCAATTCGAGATCAGCATCGAGTCCCGTTGCCTCAATACCATCGACGCGCAGGTCATCTCGTCCTGTCGCTTCAAGAATCGAGGGCGCAAGGTGAGTGACGAGCATCATTGTGGTGTCGATTTGGGCCTCGGCAGCGAGCAACATACCGGCAATGATTCGTGCACCAGCCCCAGGTTCAGTGATGGCTTCAAGTTCATCAGCGAGGATCAATTTTGGCGTAGGGTCGCTGACGACAGTTGCCAATTCGACCAACGTCTGTTCCAATGCACCTGCGCTTTGGGTTCCACCTGCTTTTGCCAAAATGTGAAGCGCCTCTACCTGCCCGACAACAGCTTTGCTGGCGGGAACCGGCAATCCCATGTGAGCGAGAATACATGTGTGGGCAAGCAGTTCGAGCAAGGTGGTTTTACCGCCGGAATTCGCTCCTGTGAGCAGTGCAAGGGATTGCTTGTCGTCCTTCATCGCACATCGACCTAAGCCGTAAGTGACCGCATCTGCTTCGACACCAAGGAGCAAATGGCGCCCATTTTCTATGTGGATTCCGTGGTCTGAAAGGGTGGGCATGGTGCATCGATGCTCGCTGGCCCAACGCGCTACAGCAACCCATTGGTCCAATTCGATAAGGGTTCGAATCGCTTCTTCACATCGAGGCTGGAGTGGTCCGAGGTTCTTGGCGAGTGTGAGCATACGTTCCGTTTCGCCAGAGGCGAGGTTTGCGCCTAACGCAGTATCGAGTTGATCAATGACTTTTCTGTCAATCTTCGCCGGCCAATCTTTAGTAAAAATCGAATAAGGCACTCGGACGCCGGTTCCCTGAAGTTCATCAGCAAGCCTTTCTTTGGCGGCCTGCATCGCATCAGTGATGACATCACTCGTGGCTTGTTGGAGTTTCCTTTGGAATGCTGCACCATCGGAAAGTGCCTCCAAGAGTTCACTTCCGCTGAGGTTCATTTTCGCATTGTCCATCGCTTCCGCTACTTCTTCGTTGACTTCTGCCTCGAGTGACTTGACGATTTTCCACAACCGATCTTTGACATCTGCAATCGTCTCGAGGTCACCCTGCTCATCGATGTTGCTGAGCCACTCGGGCAAACGCTCGAGACCGCTCACTGCAGCGTGAATTTGTGCAAGAAATACATCGCCTTGGTCGCCTTCATTCGCATCCTCAATCAAGGCTACAAGGGTCGAAAGCGGGCGCTGATTGTTGCGAAACCAATCGATGGTTCGCTCAGGAACGATCATTTCCGGAGATGGATTTGCGCCAAGCACAACCCACCCTTCCGGTGCTTGAGATGGTCCACCACCGCCAATCCATGTGACGAGTTTGAACACCGTGTAATCCTTCCACGTCTCACTTCCTCCTGGTTGGAGCACCCTGCACCATTTTTTCATGTGGTCCAGGGGTTGCTTGCTGACCACAACTCGATCGTATCGCTCAGCACTGTGACGGGTTTGTCCAAGGCCTTTGAGAATGGATGCAAGACGTTCCATTCGTTCTGGACTGTTCGTGGCGAGGTTCATGGCTGCCGTGCATTTTTCCCGTCGGAGTGTGGGGTCTTGGACTGGCATCAACAATTGCATGCGTTGACGCGTGGCGGCCGCAGAGGCGTACTGTTGGATATGATTGAGAATGTCTTTGTGGAGACGCTCTGCTTCTTTGGTGGCAAGAAAAGAACCTGCTTCTCCGGCAACCATTCTGGCCAGTGACAAGGCACGCTTTGGGGACACACCGTCAATCTCTGCCACGCGGGCAATGTCGCCGCATCGCAAGGATGCTAACGCCTCATGTTCCCCACCGAAATGATCGGTGATTTTCTTCGCCAGTCGCTCGCCGACACCGGGCAATGCACTCAGAACCATGCGTCACATCGTTTGTCAAGGGCTTTTGAGGATATTGCTCCCCTTCGGCTGATTGGGCGCAAACTGATGGGTTTTGTAGCACCGCTCAAGACTGTGGAAGTTCCAGTTCCACTGCAAAGAGTGGATCCGGATCAGTTGAGTCGTGATAGGCCACAACAACGCCACCATCGTTGAGGATCGCAAGCGATGCAAAATCGAATCGAATGTCATTGCCAGCACCTGAAGTGGAGTCAAGGTCACCTTGGCCGATGTAGGTCATGGTGTCTGGTGCCATGCTTTCACTGTAGCCTCTGACATGGAAGACGGTGTCCACGTCGGGGCCATCGCTGCTTTGATAGCGGACATTGAGGACAAACAAATCTAACTCGCCATTCGCTTGGAATTCCCACTCTTCGATTTGAGTAGCAACGGATCCCATGTCGTAGGTTTGGTTGGTCCATGTTTGGGCGCCATCCATCGACATGTAGTGGGTGAAGGATGTCCCCGTATTAGCAACGCAATGCAAAGCGCCTGAACGATCGATTTGGCAGTATTCTGATGGGAAATTAACTTCCAGTTCATTCCACGATAGACTGGTGTCCATGAAGGCTGCGTTTCCGTTGTCGAAGTAATTTGGGAACAACAGACCGCCGCTTGGTATTGCGAACGCTCTCATTTCCTTGTGAGGTTTATTGACGTCCCAGTAAGCGGGAAGGTCGGCTTCAGTGAAGTCCAAATCGAGTTCAATCGATGGCTCTCCACCGTCACGCCCAGGGAATTGGAAGGGGTAGTAATTCAATCCATCAACGCTGACTTGACCACCTGCATTTTGGGTTTGGTGCCAGAAGTTGGAGACGACGATGCTTGCCCATTCACCATTGCCGAGGCTCGAACTAATTGGTCCCACGACTTCGACTTGCCATGATCGATCATAGAATGGTTCAGTGATACGGTTGTAACACCAACTCCATTGGTCTTCGGATTCGTCGTAAAGGATTGCATAGAATTTGTCCAGTTTCAAATCGCCGCCAACATATGGATACCATGACATCGAGATGATATCGCCGTTGGTTGCTTGGACGATGCTTCCCTCTCCAAGCCCTTCTTGGCCCTCGTTGGTTGGCACGAATGTTCTGCATTGAGTGTCTGGGATGAACCCTGGAATGTACGTGTCCCATGAGTGGGCACGGTCCGCTGAGTACACTGGGTATTCGCCTCCAATGTTGAGAATTTGACCTTCGATGGAGGTCGCAATGTAGTGTTCACAACAGTTGCCACCCTTGGTTTTGTCAAACACTGCCCATGATGTGTTGGTGGTTTGGTTGGTCGCCAAGTCGATGGTGACAAACATCCGTGCGTCGTCGTGAGGTGCAGAATCAATGAGCGCATAGGTTGTCCAAATCGGTTCTTGAGTTGGCTCTTCAGCCATTGATTCGCCACCACCAAAGCAACCTGCCAAGACCATTGAGGTCATCAGCAACACACTCAGCATAACTCGATGCATGTCAACGCCTCACTGCCGTTCGATTTGAAGGCGTCGCTCGCATGAGTTGTGGCGGTAGAAGGTCAGTTCAAAGCCTTGCGAAGCAGTCGCAGGCCTTCGGCTGTGTGCGTCCCAAACCACGTTAATGCCTCACCGTCGATGCATTTGCACCACATGGTTTGACCTCCTTGGGCAATCACCTGAGCAGCGATGTCTTCTCCTTCCTCGAGGGCAAACCGGTGTGGTTCGCTTGAAAGGAGCAAGGCCTCGATGTCGTGCTGTTTGAGGGCTTCAACGGTGACAACAGGGTATCCATTTCCACCCTCGACAAGCGAAGGTACGGACAAACCGAGCGTTGTGAGCAGACCACCTGCATATTTTTCCGGTCCGACAGACATCAGTGGTTCGTGCCAAATCATTGGTGCGACCCTCGTCGCAGGGAGGGGTGATTGGAGCAATTCGATCAACAGCGCCTCAAGCTCACTTGCATAGCGTTCGGCTGCTTCGCTTCGATTGACAAGCGTCCCGAGTTCCCTCAACATTTTGGGGACCTCATTCGGGTGTTCAACCGACGATGCATACACCGTGATGCCTGCATCAATCAATGCCTCATAAACGGCTTTCGGATTCTCTTCACGGTCGAGCACCACCACATCTGGTGATGCTGCAAGGATCTTGTTGAGGTTGGGTGTTTTCGTTCCACCTACAACGGGGACATGAGCAACCATCGCCTCTGGGTGCACACACCAAGGTGTTCGGCCAACCACTTCATCGGTTGTACATCCTAAATCAAACAGCGTCAGCGTAAGGCTCGGTACAAGCGAAACAATCCGCATGCTGCTTCACCTTCAAGCGACGGTGAACCAAACGGTCGTGCCATCAACTTCGAACGTCTCGCTCTGTTCCGCTGGGGTCTCACCTTCGAGGTGGAACACGGCCGCAGCAGCTCGAGTTTCAGTGACAACCCATTGCCGGTCCGCTGCGTACAACTCTGGGGCGTCTTTCATCCAAATCTCAAGATCAATCGTCGCCTCAATTTCGAGGTTCAGCGTTTTCCTCTTGGCTTGGATTCGACGTGTGATGTCTCGGGCGAGACCCTTCGATAGGAGTTCAGGAGCGTCGTTCATATCCAACACGAGGCTGATTTGTGAAGCGTTTTCACCTTGTCCAATTTGCACGGTCGAGGCAGCAAAACCTTCCCGCTCGGCTCTTCGAAGTTCAACATCGGCCATTTCAATTTTCACGCCCATGATCTCGCAGTCGCCCGCTTGAATGGAGGCGAGGAGTGCTTCAGGATCTGCGCTCGATTTGATTTCATTTGCGACAGCGTTGACATCTGCACGAGCCTTTGGTGCCAATGCTCGGAAGTTCGGGGCCAGTTCAATGCGCTGGAATCTGTCGAGGTCCTGTTCGACGTTGATGATTTCCACATTCAATTCCTCGGCGAGGATTCCATGGAATTCTGTCAAAGCGGGCCCTGCCACAATCCAACCTTGAGCGCATGGAAGGCGTTGCCTTCGCCCAGCATCAACACGAATGCGTCGGCCAACTTCTGCCAATTCTCGGACCAAAGCCATCGAAGCTTCCAAGTCAATGTTCTGAGGTGGCAGCACCGCTGTTGCAGCAGCGGCCTCTTTGTCCCATTCATCAGATGTTGCGCCCTCAATGCTACCCGGTGTGCCAAGAGGCCATGCTGCTTGGTGCACGGTTTCGCCGGTGAGGTTTCGGTGGATGACATCGACCATGAATGGGCTGACGGGTGCCATCAACTTGCACACCGTGGTCAAGACTTCGTGGAGGGTGTGCTGACATGCAAGCTTGTCTGCAGATTCAGCATCGTCCCACAGCCTGCGTCGGCTGCGTCGAACGTACCAGTTCGAGAGGTCATTGACGACGAAGTCTTCGAGGTCACGGCATGCTTTGTGGTAATTCCATCCAACGAAATCATCGTGGTAGGCCTTTGCGGTGCTTGCCAGTCGAGAGAGAATCCATCGGTCGAGGGTGGGCCGATCCTCGACAGCCGAAGTCGAAGCTTCAGGGTCGAAGCCATCCAATGCAGCGTAATCTGCGTGGAATTTGTAGATGTTCCAGAGGGTCAAAAACATCTTTGCATACGTTTCTCGCACTCCGTTTGGATCGAATTTCAGAGGGTTCCAAGGTGCTCCAGCGGTCACCATGTACCAGCGGGTTGCATCTGCCCCTTCACGGTTGAAGTGGTCCCACGGGTCGACAATGTTGCCTTTGGACTTGGACATTTTCTTGCCTTCCGCGTCAAGGATGAGTCCGAGGCTCAAACAACGCTTGTAGGCTGGCTTGTCAAACACAGTGGTCGACACGGCCAGCAATGTGTAGAACCAACCACGGGTCTGATCGACGCCTTCGCAAATGTAGTCGACTGGGAAGGATTGGTTGAAGCTTTCACCGCCATCAAATGGGTGATGCCATTGAGCAAATGGAGCGCATCCTGAGTCAAACCAACAATCCATCACGAACGTTTCTCGAACCATTGGGGTGCCGTTGTCATCGACGAGGGTGAAAGCATCCACAACAGGTCGGTGAAGATCCACATCATCAGGGCAAGGTGGGTTTTCGAATCCAGCAGCGGTGGCTTTTGCGACTTCCTTTTGCAATTCCTCAATCGAACCGATGCACTTCATCTCGCCGCTCTCACTTCGCCAAACGGGGAGCGGTGTGCCCCAATACCGTTCTCTGGAAATCGCCCAATCCTTGACGTTGCGCAGCCATTCACCAAATCGACCTTCGCCAACCCAATCAGGAGCCCATTCGACGCCATCGTTGAATTCGAGCAGGCGTTCTTTGACCGCCGTCATGCGCACGAACCAAGAGTCCATGGCATAGTAGAGAAGCGGGTGGCCCGTTCGCCAGCAATGTGGATAGTCGTGCAGGTAGGCTTTTTCGCGGTAGAGTAAGCCGCTTTCAGGGCCTTTGCCATTGCTACCGCCTGCTGTTGAGAGCAGTTCGATGACGGTTTGATCGCAGTCCTTGACATAGCGTCCGTCCAGTTCAGGGTGGGTTCCTTCAATGAAGGCTCCATCCATTCCAACGGTGTGGTATGCTGGCAGCCCAGCGGCCATACCGAGGTTGTAGTCGTCTTCACCGTACATCACAGCAGTGTGCACAACGCCAGTACCATCGGTGGTTGTCACCCAGTCTGCTTCAAGAACCGTCCAAGCAGTTTCTGAACCATTCCTTGGGACTGCATCCGGAAAGAGTGGCTCATACGAACGTCCAACGAGCGAAGACCCTGGGAACTCTTCGAGGACTTCGACGTTATGCCGGAGCACCTCTTTCATGAGATCTTTTGCCAAAATGACGATTTCATCAACCTCAGCACCGCCTGGTCCAGACCAATTTTCTGCAGCTTCAGTCACTCGTGCACGAACATAGGTGACCTCTGGCCCGACAGCTAACCCGACGTTGCCGGGAAGGGTCCATGGCGTGGTTGTCCATGCGAGAATGCTTGCATCATCGTCAGTAAGTTTGAATTTGACATACACGGATGGTTCTTCGACTTCTTTGTAGCCAAGAGCAACCTCGTGGCTGGAGTAGGATGTGCCAGTTTGAGGGCAATAGGGCAGGACTTTGTGACCTCGGTACAACAGCCCTTTGTCGAACATTTGTTTGAGTGCCCACCAGCATGATTCAACATAGTTGTTTTCCAGCGTGACATATGGGTTGTCAAGATCGACCCAATACGCCATTCGCTCGGTCATTTCTCGCCATGCCGATTCATAGGTCCATACCGATTCACGGCAAGCTTGGTTGAAATTATCCATTCCATAGGCTTCAATGGCTTCTTTGGACATCAAATCCATTCGCTTTTGGACTTCAATTTCCACTGGCAGCCCATGTGTATCCCAGCCTCCCTTTCGGTTGACTTGGAATCCTTCCATGGTCTTCCATCGACAGACGAGGTCCTTGTAGGCTCGAGCGACGACGTGGTGAATGCCTGGCTTCCCATTCGCAGTGGGGGGTCCTTCGAGGAAAATGAAAGGTGCGCCGTTTGAACGTGAGTCGATTGAGGCTTGGAACGCATTTTCTTGTTTCCATGCTTCAAGCAGCGCCGTCTCAAGAGCAACCGCATTCAGTTCGCCTGCAGCATTGGGCTGAGCCATGCTTCGCCCAACTTCGGTATTGTCTTGAACCTCACCCTTGTGAATCAACAAAAAAAGGAACATTTCCATGATACAATTCCATGGCAAGTTCTCACAATTTAGCGGAAAGAGGTGATTTCCCGAGGGCATGTTTCAAGTTCTTAGACGAACAGCAGGGAGCATGGCGGCTCGGTCCGGTCTGAAAACGGCGTTGTTCCTCGGCGTCCTGATGGTCCTCGGTGGTCCTCTTCAGACCATGATGACGGATGGGATTGAAGCGCCTCAAACCTCTGTCCTCCTCGAACAAAACGCACTCGCAGCAATTGAAGGGGAAAGCGGAACATTCCTCTTGCCAGGAAACAATGCAATTGCGACCTCGTTCACGCTTGATGTGCCAAGTAGTTCGCCAGTCACAAATGTGCATATGGCTATGGAACCGACTGTTCAACCAACACAAACCGGCTTCGTGTGGGACGATAACAGTGTTTGGTCTGCTTCCTCTGCGGTTCACAACGGCACGTTTGGTGCCGATGGAGTGCTCACTGCCGACGGCGGCGGAACGCTTTGGGATTTCAACACCGGTTTGCAAGGTTGGACCGTCTCCACATCGACCTATGTCGGACTCTACACTCCAAACTGTGGCAAAAACGGCACCACTGGAAATTCGATTAAGACCCAAGCCAGTTCCACTCCTGAGCATGCAACGTCGCCAGCGGTAAACCTTGGTGGCCTCAACTCGATCCCAATCCATGTGTGGGTCCGTCAAGGCTCGACGAGCTGTGAGGAGGAACCAGACAGTGGAGAAGATTTGAAACTCAAATACAAGACCTCCTCAGGAAACTGGGTTGATGTACACACATGGTCTGGTTCCACCGCAGGTGGCGCTGCACAGACCTACTTCGGAACACTGCCTGCCGCAGCCCTCCATGCGACCACCCAAGTTCGTTTTGAACAACTTCGTGGCTCGGGAACCTGCTGCGATTACTGGTTTGTCGACGATGTACACCTCGCTCTTCCACCATCCGCAGACTGGACCAGTCCGAGCATCGGATTTGGCGTGAATGAGTTCCAAAAGGTCAACGCTGGTCCTTGGGCACCAATGTACCTCGATGCCATGATTCCTGATGGTGCAGGATTGAATTGGAGTGTTCTTGATGGCGCCACTGGTGAGCCAATCGAGGGGCTTCAAGGCACTGGTGCCGGCTGGATTCCAACCAATGGTTTGGATTGGACCGTCCACGACTCGATCAAAATCCACCTCTACCTCGAGCCAGCACCCGATGGGCGAATGGCAAGTATCTATTCATTGAGCGGTGACGGAAGTTATTCGGTTCAATTCCAGCAAGAAGTGGATGATCTCGGATGGACGCTTGGCGGAAATGCGTACCATGCCATTTATGCTCCTGAATATCCCACTACATTGCCGAGCCTCAACGGAAGTGTGAATGACACGGCAACCTCCCCATGGATCTCCACCTCAGGTGCAGTAGCAAGTGCGATGATCGAGGCAGAAATGGAAAATGTAACCCTCTCGATTCGCTACGCTGAGGATGACCCTTGGACTGAGATTTCAGAACCATACACCGTCGACTTGGTCGAAGCAGAAGGTACAACCGGGCGAATTCAAGTTCGTGCCTCTTCGGATGGCACGACCACAACCGTCAACAATACGAGCACCGCTGTGGAATGGTCCCTCACCAATTTGCACATCGGTTTGATGGCCGGTCTACAGCCAACAGCCCCATCCATTGACTTCGATGGCAACGGAATCCTCGAATGGGGTGGAAGCGATGCTCGGGTTGGCTCATGGGGTCTGCAAGATCGATTCGAAAACGGCGCAACCCAAATGTCAGTCAACCCAGGTTTGTCAGGAATCGCCACGGGCAAAGCATGGGTGCCTGTCACAGACCTCACTTCGTTCGCCTTCTCCGCTCTCTCCTACAACGGCAATTTGGATGGTATAATGCTTCGAGTTGGGAATGATGAAATTGCAAACTGGACGCTCAATGGCACCAGTCACCTCACACTCAATTCCTCACAACTGGAGTTGTTCAGTACAACGCTTGGAATCCTTACCTCCACTGTTGGTGTGTTGGGGACTTCATTCGCTGAAGTGACCTTTGAAGTGACAGGAACTGGTAATGTGACGCTCGCTGGGCTTGCTGTGCCCTATTCGACAGGGACTTCGATTGATGCAGAATCAGATTCCGCCTTTGTCTTAGCGTTAAACACCATCCGCCACGGGCTTCCTTCTGCCAATGGGTTGCATCAAATCACGGTGCCCTTCTCATCCACCACGCCGGGTGGGCTCACAGTTTCTGTTGAAGGCCTGAACACTTCTTCTGCCGTTCAGTTGGTCAGCACGGAAATGCAGGTTGACGAACCGATCCTTGCTCCGAGTCAACGATGGCAAACCATGAACACAACCTATAATCTGTATGGATCATCAGCTTCCTTGGCTCGATTGGACGTGACCGATGGCGCTTCAACCGGTACATGGCTCCTCCCAATGTCGGGCTCAACTCCAGTTGGTATCGGTGGTTTCCAGCACATCGAACTTCACCCTGATTCGCCCCTTGTTGTGGTTGAAAACGGACTTGAAACGACCATCAGCATTACCTTCAGGATCGAACCCACTTGGGACGATGCAGAAAAAATGACCGTCACTTCACGTCTTGTGCTTTCCAACAGCGTCATCTCGATGCCATCAGTCCACGAGTGGGGTGGTCCAGGATTCCAAGGCTATGACAACGACTTGGAAATCCAAGAAGTCGTGTTCACAGACGCCGATCATTCAAGAGTTTTGGATTCATCTGATTACTACCTCAAGGCAGGTATTGATGTCCACCTTTCAGTTCGAGTCGGGTTTGAAGGCCTCGACACAATCGATGCTTTCGCAGATGGCGATGCAATCCTCAGTCTGTACCGTGGCGAGACGCTGGTCGTTAACACCACCACCCTCGATGAGAATTATTGGAACTACACGGATACAGTGCCATTCACCTTCGGAGAACTCTCATGGCGCCTCGAATTAACCGCTCTCAACGGCTCTGGTTTGACAGAAGATGCCGTCTATGAACGCACGTTCCATATTGACTCCGTCAATCCGAAAGTGCTGAGCACGTCGATGGACTTGTATGACCACCGAACGCCTTCCAGCACCCAAACGATGCAGATTCAAATCACAGATCAACCGCTGCTTCCAACAAATGTTCAGGCAATGGTTTGGCGCGAATGGATCGATGATACGAACCTCAACAACTGGCCCGATAGCGACGAATTCCAATCCCTTGGGTTGTACATTCCAAATGACTTAGGGAGTTTGATTGGACAATACACCCTTTTGCTCGATGATACTGGCGGGAGTTTGGGACAAAAAGTGGCAGTCTACATCACCGGGGCTGATGACGCTGGCCAACCTCTTGAAGACGGAGGAAGCAATCAAAGCGGTGAACATTTGTTCATGTACCAACTTGCCGTTGACGGAGCGCCAACCATCGAGGCAGGTGCTTTTTCCTTTGAGTCCGGTCGTGAATCATGGCTGCATCCACACACGCCCTACACACTGAATGTCGACCTGAATGAACCGAATGGCGGTTCTGACATGACCGATGTCATCGTTGAACTTGCTTCAAATCAAGGCAGCGATGTCCTTCCGATTCGATGGGACTTCTCAACTGGGAACTGTACAACAACGAGCCCACACGTGATTGTCACAGATTGCACCATGTTGGGTGCAAATGGTCCCGCAGACCCGTACGAACGGGACATCACCCTCAACATCGAATTCCACTTAGCTTGGACGACACCTGACCTTGGCGAAACCCGTCGAGAACCAGGCGTTCGCATCGTTGACCGTGCCGGTCCAGAAGTCTTCAAGACCTTCCCTGAACATCGATGGCGGTTCTCCGCTGCGATGGAAATCCCCGAAGAATCTGTGACGCTTGTGCTGTCACAAGGCACGCTACTGGGCGATGGTGCACGACTTGCACCGAGCAGCCCGATGGAAATTGCCGGTGGCGTTGTGTTCAGTCAAACCAATTCCGTTCCTGTCTTCGATTGCGAAGTCAATGTCCTGTTTGGAGGCGCAACACATTCTGCCACAACCTACGAAGGCGTGTGGTCAATGGAACTCACCGCGCCTTCTACCTCAGGCACTCTTCCGCTGACATGGAGCATTGGATGCCTCCAAGGCCAAGGTGTTGATGCGACGGACAAGGAAACTTCAGTTCGCTGGATCATTGTTGATGGTACTGGGCCGGAACCTGTGGAAGTGCTTAACCCAAGACCGCAGGCGGTTCTTGCAGCAGATACGCACGAAGTACGCGTGCTTCTCTCAGAAGAAGGTGGCCTCGATATTGAGTCACTGGAACTCGTCTGGTGGGTGGAAGAAAAGTCCACTGGCGACCGCCTGCGAAACGGCGTTGAGGCCCTCGATTTACTCGGAACAGAATCTTCAGGATTGCGCTTGGAAGTCGTTGGCAGCATCGACTTGAGCATGATTACAGCGGAGATGCTCGAAAACCGCTTGGAGCTTCACGTTGTCGTTTCAGGCCGTGACCTTGCTGACAATGAAATTCTAGGTCTTGGCGGCACACCTGCAGGGACACCTGTCGGTATTTGGGACATGGAATGGCTCAAGCCAGCGTTCGAAATAGAACAAGGTGACGTGAGATACTCTCGAACCATCATCTCAC
>CM001443.1:1665570-1671364 GCA_000246735.1 uncultured Candidatus Poseidoniales archaeon | reverse complement strand
TGTGACTGCTTACGTGAAGAACACAGGTACCCTTGACGGAAGCGTCGATTTGGTGTTCACCATCGTCGATGCAGATGGCAACCGATCCACGCTGCGTCGTACATCCACGGAAGTGCCTAAGAGTGGGGAAGTGGCTGTTCAGGTCGACTGGAATCCTGATTCACCTGGCCTGCAATGGATCGAAGTGGCCCTCGAAAATGATTTGACTTCAAGCGGCCCGTCGGTTGATGTTCGTCCGACCCGTGAAGAATCCTTGACAGAGCGAGTGTTTGGCGAAGTCAATCCAGTCATTGGCTCAGTTGCCGGTCTTCTGTTCATCTCGATTGTCGTGACTGGATTGATTTACGCTACTCGCATGACCCGAAAGAGCGGTTCGAAGGCTGAGTATGACTGGGACGAATATTCTTCTGAACTCGAAGATGAAAACGAGGATGAAGATGATGCAGATCTCTTGGATTCATCAGCGAATGACTCAACCGTCGAAACAACGGTCGCAACCGCTGGCGCTGCCACTCAAGCAGCGGACGAGGAAGCCACCGATTGGGTTCGTGGCTCTGATGGCTACTGGTGGTACCACGATAAGGCCGCCAATGAGTGGTGGTACAAAGATTCACAAGGAAACATCGTAAGGCACGACTAAGAAGGCGTTGAACTCGATGTCCCGAACCATTGCATTGCTCCAAGGTGATTCGACCGTAGGGGATCTTCATGGCAATGCAGCACGGCTTGAAGCGTTGGCTGAACAAGCGGCAACCCATGGAGCAACACTCGGTCTGAGTACTGAGTTGGCGATTTGCGGTTACCCGCCCCGTGATTTGCTGCTTCAGCCCGACTTTGTCGTCAAAGCGCAAGCTAAAGCAAGCACTCTTTCCGTTTCAATTCCAGTGCTCGTTGGCGCCCCACTCACCCCTGACCATCCGAAGCAACTGCCAAGCAATGGCGTGGTCCGCTGTGGCCCTCTCTCATCAACACCGCCAAATGCTACGCGCATCGTTGCTCGAAAGCAACTCTTGCCAACATACGATGTCTTCGATGAAGCTCGATATTTCAAACCCGATAACCGGCCAGGGATTGCCCGCACGATTGCGGGTCTCGATTTGGGTGTGACCGTGTGCGAAGATGCATGGCAGGCAGCCGATATGACGCCATCGGCCTACGCTGCAGATCCTATCGAATCACTTGCTGAATGGGGACGCCAGGGTGTGAAACTCGATGCAACGGTGAACCTTTCCGCTTCGCCTTACCACTCGGATAAACTGGCATCACGAATACATGTGTGCCGAACTGCTGCCTCCATTCTTAACCACCCATTTTTGATGGCCAATCAAGTTGGCGGCAATGATGATTTATTGTTCGACGGAAATTCACTTGTGGCGTGGCCTGATGGCACCGTTGTGATTGCTCCTGCTTGGAAAGAGGGCGTTTTGATGGTTGATCTTGACGATGCGAATGCTTGCGAATGGCTACCATCAACAACCGCTGATGCTTTGGATGTGGGCGATGATCAACTTCGGCGCCTTCGCCCAGATGACGACGGCAGAGAACACGAGCGTGAGGTGCTCCAAGATCTAGCGGATGCGGTGGTGACGGGCCTTACCGATTATTGTCGGAAGTCTGGTATCACATCCATTGTCCTCGGTCTCTCCGGTGGCATCGATTCAGCCGTTGCTGCCTGTGTTGCAGCTGCGGCAGTTGGACCTGGGAACGTGACTGGTATCGCCATGCCTTCGAGGCACTCCTCACAACACTCCATTGACGATGCTGCGCATACGGCTGCGTCACTCGGGCTCATGTTTGACACGATCCCAATCGATTCCATGCACGCATCGGTCGAGGGGTCAATTGGCGGTATGCTTGAACAAGGTGCGCAAGTGGCTGGTGAAAATTTGCAAGCCCGACTGCGTGGCTTGATCGTCATGGCTCATGCCAACGCCCAAGGAAGCATGGCCATTGCCACTGGCAATAAATCGGAACTTGCTCAAGGCTACTGCACGCTCTACGGTGACATGGCAGGTGGCTACACACCTCTTGGTGATCTGTACAAAATGCAAGTCTACGGCTTGGCTGATGTGTTTAATCAACGAGCAGAACAACAAGGCTTGGCTGCTCCGGTAAATGCCTCGACCCGCACCAAACCGCCATCTGCCGAACTCGCCCCCGATCAAATCGACGAAGATTCCCTGCCGCCTTACCCGGTTTTGGATGCGATTCTACGCGCCCACATTGAGGGCGGGCTCGATGGTGAGAGCATCGCTGAGCAGGGCCACGACCCAGCAATCGTGCTCGATGTACTCACTCGTCTGGAACGGAACGAACACAAGCGCTGGCAGATGTCGCCCGCACCACGTGTTTCAAGCCGTGCCTTCGGTCAAGGGTGGCGCCGTCCTTTGGCTTCTCGCCACGATTGGCGCCGGTTTTAACCGCCGAACCAATGAAAGCCACCACCTTTTACCCACGCCATGAGCGACTCGATCGTCAACATCGCTGGGTACCGGTTTGTTGACCTCCCTGACCGGGACGAATTGCGCACACCAATGATCAATGCTTGCGATTCCTCAGACTTGCGAGGGACCATTCTTCTTGCTCATGAAGGCATCAATTTCTTTTTGGCAGGAACCCAGCATGGGGTTGATGACTTCCTTGCATTCCTCGATTCAGATGTGCGTTTTCTCGATATTCCCTTGAAAATTTCTCACACTGATTATCAACCATTCAATCGAATGAATGTTCGGCTCAAGAAAGAAATCATTTCGATCGGCATGGACGAAGTCCAACCTGCAGTGTTCACTGGGGATTCGATTGCTCCCAAGGAGTTCAAACAATGGCTTGATGATGGAAAAACCGTCACAATTCTTGACACTCGAAACGACTACGAGATTCGTTTGGGGACTTTTGAAAATGCCATGGACCTCGACATCACGAGCTTCCGCGCCTTCCCTGCAGCAGTCAATGCCATGCCGGAGGAATTGAAAGACACGCCCGTGGTTATGTTTTGCACAGGTGGCATCCGTTGTGAGAAAGCAAGCGTCGTCATGCTCGAGGCAGGATTCAAAGATGTCAGGCAACTCGAAGGCGGTATTCTTGGTTACTTCGAGCAAGTTGGTGGCTCACATTGGAATGGGGATTGCTTTGTGTTCGATCACCGTGTTGCACTCACTCCCGAACTCAAAGAATCGGAAGCAGTTCAGTGCTTTGCGTGCCGTCAGCCGTTGACAGCCGAAGATCAACAATCCCCGTCATACGTCGTGGAAGTTTCCTGCCCGTATTGCGTTCACCTTCGTTGATCAGGACCAGATAAGCCATGTTCCGCTCAATTGCTCATGGCTGTATGCATGCCATTCTTGACCAGCCACTCCGTTGTTGGCCGTGAAAAAGATGTGATGTTCCGTTGCATGAATCGAGCCATATGTGGCTGCGTATGAATTGTTATTGAAGCCAGGCCACGGGTCGTATTGCAGTTCAGCACCGCTGCCAGCAGTGAGTTTCCATAGGCAAGAACCGGTTTCATTTCCATCAACTTGTCCACTTGCGACCACAAACAAATGCTGGCCAGTGGAGGCAAACCCTCGTACCAAGGCGCTCGCAGAACCAGCGCGCAGGTCCGTCTCAGTTTGAGTGCCAGCAGGCGTCCCATCCGTCGAGCAAATTTCCTGAGCTATGTTTGGTGCAACACAGTCGAACCACACTCGGTCTTGGTGGACAATACCGCCCGCTAAGTCGCCTGGAGCGCCGATGCTTGTCGACAGAAGGCTTGTGGTGGATTGGGTCAAGTTGTGCATCCACAATTGAGGGTCAACGCCCGATGTGAGGGCATCAAACACGATTCGATCCCCGATACGGTGCAGACCAAGGTGTTCTCCAACGTGATTGGACTGCGCACCCGTGTTGGTGTTCATCAAGTTCGTCAGCCATTGGTGTGTGCCGTCATGACCCAATCGGACGAGTTGACGGCCTTGGCCGTTATCGGCAACAAGGACCCGCCCTCCATCAACATCAATTGAAGCTCCGACATTTGCGTCGCCTGGCACCAAATCCCAAGCAAGGAATCGCCCATCGGTGTGCAATGCATAGGGTTCAATGCCCGTTGTTGATTTGGCGGAAAACCAAAGCCATCCACCCTCCGATTCAAGCAAGTCTGCTTGAAAGGCTGAAAGTTCGGACAAAGTGATTCTGTTATTTTGGGTCAAACTTTGGTTCAGGGATTCATGCTGAAACAGGTCAATGGTTGTCGTACCGTTGGTCCAAAGCATGGTGTCTGGTGTGTTCAAGAGCACCAATCCATTGTTCCATGCCATGGTCGTCACAGGCCCTGTCACATCTGTGGTGCTGGTGCTGGTAAGGCGCAATGTTCCGCTGGCTGAGCCGTCTGTGACCCACAACTGGCGCCCATTGACCCCATCGTCAGCATCGAACACCACGCGTTCACCTCCATCCGTTTCGATCAACGTGAAACCAGCATACCGGCCTGGCAACGAATCGCCACTCGGATGAAGGTTCAGCAGCATTGCAGATTCTTCAGCAGTGCCGTCGCTTGCCCACAACTCACATCCATCTGCACCATTGGAACCTGCAGTGAGCAACACCTCGGCATCAGGAAGCCAGATGAGTTCATCGCATGCGTGGGCGACTCCATTGGTTGTTCCCGTTGTATAGTCTCCAATCGCTCCGACAAAGAGCGCTTGGCTACAGATGTTGAGGCTGCTTCGAACCTCATCATTGTGCATCACCCCGTCAAGAGCAACACCGTCACCAGCGCCGTCATCGATGCCAAATTGAATCATGACACCGTTTGAACAAACGCTTGCAGGTGGTTGTTTTTGATGCACGAGGGCAGGCGCACCATCGCCACCTTGCACCCCTTCTGTCCCATCCATGCCTTGGCTTCCTTGAGACCCAGTGAGGCCAAGTGGTCCGTTGCACAGCAGATTGAACGTTTGTTCTTCATCCTCGTCCAGTGCTTCGTTCTCATTGAGATCAATGCCAGATTGGATGAGAATACCGCCGGCAAGGCACGTTTCGTTTCCTCCATCAATTGGTGTCGTTGTGATGAGGCTCGAGGCCCCGGTCGTGCCTGAACCAGAATAACCCGAAGGCCCGCGTTCACCATGACAAAGCGTGGTTGTTGAGGTGACTTCATCGCCATCGAGGTACTGATTCAAATTCTGATCTGCACCGATGAGGATCAATGAACCCCCATTGCTGCATAATCCGTCAGCGTCTCGACCTTCGGTCCGGATGAGCAACTCTGTGGTTGGCTCGACGTTTGGACTGTCTTCAGAAAACATGGCAACAGTGTACATAGCGTAACTAGAGATGCCAAGCGCGCCAACAAGTAAGAGCACTTGCAGAACAGCAAGGACTTTTCTTCGGCGAGTTGATCCACTTTGAATCGGTTGTTCAGCATCAGTGGAACCCGGAAGTGAGGGCACAGGTTTGCTGGTTTCTGTCTGGGCAGGTTCACCTGCGATAGGGGTCGGACCATCCTGTTCATTGGGGGGTGACATATGATTGCAGAAGAACCTCAATGGTATCAAATGCTTCGGTTCTAGCCATTTTGGGCACTTTTGGTGAATCAACGACTCAGTACAGCCTTCATCGCTCAAGGGGTGAGTTCATGAGCGTGGTCGGCCTCGCTCAAGCATGGACTTGCCCAAGCGACTCGCTGCCCAACTTGCTGGGGAGGAAGGGCCAACACGCCAAAAAGCAGCACGCTTGGTTGTTGATTTGGCCATCACTGCTCATGCTGAAGGCTTCATTGAAGTGGACCATGCTCACGTTTCTGGCGTGTCGGTGA
>CM001443.1:1657114-1665555 GCA_000246735.1 uncultured Candidatus Poseidoniales archaeon | reverse complement strand
CTTGGCGGATCTCTCCAGTTCCGGTGATGGAACGGTTGTCATCCCTACAACGTTGAATTCGGCAGGTTGTGACAAAGAGAAGATGAAGGAAATGGACATCGAATGGCCTGAATTCCTAGAGCAGCAGTTTGAGATTGTCCAAGCATACGAAGCACTTGGCCTTGATGCGACCCTTTCTTGCACTCCTTACGACCGAGGCATTGAGGACACTTCAGGCATCGCTTCATGGGCTGAATCAAATGCAGTCTGCTTTTCCAACACATGGACTTCGCTGATTACAAACAGAGAATCTGGTCTTTCTGCCCTCGCAACCGCTCTAACTGGCTATGCTCCAAAATGGGGCCTGCATTTGGAATCAAACCGAACGCCAAACATTCTCGTCAATGTCGAATGTGAATTGATCACCCTCTCGGATTGGTCAGTGTTGGGCGATTGGATTGGCAAGCAGGTTCGACCAGGATGGCGCCTTCCATGGGGGCCAATGCCGTTCATTCGGGGGTTGCCCGAGCGAGCAAGTTTTGCCAGAAAGAAGGCACTGACTGCAGCAGCGGCGAATTATGGGACGCCAATGCTGTGGGCTGAAGGTTTGTCAGCAGACCCGCCACTCAACCGAATTTCGGAAGATGAATGGTCCACACCAGAGGATGGCTGGCAAGGCATTCTCACTTTTACGGCCGATGATTTGGCTGCTCGTTACGCAGAGTTAGCGCCTCAAGGCCAAGTCGACCTCGTGGTAATCGGTTGCCCTCAAGCAAGTTTGGAAGAAATTCGCATCACCGCATCCGCTGTCCGCTCATATGCTGAAATGGGCTCCAAGATTCCCAATCAGAGGCTCTGGGTGTTCACCAGTGGTGAGAATTTCGAACTTGCTCTTGCCGATGGAAGCATCGATGTTCTCGAACAAGCAGGTGCAGTGATTCTCAAGGATACATGCCCGGAAGTCACGCCTTACAATCGCTCAAAGTACAATCACTTGTTGACCAATTCCCTCAAAGCAGAACACTACCTTACCAGCGGCCTTAACCGATTGCCAACAAGCGTTCTTTCGATTGAAGACTGCGTGGCTCATGCTTTCGATGCAAGCCTTTCTGCGGGTGAACGACCTACGCTTGCCTCAAAGTCTCAGCCTCAACACGCAAGCAACAAGACCATCCAAACCGGACAAGCGACCCTTGTCGGTGCAGGGCTTCTCAGCCAAGCATCCTTTTCTGTTCGTGGCAAAGCTATGGTGACGGACGTCCCGATCACATACCTTGGCTACGTCAATAGAGACACAGGTGTGGTCGAAGAATTTGGCCATCCACTCGATGGCCGTGCCATTGAAGACACCATTTTGATCTATCCAAAAGGCTCGGGTTCGACGGTTGCTCCGTATGTATTGATGGGGCTTTTGTACACTGGAAAAGGACCCAAGGCCATCGTCAACAGTGATGTGTGCCCGCTCACCTTGCCTGCCTGTTCCCTTCTCAATTTACCATACGGTCATGCGTTCGATGGTGACCCTTGCATGGAAATTAATGATGGTGATCTCGTTGAAATGACCTCGGAAGATGGCGTAGTGACGATCACGGTTCTCGAACGTGCGAGTTGAACCCAATGCCTCTCAAAATTCTAGTCACTGGTGGAGCGGGGTTCCTTGGGTCTTCGTTGTGCGAGGCACTTCTCGAGGAAGGCCATGATGTCCTCGCACTTGATTCACTGTTCAGAGGTTCGCTTGCCAACATTGAGCACCTTATGGCCCATTCAGCGTTTCAGTTCCAAAACGATGACGTGCGAAATGTCGAGGCGTTGGATGCCTGCGTCGAAGCACTTGGTGGGCTCGACCTTGTCTACCACCTCGCTGCGATCAACGGCACCAAATGGTTTCATGAAGCAGCACATTCGGTGATTGATGTCAACATCAATGGGACGCTGAGAACCCTTGAACTCGCAATGGCGAACGATGCACGGTATGTACTCGCATCCTCGCCAGAAGCCTTTGGGGACGCCGAAATGCAGCCCATTCAGAACGGTAACCCAATGCAATTCAGCGACCCCCAGCAACACCAACGGCACTCCTATGGGGCGAGCAAATACCTTGACGAGGTTGCAGCACAGCACGCTGCACGGGATGGACTGGATGTTCGAATTGTACGTCCATTCAACGCCTATGGTCCTCGATTGAACGGGGGCGATTACGGGCAAGTCGTGGCGATGTTTTTCAAATCAGTTCTGTCCTCTTCACCGCTTCAAATCCATAATCAAGGCACCCAAACTCGCTCGTTCACGTACATTGATGACATCACAAGCGGCTTTCTCAAAGCTGGCTTGATGGATTGCAGTGCATCGGGTGAATCCCTTTCCGGTATGGCATTCAACATCGGATCAACAGAGGAAGTGAGCGTTTCAGAGTTACAGAAACGACTGTTCGAAACTGTTCAAGCAGATGCTTCTTGGAACAAACCACTCCCTGCGGTTGAATTTTCACAAGGCTACCACGGTGATGCAGCGAGGCGCTGGCCTGACACTTCACTGGCAGCGATCCATCTTGAGTGGCATGCGTTGACTGATTTGAAGCATGGTCTGGCGCTCACGTGGGCTGCCTTGCGCTGATGCTCAACGGCGGTAGTGCTTTGCGACCTTTTCGCCCCATTGTGCCGGAGCAGGGGTCAGTCTGTCATGGCCATGCTGGCATAGGACATTGAGGCCTTCAGCCGGCATTGTTTCGCTTGTGGTCCACAGGGCTTTGACTCGGAACACGGCCAAACGTGCAACAGCGTCGGGCAACGGTCGGTCTTCAAGGAATTCAACTTCAATCGCTGCAACAGACTCGTTGATGAGAAGTGGTTCATCGGGATGGTGGGTGAAACCCGCCATGTTCCATTCACTCTCATCTCTGGGGAGGGGTGCCGCAGTTTCATCGATGGCTTTGACTGTCTCAAGTGTGGATGGCATCATGTGAAGAATGGCTCGCTTGGTGCTCCGTAAGTTGAGCAGTGTGTCTCGGTATTTTCCTTCACGGTTGCAACTGAAGGAGGCGATCAGCAAGGGTGGTCCGGTTGATACAGCCATCACGGAGGTGTAAGGGGCGAGATTGAGGTTTCCATCCTCATCTTGTGTTGAGGCGATCACGAGGGGTCGGGGTGACAGCAAACCTGAGAGCCACCCAGCGCGAACCGGGTGCTCCATTGCCTCTGCATCCATACGTTGTGCGCCCGTCATGCTTTGCGTGGGGGAAGGTGTGAACCATGCGTCGAGTTTCCCGTTGCCCAATTCGGTGATGGCGTGCTCATTGAATTCAATGTATGATTTCCAAGCAGCTGTCTCTATTGATTCGCCTCTTGCTTCCTTTCGAGCGATCGATGCTTCAGCGTACATATTGCACTTTCGCAAATAATCGGCAATGATTCCTTTCTCGTCCATGGTTCATCCTCCTTGAAGTTCAACGCCCGCCTTTTTGTTCGTATTGGGCCCGAGTCATCAACAATGTGGCTGGGTTCCCCGCCCATACTTCATCCGCTGGTAGGTCCCTTGTGAGGGTTGAGCCTGCAGCGAGGACTGCGTTCACGCCAACCGTGACACCGGGTAACACCGTGGCACCACCGCCGATGACAGCGTTTGATTCAATCTTCACTGGCATCCAGTGGTCAGCGTTTCTTGAAGGGGGGTACTTGTCATTGAGCATGGTTGAATTCGGCCCGACAAAGACGCCGTCGCCAAGGACACACCCGTCTGCGATGTAAGCGCCGCCTTGAATCCGACACCCGTCGCCGAGTGTAACGTTTCTTCCAATGTGGGCGAGGGCGCCAATGGAGCATTTTTCTCCATTCACGAGGCCTTCGCCGATGTGACAGGGGCTCCATGCCACGCTTTCGAGGGGGAGTGTCCGGCGTTGGTTGGTCGCCATCGGAACACCTTCATTCTGTGAAACCGAGTTCACGCATCAGCATCGAAACGTGACCCTTGGCCCTAACATTGTACCTGAGCCACTTGAACGTCCCATCTGGATTGATGACAAAAGTTGAGCGAACACAACCCATGTATTCCCTTCCGTAGTTTTTCTTCATTCGCCATGTGCCGAACGAGTCGTGAAGATCCCCCTCGGTATCGAGAAGGAGAGGGAAATTGAGTTCTTGTTTGGCGATGAATCGTTCGTGGGATGCTTCCGAGTCCTTTGACACGCCGAGGACGACGGTGTTCTCAGACTGTAACAACGCCATGTTGTCCCTGAAATCACATGCTTGTTTCGTACAGCCTGGTGTAGAATCACGTGGGTAGAAGTAGACGATGACCGTTTTTCCGTCCGCCATGTACCCTTCAAGGTCATGGAGTGTGCCTGCAGAGTCATGTGCAGAAAACCGTGGGGCTTGTGCGCCATTTGCGTGTGTTATCACTTCGCTCATGACGGTTCCACCGGCCCGTAGTCCAAGAAGGGTTGCTTTGGGTGAATTTTGTCCGATTTCGTGGTGCTTTCGTCTAAATATGTCTCCGAAGAACCCCTCAGTCCGTCTTTTATGCGGTGTGAATTAATATCCATTCACAATGCGTATTTAGGTAGATGGTGACCGATTCTTTCAATAACCGGCAGGTAAACGAGCAAGCATGGTCGCATCGCGTATGTCTCGACGTTCTCGTCGGTACTTCAAGCGTATTCAGCGCGTGACGACCAAGTTCGATTTGCAGGCCATCGCAAGCGCCATTCAAACCGACCTCGACAAGCGCCATGTCTCCTACGACGAAGCACTGACACTCGGCAACCTCATTCAACATCGCTCGGATCAATTACCAGGTGATACAATCGTCTACGCCATCTCTGACAGAGACGCATACCGTCGCACCCTTGAGTTGTACCTTCGGGACGCTTTGCTGACTCGCACTGAACAACTTCTCCTATGGGAGGAACGCCGTCGCTTGGGAATCTCCGAACAAGAACACGACAGACTCCTCCACCAACTTCTCGCCCAGTGGAAATCGCAAGGCAAGCGAGTCACCATCGATCGTTTCGACAAACCAGACGGGGGTGGAGCATCTGCGTAATCCTCAACGAACATCTACGAAACTCGCTATTGCGTTGATTCTTCTGTTCTTGATTCCAACCGCAACGCCCCTCATCGGCTCGACCGGGGCCGACACATCAGGTCGAGCAGCTCCTGACTTTGGCGTCAGCCTCATGACCATGAGTGGCGCAGGCTCAATCGATCGTGGCGATGGCATCACTGTTGAACCAGCAGCGCATGACATCCGGGTTGTCGTAAAAAATACAGGTGACATCGGCGGTTCAGCATCGTTGCAACTTGTCCACAAAGGCTCGCCAACAGCGGGTGAATACATTGTGACCACGATTTCGTTGGGTACCATCCCTGCATTGACCACTTCCAACCCAATCATCATTCCATGGACTGCCACAACTGGCGATGATCAAACACTGTTTGCTCGAGTCACCGGGAACGGAGACAGCAACCCTGCAAATAACGAACAGCGGAAGGACTTCGATGTCAAAAACAATCACAGCGGCATCTCGGTTTCTGACACAGTTCCAACCTTGGCACCGGGTGAAACAAGCGTCGGCTTGACTCGAACGGTCCAAACAATCAACGCCTCGGTGCGAAACAACGGTGTGAAGAACATCTCTGCAGTGCTGGAAGTCACATTAACCGAACAATCCAATCCCTCGAACTCCTTTGCGTACTACTCCAACACCCAAACCCTTCAATCAGGATCGCTCTACGCTCCGTCCAGTCCAAAAGACCTCACTCTTGCCTACGATCCCTCGGCACTTTCGGGTCTATGGACGCTCGATGTGAAGATCCTCTACAACGGGACTCTGTGGAACGACGCCCCAAGCATTGCCAGCGTTACTGTTCGCCTTTCAAATTACACAGCCTCCCTTTCCTCACTCGGCGACCGTTCCATTGAACCTGGCCAAACTGGAACCCTCACCTTCCTTCTGAAAAACACTGGTGGGCTTCAAGACTCCTTCCAAATTTCTTCGATTACAACCAACCCTACAAACCGAAACTGGGCATCGACAAGTTCCGTAGGCAGTTCCACCGCAGCACTCTCGCCTGGCGGTACGACCTCCATCGGCATTCCAGTGACGGTCCCGCTCGGTGAAAACCGCTCAAATGCCTCAGCCATCACGCTCACGCTTCTCTCAATTCAAGACGGGTACGAACTTGTCACCACAGCAGTCGTCCAAGCAGGTGAATCTTACATCGCCTCAATCGAAATGCCAACAAGCACCACCGAACTGTTGCCCGGTGCTAGCAGCACCATCTTGGCGAACGTCACCAATGCTGGTAACGTCGGCGGTGAATTTTCCTTTGATTGTGGCCTTTCGGTTTCAGCAATCAACTGGGAACTCGACATTCAAGGACAAGAGTGCGATCAATGGTCGACCTTCATCAACAGATCTGCTACCGTTCAAATTCCAATCAATGTGAAGGTGCCTCCGATCAAAAGCCCACTCGACCCTGGCGAATTCAATCTAGCAGGTCAGCCATTGCAAGTTTGGCTACAAGCTCGTGCTGCTGGCGGCGGACTTCCTACGCAAGCATCTGCCGGCATCGAAGTCCTTCCGACCATTGTTGTCGACCCAGGATTGCCAACCCTCGAACTTGAATTGACTCAAGCAGATGTGATCGCTGCTCGTAACGGACAGGGTCTCGAAGATGTGCTTGGCCTGGACGTCGAAGTTCGCCACAATTTGTTTGCTGATATCGATGAAACCCTCACTGCTGATATTGAAGTCAGCGGGCTGTCCTTCCTTGCGGCCAACACCGGCGGCTTCTCTGAGGCTGGCCGCTGGAGTGCTGTGGTTTCTCCACCACAACTCACTGGATTGAAACCCGGTGAAACCTCGCCAGCTATTCTGGCCATTCAAGGACCAGATGACGACTATCCACTCGCTGGGACGTTGACGCTCTCCGTGACCGTAACGCCAACTTTGGGTGGCGTGCATGCTGGAAGTGGCGTCACAGCAAATCCAGTCACACGAAACCTCTCAATCATCGTACCAACAGTCCTCGGGGCGGAAATTCTCGAAGATGGCCCTGTTGATGTGGAAGTCGGCGTAGAAACCGCTGTAGCATTCCCATTCGCCAACATCGGAAACGACCTCGCTTCCTATCGCCTCCGAATTTCGGATGTCCCTGACGACTGGATTGTTCAGTTCAACGGCACTACGGATGTTGTGGACAACCTCTCAGCGGATGTCGCTGATTTCCCTGCTTCTGGTTCGGCTCATCAAACCATCATCGAACTGCTCATCGAAACAGACCCCTTCGTCCCTGCGAATTCGATTGTTCCGCTGACCATCACGATTGAAGAGCGAGATACTGGCGCCTACATCGGCGAGCACATTCTTCCTGTACGAGTCGGTGAATTGAGAAACGGAACATTGTCCCCTCTCACCCAGCACATCTCGGTCGACCCAACGGATTACGACGAGTTCAAGACCCTCAAGGTCCTCAACACTGGAAACGCTCCAACCACGTATTATGTTTGGATCGATAACAGTCTTGCCGGTGAGGTCATTTTCGAACTCGACTCCAATCCATCGTTGTTGGTTGCTCCAGGCTACGAGGAAATTATCAAAGTTAACGTGATTCCGACTGCCTCGGCAAGTGCTGACCAGATGTATGAGGCCACTATTTGGGTCGAAGACGAAACGGGTGCAGTCAACATGTCTGCGACCATTACTGCAAACATCACCAAGAGTTCTGATATTCAGATCGATGCCCCGCTTGTGATTGGCGTGACACCGGGTCAAATGACCAACGTCGAATTCAATGTTACGAACATCGGTAACCTCGAGGAATCGATTCTTATCACCCCTGCCGTCGAAGGAAACTGGGCGACGGACGTCAACGAAATTGGCATGACACTTCAGATTAATCAGACCATCACGGGGCAGGTTGTTGTGAGTGTCCCAAGCCTAGGTGGCGAACAATCACTTGCCGATGGTTCGGTCCATAACCTGACGCTCTCCGTTTACGATGCTTCGACTTCAGCCTACAAAACCAGCTTCACGATTCAACTTCGCGTAGGGGCAATCTTTGCGCTTGAAGCAGAGGCATGGCCAACCGTGATGGAGTTCTATCGTCAAGGAACTCGCACTTGGGAAGTTTCACTCACGAACACTGGTAACCGAGATGTCGAAGTCAATGTAGGTTATTCGGTGAACCGGGCTGGTCTCGAAATCGGCTCGAGTGATTGGGCCATGGAAACAGGTGCTCCATCAACGCTCTACCTTCCAGTCGGCGTCCCAATCACGCATATTTTCAGCGTGAAAGCCTTGAATTTCGAGCCCGATCTGTCGCTTCAAGCAGACTTCAAAATCTATTATGAGCCCGTCGATGAAACGGTTCAGGGCAACGCATCATATGCAACCAACCTCAAGATGTCGAGGTTCTTCAGCACAGGTGATATCGTGCTCAGGCCAGAAGTGGGCGACGCCCCAA
>CM001443.1:1648359-1657099 GCA_000246735.1 uncultured Candidatus Poseidoniales archaeon | reverse complement strand
TCTACTCTCACATTCCAAACGGGCAAGCAGTGAGTGCCGCTTACGAAATTGAACTTTGCAGTGCGGTCCGTATCCTCGACTTTGGCGCACTTAACCTCAACGAAGCAGATTATCCATGGGAATTCAAAGTCATTCTCCCCGATGCGAACAGCACAGAAATTGTTCTGCCGCTTTCTTCTGCTTCCTGCGCTTCTGGAAGCCAAGGTGAACTATCGAGGATCAGCTTGCCGGCACGAAATGCTTGGGATACCTCGTCGCCTCTCCAAATTTCAGTCAACGCTCCAGACCGAGGAAGGATTCTTTCTGGTGATGGATGGGAGATGACGTTCCGCCTTTACCACCAGACAGAGAACAGTTCATACACTGTTTATGACGAAGAAACTTTCAATTTCGAATTGGATGTCTTCGCCGATCCATTGATTGAATCAATTGCGGTTCTGAACCTTGAGGAAGGAGAAGAGTTCGACCTCCTTCTTACAGTGACCAATGCAGGTACTGCAACCGCTCTCGGCGTGGATGTTGCGCTTGTCTGCCCTTCAGCAACGATCCTCTCAGGTCCTGAAGTTGTTCCGATGATCGGTATTCTCGGGCCTGGGGATTCAGTTGTTCTTGACTGGCGAATTCAACCTGATTCCATCGATTGGTGGGAGCAGTCAGAAATGACCGATTGTACGGCAACTGTCGATGCCTTCTACATGGACAAGAACGTTGTCGGGAACGACGTACGAACCATTGAAATCAATGTTGAGTCCACCTCCCCTGGTGTTTCTACAAGCTTTGTTGCGCTCATGGTCTGCCTCATTACTTCCATCATTCTCTTGAGGCTCACAGGCCAAAATGAGAAGTTCCGCCTTATGGCAGTGTACGCTGGCGTGCTCGGCTTTGGTTTCTCTTTCCACCTGCTCGATGTCCCATTCTGGGGTCTTGGCGTTTTGGTGGCAACCGCATTGTGGATCTGGCGCATGAGTTGGGCAAGCGCAGAGGAATTCAAACTCATCCACGAAGATTACCAGCGGGCTCGCCGAGGCGTCTCCACTCTCTACGCCGACCACTTTGACGCCCTCAAAGACAGTCGACGCCAACTGAGTGTCATCCTTGCGGTGCCGGTTCTTGGTTTCATTGCAGTCGTTCTTGGACTTCCACCGCAGCTCTATAATGACCAGAACAACATGGTCTCCTTGGTCGTTTACATCACGATTGTCATGCTTGGTGTATGGTTCATCATCATGCGCGCAGATCGTGCTTACGGAAACTTGTACGGGCGCCTCACCGATGTTGAAGTGAAGGCAACTCGCATCGAGCGAGACCTTGGTGATCCAGCCCGTTTGTTCAACGAATTGGCTGGAGACGGATTGAACCTTGACGAAATCTTTGGCGACCTATCTAGCACCGCAACCGTGGGTACCATTCTCGATACAGAAGTCCCAACAGAGGAGGTGAATGAGGATGTCTAAGGCCGAAGTGGATGTTATTGACGACCCAGATATGCTTCTGGACGATGTCGACGCCCAATTCGACATCGAACCCTCTGAATTGAGTGAGGGTCTGACGACCGCCTCGGACATGTCAGTTGGAGAGGTCGAGGAAGCACGTGCTGCCATCGCAGCCAGCAAGGATTCTGCAGACCGACTGATTGCAGCATCGAGGGAACTCGAATCGCTTGTCTTTGGTGTCGTTCAGGATGAATCCAATTCTCTAGCCGGAACAGAAGTCGACATTGCTGATGCAAAGATCTTCCTCAATCGACACAAGTTGAAGGCAGCGCGTAAATCTGTGAAGAAAGCAGAACAATCCCTCGCTCTATTGGAAGAGGATGTCCTCCATCTGCGCCGAAACATCGCCATGCTTCACAGGCTCCTCAATGAGAAAAAAATCAATGAGGAGGAAGTTGAAACAATCCTTCTCCGCCTCCATTCAGCGACTGGCGCAGCAGAAATCGGCGACGTCGGCGTTGCTGCAGGCGAAGTTGAGCACCTTGTGGACGATCTCATCGGTGGCAACACCGCTACGCTCAACCCGTTTTTGTTCCGTCACTTTTGGCTTGGTCTCGACACGCGATGGCCTGCTGGCGGTGATGAAGGCGTCCTCATCGTTCGAATCATTAACGACGGTCCAGTTGCAATGCCCGGCATGCGACTTGCACCCCCTGTTCCGGATGGATGGACGTGTGTTCCATCTTCAGTCGATCTTCCAATCATCGCTCCTGGAGGAAACCTCCCACTCCGATTTGAAGTCAAGGCTAACCGCCGTTACGGAGCGGATGAAATTCCATTGTCACGTAAATTGGCCATCGCCACCTCTTATGAGATGCGTACCGGTGACATCACCGCAACCATCCGCGCTCAAAACCGCTCGATGGAGCCGTTGCAAGACATCGTTCTCTCGCCATGGATACCTCCGGGCTTCACCACCGATTCAGTTCCATTCATCAACCGTTTGGCACCAGATGAAGTCGCTCTTATTCGCATGCCTTTGCGCATCAACATTGGTTCAGGAGGCAACGCCTGAACCGCTCCTAGTCCACCCTGAATGGGGGATACAAAAACAAAAATGGTGAAAAAATATGAAAGAAAATACGAACGAAAACAGCGATAACATCGCTGCAATTGGTATTGGTGCAATGATTGTCTTCATTGCCTTGATCCTCGTTGCAGCAGTCGCTGCAGCAGTGATCATCCAAACCGCTGAAGCATTGCAACAAAACGCTCAGCAAACAGGTGACGACACTGCAGACAACATGGCTGGAAAGGTCATGATCAACTCCGCTTACGTTGACGCAAACGGATACAAATTGTTCGTTCGCCTCGCTCCTGGCAGCGAACCTGCTCCAGTCGCAAGCATCAGCTACCAGTTGATGTGTGGCGGCGCAGCAGTCGTTGAAGGAATCGTTGGAAACACTGTCCTCATGGACGGTACTGGCGGAGCCGCTACGGAAATGTCTCCTGCAACTGGTTACACAATGCTCATCGCCGGCAGTGCCGGTGGTAACAACTGTGAAGCTGGAACTGTTGGTAGTGGCGCAAGTGTGCAAATGTACATCCACGTCGGGTCCGGAGGTACAACCTTCGAAACCCTCTCAGTCCAAGATACCGCAACTGGGTCAAAGGTCGTTTGATGTCTTCTGAGGGCGGCGCTCGAGAGAGCACCCCCTTAGAGGAGGAATTATGATGGCCTGGCCATTTGGTGGCAGTGCAAACAAGGACCGAGATGAAGACGCAGCATTGACCGAAGATCGTCTCAAAATCATGGCGAACATCGCCATTGAGCAAGTTCCTCTCCCAGAGGAAGGCGAACTCGGTGAAGAAGACGCGTGGACCATCTCCCCCGGTCCTACAAAGGCACGACTCAACAGCATCGGCAGTGTGCCGAGCGTGGCTGCAAGCCTCGCTCCAGCACCTGTCGCACCGGTGAACACGACCGTTGACACGTCCGGACTCGAACGATTGATCAGCAGCCGCCTCGACATGGTCGAGGATGTGCTTCGCATGGTTGAAGTTCGACTCGAGGAGACTCCCCAAGCATCTGCTGAAGTTGTCTCTCTTGACGGTGTTGACATGGATGAAGCAGCAATCAGTGGCGATACAATCGTCACTGCGAGCGGTGAAGTCATACCTGTCGCCGGAAACAATCGTCTCAAAGAAGTGGACGAAGCACCATTGGTGGAACTCTACGAGGCTCAAGCCCTCGCAGCAAATCCATTCTTGCATGCTCCGTCTCGTGGTGCGACAGCTGACGCAAACAGCGTCGGTGCACCAACCGTCTCCGCCCTCTTGCTCGACCACATGTCGGGCATGGCAGCGGTCAGCTTTACCCAGAAGGCCATGGCCTCCGGTATGCTGAGCGACGAAGAAGGACGATCTGTCATGGCAATTGTTCAACTCGCAGAACCCGGGGAATCCGAGGCTGCGCTTGACGATCACTTGCCTCACAAAGAATTGCTCACGTTCTCATCCCTCGTCAGTTCATGGCGAAATGTGAGATCCCTCCGAGGTGAAGCCTGATATGGCTGGCTCGGTCGGTATCGGTGGCCTCATTATAGGGGTCTCATTGTTGGTTGTGTTTTCCATGGCCGTTCAAACAATGTCGTATCAAATGGAGTCCTCTATGGAGGTCCTTGATGCTGCAGCCGATCCCGTGCCGAGCTTTGTCATTGACGATGCTTCCCTCATCGAAGGAGCAATTCTTACTGTCGCCGTGACTGGAACCGGTTCTGGTTCCGGTGTCGTAAACGGTACACTTGTCGCAAATGGCGGCGTTGGTTTGGGTGGCTTTGCCGCTACCTTTACTGTGACTTCTGGGCAAATCGATGTAAATTCTGTGGTAATCACCAACCACGGTTCTTACACAACCCCCCCAACAAGCCTCACTGTAAATGGTCAGGGCACTCTCACACCTACCCCAACGTTTAGCTTCACGTCAGGCGATATCTTTTACGCGAACCTCACAAATACAGGCGACATGACAATCAAAACCGAGAATGTTTGGATGTTCTTTGACGGGGATTCCCCGACACAGTTCAGCACCATCCACCTCGAAGGTTGGGCACAAAACCAAGCAACCCCTGATGCTGCATCAGAGAATTGGTATGTTGGGGAAACAGTGGATTTGATCTATCCATCTCCACCTGCGCTCACATCACGATTCGTGACAACCTCTGCAGGGTTTATTGCTGCAGAAGCAATCTGAGGTTTGAACATGGCAGACGGCGGAGCTTCAACATTCATCATGCTCATCACTGGGCTGTTAATCTCAAGCGCTGTGAGCGCTTTGTTGATCACAGAGTGGACAAATACGGCCAAGGTCGCACAAGTCCAACAGCGTGGTGCTCAACTTTCTTCGGAACTGAGCATTGAATTTGCTGGGGATCCTATGATGGTTGATTTTGATAGTTTGACCTCCACTGAAACGATTACCTTCTATGCATTGAACACGGGTCAACATCCCATGGATGAAACTCAACTGAGCGTGTTTGTTGATGGTCGCTCTCCGACCGCGATATCAGTATCCTTTGTCGGAACTGCTACTGAATGGAACCCAAATGTCCTCTTGGAAATTGAGGCGCAGTACACGGGCGTATCCGGCTATGCAGAGGGTGATGATGTTGCCTTGTATGCGGTGGCTACATCTGAAACAATTGGCGGACTCTCGTCAAGCGCATCGTTCAACACCGAGGTGAGGCTCTCATGACAGAAGATCCATTTTTGAAAGCACACAAGCCGATGGAAGATGGTTTTCCATATGATTTGGAAACTGATTCGCTGGCTGACTCGATGGGATTGCGCATGCCGAACCGTTCCCTGTATGTCTTGCAGGGTGCTGTCGGTGGCGGAAAATCACTCATCTCTCAGCGTTTGGCGTATGGGATGGTTGAGAACGGCGTGAAGGTGCTTGTCATCACCACAGAACTCACCACACGCGGATGGATTGAGCAAATGGAATCCATCGGGTATGGTATCACCGATGCTATTCGTGAAGGCCAACTTATGGTGTTCTCTCGTTTCGGAACAATCGCTGAAGCGCTCCCAAATGTGGGCTTAGAAGAATTGCTTGAATCTGAGGCCATCGCTCTCGCTGACGTCGTCATTATTGATGCGGCAAGTTCGTTGATGCCAGATTCATTGGATGAAGCCGGGCGATTTTCGATGATGCAGAAACTTCGTCGAATTTGTGCTGATGGCCGCTCGCTTATGCTCTGTGTCGATCCAGAAGAAATGGATCACAAGTTGATGCACAACATGCGGGCATCCGCTGAAGTGGTTCTCGATCTACAAACCACCATGATTGGTGGTGAAATCAAAAGAAACATCGTTGTCACTCGATTTTTGAGGGCTGCAGGCCCAACACAGACGTCCATTGGATGGCGTGTTGAACCAAGCATGGGCTTCATTGTCGACATCACTGCGGTGAGCTGAGGAGGGGTATGAATGGCTGACGAACCCCGATTTGCAAAAGGCGACCTCAACGGCGTCATGGCTGCCCATGCTCACGTGGCAGATTGGGTGCGTGATTTTGAAGCACGGTATGGTACAAGGCCAATTTACTACGGCGAACTCGACCGAGATGCCAAGAAAGAACGCCCACTCAACCTCATTTATTTGGCTAAAGAACCGATCTTTGTCCACATTTACGAGCCACCTGCCGATGAAGAAGGCGGTGGCCAAGTGCTGTGGTTTGGACTGGAGCCCCAGCTCACTGAAGAAGAAGAAAACATCCGACGTGAACTCACTGAAACCCTTCTCCAAGAAGCACCGACTGCTCCCTCATTCACAACCGATAATGAATTCGAAAACATCCTTCGCCAAATGGTTGAACGGTACACCGTTTTGGATACTGAACTTGGCGTGAGCCCAAGGCGTCAAGGGCGTCTTTGGGAAATGCTTGGGATGGATGATAAACGAATTATCGTCAATCAAGAGCAACGCACCCGCCTTGAGTACATCGTGATTCGCGATTTGATTCGCAACGGGCCACTCGAACCTCTGCTCTCTGACGAGATGCTGGAAGATATTCACTCGATTGGTCTCAAGCACGTCCACATGGATCACAAGGTGTTTGGAATGGTCACCTCGAACATACGATTCCGTGAACGAGAGATGCTTTCGCGTTTCCTTCGCGCTATGTCCGAACGTATTGGCAGGCCAGTTTCGGATAACAAACCGATCATCGACGGTGCGCTCCTCGATGGTTCTCGTATCAACATCATTTTCTCGGACGACGTATCGATGCTCGGTCCTTCCTTCACGATTCGTAAGTTCGCTGAAGAAACAATTTCCATCACACAACTCATTGCTTGGGGCACCATCTCATCCCAAGTCGCAGCCTACATTTGGATTTGCTTAGAATACGGTATGTCGGTTCTGGTTTCTGGAGAAACTGCCTCAGGGAAAACCACGACGCTCAATGCAATTCTTCCTTTCATTGACCACAATGTCAAGATTTACTCTGCAGAAGACACCCCTGAAGTGAAGGTTCGACACAAGATTTGGCAACGCCTCGTCACCCGTTCTTCAAAGAATGAAGAATCTCGCGTTGAGATGTTCGATTTGCTCAAAGCAGCGCTTCGTAGCCGTCCACGTTACATCATCATCGGTGAAATTCGTGGTGTTGAAGGGGCGACTGCTTTCCAGGCTATGCAAACAGGTCACCCAGTTATTGCGACCTTCCACGCATCGTCCATCGTCAAGATGATTCAACGGTTTACTGGTGATCCAATCAACGTCCCGATTCGTTTCTTCGACAACCTCAATTTTGCTATCTTCCAGGAAGTGGTGGAGGCACCCGGTGGCGGTATTGCCCGACGTGTCACAGGAATTGACGAAGTCATTGGATACAACAAGCACAGCGACGGTGTTCTCACCCGTGGTATGTTTGAATGGGACCCTGTCAAGGACAAACATTACTTCCGTGGTATGTTCCAAAGCCATTTGCTTGAGAATAAAATCGCAGCAATGGCCGGTTTTGCAAACAAGCGGGACATCTACGACGAGATGCTCAAGCGAGCCGCAGCGCTCCAGAGGATGGTCGATCGTGACTTGACGCACTACGACGATGTGTTCGATTTGTTGGGGATTTACTACAACAGCGGCTGGGACCACTTTGACCGTGCGATCGATTCATGGAAGGGTATTAACCACGATTGAGGGATGATGAATGCAGCGAATGTCGATGTGGCAAATCGCTTTGCGGCGGCTTGAAATGCCGGTGCTGCGGTTCCTCGCATTGTTTGTCGGTGGAGCGGCAGCCGCTGGTTTCTTCATGGCGATTCTCATCATTACTCTCACGGGAGGATTGGCAGATGGTGCATTGTTCTCTGGTATCTCTGGTGTCCTGCTATTGCTACTCCTTCCACTGTTATCTGGCGGGGCAGCCATTGTTTTTCCCATTCTCGATGTGCAACGCTCTGCAACGCTCATCGAAAAAGAAATGCACATGTTCATCACTCGAATGGGCATTTTATCGCTTGGTGAAGTTGGTGCGCAATCGATCTTCGATATTCTCAAGCAAATGAGGGATTACGGTGAATTGGCAACGGAGGTTCAACGGATTGAAACCCTGGTCGATAAATGGCACACTTCGCTCCCAGAAGCTTCACGTATTGTTGCTCAACAAAGTCCAAGTCCACTCTGGGCTGATTTCCTTGACCGAATGGCGTTTTCAATTGAAGCAGGTCAACCAATCGACGAGTTCATGCGGTCGGAACAGGAGACCATTGCAGAGCAATACACCACGCTGTACGACACACGTTTGGAATCTGTTGACACAATGAAAGAAATCTATGTCTCATTGGTTTCAGCGGGTTTGTTTGGTTTGGTGATTGCCGGCATCCATCTTGTGTTGTTCGAAACGGGTTCCCTCACGGATGCACCGATCGAAATCGCAAGCCGATTGCGTTTCCTTCTCCTTGCGAGTCTTTTGTTCACAATTGTTCAAATCGGCGGCGTGGTGTCGTTTAATTCGACCATCCCAGAAGATCCTACCTTTGCCCGTGATGAAATGGACACGCCGTTCAGGGTCAACTTCCTTCGTGCGTTGGTTGGCGCCAGCCTCATCACAATGGTTCTCTTCGGAATCACAGTCATTGTCATCTTGGCATCATGGCAAGAAGTGAGTGCCCAATGGGATCGTTATGGTCTGTTGCTGATTGTTGCTCCACTCTCTCCGATGATGATTCCGGCGTTCATGGTTGGGCGTGAAGAATCACAAGTGTTGCGTCGGGATGAAACATATCCCGACTTCATCC
>CM001443.1:1621453-1648343 GCA_000246735.1 uncultured Candidatus Poseidoniales archaeon | reverse complement strand
TTTCCGGGCCTTGGGTGGAACCGCCCAAGCACGGTCTGCTGAGCCATCAGCAACCATCAAAGCCCTTCGTGGCATTGATTTTGGTGTCCTTGACAACTCCATTGATCGTTTGGAAAAGCGCTTGTCGACCCGTATTGATTCAGACAGAGCGTGGGACTATTTCACGGCTGATACCAATTCCGCAGTCATTTCACGATACACTCGAATATACATCGAAGGTTCCCAATCCTCCGGCCAGCCTGCAGCAACAGCCGAAATGGTTTCCCGGTCAGTTGGAAACCTCCTGTCACTGCGACGACGCCGTGCGCTCTCTGCAAACACAATGCGAGGGGTCGCTCTTGGTTTGCTCATTGCCACCGTAACAAGCCTCAACGTAACCATTGCGATTGTCTTGAAACTTGGAGACTCGATTGCAGGTGTCGCTGAAGGTTTCGTCGAAACCGATGTATCTGCCCTCTCTAGGTTTGGTTCGGACTTGGCACTCCCTGTGATGGAGGATGCTTCGGCTGTTGGTGAGAACATACGGATGTTCAAAATCATCGTATCAATCCTTATCCTCTTCCAAGTAGCGGCGGTTTCCATGATTTCGAACCGCCTGCGGGGTGGCGGTAAGACCACTGCTCTTGGCCAAGCGATTCAATTGCTATGGGTGGCAGGAATCACCTCCTTCCTCACTTCGGTTGTCCTCGAGAGCGCTTCCGGAATCTTCGGCGTCTGACCTCTTTGCAACCGAAACACAATAACTTCCATCGAGATGGGGGACCATGCAAGGATTGCCTCAACCCCCTGCTCCCTCAGCCCTGCCTCAACCCGCTCCTGTGTCTCCTTACCAGCCAGCGAAAGGGTTCGACAAAACTAAGTTAGCCTATTCATTTGAACGCTGGCTCATGATTGGAATCATTCTCATCATTGCAGCAACATTGTTTGTTCAAGTCGTGACGATGTGGGGGCCTCCTGACGAACCTGCTGTCGATGCCGAACTTGAGGAATTGAGTCAATACCTCGAAGATGTAGACGGTTACATGGATCTCAACAGGGTCATTTCGTCCATTGGTGTCATCCTCCAAACAGTCGGGATGGGTCTGATTGGATATGCACTCCTTCGTGAATCACACACCACAACAAGTCATCACACGGCGCTTCGTGTCACAGGTATGATTCTCGGTGTGTTGGTCGTTGCGAACTTGGCAGCACGAAGCCTCAACATTCTGTGATCAGCGCCGTGCTTCTTCGGCGATTCGCTTTTTGGTCGCTGTCCAGGAACAAATCGGGCACTGTGTCAAATCGTGCCGGCGAGCTGGACAGTATTCACGACCGAAGAAGATGATTTGGAGATGGAGCTTATTCCAGAGTTCTTTTGGAAACACAGCCTTCAAGTCACGTTCTGTTCGTTCAACTGTGGTGCCGTTGGAAAGCCCCCATCGAGCACCGAGCCGATGGATATGGGTGTCGACGGGAAAAGCGGGGATGCCAAATGCTTGGGCCAATACGACGCCAGCGGTCTTATGCCCGACGCCAGGGAGGGCCTCAAGCGCCTCAAAGGAGTCGGGAATGATGCCGTCATGACGCTCGACAAGTAATTCAGAAAGACGCTTGATGTTTCTTGCTTTCGTGGGAGCCAACCCAACTTGGCGTATGTCTTGAAGGATGGTTTCCACGGGGAGTTCTGCCATCGTTTGAGGGGTGTTTGCCTTTGCAAAGAGCGCAGGTGTGACCTGATTGACTTTGAGGTCAGTGGTTTGTGCGCTCATGAGCACTGCCACCAGCAGTTCGAAGTGGTTTGTGTGGTCGAGTGGGACCGGTGTTTCGGGGTAGAGTTCCTCGAGCATCTCCACAATGCGTTCGGCTTTTTCTGAACGCTTCATGGTTCTTCACGCTCAGTTTGAATCCATCTTGACCGAGTAGGCCTCGCCAGTCATCCAACCAAACACGAGGCCTGAGATGACAGAAAGCATTGGAATGCCGTTGCAAATGATGGTTTCAACAGGTTCGGTCACCGCTTCACCGCCAGCGAGGTACCAGATCACAAAACCAAGAAGAATACCGGGGATCAGCATGACGCCTCCCATAATCAGTGTCCGCAACAGGCGCATGACATCAGGAAGAGGCGGCAAGTCAAGAAGGTGTGCATCACACAACAGTCTCAAAGAAGGGCAGAGAGAGCCGTCGCATCGAGCGAATTGAGCACGTCAGGGGCTTCTAACCAACCCTTTCTCGCTGCCATCACGCCGTAACTGATGTCGGCAAGCCCTCTCAGGGAATGCGCATCTGGGTTGATGATGACTGGGACGCCAAGCCCCTTTGCATGTTTGCACAATCGCCAGTCTAAATCCAACCGGTATGGGCTTGCGTTGAGTTCGACTGCCTTGAGCCGGCCCTCGTTGTTATGGTCGGCCATATGTTCCAACACTGCAAACAAATCCACTTCATAGCCATCTCGTCCCTGGAGAATACGCCCCGTTGGGTGGCCCAAGACTGTTGTAGCTGGATGATCAATGCACTTCAGCAACTCCTCTGTGTTCTCAATTTCATCCCGCGCTCGCCATTTGGAAATAGCGTGAACTGAAGCCACTGTGTAATCGAGTTGAGCAAGAACATCATCTGGATGATCCAATTTTCCACCCGGTAGGATGTCCGATTCTACACCGTGGTACAACCTGAAGTCAACACCGTCATCGGCCCATGCTTTGTTGTAGGCCTTGATGGTGACGCCTTGCTGGAGGAGGTCATCTGCGCTCGCCCCATTGGCGACCTTAAGCGTCGGCGAATGGTCGGCTATACCCAACCAATTCCACCCGAGTTTTTGGGCGGTGTCTGCCATTTCTTCGAGACTTGCTTCACCGTCCGATAGGGTGGTGTGGTTATGCCAAGCCCCGCGCATGTCGGCGTTTGTCACCAACTTTGGCAAACCATTGTGGTGCGCTGCATTAATCTCGCCAGTGTCTTCCCTAAGTTCGGGGGTTACCCATTCCAATTCGAGGTGTTTGTAAATGGCTGCTTCGTCAACCGCATCAAGCGAATATTGTGCTGCTGCCATGCCTTTCAAGTCGCCTGCTTTGGCTTCGGGTATCAAACCAAATTCGTTCAACCGCAGGCCACGATCGATGGCTCGTTGGCGCATGGCAATGTTGTGCTCTTTGCTACCAGTGAAGTACGCTAAGGTGAACGGGAAGACGCCTGGAGGCACCAATCGCACTTGTGCGTCAATGGTTCCACCGCTTTCCAATTGTTCGTAGTCGTCACCGCCAATGGCATCGAGGACGTTCGGGTCAATATGGCCAACAGTGAACCCTTCTTCGAAAATGGTGGTGTCGAGAATCAAACTGATTTTAGAGTCGCCAGCACCTTTGACATCGGCGATTCCTGGGAGGCTGAGAATTGCATTTGCCACCCGCTCATGGTGCTCTTTTTCAACGGCTACAACCAAATCAAGGTCGCCAATTGTCTCCTTCCGACGTCGAGCGCTGCCAGCAAGTTGGGCTTTCACGACGCCTTCGATTTGACTGACGCGTGCTTCGAAGGCTTCGCCGTACATCAGGCCAATATCGAGCCTTCGTCGAGCACGGAAGCGAGCAAGCAAATCAATGCCATCCAACATTCGGGCTTGGGATTTCTTTCCAAATCCTTTCATCGGTGCAATTTTGTCCGCCTCAGCCGCTTCTTTGAGTGTTGCCACCGAGTCGACCCCGAGTTCTTGATGCATCAGTTTAATCCGTTTCGGACCAAGACCGGGTATGCCCAGCATCTCAATCAGTCCCTCGGGTGTCGAGGCATGGAGTTCAATCCAATCACTGGGCCAGCGGCCTTCGCCGACCACTTGGGTCAACGCTGAACCTAGTCCCTTTCCGATGCCCTTCATCTCGAGAAGCCGCCCTGTGGCGACCAGTTCGCCCAAATCTTCGGTCAAAGAACCGAGCATACGGCTTGCATTCTGGTAGGATCGAACCCTGAACACATTCGCACCCTGGAGTTCCAAAAGTACAGCAACTTGGTGCAAGGCGTTTGCCACCTGATTGCGGGAAAAGTAGGGTGGGCCACTCGGTCGTGGTTTTGGGAGTGAGAAACCGTTGCCTGCCATGGTTCTGCTGAACCGGCGACCCTTGTCAAAGATTGCGTTTGGAAAAATGTGGACTTCACATTGAAGAACTGCGGGCTCGTCCCTTGTCTATGGTCGACCCAGCAACCATCGAACGATTGGCGGAGGGGCTTTGCGGCCTTTCCGCAATTTTGTTCACTTTTATTGCGACCTTCTCTCGTTCACCATCGGTGGAACAAATCGTTCAGAACATCATTGCAATCACCCTTGTGGCAGCAGCAGGTGTGTTGTGGTGGCTTTCCCTCTCGGGTGGCACGTTGTGGGGTTCGAATTACCTGCCAAAACCGCTTTCTGTGGTGTGCATTGTGCTTGCAATCTCTGCTCGAATGAACATCAAAGGCGAAAATGTGTCCTTCGGTGCAAACCCTCACACCATCGGCAAAGACAAAGGCGAAGAGTGATCAGACGATTTCGCCCTTAGGTTGTGGGCCTTCATCTTCTGCGGTAGAGTTTCCTGCCATGGCTTCCTTGGCCATTTTCTGATCAATGAAGGTGCGCATGTACTCTGGCAACTCGCCGTTGACAAAGATGACATCGTTAATTGCGTCGAGCTTTTTGAGTGAGTAATAGATCTGCATGGCCGTCATTGGGGTTGAGGAGCACCCATTGCAACCCCCATCCAGTGAGAGCATGATGTTTCCATCACTTGTGTCGAGCACAGTCACAACGCCATCGTGTTCGTCAAGGATTTCTTGCACCGGCCCAATTTCGGCAAGCACCTCCTCGGCGGTGATGGTCATATGCCGGCCTCGGGTTTCTCCTCTTTCAACGATTGCTTGTTTGTGTGACTCAGAAAAGTCATGTGGTGACCGCAGAACGGTCTGAAAAAGTACGGAACAAGGTGTTTTACAGGGGGAACCACTTATGAGGGGTTCTTTGGTCGCCGAGGCACAGGTGTTCTATTATGATGGAAAATATACCAATGATTGCCGCAGGTGCAGGTCTCGTAGGACTTGTCATTGCGTTTGTGCTGTATCAACAAGTGAACAAAGTGAAAATTGACAATGATAAAGTGGCTGAGATCACTCAAGAAATCCAAGATGGGGCCATGGCGTTCCTCTTTGCAGAATACAAAGTTCTCAGCGTGTTCGTTGTCGTCGTTGGTGCTGTGCTCGCATGGCTCAATGACATCGATACAGCAATTGCATTCTTCGCAGGTGCAATTGCATCAGTCCTCGCAGGCTTCTCCGGAATGCGTGCGGCCACATCGGCCAACGGTCGAACCGCAATGGCTGCTAAGAACGATGGACAAGCCGGTGCTCTCTCTGTCTCATACAACGGTGGAGCCGTCATGGGCCTTTCAGTTGGTGGACTTGGGCTTCTCGGTATCTCGCTCATCGCTTTCTGGCTCAGTGCAGGAGAAACAACTGATGGGGTAATGAACCCAGTCAGCGCTGCAGCAGGATTCGGTATGGGTGCTTCATCCATTGCGCTCTTCGCTCGTGTCGGTGGCGGTATCTACACCAAGGCTGCTGACGTCGGTGCAGACCTCGTTGGTAAGGTTGAAGCAGGTATTCCTGAAGACGACCCACGAAACCCGGGTGTTATCGCAGACAACGTCGGTGACAACGTCGGCGACGTCGCTGGAATGGGTGCTGACATCTTCGAATCCTTCGTTGGATCCATCATCGCAGCCATGATCATTGCAAACGACTTCGATGTATCAGGCGCTGGAGATTACGTTCTTCTTCCAATTCTTCTCGGATTCATTGGATACACCGCTTCCATCATTGGTGTGTTCTCGATGTCCTTCCTCAAGAACGGTAAAGACCCAGCAGCAGCGCTGCGAAACACCACTTTCATCGCAGCAGTCTTGTTCTGGATTGGCGGTTACCTCGCCATCCAACAAGAACTCATCAACGTCGAATACGGCATCATGCATTCAGTTGTTCTCGGAAGCGTCATCGGTATCTTGATTGGCCTTGTCACTGAATATTACACCGGAATTGAACCAGTCTTTGGAATCAAGCCAAAGGCAATCCCTCACATTGGTGAAATGTCCAAGACCGGTCCAGCAACAAACGCAATCGCAGGATTGTCTGTTGGAATGATGTCGACGTTTATCCCAGTGCTTCTGATCTCTCTTGGTATCCTTGGTGCCAATGAATTTGGCGGCGACCAATACGGGCTTTACTGCATCGCTATGGCCGCAATGGGCATGCTCGGAACAGTGGGTGTCACAATGACTGTCGACGCCTACGGACCAGTTGCAGACAACGCCGGTGGTATCGCAGAAATGTGCGCTCTTGGAGATGATGTCCGTGCAATCACTGACGAACTCGACTCAATCGGAAACACAACCGCTGCTGTCGGAAAGGGATTCGCCATCGGATCTGCTGCTCTAACTGCTCTTGCACTCTTTGCAGCATACACTGCAGCCATCGGTGCTGACAAATTGAACCTCGAACTCACCGAGCCAATGGTCGTCATCGGACTTCTCATCGGTGGAGGACTTCCATTCGTCGTTGCTGCAATGACCATGACTTCAGTCGGTAAGGCTGCAGGTGACATGGTTGTCGAAATCCGCCGTCAATTCAGGGAAATCCCTGGTCTTCTCGAAGGGAAGGAAGGCGTGAAGCCAGATTCCCAAACCTGTGTTGATATCTCAACCAAGGCCGCTCTGCGAGAAATGGTCGGTCCAGGTGTTGTCGCGATCGTGGCGCCAGTCATCGTTGGTTTCATTCTTGGATTCAACGCTCTTGGTGGTCTTCTTGCCGGTTCTCTCGTCACAGGTGTGCTCATGGCCCTCTTCATGGCGAACGCTGGTGGCGCATGGGACAACGCCAAGAAAGCAATCGAACAAGGCCACATTGAAGGCGCCAAGAAGGGCGATGCCGCTCACGATGCCGCCATCATTGGTGACACAGTCGGCGACCCATTCAAGGACACCTCCGGACCATCCCTTAACATCCTCATCAAGTTGATGTCGATCGTTGCGGTCGTCATGGCTGGAACTGGAAAGCTCACTGAAACTGGTCTTCTCTGATACCCTCGACAAGCGTTAGGCTCTTGAAGGCCTCACGGTACGCAAAGGCATGAAGGGAAGCATACGTGCACTCGTCCTTGTGATGCTCTTCGTCTGCTCGACCACACTTGCAGGTTGCACAGACGGCACGATGGCTGCCTCATCAGAAGACACCACGACAGAGGCTCAGAAGGCGCTTCCTGAGTGGGAACTCGGCGACCAGTGGCTCTACACCTTCATCACACCACAGTTTGGTGAAGACAGCGCTCGTTTGGTTGTCGCTGAGATCGATGAAGGCGAGGGCCTGTACCAACTGGGCATCTCCTCTGAACGTGAAGCGCAGCGACATGCTGTGATTAACCACAATCCGTTTTTGGGACGCGTGACCATGGACGGTCTTTCTGTGTATGAGAATGGAGAGCCACAACCAGTGTTTTCATTCCCTTGGACGGTGGGCGACACTTGGACGTTCACACTGCTCGGGCAAGAGTGGACTGCAACCACTGATTCAATCACCAATGGCAACGCCCGTGTGACCGCAGTTTCTGCAGAAGGTCACGAACTGAGGTACACATTCAGCGGCAGCAAAGGCTTCATGGAAACCTTTGTTTGGACAGATGCTGAGGATGTTCGTCAGTTGCGAATGGATCTCAATTTGGCTCGAAGTGGCTACACTGGTGATGTGTACTTTTACCGCGCTCGTGATTTACTCGATTCACTGTATGAAGAGAACGACCAAGAAGTCTACGACACCTTCCTTGATGAAGGCCATCCAAACGATGGGGATTGGGACACGCTCGTGTGGTACCTCGATGTCGAAATCGCCTCGGGAGGGCCTGCCTCAGGTTCGCTCACAATGAAAGATCACGCTGGTGCGTCACCTCTAACCCGGGCATGGGGCTCAGGGGCGACAGAGAAAGGAGCTATTGGCACCATCCCTTCGAATTCAGGAGAATACTCGCTGACCATCACAGTCCGAGGACCAGAGTCGTTCATCCATCTCCGAGTGGCGGGCGCTCAAATCTTCGAATACACGCTCTGAGGCAGTATAATGCCTACCTTGGTGATGATGCACGGAATGACTGGCGATGCCAGCATGATGCGTCCTTTTGCAGAGAAAGTCTTGCCGGAGGGCTGGACTTTGATTGTCCCTGAAGCTCGCTACATGCACCCCCGAAGGGGTCGCACCTGGTGGCGCTACGAGAATGAGGATGCGGATGCAACACGACGGATGAACCTCTCGAGAAGGGAACTCATTGATGTTGACTCAAGCCTTTCACAACTCGAACAATTGATCGCTGAACAGGCACCAATGGGCCCTCTCGTCGTGGGCGGTTTTTCCCAAGGAGGTGCGATGGCTCAAGAAATGTTACAACTGCCAATGGCAGATCGAATTATCGGCGTTGTGGCAATTGGTACCCGCCTTGTCCGCGGCATGGAACTTGGGATGAGGCTTGCCGAGTTAGATCCAAAGCACCTGTTCTGGATGCACGGTGAGCGAGACGTTCGAGTGTCGATACAGGATGGTTGGGCTGTTGCTCACACCTTTGAAGCCGCAGGTTGGGCGCTTGAATTGATCGAACATCAAAAGGGGCATATGATTCCAATGGAGCACCATGATGCCCTCAAAGAGTGGCTCACAGCCTTAGGACAAGTATGACTGCAATTCGGTGAAGCCACCAATGAAGACGGGTTGTTCCTGTCGTAGGTCAAGGATGACTGGCACGGTGCGGTGCCCTGTTGCCTCTACTATTTCGTGTCGATCAGCGTCGCCCTTGTCGAAATTCAATTCGGTGAAAGCGAGCCCTTTTCCTTCTAATAGCCGCTTAGCAGCGGTGCAGTAGCCGCAGAAGTTCCCGGTGTAAAGAAGGAAGTCTGTGCCTGCTTTTGCTGCGTCATTGAGTACCACTGATTCGCTCATGCATCGGCCAGCCGTCGAACCTACTTGAACGCACTGAACGAACCACAGCATGCTCAAGTTTGCTTGAGCGCCTCTATGATTGCTGTTCGTATCTCTCCCTGCGTCAATGGGTTGCCTTGGACGACGGTCACCTGCGCCCCAGCATTGATGGCAATGTTGGCAAGCACTTCCGAAGTGAGGCTTCCCATGCCATGAACATCAACGAAGGTCGCGCTTGATGGAGTGTTTGGAACCTTTCGTGATCCAGCGTATCCAGCGCCATCGGTGACTAAAACGACGCATTTCACCTCCTTTCGTAGAACGAATGTCATGGCCTCTCGCATCGGAGTAATCGTTCCTTCGAGCCGAACTAAGGGGTCTTCTGCTTGGTTGTCATATGTGCAAATCAGCACTCGAGATGGGTCCTCGTCCCCCGAGGAAACCTCGAACCCAGATTGCTCTACCCACTCTTGGTGCGAGGCGACATCGCCAAAGACTCGCACCCGGACCATGTTTGTGGCTTGCCACTGTGGCATGAAGTTCTTTTCATCGAGCCACTCGAGGCCAATACCTCTAAGTGCAAGCAGAAACAAAATATAAATGGTGAATTTATGCTACAGAGGGCGAAACGGAAGGATAAAAAGACCACTCTCCCACCTTTTACCATGGATGGGGAGGCGACTCGCAAGAAATTTGCAGTTTTGTGCTCGCTCGCCTTATTCCTTTTCAGTGCACTTTCGGTAGCAATACATCCCTCAATCGTTGATTTAGAGGACCCATTTACCTCCTTTGAAAGCACTCGAAACACGGATACGGATGGCGACAACATAACTGACGTTGACGACTCGTGCCCAAACGGGGCAACCGGATGGAACTCTACTTCTCTCACAGACCATGATTCAGATGGTTGCAGAGACTCGGATGAGGACCCAGATGACGACAATGACGGAGTTGCCGATGGCAACGACGACTGTCCTACTGGTGTGATCGGGTGGACGTCCTCAACATCGACCGACCACGATTCTGATGGCTGCAGAGACACTGCACCCGAAGATGATGATGACGACAACGACTCGGTTACAGATGCCAATGATGACTGTCCAATGGGTGTAATCGGATGGACCCCCACTACCTCGAATGATTATGATTCGGATGGGTGCAAAGACGACACCAATGAAGACACTGACGACGATAACGATGGGCAGCCTGATCCCTTTGATGATTGTCAAACTGGCGAGATGAATTGGATTTCCTCAACAGCAACGGATCATGATGACGATGGTTGCCAAGACAGCAGCGAGGACACGGATGATGACAATGATGGTGTCGATGATGGCCTTGATGCTTGCACACCAGGTGACAAAGGCTGGACTTCAAACGCCGGAACAGATTACGACTCAGACGGTTGCCAAGACAGCAGTGAAGACACTGATGACGATGATGACAGCGTTCTCGATAACGTCGATGATTGTGAAACCGGTGATATGAACTGGATTCCATCATCTTCGACAGACTACGACAGCGATGGTTGCCAAGACAGCGGCGAAGATTCCGATGATGACAATGACGGGGTCAACGATGCAAGTGATGCATGCCAAACTGGCGACCTCAGTTGGACCTCAACTCCAACTACTGACAACGACGGCGATGGGTGTCAAGATGGTTCGTTTGAAGACGATGATGACGATAACGATGGAATCGCTGACGGCTCCGATGGTTGCCCAACAGGTGACGTTGGTTGGTCGCCCAGTGGTTCCACTGATTACGATTCAGACGGTTGCCAAGACAGTGGCGAAGACAATGACGATGACAATGATGGCGTCCGAGATACGAACGATGATTGCCGCTTAGGCGAACTCGATTGGACCTCGACACCCACCAACGACTACGATTCAGATGGTTGTCGGGACCTCACTGAAGATCTCGACGATGACAATGACCTCATTCTCGATGATGATGACCAATGCATGCCTGGGGACCTTGGGTGGACTTCAAATCTGAGTTCTGACAATGATGGCGACGGTTGTAACGACGCCTCCGAAGACGATGACGACGACAACGATGGTGTGACTGACAACCTCGACGATTGTCCAACCGGCGAAGTCGGTTGGATTGCAGTGAACCAAGATGGCGGTGGCATCGTGACCGACTATGACGATGACGGTTGCCGCGATGCAAGTGAGGACCTGGATGATGATAACGACAGGGTCTTCGATCTTGACGACTCCTGTCCGAAGGGCATCGATAACTGGCCCCTCCTTCTTTCTCCATATTCAGACCATGACGGCGATGGTTGCCTCGACCAATTCCACCCCTCATTCAATTTAGAAGAAGATCTTGATGACGATGATGATGGTATTCTCGATGTTGTTGACCTCTGTCACTACGGCGACATCAACTGGATTAGCAGCATTATGACGGACCATGATGCTGATGGTTGCCGGGATGAAACTGAGGATGATGACGATGATAATGACACCATTACAGACTCAGAAGACCAATGCCCACGAGGCGATATTGGTTGGTTGCCATCGGCAGAGACAGATTTCGATTCCGATGGATGTCAGGATGACATGGAGGACGACGATGACGATAATGACGGCGTGACCGACTACCTCGATTTGTGCAAAAACACAATCCTTGATTGGACCTCAGAAGAGGGGACTGATCACGATTACGATGGATGCAAGGACGATGTTGAGGACGATGACGATGATAATGACGGCGTTCTCGATGACGTAGATGATTGCCCGACCGGTTGGATTGGGTGGCTCTCAAGTCCAGTTGCTGGTCTGGATTATGACCAGGACGGCTGCTATGATCAATACGAAGATGACGATTGGGATAATGATGGCATGCTCAACGGGCAAGACGCTTGTAAAGCAGGTGCCTTGAATTGGACCGCTGGCCCAGCTACGGATTATGACAACGATGGATGCCAAGACTCCACTGAAGACTCAGACGATGATAATGACATGGTCCCCGACATTTTCGATGATTGCAGCAAAGGTGTCATGGGTTGGATTTCATCAGAAATAACAGACCACGACGGCGATGGTTGCAACGATGCTGACGAAGACGAAGACGATGACAATGACACGTTTTCCGATGCAGAGGACATGTGCCCTCTTGGGTTTGCCAACTGGGAACCGACGGATCTGCTCGATCGGGACAAAGATGGTTGTCTTGACCAACAAGAAGACAATGATGATGACAACGATGGTGTGCTCGATGCCGATGATGATTGCCCAGTGGGCGATACTGAATGGACTTCCTCGTTAGTGACCGACTACGACACCGACGGTTGCCAAGACATGGTTGAAGATCTTGATGATGATAACGATCTTGTTCTCGATGAATTTGATGCTTGCCCAACAGGCGAGTTGGGTTGGATTTCTTATGAAGAAACTGACTTTGATGGCGATGGTTGTCAAGACCTTTCAGAGGATTTGGACGATGATAATGACTTGGTTATCGATTCCCTCGATTTTTGTGGAAAAGAGTCGACTGACTGGGAGTCAAATCTTGAGACCGATTTCGATTCTGATGGATGTGAAGATGAATTCGAAGATGACGACGATGATAACGATGGTGTCGAGGATTATCTTGATACGTGTCAGCGTGGTGAGATGGATTGGATTTCAGATCCAGTGCTGGATTACGATGGCGACGGATGCCGTGACTCTGACGAAGACCTCGATGATGACAATGACAACCTCTGTGATACAGGCGGCAACTCCAGCTACGGCGGCTCCCTCGTACAAGCCTCAAGCAGGTGTGACAACGGATATGCTATCACTTGGGGGAATGGCTGGCGCTACATCGCCCCGGATGAATGCCCAACAGGCAGCATGGGATGGACAGTCAGTTGGAACACAGACCGAGATGGCGATGGATGCAACGATGCGAACGAGGATGCAGACGATGACAACGACGGTGTCAGCGACTCGACTGACAATTGTCCTTTCCATCACAACCCAACTCAGGCCGATTATGATTCGGACACTTTAGGCGACCCCTGTGATAATGACGATGACAATGATGGCATTCCGGATGCTGGATTTGACGGAAACTGGACCCTTTCCGACGACAATGACAAATGCAGATTTGGTGAACTTGGATGGGTTTCCAGTATTGCAAATGATCACGACCAAGACGGTTGCCGAGACTCAACAGAAGATGACGATGATGACAACGACGGGCTGCTCGACTCAAACGACGATTGCACCCCGGGCGATATTGGCTGGACCTCAAACTCCACAACTGACTATGACGGTGATGGATGCCAAGACGCCCTTGAAGACGCAGACGATGACAATGACGGCGTCGATGATGATGACGATGACTGCGCAACAGGAAGTCTGAATTGGATTTCCTCCAGCACAACCGATAACGACGGTGATGGCTGTGAAGACGCTGGCGAGGATGGCGATGATGACAACGATGGCATCCTCGATGGCAGTGACGAATGCCCGGCTGGTGATGTTGGATGGTCACCCAGTTCCACAACGGATTATGACAGCGATGGTTGCCGTGATGCGGGTGAAGACCCTGATGATGACAACGATGGTGTGGCAGACGGCTCTGATTTGTGCGAAAAAGGTCTGCTCAATTGGGTCTCAAACCCGACCACGGATGTCGACGGTGATGGTTGCCATGATGCAGTGGAAGATTCCGATGATGACAACGACGGAACTTCCGATTCAAGCGATAATTGCCCAGTTGATGCAAATGCAAATCAAAATAACTACGATTTCGATTCTCTCGGAGATGTATGCGATCCAGATGACGACAACGATGGTGTTGACGACGTTGATGACAATTGTGAACAAGGTGCTCAGCAATGGCTTTCATCCGCTGCGAATGATTACGATTCCGACGGGTGTCATGACAGCACTGAAGACAATGATGATGACAATGATGGCATCAATGACTCCGTTGATGATTGTAAAACTGGTGAACTGAGTTGGATCTCAACAAGCCTCACTGACCGTGACCAAGATGGTTGCAAAGACTACTCAAACGAAGATTTGGACGACGATGAAGACGGCATTCTAGACACCTCTGATGCCTGCCCTCGTGGCAACATGGGATGGACACCTTCGGCAACGACCGATTATGACTCAGATGGGTGTCAAGACTCAAGCGAAGACCTCGATGATGACAATGATGGTGTGGCTGACACTGATGACTCGTGCCAGAAAGGTGATTTAGAATGGCAATCCTATAATGCGACGGATTCAGATTCAGATGGATGTCAAGATAAGACCGAAGACCTCGATTATGAGGAACCCGTCGACGCCAATGAAACGGGTATTGACTGCAATCCATACATCACGACCTGTGAGGATGACGAGGAAGAGGAACCGAACGCAGACACCAGCACTTCCGAAGAGAGTGTCCAAAGTATGATTTTGGGCTTGCTTGCAATGGCGTTGGTCCCAACGGGCCTCGGTGCCCTGCTTATTGCTTACAGGATTCAATGGTAGGCATTTTGATACCTCCGAGTTAAAGAAGGGCGGCACAGTGGCATTGTCATGAAGCAAATCGCAATTCTTGTTGCCTCGTCAGGTTCGAATGTCGAACTTGCTAAAGAGTTCGAGCAACGCCTTCTCGATGCTGGCGTCAACTCACACGTGCTTCTCCTCGACGATCTTAACCTACCACTCTACACAGCTGTGTTGGACAAATCGAATCCCTCCATGCCGTCGTTCATGGATGCAGCACACCTCGTCGAATCTGCGACTGGGTTGATTGTCTGTGCCCCTGAGTACAATGGTTCCATGCCACCAGTGCTTACCAACTTCATTGCATGGCTCTCCACTCGCAGCGACAATTTCCGTCAACACTTCAACGGCAAGCCAGTCGCTTTAGCCACTCATAGCGGGGGTGGGGGTCACAACCTTATGACATCCATGCGCATTCAATTTGCACACCTCGGGGCAAATGTACTTGGTCGAGTGGCAGTTGTAAACTCCAAGAAACCAATCAACCATGATACGATTGAGGCACTTATCCAAGGGGTGCTTCAATGAATCGCCGATCCCTGAAAACAACAGTGCCCACTCACACGGTCCTCGAGGGCGGAGGTTTCCCTGTCCGTCGGCCAGCAGCCATGGGTTCACTGATGAGTCCGTTCTTACTGCTCGATGAAATGGGACCCGTTCATTGGGACCCCTACGCTGCAATCGGCGCTCCGGACCACCCCCACAGGGGCTTTGAAACGGTGACGTACATGATCCAGGGTGCCATGCAGCACCGGGACAGTGCAGGAAACAAGGGGGACCTCAATCCCGGCGATGTTCAATGGATGACTGCAGGCCGAGGCATCATTCATTCTGAACTACCACAAGATGAATTTTACAAAACTGGCGGTACATCTCACGGGTTCCAAATTTGGGTTAATCTGCCTGCTAAAGACAAGATGATGGCTCCACGATACCAAGACATTCCTGCTGCTGAGATTCCAAGCATTCGTTCAGAGGATGGCAAGGTGTGGGCGAATGTGATTGCAGGTCAAACAATGGGGGTTCAAGCCGTTATTGATACGGTGATTCCCATCACCTACATTCACATGAAAATCGAACAAGGAGGCGCCCACGTGCAACCAATCGAGCAAGGGCTAAACGGCATGATCTATGTGTTTGGAGGCAGTGTGAACTTAGGTGGTCGTACGGTACAAGATGGCCAACTGGCTTTGATGACAGACGGTGATGAGGTGCTGTTGGAAGCAACAAAAGAAGATGCAGAGTTCCTCATTTTGGCAGGACCAGAATTGAATGAACCGATTGCTCGTTATGGCCCGTTTGTTATGAACACACGGGAAGAGATTCACCAAGCGATTCTTGATTTTCAAAACGGAACCTTGGCTTAAATCGATTCTACCGGGTTCGAGAGGGTCTCGAGCCTTTTTGCTCACACCGGTTTTTCAAAAAATGCAGTGGCCTTGTTTAGCCCAAAAAAAGAGGGGAGTGCTCGTGCCGGGATTCGAACCCGGGTCGGCGGGATGAAAACCCACTATGATGGACCTAGCTACACCACACGAGCGACAGGCGTTCCACCGACCACCCCTTCATAATGATTCGCTCGTATGTGGTGTGCCGATGTGGCGCCCAAGCGTTGGAATCAGTTTCCTTCTGGGGCTGTGGTTTCAAGTCCGTTCCACCAGTTCCATCCCCACAAGATGGCACCTGCGGCAACAATGAGGAGCACTGCGAACAGGATCTCGTTGTCCAAGAACCACATCATAGCATCGAGTGCTTGCTCGCCATATATTCCGATAAAGACGGCTTCAAGTCCAAACCTCAGGCCTCGGCCAATGAGTCCAGCAGCAAGAAATGGTTTCTTTTCCATTTCTCCCATTCCAGCAATCCACCCGAACAGCTTGTACGGGATCGGGGAAAAAGCTGCAATGAAAATTCCAAATGTTCCGTAACGATGGGTCAATGCCTCAATTTTTTGCACATGCGCCTCAGAACCAAAGCGTGTGACAAGCGAACGTCCCCATTTTTGACCGATCCAATACCCAATGAGTGATCCGAAGACAGAGGAAAGGGTGATGACCAACCATAGGCCAATCACAACCTCGGTTTGCCCAATATTATTGAGCAGCATTGGAATGTATACGACGTCAGGTGGAACCGGTTGTATGATGGCCTCTGTAGCAGAGATCACCGCCAGACTCGCAGGGCCAAAGACATCGAAGAGTTCCAAGATGGACTCCTTCCATGACATGGTTGTTACCCTGCGCTCCTTGATATGAAGATGTGGGTGAGCGGTGAGTTCATTGAGTATGTTCACTGGTCGCTGGTTGCATGCGAGTCCTTGACACAGCCGCCCTGCTTCACTGGCCTGTTGATCAACTCGCTGATGGCGTGTGTGCAATCAGTCAACAAGCTGAATTGGAACGTGTCTCTCCGCAACGCTCCCTTCTTGTCCAATCGCTTGATTCAATTGAATGGCGGGATGTTCCTCCTGCTTGGCTTCAAGATGCGAAAGAAGCGGCTGCTCTGAGCGGTGATTTGCCACGGCTTTCGGATGTTGATGTGGATGTCCTGGCGCTCGCCATCGCCCTCGATGCGACCCTCGTCACAGATGATTACCGCTTACAGAATACCATGCAAGCGCTTCAACGACCAACAAAATCCGTTGGTACAACTGGGGCAAAGCAGGTGTGGCGTTGGGAGTTACGATGCACCGGCTGCAGGGCAACAAGTCCAGTGCCTGCAAATGTAGACCGTTCTAAGAAAGGCTCTGTGGCCGACTGTGATGTGTGTGGGTCCCCGATGAACGTCAAAAGGGCTCGATGAATCATTCTTCGGAAGCGAGGCTTTCGAGGGCTTCGACTTTCTTTTCAATTTCAGAAACTTCCATTCCAGCCGGATCAATGCCAACTGCTTTTGCTCGCTCGAACAATCGCTGCTCAGCAGTGCGACCGCCGGCATCGAGGTCTTCGATCATCTTTGATGGGTCGACGGCACGGGTTGTATCGGCCAATCCCTTCTGGAATTCCCCCTTGGAGCGTCCCAGAGCATTCGCCATTTTTGGCAATCGTTCTGCTCCAAACAAAATGAAGAACAAACCGACAAGGACAAACATTTCCAACGGACCCAAGCCACCAATCATGACGCTTCCTCAATGTGTGGGTGCAGGCCAAGGGTGTTGAAGGCTTCGGCTTGAGATGGACGCTCGCACCGTTTCATCCACCGGATACGGGCGGCAGAAGAGCAATTTCATCCCCATTTGAGGGGTGGATGTCAAGAGGACAACGCTCACCATTAAGAGCAACGATCAGGCCTTTTTCAATCCATGATTCGGCACCAAGATCCATCACCACATCTTCGATGCTCATTTGGTGCTGGAGTTGGACCTTGTGACTTCGAGACCCAAGAAATTCAGCCAGTGGCCCAAAAGCAATGACTCGAACGCTTCCGTAGCCTTGTCCACTCATGATTGGAGGTTTCAAGCGGTAGTTTATCAACGCACTCGGTCCTCCTTGAAGCATGAGCGCAGCAATGCAAGCCAATGGTGTTTGGAAACTCTATGCTTCGGGCACCTCCACAGTGGAAGCTGTTCGTGGTGTTCACCTCACATTGCAAACAGGTGAGATGGTGGCCATCATGGGTCCATCAGGTTGCGGTAAAACAACCCTGCTGAATGTGTTATCTGGGATAGACGAGCCCACAGCAGGGTCCGTCACGGTGAACAACCAACCACTTTTTGGAATCACTGATAATGAACGCACCTCAATGCGTTCGAAGTATCTTGGATTCATATTCCAAGACTTCAACCTCCTTCCAGTCCTTTCCGCCGTCGAAAATGTGGAACTTCCGCTCCTCCTCCTCGGCTATGGGGCCAATGATGCCCGCAAGAGGGCGCTTGAAGCATTGAAAGACGTAGGTCTCGGAGAGCGAAGTCAACATCGTCCTGCGGAGCTTTCTGGTGGGCAGCAACAACGGGTCGCTGTCGCCAGAGCCATCGTTCACCGTCCTTCGGTGATTCTTTGCGACGAGCCAACTGGGAATTTGGATTCCAAAACCTCGGGGGAGGTTCTCACACTTCTCAAGCGACTGAATACCGAACAAGACACCACCTTTCTCATCGTCACCCACGATGCCAACATTGCAGCGCTGTGCGATCGCGTCATCCAAATGGATGACGGACTCATCATCAACCAGGATGCTCCACACGAGGAGGAATGACCCTGCTCTTTGCCCTTACCTTGTTGCTTGTTCTGACGGCCATTGTGGCTGTAGCAGGGACATGGGGGCTCACTCGTGCGCACAAGATCAGTCTTTTGTGCACCGTCGGATTGGTGGTCGTACCTGTTGTTGATGCAGCCCTCGCCTTTGGCCTGCTGAGTTGGTGCTCCGTCGAAGGTGCGACACGGTTTGTTGGTTCCTTTTCATTCGGGCTTGTTTCATTGATTTTCATACAACCATTGCTCGTTCCGCAACGGCTTGTTGTTTGGCGCATTGCCCGAGAAACTGTGCTGAGGCGCAAGAGGCAAGCAGCACTTCTCATGCTTGGATTGGTGATCGCATCTGCAATCATCACTTCCTCACTCGTGGTGGGTGATTCCCTTGATGCGACCGTTCAGTACGAAATTGAAGGGGCGTGGGGGGAAACTGACATCACCATCTCGGGGTTTGATTTGTCCACAGGTGAGCGCGTCACCATCACTGAGAATGTGGCCAATGATGTCTGGTCTCGCATTCAAGTTGACGAAGAACTCGACCGAGCGTTGTTAGGGCAACAACAAGGGTTGGTTGCGGGTGTAAGCGTCGAAGGTGAACTACGTTCGCTCCCTAGCATCACATGGCTCGCCTTCAACAGCACGATTGATGCTGAGGGAATCTGGCCGGACATAGGTGTGAACGAAGGTCTTAGGTATGCAGATCTCGCTGTTTCTAATGAAGCAGATTCCTCGCTTTATGTCGCTGTGAACACCGTTTTGGCGAACGAGCTGGACCTTGAACAAGGCGATGCAATCGATGTAGGGTGGTATGTCACAAATGATAACCAAAGGCAGCGCTCGACGGCGGTCGCCACAGTGCTCAAAGTGGTTCCAAACACAGGGCAAGGTGCTGCAGCAGGGACATCTGCTCCTGCACTGTTCACCGATTTAGCCACTGCTCAACGCTTGCAAGGCATGGATGGGATGCTCAACACTGTGTACTACGCAGTTGGAGATGCCTACGATGAAGCAGACACAATTCCTGCCATTGTGGAAGGAATCGAACTTCACCTTGATGATGTGCTTCGCTCTGAAGATGTCGGATTGAACATCGATCAAGATGCTTCGACTGGGGCGCTGACTCTTTCATCGGATCGAGGATTAGGGCGCTTATCAGGTCCCGATACGGTTGCCTTGCGGGACAACCTCACGTCCCTCGGAATGGACTCGATGTTGGAAGTTCTTCAGGTGCCCCTGATCGATGTTGAGTTTGAGGATGAACCACTGCTCACTCTTGCGTCCGCTGACATTCACACGCTCGCTGAAGGCGACCGAGCCCTTTGGCATGTTAGTGACTCTGGGTTCGGCTACCAAATTGACGGCAAAGGAGAGGCGTGGATGTGGCGCGTTTCTGATGGGTCCTCCATGCTCGATTTCACCCTTTCTGAAGATGGGCAGTATGGTCTTGGTGCTCATACAGATGGACTCGTCGTCGGTTCAGAATCCGAACCGGATGAGGAGGCGTGGGCCTCTTACGATTCATCAGGAACCATGCATGCAGTGGCAACCCACAACGGTGAATGGTGGGCTGTTGAGGCAAATGAATCATCCATCCACCTTCATTCTTTTAGTGCTGATTTCTCTGCTCACTCGATTCGTGAATTGGAAGTTCCAGTTCCTACCAAAATAGTCGGCATTGAATTGGTGATTGCGGATGGAATCTACGTTGAGGTTGAAGGCCTATTGACCATCGATCGATACGCTTCTGCCGAAGTTGAACTAAACGCTCTCTTTGAACCCATCAATGAGCAGGAATGGCCCGCTGATTCATCAAACCAGAGCGTCCCCGTCGAGCATGAACGATGCAACGGCGTCGCTTCTTTGGCACTGTTCACGCCACCACAGTCATGGTGCACGTATGAAGGCGGATTGGTTCGTTGGAGTTCAAACTCAGGAGTCATTGAGTCCATTCGTTTGCCAGTCCTCTCAACTGCTGGCGGTTTTGGAACTGTGCCGCAAATGCTGCTGGCCTTCGGTGGTGAAAACGCCCCCTTTGCCACCGAGAACGGGACCATCGAAGTGAGCCAACGGCTTCTCGAACTGAATCTCGTTGAGAACACGGATGCGTTTTGGGTCAAGGGATTGATTCCCTATGCATTCGGCGACGACACAGCACACAGGCTGAAACACGCAGGGTATTATTCAGACGTCGAAGGACTCGAGGGTTTGGCAGAGCTCGATGCCGTCGTGCTCGGATTGGTAAGCCTCACCGATGCAGAAGAACTTGCCTCTGCCGGTGAAAATGAACGCAGCCTGATCGTTTTGACGCCTGCTAACGCAGGTGATGATGCTGAGGTAACGCTTCGATTGTGGCTTGATGAATTGGCTTCGGCAGAGGATCTCAATTTGAACGTCCGACCTGTGAAGGTCGACGCAGCAGCGTTGGCTTCCGAGTCGTCTGGTGTGTTAGCTGCCATGTTCCTTGTCTTTGGTTCGTTCACAATTGCAGCAGGCGTTTTGCTTGTGCTCACCATTGTTCTAATGCTGGCCGAAGCAAGACGGAGCGAATTTGGGACGCTTCGCTCGCTCGGTATGTCTCAATCCGATGCACGATCACTGGCGGTAATGGAGGGGGCCATGGTGGCAAGTCTTTCCTGCATAGTTGGCTCAGTGGTTGGACTGGGTCTTGCTTGGTTCATCAGCATTGGATTCCAAAGCATGTTTTCTTCTGTTGGTTCTGGCCAATTTCTGTTTGAATGGGCTTGGGGCTCAATCTTCGCTGGCTGGTCATGGGGCTTCCTCTTGGCCATTGGAACCCTCTGGGGTACAGCAGTGTGGACCGCCAAGACAAACATTGTCGTTGCTCTCCGCGGTGGTAAACAACCGCCATCACAATCGGTGTCGTGGTTGCTTGTGCTCCTACAAATTCTCTTCTTAGGTGCAGGGCTCCTTTCCTTAGCCATTCTGGCAGTGCTTGGCCTAAGCAGTGGTCTTGCTTACTTCCTTTGGGTCGTGTCTGGGGTCTGTCTGCTCATCGCTTTGATGCCTTTCTTCACGGTTGAACTCCCTTCGATGTTGAAACAAAGGAACGCACGTTGGGCGCATCTTCATCGGCATGCTGGACGGAACACATGTGCTTCGTTGGGCTTGGCCTTGCTTGTCTGGACCGTTGGTTTGCACAGTTTAGATCCAATTCGCAAAGGAATGACACCTGATGAACTCTCCTTCATTGTTCTCGGGCTCGTTGAAGTGTTTGCTGGTGTTCTTCTTTTGACAAGTGCTGCGCCAATCCTCGTCGGGCGACTGGGGAAGTCGAAACGCCTGACAAAGCGATTCGGCCCAGTGCTGCCAGTGGCTCTCGCCCACCCGTTATCTTCGCCTGTTCGCACGGCCGTTGTGATGGGGATGTTTTCAATCACCGTCTTTTCAGTGGTCGTTCTAAGCGGGTATGCTGAGCAATTTGATAACTATTCGAGTTCCTTTGTCGAAGAGGCAGAAGGCGATTATGAACTTCTTCTCACGGGGTCCCGTGCTCGTCCGATTGAACTACCTGAGGACCCTGCTGATTGGAATCTGTCGCAAGGGACGTCGGATTCCATCGATTCTGTAGCAAGAATTCATCGAAGCCAGGTGTTCCTCGAGAACGCCGAGGGTGACAGGATGCCCTATCTTTTGCGTGGGTTCGATGCGAACTTCTCTGAACACGGTGGGCTGCCGCTTTACACATGGGATCCGAGCCTCGGCACGACCGAACAACAGGTGTGGATGACGGTCAGCGACCGTGAGGATTTAATCATCGTTGATGCCTCATTTGGGCTCGAATCTGTCGCAGATGGAAGTGGACTTTCGACCCTAAGTTTTTCAATTGGAGAATCAATTTCGCTAATTGACACTTCCAATCCAGGAAATGTCAAAATTGTCAAGGTTGCAGGCTTCATGGAACAGTCTTCATATTTGTTTTCAGCAGGGGTCTGGATTGCAGATGAACCTGCCATTGAACAGTTTGATGCTCGCCTCACTCGGATGTATGTCAGCGTTGATGATGGAGCGCAAGCAAGCGCCAGTTTTGTTGCATCAGATGTGGCGATTTCACCGATGGGTAAGAGTTCAGATGTTCGCCTCGCTTCCCAGGAACAGCGCAGAGCAACTGGAACTTGGACTCAACGATGACGGCGTTCAAGTTTCAATCATCGCAAAGGATGTCATGGTCATTCAATCCCTTGTGTTGGCTCTTCTGGCTATTTTCGAAGCGTATCTCTCACTGGGGTTGATCGTCGGGATTGCAGGAATCGGAGTGGTAACCGTCCGATCCGTATCAGAACGCACGAAAACAATCGGGATTCTCAGGGCGCTTGGTTATCGGCGAAGCATGGTTATGTCGACATTCATGATCGAAGTTGTTTGGGTGGCCGTTCTTGGGATGCTGAATGGAGCTGCGATTGCGATTGGCTTCCATCGAGCACTCTATGAGACGTTTTGGAAAGACCAAGGGGCGAGCTTCAGTCTTCCACTCGCCACCATCTTCCTCGTGGTTTTCGGTGGACTTGCGCTCGTTTTGGCCGCCACTGCTTATCCAATTCGGAAAGCATCGCTCGTACCACCATCTGCGGCATTACGTGAAGCATGAGTTGACTGAAGGTGAGCGCAATGTCCATTTCAATTCAACTCGTGGATAAAATTCGATTTTACTCTTGATTTCCGCCTCTGGAATTGTCGGCTTACCGGCCTGCTGAAGCGTAGTTTTGTTATTTTTTTGTGCGGAATTTGAGGGCGATATTGTTCTCATTATCAATGCGTTTCCACAAAACATTCCTCCTATAGTATAAATACGACGCATGATGTGCTAAGGAATACCGAACCATCGGAGGTATAGATATGAATAAAAAAACCCCTATGATACTCGTTGCAATGTTGTTGCTTAGCCTCATGGCAAGCATTGACATGGCCGAGTTGCAAGAAACCGTTGATGTCGAAGAAACCAGTGCTCGCTCCGGCGCAGATGCTGAAGTCATTGCCATTACAAGCCCGAAAGAAACAACCTGTACAAACGCAGGCTGCCGAAACACGCTAAACGCTGGAGAGACGACGAACTTTGAAGCCTACATCCAAAACAGTGGCGATGTTGACATCACAGAACTCTCCTACACTGTCAGTGTTTTCCTCTCTGACGGGGATGGAAATCCTACACTGCTTGCAAAGGACGCAGCAGGCAACGATCTCCAATGGCAAAACACGGATGTTATCTGTGGAAACGCCAATCTTTGTGATTTCACTTCCTTAGCCCAAGGCAATGTCCTTGGCGGCGGCAAGTACATCCTACAATACGCAGGAAATCCGATTGAGTGGACGCCCATTGTTGGAGACTACATTATCGAAGTTCTCGTGGACACTCCATCCGACGCAGACGCAGGAAACGACGCTCAAACCATTGAAGTGAGCGTTGAAAACTGGTATGATATTCAAGTGGACCTCTCCTGGGACAGCGGCAAGGTGGCAGAATCTGGTGCAGGTGTCAAAGCTTGGACCCTCTCTGTTATCGCAAACGGGTCGGACACCTTCGACCCACGTAATGTGGTCATTCGCCTCAAGGGCAGTGGCGACATCACCGCCCTCCAATCCAACGATGGTACAGACCTCTATGCAGATGCGTTCTACGACTTGACAGTTGGAACCTCAACCACTGTGGAGACATTCACCAACGTTTCCACCGATCCTCCACTCATCGACACAGATGCCCGAAACGTTCTCGCTTACAAGACAGAGTTCACCTATGGTGGCAGCCTGACCTTCGATGGCTCCGCAGAGGAAGCCTCTTACGGGCTTACTGCTCAATTGGTGAGTTACACTCAATACAGCCAATTTGACTCCTGCCAAGAGACTGATCCAGCAACAAACGAGACACTCAATCACATCTGCGAAGAAGAGTTCACTCAAGATGCCTACCCGAGCACTGACGACGATGAAATCCTCGGCAGTGAAGCAACATACCACGACATCCGTGTCGCCCGAATGACGATTGCTCAGGGCTACAACGCTGATGGAACCGGTAACCCTACCAGCATGGTGAGTGATGATGCCCCCGCAGACCTCAATGTAGGTATCTCGTACTTCCATGTAGAAGTTGAGCACCGAGGAAGCGATCCATCCGTTAACTACGACTGGAATGTAACCCTCAGCATCACCAATCCAGAAGGTGTCGAATCAACGGTTGTCGCAAACTCCTGCGAATCTGGCCTTGAACCATCCTACATGCACAAGGAACTTGGAACCTCATTGTACGATTCAACTGGTGACGGAAACCCAGACCTACCTGGTGAATTGACCGGATATGCTTGCATGATGACGAACCTTGACACTGGTGAACACACCTTCGCTGCTACACTGACACTCGAAGGAAAGACCAACGATGCACGCCCGTCCAACAACGATCGAAGCATGACTGTCGATGTCCGAAATAACGAGCCAATGATCCTCTCCCTTGATTTGATGAATGAAGGCGAATTGTTCACTGGTCAAGAGACACCATTGCAGATGTCTGCTACGGTGTTCGATGTTGACGACCCATCGGCAGCTGGCCTCGAATACTCGTGGTCGAATGCAGGGAACGAGTTGCCTGGTTGCGAACGAAGCAACCAAGCACAATCGTGTACCATCCCAATCCTTGACTCGTATGTGACTGCCTTCCCAGTCTCGTTCACTGTGTACGACGCTAATGGCGGTTCGACCAGCGAAGAATTGATGTTGACGATCTGGAACAACGGCGGTGGCTCTGCTACAACCGATGCTGGAATCACTGTGTCATACGCAATCAAGTATTACGCACCAAGTGAATTCTCTATCACAGCAACAGACACACCTCTCTCGAACTACGAGAACAAGGAGCTGCCAGGCTACTCTGGTACCTACAGCGCAGTCGGAGCAGTTGAATATTCACCTGGTACGACCTTCTCGGCTTCGGACGTCCTCGAACAATCGATGGGTGTCACGGTGGCTAAGGACCTCGGAGCAACCTCCCTTTGGTATGTGACTGATGCAGGTCTCTGGACCCTCATCGCATCTGAAGCAAGCGATGTTGACGCAACGACAGAAGTGTTCGAATACGCACTCCCTGCAGACAGCCCAGTGCTCTCTGCTGGTGATCTCGTGCTCATGGGCGGGTCCCTCGCTCAAGCAGATGTCCCTGACGCTAGCATTACTGGATTCAGTGCTGCAGCTGCAAAGGGCGGAGCGATTGTCCTTAACTGGGGCGTCGACGGAACCATGCTCGAATCTGACAGCATTGACATTACCATCTGTGAAGGCGATGCAGGATGCACCGATGCATTCACCACTGGATTGGGTGTTGGAACAACCACATTCTCCTATTCTGGATCGAACACAGTTCACAATGCCTACTACAACGTGGTTGTTGAAATCTGCAACACCGTTGGATGTTCGACACCGAAGGGTGTCGGAAACGTGACCGCTGACAAGTCTGTTGACGGCGGCGTGTCTGCAATGAACTTCGCAGTCTCAGAAAGTGGGGAAACATGGATTGTCGATTGGGACGCAACTGGCGAAACATACGATGTGGTTTCTTGGAACGTGTGCTACCAACGTGGCACCTTCAATGCAGCAAACATGCCATCGACGTGCGTTTCGACAGCCACCACTGATGTGGTGATTGAAAAGCCAACAGCAGCAGGAACCTACACCTACTACTTCACCGCTGTGCCAGTCGACGCATTGGGCAACACTGCAGCTGAAGCAGCCCTCAACAGCATCGACTACCAGCGAGATGCTGACACCTCCAACGTTGACGACGGAACCAATGTCACAGGCGAAACACCAGAAGGAGAAATCCCAATGGTGGCCTGGGGCCTGATTGCAGGTGTCGTCCTCGTGGCGTTTGTGGTTGGTGCGTTCATCCTTTCCCGTGGTGGAAATGATGGCGACGACGAAAGCAAAGATTGGGATTACTGATCTTACCTGAAGGTACGCCCTTCACCATCTCCTTGCGAGGAGAAGAGCCGCCGAGGGGGCCGTTTCGACGGCCCTCTCGGACCCCCTACCATTCCTTTTCTGTGAAAGTTATTTTTTGTACTCTGTTTCGTTCACCTTCACTTGCCTTATTCATGTTTTGCCGTCCCTAAACCGGGGACTGGTCGTATGCTTGATCGTCGTCCCATCAATCATTGCTTCTTTTGAGATGATTCCTGCTGCCTTCTCTTGGTTCTGTAGATTGGGTGATGGAACTCGATTCTGGGCTCCAGT
>CM001443.1:1618628-1621438 GCA_000246735.1 uncultured Candidatus Poseidoniales archaeon | reverse complement strand
AATATTTCGCACCCCAACTCCTATAAGGGGTGTAAAGCGTGGGATGCTTTGCATACAATCCGTATGGGTGAATGACACATGTTGGGAAATAAGAACAACAAGAAAACGTCAGTCTTCAGCGGCATTGGCATCGCACTGCTGTTGTGCGCTTTGATGGCCCTCATGCCTATGGCTGGGTTCGTCGACAACAACACAAGCGACGTGGAGTTTGTAGATACAAACGACACAGCAGAGAGTGATCTCTTTGCTTTGCCAGACGCTGTAAAAGACGCTGACTATGAATATGAACCATCCGATGAACTGATCGGCATGAGAGACCAAACGACCAAGACCTACGTCACAGAAGATGGCAAGTTTGCGCAGCTAAACCACGCAACACCTGTCCACTTCATGGACGATAGTGGTGCATGGGAAGACATCAATTTGAATGTCGTTGCAACTACGAACGGTTGGGAAGTGACTGAAAACACATACAGCACACATTTCGCTCCTGAAATGGCTTACGGTGTTGCAGTGCAACCAAACCAGTTTGCTGACCCAATCATCACGGGCATCGCCCCAATGGTCGTTACCTTGGACGAATCAGGCACTGCGCCTCAGCCATACCAAGTCGCTCCTTCGCAAGAAGGCGTGACCATTGGCGGAAACGTCCTACGGTACCCAATCGCAGAAGGCTTCGACCTCGACTACACTGTTGAATCGACGCAACTCAAGCAGAACCTCGTCATCCACGAGCGACCTGTGCTTGAGCCAAACGCTGCTTGGTTCGGTCTTTCGGAAACCATCCAAATTCCATCTGGATTTGCACTCTACCTCGGCGATGAAATGCTCGGCGAGGACATGACTCAAACCCAAGAAGCCCTCGAAATTCGACACGTTGAGACCGGTGAACTCCTTGCTGAGATCCCTGTCCCAATGGTCGTCGAAGAAGGCTCTGATGAACCATACACGGCAACCTACTTCATCCAGGTTTTCGGCCCACAAGTTGTCATTACGACTGCTGTGGAAGCTGACTGGTTGATGTCGGAAGATCGTATGTTCCCGCTCGCTATCGACCCGACCATCAAGGTCTACAGCAACGCTGGTGGATACTGCTACCGATACTACCGCAACTGTTACTCTGGTACCTCTCGTTACACATACAAGTATTACGCGCAGATGCGATACATGCCATGGCACCGCTACACATTCACATCCAACAACGCTCTCCCATCCGGAGCAACTGTTGACTCGATTAAGTGGAAGTCGTACCTGAACTACCTATCGGGGTCCACCTCGACTACTGTGTCGGCTACCGTTCTGGAAAACTGTGGTTCGCCTACCCTCTCATCGTACTCTCACACCATGCCTACTGGCACTTGTTCGGGTGCGCTCACAGGAAGCCAAGTGCTGACAGGAAGCAACTACAACACCGCTGGATCACGCCGAATGATTACCTCGATTTGGAACAGTCCTGTGTTCGATACCTACAGCATTGGTAGCGCTGGTTGGAAGACTGCTGATATTTGTACGTCTTCAACCACCTGTGCCTCAAGCACCGCTGCAGGCTACATCACCTCGGCGCAAACGAATGCCGGAACCGTTGGAATCGGACAGAAGGTTACTGCAAACACATACCTTTACAGTTACACCTCGAACTCTGGCTCCTACAACTCCTACATCGAAATCACCTATTCCGGTGGTACTGATGCAGATGCACCAGTTTCTGGCTTCGTCCCGTACTCTGGCATCACTTCCTTCGTTGAAGGGGCTCGTACATTCTTTACGACCCTCACTGACTTGTCCGGAATTGATACCACGACTGCAAACGCACCTACGCTCAACTATGCGCTCAACAATGGTTCCTTTACCAGCGTGACCGCAACGAGCATTGGAACATGCAGTTCGACTTCCTCTGAGTGCCGATTCAAGGCGACCACGCCGACCATCACGGCTGGCGACTATGTCGAGTACTACTGGAAGTATCAAGACCTCAACACCCAAAACGGTGCAAACGTCGGATACGACCCTGCGCTCACTGGCTCCCAAAGCACTCCAACACCATACTACTTCGCAGTAGATGATGTCGAAGATGCTGGTACTGCAAAGAAATTGACCGTGCTCACAACCGATGTGCACGCAAGCAGCTACTACACGCCAGGTGCAAACCAATTCATTGACCGACAGATGACTCACTACGACTCGAACGACGAATTCTACTTCGAATTCGACACCTCGAGTTGTGGCACAGGTAGCAACTCTTGCTTCTATTCGTCATCGTACTACTTCTACGGAAACTGGATCGCTCAACACACCACCACTGCACCTTCCGGATACAACGGAATGGGCGGCACACGATCGAACCTTGATCAACTGCACAAGGACGATGGTGGCTACCTCACCATTTCTGCTGCGAACGGACCGGGCATGAACCTCATGTACCTCTACGACAGCGGCGAGGACGCCTTTGCAATGGTCGGAATCGGAACCGCAACTGGAATCGATGAATCACTGTCTGGCGGAACCTCCGCTGACAGCAGCCGTGCCTACGGTTACACCAACGCTTACAAGATCACACTCGGCTCCGATTACGGTGGCCACTTCGGAAAGTTCGCTTTCGGTAACGCTACTGGCGGTGCTGGAACAAACGCTAACCGATTGTGTGTGACCAGCAACGGTTTCACCTACTTCTGGCGAAGTCCATACAGTTCCTACAACGATTGTTCACCTGCTTACTACTATGCAGGTGCATACAACACAGTTACGAGCTACACGTGGAGCGGATTCGCTCTTGGTATGGGTTACTACGGAAGAATCGCATCCACGAACAG
>CM001443.1:1610119-1618613 GCA_000246735.1 uncultured Candidatus Poseidoniales archaeon | reverse complement strand
GTTCGGCAATGTCGCGCCAACACCTGATACGTTCAAGCCTGAATTCACCCATTCACCGCTTGCTGATTCCCACAGCAAGTCTCGAACGATCAGTGTTACCCTTGCCGACAGTGGAGACCCACCAACCGGACTCAACGTGAGCACATCCGCTGGCGTTGGACCTACAATGTACTATCGAGTGACGCCTGATGGCGGAACTGCAGGTACATGGACTGCTGTTGTCATGACCCAAGAGTCTGGCAGCACTCGTGCAGAATGTGCCCTTGTCGCCTGTGATTGGTCTGCAGATATTGAAGACCTTGAACGCGGCGACACAGTGGAATACTACATGAAGGCCCAGGACGTTTCAACCGTCGCATCTGGAATTAACACCAAGACAACTTCTACCGAATCCTTCGGAGTTGGCGACCCTAACAAGATGTTCATCGTCGAATGGCGAGACATGGGTTACTCCACGACTGACACCTGTACCTACCAGGCTGTCTTCTACGATGTAACCAACGAAATTGAGTTCAAGTACGACGACGCTTGTACCAACTCATACGATGCTGCAACTGTCGGATTCATGGATCAAACCCGAACAATGGGTCAAACCATCCGGCACCGAACCAGCACTCAGTACATCACTGGAACGAACCCTCACACTGCAAACTACCGAATCTCCACATCGGCGACCGGTAGCAGCTACGAGTCGTTCGACCGTGGACTCACTGGATTGGTGAACGCTGACGCATCTGACGTCATGGGTTCCTCATCCGGTACGCCATCTGGTTACTATTGTGCTTCCAGTTACTACTGGAACACATGGGCAAACAAGTGTGCTGATAACATCCCAATGCCGGATGGATTCAACTTCAGTTACTTCGGTACTGACTACAACTACACAGATAGCAACGACCGTATCAACCTCGGACGACACGGTAACATGCACTTTGTGAGTTCTGGATCCACTGCACTGGTTCGAAGCATGACCACATGGTACGGCAACATGCCGCAAGTTCCATACTCTTCGAGCACGTACGCTCGGGCAGGAACAATTGCTCCATACTGGTCGTACTACGGAACCTACTACTGCTACCAAAACAGCAACATAGATTGCGGTGTCTACTACCGAACCATGCCTTTCGAAGGCAAGGGTACAGATGTCACCTCTGACATTACTCAAGACACCACATGGGACGCAACCGACAGCCCAATCCGAATCAACCCAAGCGGCGATTATCTCACCATTTCGGCTGATTTGACCATCCAACCTGGCGTAACTGTTCAGATTGCTGATGGCAAGGGTATCTCGTTTGACGGATCCTGCGATGAAATGACGCTCAACGGAAACAGCACCGACCACATCCTCTTCGAGGGTGCAAACGGAGCTGAGTGGAAGGGTATGGCATTCACCGCTGCTTGTTCAACAGGCACCGATGACCGTCACACTTTCACTTACGTTGACTTCAAGAACACCTCTGACGCTGCAATCTCTGCTGGTTCTCGCCACGGATCTTCGCCAAGCACCAACTCCAACGTGGGTAACTTCACGATGGACCATGTGACCTTCACAGATGTTGGCTCGGCGTTCTCCCACGGTAGTGGACAAGGCACTGTTGTTGCAATGAGCAACTTCAACGTTGACGGAACAGATGCATCTTGTTTCGACTTCGCCGAAGACACCATCGCAATCCTCACTGAGGGTTCAATGAAGAACTGTAACCAAGACGGAAATGCCGGAGACGGTGCTATCGTCAACGTCGACGGTTCAACCGGTGGATCTTTGTTCCTCGAGAACACCACAGTGGTCAACGCATACGTCAACCTCATCGATGTTGACTTTGCAACTGTGACAGTGACCAACGTGACAGCAACTGCAACCACCTCCCAAACCGGAACCGCCTTTGGCTCCGCTGCTGGAAGTGGAAGCGATGTTATGTTGAACAACTTCATTGCAGATGATTACGCAACAGTTTCCATTGAAGCAATGGATTCCATTATCATGACCACTGTTGACTTCGGTACATCTTCAGTGACCATCACCCCTGGTGGCACTGTGAGCACAGGTAGTGGACCTGCTGGCGATCACGCTGTCTTTGACGATGTGACCATGGGCTCCTTGTCCATGACTCGTACGCAACCTGGTACCTTTGATGATGTCTCTATGGGAGCATTCACAATGACTGGAAACGCTATCACATCAGCCCTCGTTAACATGAACTTGATGGATGCAGATGCAGTGACCGTGAGCGGTTGCGGTTGGAACATTGCAATCACTGGTGGAGAAATGGATGGACTCAGTTCCAACGGATGTTCAGTTGCTGCTAACTCAGTGACGATCTACGAATCTGAGTTCACTCACAGCAACACCGTTGACCCAATGGTTTACGCACGCTACTCCGATGTCACCATCGGTGAAACTGATGTCACTACATCTGGTACTGGCCTTGCAGACTATGCATACGCTGACACCAACTCTGACGTGGTGTTGGTTGAAGTGCTCATCGACGGTTCAACAACTGCTTATGATGGAACAGATGGCATGGTTACGACCTCGTCCTCTTCTGAAATCTGGTACGGTGGAATCGCAACAGCTTACACCTATCGAAACGCTGTGATCAACGGCGCACTTACTGCGGTCTACAAATCAGGCCACTATGTCAGTGCAACCCTCGTTGATTCGTCGGGAAGCGAACTCTTCGAAGTTGGCTCCCACATCACAGATGGTAACGGAATGGCAAATGTTTGGGTCATCACTTCTGATGAATCCGGAAACAACTACGATGATCACAACTTGCGAGCCTTCGGTGCAGCAGGTCAAAACGAAACCCTGTACACTGATACATGGTACCCTACCGACGGCACATACACCGTTGGTGACACGATTGACCTCTTGCTTGAACCCGCTCCTGTGGAATTCGACCAAGCCGGAATGGACTGTGCATGGATTGCTGCAAACACAACGCTTGCAACAACATACAACGCAGCACTGAACGCTTATGTTTTCGACAGCACACCAATGACTTTGGCTGCGGACCTCGAACTTGATGGATGTAACATCATCCTTCTGGGATCCGTCCTAAAGGTCAAGAGCACAGCAACCAGTTCGCCGGTTCTTACAATCAGCGACGGTGGCTCGCTCACTGCGTCCGTATCACCTGATACGCTCGCAATTGGTACAATCAAGGCTGTTTCCAGTACCTATGGTCTGCACATGGATATCCAAGATGGTACCCTCATCCTCGATGGTGGTAGCCTCCGTGATGTTGCTCAAGACACAACCACAGACGCTGCACTCATGATCGGGTCCGGCGCTACGCTTGTGATGAGTGACAGTGCAACCGTGTACGGTTCATCCGCACAAAGTTCCACCATGGCTACAGTCAAGGTGGACGGCGGAACTGTGGACATCGCTGATTCTAGCATCATCAACACCGGTCAAACTGGTACTGCTCTCTGGGTCGAAGCATCCGGCGGCAGCATCGAGAACGTGATCGTGAAGAACGCTGCAGTTGGTATTCAAGCCTACAACGGTGCTCCTCAAGTTGACGGATTCACCTCGACTGACAACACCGTTGGTGTCGATGTCTACGGTGGTATGTCCCTTCCTACCATTTACCGCAGTACTTTGCTCAGCGGTGAAAACACTGGATGGAAGACCTACAAAATCGACTTGTCGACCTACCTTGGTAACGATTTCCTACAGGTTGGATACAACAGTATCTACGGCGGCGGTAACGCTCACCCAACCTACAACTATGCGACCAGTAAGTACTACATGATCACTGACCGATACAACATTGAATTGGAAGACACCAACGGAAACGCTTGGAACATTACCCAATCCTCTGACCTCGGTTACTACCCATACAGTGCTGCTGACCCTGCGTCGGGTGTCGGTTCGACCGCATCTTACACCGCAGGTGCAACCGGTGGGGTTCCAAGTTGGTCCTGTGATTACTACGGTTATTCCTACGGACCAAACTACCCATCGACACTTGATGGATACTTCTACTACATGTGGGCATATTGGCCTGGTGGCCCAGGAACAACTCCTGCCTATCCTGCATACTACGAAGCACCAGATCAGTTTGGTTTCGGCTGGGAAAACATCGAAGGCGTTAGCCCAACTGGTTCCTATGCTTACTACCCATACCACTACTGGGGTTACTACTACACCTCATACCACGGCGGTACCAACGGACCATTCACGCCTCCTGAAGGCTATGGTGGAGGATACCCAACCACGTACAACGTGTGTCTTGATTACGCCTACTCATACTACATGAGCCCAGGCCAAGGTGCTCGTTTGACCATGCCAACCGTGGATATCTCGGCTTCAAACATCTCGAAGGTCTCGATGTACGTTGACGTCTTGCACAACCGTGCTGACAACTTCCAAGATCGCTTGGAATTTGTCGCTCGTGCAGGAAACAATGCAGCAGACCTCGGTACCTATGTCCGTGAATCCGGTACGCCTCTCTTCAAGGATGGCTCAATCACCGGTGCAGACACTGGTATTGAAATCGGTGGCGCATACGCAGCAGGAAGCTTCGAAAACATCGCAGTTACCTCGCCGACTGATGCAGGTCTCGAAATTACAGGACAGGCAGCAGCCATCGTTGATGGATTGGAAGTTGACGGCGGCACCTATGGTGTCCTCGTGAGTAACTCTGCATCTGGATCTGTTGACCTCAAGAACCTCGATTTGGACAGCCAAACCTCTGCTGGTGTTTTCTATGCTAAGGACCTCTCTGGGGACTTGACTGGAAGCGTAATGAACAGCGCCGGTGCTGCGTTCAAGTACGGAACCAACACTGACAACCCAGTTTCGATGACAGGAATGACGATCTCTTCCAACGCTGTTGGAATTGAATCAGCAGGTTCTGCAGAAATCACCCTGACTGACATGACCATGAACAACGTCGAAGATGTTGTAATCACTGGTAGTTCTCGGGTTGACTTCGTCGAAGGAACCATTGATGTGGATTCCGTCGATGTCACTGGAAGTGGAATGTTCACTCGAATGCGAACTGTCGACATCACCCTTACTGCAGATACGAATGCCGTTGCTGGTGCAACGGTCACTCTCCTTGACGCAGACGGTGGTGCAGCAGGTGCAGCATCAACTGATGCGAACGGTGTTGCAAGCGACATCAAGTTCGTCACAGCAACCGTTGACAATGCAGGAAAAGACGTGCCATCCCTCGCTGGGTACACGGCTTTGACCGTTGCTGAAGTCGAGTATGATTACACGTCTTCAACTGACAACATTGCTGACTTCCGATATGCGGATGTTGGTGTGTCTTTGACTGATGCAGCTGGAAACACTGAATCAATCGCATTGACTCAGAAGATCGCACACCGTGTGTGCTGGTACACTGCAAGCAGTTCATACCAAACTGTCGCCCCATGCGATGGATCGTTCTCGACCTCGAGTTCACGAACCCTCAGCGACGGTGACGGTGGCACAGTGACTGAATATGGCTACTACGGTGGTATCAGTTCCAGTTTGAGCAACCAAGTCGTCATGGTTGACGTCCCTTACATCTACCTCAACGGTGGAACGGACTACAACTTCAACGGCTCCACCTTGCTCGCAACTGGTGTCTATGATGCCTATGGAAACCAACGCTGGTACAGCAAATCCCCAGGTGGCACCGGATTCTACATGAATGACGGTGGTATGTACGGTGTTGCAATGGATGAAGACACAAACAATGCTTACGGTATCCAACTTGGTGATTACTTCTACAACTACGCTAACCTTGTTGCCAACAATTCGATCTTCTCCAACATTGCGACGATTGATATTTCAAATGGTTACAACTACAACAACCAATACAACTGGGAAGTAGAAAACCTAGCGATCACCAACTCGACCATTACGCACTACAAGGGTTACACCACGTTGAACAATGCGATTCAAGTCACGGACATCTGCATGCAGGTATCTGGTGGCGACGGTGGCATCATCTCTGGTAACACCTTCAACAACTGTGGTGTCGGTATCATGCTCGAGCGTGCAACCTACTACAGCTACCACAACGGTGTGCTTGGAGCAGACAACATCACCATCGCAGACAACACGTTCAACGATGGTGGCGAAATCGCAGATGTTTGGTTCTACACAAGTGGTGACGCAGACTCTGCAATCATCACTGGTAACACCTTCAACAGCGGTGATACCAGCAACGGTGCAATTGCGTTCTACCCAGGTGGTCACGAAGGTGCAGTCATTTCTGACAACACCATCAACACCTTGGCGAATGGAATCTACATGAATGGTGCACAAGACTTCACCCTTTCTGGAAACACCATCAACGGTAACGGTGATGCTGCTCACGCAGGTATCGATATCACAGGTGGATACGGAGATGTGGACAACAACACCTTGATTGACGCAGACGGCGGTATCGTGATGGACTCCATGACGAACCCACCAGCGCCAACCAGTTCCCTATGTACGATCCGTGCGAACTCCTACCGAACCGGTCCGACGACATGCAACGTGAACCTTGCTGCAGGCAAGTCCATGGCAGTCAACATCCAGACCGATTCGTGGGGTTACGAAGCAAGCATTACCATTGACAAGCCAGACGGTACGCAAGATGCTTGGCCAACCAACACGTTTGCAAGCAACACTGCTTACGAGCCTTTGGCGACCTATACGGATGCAGGAAACTACACGCTCACTCTACGGGATTCGTACGGTGACGGTGGTACAGATGTCTTCATGGTTGAAGGCGGCACAGCTGCCGGATACTCCGGTCCAACAGTTGCTGACAACACCATTGAGTTGTCTGCTGGTCGTGTTTCACCAAACGCAGTCGGTCTCTTATTGGAAGACTGTGCTGGTGTGACAATCAACAGTGCTCGAAACACAGTGACCCTCTCTGACGGCGCTATGATCATCAGCGACTGTGATGTTACTGACTCTGAATCTACCCTCCAAGGTGACGGAACATCCTCCACCTACGGAATTGATGCAGACAACGCAAACGGCGACCTCCTGACTTTGTCAGGAACAACCATCAGCGGATACGACACTGGTGTCATCAAGACAAGTGGAGATTTGATCCTCACTGGCTCTGCTGACCTCGCTGGAGACTCATACGGTGTTTACGTCGATGATGCAACCGTGACCGCAATCACCGCAACTGTTGACGGTGGCGCAACTGGTACCGGTCTGTACGTCGTCGACAGTGACGATGTTTGGGTCTACCCAATGGACGCCTCTGGCCTTGTTGGAATGTACGTCGAAAACACTCCGTTCCGCTGGGACGGTGGTACGGTTGATGCAACCACTGCTATCGAAGTAGTGGAATCTCAGGGAACTGTTGAAAACATGTCCTGGGCAGATGCTGACAACCAAATCAACGCTGGCACAAATGCCTACGTGACCTCGATTGGTAACACAATCGATGCCTCGAAGTTGATTGTCGATTCGTCTGCAACCATTGACGAAGCAAACTTGTTCTCGATGACCTCGACTCACTTGACCTCGACGCCGACGAAGGAAGTCAGCATGCTCATTCAGTCAACTGACGGAACCCGTGCTTCTTACGTGTCGACAAGCTTCCAGCCTGAAGTCATGAACGTTGACGGATCGGATGCAGATTGGAACGGTGGAAACGCCCTCAACCCATCTGGATACGCTATGCCAGGAATGATGAGCGGTGACGGAACCAACGACATGATGGTGACCTACATCGAAGGTGATGACCTCTACATCGGTTTGACCGGTGAAGACCTCTCCACCAGCGATCTGCTCATCTACCTCAGCGTCGATGGTGCAGGAAGCAGCACAGGGTACAACCTCGGTGGAGAACACACACTACCGTTCCAAGCAAACTACGTGCTTTGGGCAGACAGTGAGTCCTCTTACGACTTGTACAGCTACGGTTTCCTCGGCTGGGGACCAACATCCCTCAGCTCGGCAACTGTTGATGTGGACTTCTCCGGATCGTTCGCAGAGATTTCCATCCCATTCTCACGAATTGGTGGAACTCCTGACCAAGTCGACATTGTGGCCATCGTCCAAGGCGAGACCACTGCAGATGTGAGCACGGTTCACCCGACTCAAACCATCGACAGTGCAAACACCTTGCAAAGCTTCACTGAATACATGACCGTCGAGCTCACGCACGACGACTTGTTGACCGGTGATATCGCTGATGAAGTGCTTGTGTACCGCTCCTACAAGGGCAGCAACACGCCAAGTGCAGCAAAGAACTACGATGTGATGATCAAGACCGAAGCAGACTGTGAATTCGACTGGGCAACCACCGAAGATGTCTCGCTCGCTACCAACGTGAACCTGAACATGGACATGGCCCGTGCCTGCCCAGAAATTCAGACCTCGTTGGCTGACGTGACCGTGGACGAAGACTCCGGTGCTTACACCTTCAGCCTCACCAACATGGCTGACGATGTGCAAGACCTCGAGGCTGACCTCACCTGGTCCTCCACCGCTGGAAACCTTGTCGCTTACGACAATGTTCTCGTCTCA
>CM001443.1:1607790-1610103 GCA_000246735.1 uncultured Candidatus Poseidoniales archaeon | reverse complement strand
ACGGACACGCTGTGACCATCACACCATTGGATGACCAATTTGGTACCATGGAATACGAGTTCAGTGTTGTCGACAGCAACGGATTGTCTGATACCAAGAACATCTCTTTCGAGGTTCTTAACGTCAACGACGCACCTGTGATCTGCAATGTGGAAGACCTTGACTGCATGCCAATCTTCTCCGAAGATGACGCATTCACCAACATCCTCGCAGAAGGCTTTGGTGTTCACAGCAAGTTCCTCGGAAACGTGTCGAACGCAAGCAAGTCCTACGTCCGTGACATGGCAAACGAGCAATCGCCCGACCGCCAAGTCTACGACTGGGACGCAAGCGTAACTGACTGTATCGCATTCAGCGTTGAAGTCAACGCACTCAACGAGCTTGTCATTACCGAGAACACCAACAACGAACTCGGTGGTACCTGTACGGTGACCCTCACCTTGTCTGACGACGCTGTGGAAAACAGTGAAGCGACTCCTTACGATGTCGACTTCTCCGTTGCCCCAGTCAACGACGCACCTGTAATCCCTACTTGGGACCGACAGAACGGTACGGTCATGGAAGCCGGTAACGGCTCCATCCCTGTTGCACCTTGGCAAATCAGCTTGATGGAAGACGATACGTCGACTGACAACTTGACCTACGACCTAAGCGCTGTGATGTCTGATGTTGACCACAACCTCACTGACCTCACATGGACCGTTGAATCAACCGTTCAGTGCACATACACGAACTACTTCACCACAACCATCGTTGGTGACCAACTCGTGTTCACACTGATCCCTGATGCAACGACCAACGCTAAGGATTGGGAAATCGACTACCTCAACGACAACGGTATCCACCAAATCGGTCCATCTGGCTCCGAGTTCTGTAAGATCCGCTTGGTCCTCGAGGACACCGCAACTGCCCCAAGCTACGTGCCAAACTACGACACCGCATTGATGCCAATCGCAGCCTACCAACAAGGCCAAGATGACATCGAAATTGGTGTCCGTGTCGAAAACGTTCGTGAGCAAGTCGCTGACTACTACCTAGACAGCGTCTCTGGCTTCGACTTCAACGGCGTGACCAACATCATGACCGGTACCTACGTGCCAGTCACTGTCAAGGTCGGCGCTGGTGGCGACGAAGGACCGTTCACCTACGATCACATGCTAGCTGTGACCTTCCACTCGGACGGCCACACAGAAGACGAGCCAACTCGATACTACACTGTTCCATCCTATGGAACAACTGTGAACTTCGATGAAATGGTCTACATCACCAAGGATACCACCAACGTGTGGGTTGAAATGGATGTTCTGACCTGCTTGAATGACCCATGTGACTTGACTGCAGCAGTCTCGGACCGCTTCCAGACCGACGACCCAGCATCCCACCGTGCCAACAACAACGGCATCCAGGGCGCTGACTGGTCCAAGCCTGGACAGTACGGTAGCAACGCTACTCAGACCTCCGAGCGTCGACCACTCCTTGAGGACAGCAACTGGTGTAACAACCGAATGACGTCCCTTGAAGTCGGCTCGATCTGTAACCATGCCAACCAGCCACCGGGCACCTTCGAGGCTACGAGCCAATCGCTCCCAAGCGTTGTTCGTACCATCGGTGCCTCCTCGGTCCCATCGTTTGCACCAAGCATCGTTGTGGTCAGCCTAACTGGTCTCTTCGTGAGCGCCCTCGCCTTCTCCAGCCGCCGTGCTGACGATGAAGATGAAGTCGCCGAGACCATGGTCGATGACGACGCTGCAGTGAGCCCAGTGATTGCTACCATCTTGATGGTCGCTATCACCGTCGTGCTCTCTGGTGTGATCTACGTTTGGGCAAGCAGCCTCGCTGATGTCGATACCAAGGGTGTTCCTCGGATCACCTTCGATATCGAAGACATCGACGGCTTCGATGCTGAGACCGGCCACTGGCGAATTACAGTGCAAGCGTCTGAAACAGACTTGGCAACACAAGCTGTTGTGCTCCGAATCATCTACACTGATGCAGACGGAAACACGGCAACGCATGATGCCAACATGGCTGACACAAACGGTGTCTACGGGTTCAACCCGGACAACAGTGACGAGTTCGTCACCTTTGTCGACCAAGTGAACAAGGAAGGAGCAGACTCTGTTTCAACCTTCAACACTGGAGACACCATCTTTGTGCGAACCCACGCCCCAGACGGCACACCTTTGGAAGACGTGACAATCCAGTTGACCTACGCACCTAACGTAGGCAAGGGCGCTTTGCTCAAGACCTGGAACGATTTGTCATACGACACCAAGGCTTGAGGTTCAAGACCGACGTGAAGACAATCGGACG
>CM001443.1:1579970-1607775 GCA_000246735.1 uncultured Candidatus Poseidoniales archaeon | reverse complement strand
AGGGGCTCAGGTCCCTTTCCCTTCTGCCTCCCAACATCCCAGTGATGGGATGATCCACCCGAGCGGTGGAAAGCCTGCCCGAACGCAGGGGGTTTCCGAAAGGGGCCCCCTGTCTTCGGCCCCCCCCTTTCTTTGTCACATCTGTGATTTCTTTTTCTCGAAGTTGGTTGCGAAGCCTTTCAAAGCAGACGGGCCTCGGTAAAGCATGAACACCCTTCCTACGGCACCAAGCCCGCTCACTGATGTGACATGTGTGGTGTTCGATTGCGATGGTGTACTTGTCGATGCTGTCAGTTCTTGGCGCACCCTGCACGATCACTTCGGTACCGACAACTCTGAGAACTTGCAACGATTCATTCGAGGCGAGATTACCGACACAGAATTCATGCGCCTTGATATCAAGAAATGGAAATCAATCGAGGATCCAATTCACAGGGATGACTTGTTCCGCGCTTATGCCGGAGTGCAACTCATGTCGGGTGCCAGAGAGCTCGTGCAACGACTGCAAGACAAAGGCATTTTTGTCGCCATTGTGAGCGCTGGTGTTGACTTGTTTGTAGCCTCCATTGCTGCAATGCTGAAGGTTGATGATTGGATTGCGAATGGATTTGTATTCAATGAAGATGACACCTTGAGTGACGAGGGCGTGTGTCGACTCCATGCTACTGGCAAAGGCGAAATCATCGAACGTCTGTTGGAAATGAATAACTTGCAACCAGAAGGTTGTGTCAGTCTCGGTGATTCCGAGATGGACTTGTCAATGCACATCGAGGGAGGTCATTTCATAGGGTTTAATCCGACACGTGATTCATCGGTTTCATCCTTTGAGGAAGCCGGCGTTCCTATTGTGATGGGGAAAAACCTGCTCGATGTTGCGCCATATCTTGGTGTTTGAGCATCACGCAAATGGTATGGCCGTTGTTGCGTGACTCTTGAGATTGACAATTGTCAGCATGCACGGTTTCGGTTGGAAACCAAGCATCCGTTGGTAGGATGTTTGATCCTGCCATGTGCTCGAACAAATCAACGTCGTGCCCTTGTAGTCAACACAGGCATGCCCATGCACGTGCCCGGTTACGAAGATATCCGGAACTTCACGGATTACAAGCCCATCTTCTGGTTCGGGAGACAATGGCGTTTTTCCACCCCATTGGGGGGCTAAGTGGCGCCTGCGGAGCATTTGTCGCATTGCTTCCACCGGATCGGCATACGTCACGGTTCGAAGCCCTGCCACGAAATCGTCAATTGACTTTCCATGATAGGATAACAAGCGAACGCCATGCAGCGAAAAGTCACACGGATTTCCAACGAACGTAGTGGTGTTGAAATCTTGCTGGATGTCTTTTTCGAATGTAGGCTGGGGTTCTGCGGGCCTAACTGCGTCGTGGTTTCCGGGGAGCATCACGCACTCGACCCATTCGGGTAGCAGTTCCAACAAGCGTGCAAATTCTTGGTACTGTCCAAACAAATCGGGAATGGATAACTCGCTGTCTTGTCCGGGATATATTCCTACACCATCGACGCAATCCCCTGACAGAATGAGGTACTTGATGGTCTTAGCAAGAGGGTCGGTGTGGAACCATCGAACCATCTTGTGCCATTGTGCCTCAAGGAAGGTCTTGGATCCGACGTGAATATCAGATAGGAATGCCACACTGACGCCATGCTCCGCGCTTGCCTTTACATGCCGATCTTTCATCGGGAAATGCAAATCGTCAACATAGAACATGTCGCCTGTTTGACTGAATGTCCCCGATACTCCGAGCACATCATCAGGCATCAATCCAGCTTCGAGAATTTGCTCGTGGGCACGATCACGATCATCGCCCTTTCGCTTGGTGAGCAAACAGGTCAGTTCACCTGTTTCATCTTCGAGATTCCAAATTAGATGTCCATTCTTGGTGTAACGCGGTTCATTCACAAGACCAATAGCCACGGCTTTGTTCTCATAGCCTTGGTAGCGACTGCTTTCTGCATGCAGCCGTGCGATTTCAGTCGGAGTTCTCGGGAGCCTTGAATTTTGGATAATCATCTTTCGAATGCTCTGCAAACGGTCGCTGAAGCATGAGGTGATGTCCGACATTTTACCTTCTGTTGTGCTGTTTCCTGTGATGTCAAAGTGAACCAAGATGTCACTCGACGCATCGCTCGCATGCTCGCTAAAATCTGACACTTTCCAGTCTGGTAAATTGTTTCGGAATCGAACGTCAAGAGGTTCTGGTTCGTGGACAGGGGCAATCGTACGTCCAAGATCGGTTGCCACTTGCACTGGTACCGCTTTTGTAGGAAGGGCAGGGGCGACTGTCGATTTGGTGGATGAAGCTGCCATCATTCGCTGTTTTCCTCGCCAAACTGCCATCATGTCTTCGAGGATCTCCGCAGTGAGGAAGCCGCGGTCAAATCCAACCGCTTCTGCGCACTCAAGCACGGATTGAAGGTCATCCAACTCGATTAAATCTTGACGAACGGATGCAGTTGGGACAATGCCCCTCTTCCGAAGAACAGGGAGAATCTCTTCCCACGGGGCACCCATGCGCTCAAGGTGTCGTAGCCCCTCCAAAAGCACACCGGTGGGTGAGGTCTGAAAGGCGAAAGTGAATTACCACTCGATGTCTGAATCGATGTCATCGTCTTTGGTGGGTTGGTCCCCTGTGCCATCCCAAGCATCGTCCTTCCAAGGCGTGGCTTCACGTGCAGCGGCATCACGCTGTGCCCGTTCAATTTCAAAGAGTGCCTCGGCCTTGGCCTTCGCAATCAATGCTTCATCTTCAGCCCGTTTGTTTTCCTCGGCAAGGGCCATTGCATCGTCCCAGCAACGAATGGCTGTGAGGAGGGCAAAATGAACGAAGGCGATTTTATTCTCTGCTCTGTTTCCGCCAATCTGTGTGGATTCTGCGTTCGCCCAGTTCGTCGAGGAGGCAATGCCAACATACACCATGCCGACTTTTTTGTTGGTCCCATCGTTCGATGGTCCAGCGATTCCGGTGATCGAAATAGCAATGCTCGCTTTCGCTCGCTTGACAGCACCTTGCGCCATCGCCATGGCGACACCAGCTGAGACGGCCCCTTTCTTTTCCAAAAGGTCGGCGCTGACGCCAAGTTCGGTGATCTTGGCTTCATTGGAATATGTGACCCACGATTGGTTGAACCATTGCGAGGCACCTGCAATATCAGTGAAGGCACTTGCGAGCAACCCTCCCGTACAAGATTCTGCAACGGTGATGGTGTGGCCACCCTCTTTGAGGCGGCGCACCAGCCGAGCAGCGGCTGCTTGGACATCTTCATCCATTCATTTCAAGGGCGCAACTCATCGCCTTTGAGGTTAACCCTCCTACAATGGCTTCAAGAACCGGGGCTTCCACGACGGGTTGGGTCTGTGGTCTAGTGGTTATGACACCGCCCTTACACGGCGTTGATCGAGGGTTCAAATCCCTCCAGACCCATCTACCATAGGTGAGTTTCAATCGCTTCATTTGATTGGGCAATCACCTTCGTGATGCCTGAGGAACGTCGAAATGCTTCAGCATCCTCCATACTTCCATCAATCATGATGCAGTGTACGGCTCGCTGCCACAACCCTGGTTGCGGTACTGTGCCTCGGTGGTCGACTGCCACGAGGATGTCGTCAAGTTCGGTGAACATCAACAATCCAGAGGATTGAGCGACTTGAGATCCGTTCAACACCAACCAACGTGCGCCAGCCATTGATTGCCGGGGGTTCTCTCCCAATTCATCGAGGGTCACAATTCTCATTATTTGCCCTCACATTGTGTAGCGTAAAAGGGCGATTGCCCCACCCATTCCAATCAACTGCTGGCCGGCATCGTGGTCAGAAGAGCACTGGATTAGGTCTGCCCCGATGGAAGAGAGTCCGTTGACCCATGTGGACCATTGCATGCCGCCAATGGATGCTTCTGTGCTTCGAAGCAGTTCTGCAGTGATCAAAAACGTCTCAATGGCACCTTCCTCCATGGCCCTCATGAGCTCCTTTGGCCCATAGGCTACCGCGCCGTTTGTCGACAGTCGCTTCCATGCTTCCTCCAGCAGGGTCGTTTCTTTTGTGATTGCGTATTCGCTGAGTAAATCGCCTGCTAGTCCTTCTCGAAGCAATTCATTCGCACCAGCCCTTCCTGCCATTGAAGTCGCGATTGACTTCATGAATCGTACTTCGCCAGATGATTGGAACTCCTTGAGCAGCGTTTCCCTTGCATGACCGGGCCCACAGAGAAGAAGTGGTGTCGTTTCATCCAGTGTGGCTTTGACAGCCTTGATGATATTCGACCGGAACGTTGCGGTGACCCCGGAAGATTGCTTGATGTCGCCACGTTTTCCTCCGCCACGCATTGTCCATGTTGCTCCTTCTTTGAGACCCCTTGGCGTGATGTAAAACAATACAATTTCGTCTGTCTCTACCATTGCGAGAGCGACACTCACTTGTTGTGCCGCCTTTTCAGATTCGCGCAGTAAATCGTAGTCTGCCGTGGTGAAGGCTGTTGCGGCCGTGATCTCAACATCATCCCGGACTTCAACTACATGGGTATGATGCAAGCCCACATCGAATTTTGCTTCGTCAATGATTCCATGAACCCGGAGCAATTCACTGAACGGCTGGTACTCAGTTGATTCTATGTTGAGGCGAATCCACATTTTCTTTCGCTCTGCAACCTTAGCCCGCCCTCCCTCTTCACCAGAAGTGGTTTGGTCACGTCGCTCGCCCAGCATTCCCAGTTGAAGACCCGGGCGAGCGAGGTGGGAGAGTGTCCAGAGGTCATCGTCGGATTCGACACGCAAACGCCAAAGCGTGGGCTCGCGTTTCAAAATTTTCATCCTGTTCACCCAAATACGCCGATTAAGTGGCCGTTCTCATCCATGTCCATATCTGCTGCTGCTGGTCGCTTTGGCAATCCTGGCATGGTCATCATGTTCCCAAGCACGGCCACAATGAAACCTGCTCCGGCGTTTAGGCGGAATTCTCTGACAGGGATTGTGAACCCGACGGGGGCTCCAAGTTGGCCTGCATCATGTGAGAATGAGTATTGTGTCTTGGCCATGCACACGGGCAGGTGGCCATAGCCCCAGGACTCAATTGCCGCAAGTTGTTTCTTTGCCTTGGCTTCGACATCGACGCCTTCCGCCTTGTAGATTCGCTTTGCAATTCCGTTAACCTTCTCCATTACGGGGGCATCTTTGAGGAAAAGGGGTGTGAACGGGCGGCCTGCTGCAACGTGGTCTTGAATGGCTGAAACAACTGCTTTGGCCAATGGTTCTCCGCCCTTGCCGCCATTGGCATGGACTTCGGTGAGTGTGACTGCGTGTGCTCCGCTTGCCCGTGCCGCCGCTGACAAGGCGTCGAGTTCCCCATCGGTGTCTGCTGTGAATCTGTTGATTGATACGATGACTGGCATGCCAAATCCGGCCATGTTCCTAATGTGTCGGTCTAGATTTCCTTGAGCCCCTCGCTTCACGGCTTCAATGTCCTCAGCGTCCAATTCTTCTCGACTTGGTCGGTAGCCTCCGCGGCTACCAAAGGCGCCACCATGCAACTTCATCGAACGAACCGTGACGTTCATGACCACACAATCTGGGGCTTTGCCAGAGTTTGCTGCCTTGATGTGCATGAACTTCTCTGCACCCATATCGGAACCAAAGCCTGCTTCAGTGACCACAATATCTGCAGCTCCAAGCGCCAATCGATCGCCTATGATGCTTGAATTACCATGAGCGATGTTTGCAAATGGTCCGCCATGAATGAAGGCTGGATTCCCTTCAAGCGTTTGAACTAAGTTTGGCAGGAACGCATTTCTGAGCAGGAGTGCCATGGCGCCCGCAGCCTCGATTTCTTCTGCTTTTACTGGATTCCCTTCTGTCGATTGACCAACCACGATGTTGCCAAGACGGCTTCGCAAATCTGCGTAGTCTTTAGCAAGAACCAAGATCGCCATGACTTCGCTCGCTGCAGTGATGTCAAATCGATCTTGGCGTGGGTTTCCGTTCGCGGGCCCACCAAGGCCAACGGTGACATCTCTCAACGCACGGTCGTTCATGTCGATGACTCTTGGCCAGAAGATACGAGTTGGATCCAGCTTCGTCGCGTTTCCATGTTTGATGTGGTTGTCGACGAGGGCAGAAAGAAGGTTATGCGCCGATGTAACGGCATGCAAATCTCCTGTGAAGTGGAGGTTGATTTCTTCCATTGGGAGGACTTGAGACTGACCGCCACCCGCTGCACCACCTTTGATGCCAAACACTGGACCCATTGATGGTTCACGAATCACACATGTTGCAGATTGGCCAATGGCGCACAGGGCTTGAGTGAGTCCGATCGTCGTCACTGTTTTCCCTTCGCCAAACGGAGTGGGGTTGACGGATGTGACGAGAACAAGGCTGCCTTGAGGTCGTGAAAAGCGCTCGCTGAGGGCTTCCCAAGTAATCTTGGCCATGCCTCTTCCCATCGGTAGAAGTTCGTGACTTGAGATCCCTAATTTCCATGCAATGGTTTCAATCGGTTCGAGTGTTGCTGCTCGAGCAATTTCCAAGTCGCTTGCCATGGACCTTCGTCCGTGTCGTTTTGGCTTTCAATCCCTCGGCTCAAACCAGCGCTATGAACGCAGTTTGGAGACCCGTAATTGGGCGCCGTTTGACTTCACTCGTCCTTGATGTGACCAAGGTACTCTGGCAATTCAACGCCAGCCATCTTTGCCACATCGTGGACTGGTGGTAGGCTTTGCATGAGAGAGGAGATGAAGTTGGAGGTTGATCCACCTTCGCCGTTTCCTCCGTTTCCAGAGTCCCAAACTGTGATCTTGTCGATCTTGAGGTTGGAGATTGCTTCTGTTTGACGTGCAACCAATTCTTCCATCTTCTCGACCATTAGGAGTGTAGCAGCAGCACGGGCGTCGCCACCTGCACTTGCAACAAGTTGAGAGTAACCAGCAGCCTTTGCTTCGAGGACGGCCTTGGTACCCTTCGCTTCTGCTTGGTAGCGAGCGAGGGTAGCATCGGCTTGACCTTGTGCGATACGGCGTTGGCGTTCTGCCTCGGCTTCTGCAGCAATTTCGACGGTTTGCTTGGAGACTTCTTCACGAACAACTTCGAGAGCACGCAATCGCTCGCCTTCAAGTTCGTACTGAGCGGATTCAATTTCCTTCTGAGCGATACGTTGAGCGACTTCAGCACGCTTGCGTGCATCTGCTTGCTTGACCAACAAATCTGCTTCAAAGTCAGCAATCTCTGCGGCTGCAACGTTTTCACCTTGCTTACCCATTGCTTCTTGCTGCATAACGAAAATACGTCGGTTGACTTCTGCTTCCTTCTGACCCTTTTCGGATTCAGCGGAGTTTTGTGCGACACCAACTTCACGCTCTCGATCAGCCTTGGCACGGCCAAGTTCACCAGTCGAGCGAGCAATAGCGGTCTCCACCAGTGCTTCGTTCACCGCTGTCTCTGCTGCCTTGGTACCAATCGATTCGATGTACTGGCGCTCGTCGGTGATGTCCACAACGTTGACGTTGATGAGGTACAATCCTAGCTTGTGTAGTTCAGTATCGACGTTGGTGAACACGATTCGCAAGAACGAGTCACGGTCTTGGTTGACTTGTTCGATGGTGAGCGAAGCAACGGTCAATCGAAGTTGACCAAAGATGATGTCTTCTGCGAGCTTCTCGATGTCGCCTTGTGGAAGGCCGAGCAATCGAGTTGCTGCGTTCTGCATGATCGATGGTTCTGTTGAGATACCGATGGTGAACGATGATGGAACGTTGATGCGGATGTTTTGCTTTGATAGAGCGTGCTTGAGTGGGATGTTGAGCGTCATAGGGCGCAGTGACAAGTATGCGTAGTGCTGAATCAGAGGCCAGACAATTTTTCCACCACCGTGGATACATTCGGCTGATTGCTTGTCTTTTACGTTACCATAGACAACGAGGATTTGGTCAGATGGTGCTAACTTGTATCGCTTAGTTGCCACGTAGATTGTTCCGATGAGCACGAAAAGGAAAAGCCCGATTCCGATAACTAAAAGTTCGCCTGCCATGCCATACCATAAGATGCGCCCTTTATCAGTTTTGACCCGAATAGCATGGGCTTCATTTGGCCGATTAAAGCGGCCACTGTACTGATCACTCCGACGATTGGTCGGTCAAATGGAGTTCTCTTACAATCAAGGTTTCACCGATGGTGCGAATGACCTCGACAAACTTCCCAGTTGCAAGAGTTGCACTTTCGTCCTCAAGAACCGCAGTACAGGTTCGCAGTGCGCTTTGGAACTCGACTTGCACCTGGCCGGATTGACCGGGGTGGATAGTCATGTAAACCCTGCCTTGGGCTCCAATGGCATGTACATGTTTGACAGTGGCATCTGATTCAAGCCCCTTCATGAGTTGGAACACCTTTCCGATTAACCACATGGATAACGTTCCAGCAATGGTTCCAGAAAGAATTGCCATGGTTGGGGGGCCACCTGATTGTGTCACGGCCAAGCCGAAGATTCCAAACATCATCATGAAACTCAGAAGACCTTGAAGGGTGAGCATGTGAAACACGCCCTCCGCACCCATGTCGAAGTCAACATCAAAACCGACTGCACCAAGCGCTCCATCTGCGGCTCCACCAATCAAGATTAGCGCAAAGTAAACCAGGAATAAAAATGTCCCAATGATGGCCATTGCTGCGAATAAATAATCGACGCCTGAAATGCCGCCAAGTCCTAAGAGATCTAGAAAGTCGCCGATTAAGCCCATGGTGCCACCGTGTTGAAGACGGAGGGTGGTGTCTTCAATCTTCGCCTGATTTCTTTGCCATTAATGGGCGAATGTAAAGAAAGTAATAGTGCCCGTAGACAATCGGTCCCAAAGAAAGTCCAACAAGGGTGCCAACGCCCCACTCGGGTAAGTTCAGCGCGAGGCCAATAGCGAAAACGATGAGTAGGGCAATCAAAATTGATGCCTTTTCCAGTATGATGAAAATGGGGTTCGTACCTTCATTCACACGTTCTTTCATCATGAATACGTCCATGAGGCCGGACATGGAACTCGCCTCAGTTGAAAATGATTCCAGCGCCGGCGGTTTCATTGATGAGCACGATGAGTCCGTAAAGAAGAATGATCGGGGTGACCGGATTGCGTCCTTTTTGGGCTCCAAGCGGGTCTGTGTTAGCATCAAGAAATGACTCGTGGAGATTGTAATCACCATTCAATCCAATTTCTCGCTCTTGCTTTTTGGATTGAAAAATTATGAGCATCGTTGTGGTGACAACAACCGCAAGTGGCGCCCCAATCAAGATTCCAAGGGACTCTTGCAGTTCCATCCACATTGCGGCGGTGAAGTACACCCCGAGAAGGCCCGTGAGCAATGAAATTAGTCCGGACTTCGCTCCTTCGACGTTTGCTTGCATGAAAATACCTAACGATGCATCCCTTTTGAATTCTATCCCGACTGGTGTGTTTTTTGAGGGAGAGGTTGAAGGGGTTGAAGCCTCTGTTCGGGGCATGGGTGAGGTTCGTTATGCAATTGCGGGTCACCCAGTCAATCATTCCTTGTCACCACTCTTGCTTGGCTTAGTTCACGCCAGGATGTTGGATTTACTTGGCAAAAAGGAATTCAATTTAAAATTAAAAAATACTGATCTTGTTCCGACCACTACAATCGAAGACGCACTTGCCTGGGGGTACGCTGGCTCAGTGCCTTCTGCTCCGGATTGGGCGTATACAAACGCACCATTTGGTAAATTCCGCACAACCGGTCTTCTCACCAAAGCCATCGAAGCAGGCATGGCGGTTGAGGATGCAGATGATCGGTTTGCACCAACGGGTGAGGCAGCGGTCTCAATGGCCGCTCGTTCAGTAGATTCGGGTAGAACACCATCGCTGCCCACAGGTTTTCTTAGCAATGAAATTTGGGTGAATCTAACTTCGCCCCTCAAACATCAACTGTCGAGCACTGCAGTATCGGCTATTGACGATTCAATGAGTTACCAGTCAGTGAATGCCCTTCGATGGGATGGGCAAGGATGGTGGTGCGCTGGTTTGGATGGTGCCGGTGTCGTTGCATTAGCTCAACACTTCGGAATTTCTTTTTCCTCCCATCCGGTACTTTCGCTGTGTGGTGGTGGAGGTGCAGCGCGCTCGGTCGCCTCTACATGGCTTGAAGCGGGTGGTCAAGTCCATGTTGCTGAATCACGTAGGGCCCTCCCAGATGAATTGCTTGCCCGATGTACGGGTTCTGCGAAGGATGCCGTGTTTGGTGTCAATTTCGATTCAGAGATTGCAGCCGCTCAAGCCCCCCTTCTCCTTAATCCCGCATACGCCTCGTTTGAAGGAAATGTTGAGAGTATGCTGGATGCCATGCAAACCCCTCACTTGAACGGACGATGGATGCTCGTCGCACAACATTTGTCGTGCTGGGCCACACTTTGGGCCCCTCATCTCGCACACATTTTGCCGTCAATTGACCTGCTTCTTACTCAACTTATTCACGCAGAGGCCTTGCTTCATTCGTATGCATGACGGAACAAGACTCATATTTAGGCGGCGCAAGCAAATTCTAGGGGTCGCACATGAACGAAACAGGTTTCCGCTGCCTTCTCATGGCCGCCCTCCTCTTAGTGATGCCTTTTCACAGCGTTGCAGCCGATCATCCCGATGAGGCATTGCCATTTGTTCCAAAACACGAGGGCGTTGATTTCCCAGTGGGTTGGGTTACTGGACACCAAGGCGAAGGTGATGCGCACACTCACATGCAAGTGGTCTACCCCGCAATGGCCGATGGTGAAGGGGAAAACATGGCCGGAAATGGGCCTTTTACATGGGTCCAATTCATTGGTGATGATGGTGAAGATATGGAGCAATACATGCTTTTGGCATCCTCTCTCGCTAAGCGCGGTCACATTGTCGTCGTCCACGCCGGCGTCTCAGAGGCAACAGATTTCGATGCAATTCTATCATCCATCCAAATTGGATACGAATTGATGGTGGCTCTCAATGAATCGAATGAAGGTCTCTCGGGGTCTTTTGGACAAGTTGATTTGAACCACTGGGGCCTTGGCGGTCACGGACATGGTGCTGCTGCTGCCTATGCAGTCATGCCATTTTGGAATGAACGGGACGCGACGCCGAATGCCGAGCCGCCTCGCGCAGTGTTTGGTTTAGGGACAGATTTTTCGTCATGGGATGAGGGTGACCACTGGCTGGACCTCGCTCCCGAAGGTTGGACTGTTGATGTTGCACAACCATCAACAGGACTCTTCATCACGGGAACACTCGATGGTGTTGCTGAATTCAATGACGTGACGTCCGTGTTGAATGGGACGGATGATCTCGGATGGCATGCAATGCAACTTCTCGGTGCCAATCATTACCAGTTCCAAGCCTCGGCTTCATTCTTTGAATCGCTTGCTGACGAAGATGCTTCCATCACTCAGGAGCAGCAAATTGAGCACACGGCCGATCACCTCGTGCCGTACCTTGATCTCACCCTGAGAGGCGATCATGCCTCGTTTAGAGCGGCAACAAACAGGCCGAATGATGTGAATACGTTGAGCGATCCGAATGCCTATATTGAGGAAAACCTTGCAGGCAGCGCCCTTCTCCTAACCGGGAACAACACCTTTGCCCCAGCAAATCGGACTTCCTTCAATACCTCCGAAACCGTGAATTGGCGTGTTCCTTGGACCCTTCGGGACGGCACCACGCACGATCAATTGCCTTCTAATTGGTCTGTGGAGATTGTGTGTGCCGTCGTGGGCATGACGCCATTCTCAGGGACCTTGCTCAGCAATGGGGAGGCTGAGTGCTTATTCGTGATGGCTGATGTAGCCCCGGGGCCTCATCAATTCCACTTGGAAATCCGAGTTGAGGGTGCGCCAACAACCCTGCATCACGCTTTCAACAGAACTGATGCACCTCTCTCGGTCACTGCTCCCGTACCGTTCATCGATGTTGAACAACGGGGAAGCCTCGAAATCGATGCCTCGCTCTTTGCTTTCGACCCAGATGGGCAAGAGGTGTTGTTTATCGAAGCAGAACTCACTGGTGGCGCAATTGGAAACTTTAGCGCATCCATCAGTCAAGATGGATACACGATGGTCGTCTCCCACACAGCACCCGGCGAGTATGTTGATGGTGCAGATCTCCGACTGCAACTCCGCGCTGACGGTGATGGTGTTGTCGATGAAGCCGAGGTTGAAGCGATGATTCGGATTGTACCTGTTGATGACCCAGTGGTTGTAACTCAGACAGTACCTATGCAGAATATGGTCGAGGATGGCGGTTCGACATCCGTTGTTCTTTCAGATTACGTAAATGATCCAGAAGGTGAAATGTTGATGGCAAGCATCTCTGGGGAAACAGAAGGGCCTTACGGCCCAGTCGATTTTACCATCAGCGAAGGAGTGTTGACCGTCACACCACGTCTCAACATGAACGGGGCTTCCGTGCTCCACCTTTTGGTTGGCGATGGGGTCAACATCCCTGTTGAAATCGACGTGCCAGTGTATGTCGAGCCTGTGAATGACGCTATGACGATTAACGCCTCATATTGGGATATCGAGATCGATGAGACGATTCGAAAGCGCTCAATCTCAGTGAGATGGCTTGGGATATCGATGGTGATGTACTGTTTTGGACCATTGGCGATTCCTCGATGAATGTCGATGTGGTTCGCGCTGCTTCTCAGATTATCGTTAGCGGTGCCATGGATTTCTATGGTCGAGAGGATACAATCTATCTCAATGTCAGCGATGGAGAAAACACGCATGTGGCCAGGCTCAATATCACGGTTATGGCCGTGCCGGATGCCCCCGCTGTGACCATCAAAGAGCTCAATGCAGTCGACGAACGTTCAGGCGGATTGATGTGGTGGGTTTACGATCCTGACGGCACAATCCCATCTGAAGCGAATGTTTCAGTTGCTGGCACGATGCTCGAAAATCTGAGCCATTCGTGCAGCCTTGATGTATCGACAGCAACCAACCGCTGCCTCACATTCATCGAATACCCTGCGAATGCGAACGGTACTGTAGAGTTGCGAGTTGCTGTGATCGATGCAGACCTCGGAATGGAATCTGTAGCCTACCTTTCCGTCAATCTTTCAGGAGGCATAGACAATACTTCGCCAGTCGTGCAGACAGACGATTCATCAGGCGCTCTCCCACTGGTCACAATCGGTGTCATTGGCGCCATTCTTCTGCTTGCGGTGGCCATCATTGTTCTGCTCTCCCGCCGACAAGGTTCGGGACAGGTGACAGGGTTTGCGACAGAAGAAGCCCCAGCAGCCGTCGAAGCAACCGAGGCGGAAGCAGGTGGATTGCTTGCTCGTGCCCGTGCAAAGCAATGATCACAGCGGGATGTTGCCGTGCTTCTTTGGTGGGCTCCATTCACGCTTTGAGCGGAGGATGTTGAGGGCGCGACAAAGACGCATTCGGCTTTCTTCAGGTTCGATGACATCATCCAGCCATCCATTGCGAGCGGCCACATACGGGTCGCCAAATTTGGCCTTGTATTCGGCCACGAGTCTTTGGCGAACGCCTTCTTTTTCCTCTTCCGGAACTGCATTAATTTCCCGTCGATGGATAATATTGACTGCGCCATCTGCTCCCATGACTGCAAGTTCAGCTGTGGGCCATGCGACGTTGTAATCGCTTTGCAAGTGCTTGCAAGACATGGCCAAATAAGCGCCGCCGTAGGCTTTTCGAGTTACCAACGTCAATTTCGGAACCGTTGCTTCGGCATAGGCAAACAGTAACTTCGCACCATGCCGAATGATGCCGCCCCATTCTTGAACAACGCCCGGTAGGAACCCAGGGACATCTTCGAAGGTGACAAGAGGAATGTTGAACGCATCACAGGTGCGGATGAACCGGGCTGCTTTGATTGATGCATCGATGTCCAAACAACCCGCCAAAACCTTTGGTTGGTTGCCAACAACTCCAATCGTGCGTCCTTCAAGTCGAGCAAACCCGATGATGATGTTGTCTGCATATGCTTCGAACAACTCGACAAAGATTCCATCGTCAACGATTTCTTCAACCACCTTGACCATGTCATATGGCTTGTTTGGATTATCCGGCACGAGGGTCTCGAGGACGGTGTTTTTTCGGTTTTTAGGGTCTGCCGTTTCTTCAAATGGGGGGTCTGCCATGTTGTGGTCTGGCAAGAATGAGAGGATTTCAGCTGCCAAGGTGCATGCGTCTTCTTCATCCTCTGCAATCATGCAGGCAATACCGGAACGTGAGGCGTGAAGGTTGGCTCCACCGAGGCCGGCGGCGTCGACTTCGCCGTCGATCACCTCTGGGGTTTCAAGAGGCGAGGATAGGAAGAGTTGACCATGTTCTTCGCCGAGGATGGTAAAGTCTGCAAGGCTGGCTGCAAGCGCTGAAACGCCAACGACAGGCCCGAGAACAAGTGAAATCATTGGTATGCGGCCGCTGCATTGAACAAGCCTGTCTAACAACTCGCCCGTGCCTGCGAGGGCGGCCACGCCATCGTGAGCGCGCTGACCTCCACCATCCCATAATCCGATGATTGGGGCTTTGACTCGATCTGCCATCTCGACCACTTTCGCGATTTTCTTGGCGTGCATCTCACCCATGCTGCCGCCGTGAACGCTGAAATCCTGCGCAAAGCAATAGACGCGACGCCCTTCGATTGTTCCATGTCCCGCAACGACACCATCCCCGATGGTGTGGTGCAAGAACATCCCATTGTCGGTTGTTCGATGGGTCACGAAGGAATCAATTTCGATGAAGGAACCTTCATCCAACAGCAGCCCGATACGGTCCCGTGCTGTGCCCCGACCGCTCGCCCGAATCGCTTCTTGACGCTTCAAACCCCCGCCAAGTCGAGCCTGCTCTCGCTTGAACTGGAGGTCTTCGAGACGGTCACTCGAGTTCCCTGCCATACCATCTCCACTCCGTCTCGGTTTTTGATTAAAACGCTTAAGCCATGAGGGTATTTCGCCCTTCTCCTGCTAAATCTGTAGCAATCGCTTCCGCAACTGTCATTGAGTTCGACAAAGCCCAATGGACCTTGACGATCATTGTTTCAGGGGATGCTACACTTCCATGGCCAATGATGCCCATGTCGATTTGTTTGCGTCCTTTCGAATAGACATTCAGGTCAATAGGGCCATGAATGCATTGGGAGGTGACGACAATCGGGATTTCCCGGTTGACACATCGAGTGAGTGTTCGCCAAATCTTTGTGTTTTCCGGAGCATCTTTGCCGGGGTCATCGATTGGGAGGTGGCCGAGGCCTGTTCCGTGAATGACGATGGCTTGAACGCCGCTTTGTGCTACGGCTTCGATTTGTTCTGCATGCAACCAAGGGCCAGCAGTGAACTGAGCAATCCGAACGCCGGGCTCATACGCGTCTGGTCGTTCAGCGATCGCTCGTCGAGGGCTGTCTTGAATGGCTTCAGCATAGGTGGAATGAAGGGTATGTTCGATGGCTCCGTTTTCAATATGAATCATCCCGAGTGGCTCACTGTTCACAGCGTGGAATGCGTCTCTTCTCGATGTATGCATTTTGCGAACACCTGTTCCAGGCAGTACGGAGCACACGCCATCATTTGCATTGGCGTGCATGATGACAACGGACGTGTCGCTGTGCGAGCCCAATGGTTTGGGCCCATTCGCAGCCCAATGAACAGCGCACAGCAAGTTCTCAGCAGCATCTGAAGAACCACGATCAGATGAGCGCTGTGATCCGACGAAAGCGATTGGCCCGGGGGCTGTGCCGCCTCGCGCCGCCCATGCGAGCCCGATGGCAGCAGATGTGATGTGAAGGGTGTCAGTGCCGTGCGTCACGACAACACCTCTGCAACCATCGTCGAATGCTTTTTTCGAAGCAGCAATAATGGCGTTCCAGTGCTGAGGACGAATGTCATCGCTGAACATGTTGCCAAGTTTCACCGCCTCGATCTGAGCGATTTCACTCAATTCCGGAAGGCTTGCTACGAGTTCTTCGGGTTCAAAGCGCGCAACCACGGCTCCAGTCGCATAGTCGACCTTGGATGCAATGGTGCCGCCAGTGTGGAGGATTCGAACCCGGGGAAGTTCGTTTGAAGCTTTAATGATTTGAGGAGGGGTTGGTTGTGGTGCGCTGTATTCTCCGATGATTTCAATCGTTTCAACCGCATCGAGTGGATAACTAGCGTTGTAGCCGTTCACCAGTTTGAGCGTGATGTGTCGGGGTGCTGCAGGGTGCAATGCAATGCCCTGCACAGTTGTGGTCCCGTTATGGCTGGTCACCTCGATCTTGACTCGTTCACCGGGACGTGGAGCATCAATCATGAATCTGCCAACGGACGAGGGCACATCAAGGGTTCGCATTATCGCCAAGGGAGGAAGCGATTGGCACGGCATGCTCAGCGCCCTATGATTTGGATTGGTGCCGGGAGCGGGGCTTGAACCCGCGACCTTCGGATGTCTCAGACACCACAAGGGGTTTGCACGTCATACGATTGCCTTGAAGGCTGCCCTATGAGTCCGACGCGCCACCAACTACGCCACCCCGGCTTGGTTCCCCCGTGCCGCCTTCCCCCTTTGAATGATACGGCCGATTCAAGATGGTATTTTGACCGTAGCCTTCATTCACTTCACGCCACAGGGCGGTTCATGGTGGACCTAAATACGGCGATGGCTGCGGCCGCTGCTGAACAAAAACGCAGGTCCTCTGATGGAACCCAAGAACGGAAAAAACGCCGGACTGGGAAAGACATGGGAATCGAAGCCTTCGATCCAGTGACCTATGTCGGAAAGGAACGAGCAGACACTGCCTCGATGTGGCTTGTGCTGACGTTCTCTGTTGTGGTGTCATTGTTGATGCGCTATGTCTTGATGCCAGGTACCGATCCGGAGAAATCCGACATCCTCTATCTGCTCCCGCTCGCCGCTATTGTGCTCATTCCTCAAGTTCATCGCATTGTCATGCCAGAGCGATTCATGGAGCACTACACACGCGGGACTTGGTTCAAATCTGGCTTCTTGCACATGTTCACCTTCCTTGCTCTTTCCTTCATGCTGGTGAATCCACCACTGGGTGACATTGTTGCCCCTCAACTGTCTGGCGAATGGACCGTCGCAACGAGCGACGGCACAGAATTGGTGTTTGCCAATGACAACGGCAAGGACGGCGAAATCACATGGACAGTGGCGCAAGGTGCAACCCTTTCAGGTGAAGTTTGGTTGATGTTCGGACTCGCTGACAATGTGAATTCGGATGGTGCGACCGTCACAGTTGTTCTCGACAATAACGATGCGAGCAATCAGGAACTCGCTTCCAACTCAACCTTCTGGGACGAACATTTTGAACAAATCAACACTGGGCGCACCCTCGATAACACATCTGGGACACCGAACTTGTTGCCACACGGCGAGAGCGATCAGCCGTTTGCTGTGTTGCTGTCTGAGACGGGCCTCAACATCGGCATTCACACCATTTCGGTCTTAATTACAGAAGATGGGGATCCTTGGGAGAACACACGCAGCTACACGTGGACGCTTCGGATCGTAGAAGAATTGCCTGAAGCAGATGATTCATGAGAGCATGTCGCCATGAGCGAGCATGATTGAACTCAACAACACAGAGATCCTGTGGACATCGTTCTGTTCACGCGTTCGACGCCCGATTCTATACTTGCGAGCCGCACGTACTAGCGGGGCGAGTGGCGTCCAACAAAGAGCATCGTTGAGTCGTGCAGTGGTTGCGTTCATGGTGTGGGGTCAACGTATGGACCCTGTTGTTTTCATTGACCCTTCAAACTAAAAGTGAAAGTGAAATTAACGGAGGTGCGTCACAAGTCGTGCCGTGAGTGCATCGAGTTGTATTTGCTCCCCTCCACCTTCGACCAGACGGTACTCGACTTCTGCCATCCATTCTGTGAGGTCAAGTTTGGCATCTTCATTCAGGAAATCAGCGGTGTAGAGTTCTCGGTGCAGTTGATTCACAAAATCAGTTCCTGCGAGACCGTAGCGATCGAGCAATTCCCGCAGCCTTCGCCGTGCGGCATGGAATCCATCGTCTCTGCACGCCATCAAATACTGATGCAATGCTTCCGGTGGGGCGGTTGCAGATGTTTCGTAAATCAGGTCCCGCGTGATGTGCATGTTGATGGCCGATGCAACTTGTAGCCCTGTCAGCGCCTTGCGCAAATCGCCTTGCGAAATACGGGTCAATGCGTCACCTGCATCATCCTCCAGTTTCACGCCCTCGATTTCTGCGACATGGTGGATTTGAGCGTTTACATCAGCATCCGACAATGGTCGAAATCGAAACACTGCGCATCTTGATTGAATGGGTTCGATGATTTTGGACGAGTAGTTACAAGAGAGGATGAACCTGCAGGTTTCAGCATACTGTTCCATAATGCGACGAAGCGCCCCTTGAGCGTCATTTGTCAACGCATCAGCTTCGTCGAGGAAGATGATCTTGAACTGGGCGCCGCCATAGGGCGAGGTTCGTGCGAATTGCTTCACCTTCGTTCGGATGCTTTCCAGCTTCCGCTCATCAGATGCGTTCATTTCGAGCAGGTTTCTGCGGTACTCTTCGCCAAAGACATCCTTGGTCAAGGCCATTGCTGCAGTTGTTTTCCCAGTGCCGGGAGGGCCGGCGAACAACAGGTGAGGAAATTCCTTCTTTTCGGAATAGACTGCTAAGCGTTGAACAATGGCATGTTGGCCACGAATTTCACTCACGGCCTGTGGTCTGTGACGCTCAACCCAGAGTTCGCTCATGGGTTCCTCTTGACGGCGAGCGCCCTTCAACATTGGCCTCTCAATCAACGGAAATTTCTGAAAAAGTTATGTCAGATAGAATCGATTCAGGTGATGGTTTGAATGACATTCAAGCGAAAAGACAGTATATGGCGCAGGCAGAGAGGACATCGAGTCCCATGCGTACCGCGTCAGAATCCCGTCGAACCTCAACGGCACTTCTTCTTGTGATGATGTTCCTTCTTGCCGATCTATTGGTGCCCAGTGCTGTGCCAAATCAACCTTCTCTGGATGAGCAGTCCATCGTTTACAGCGTGACGACTACCGATGCCCCAACCTACGACTCAGTGATTTCGGACACCAGCCCAAACACCGTCGGCAACCAATCGGGCGCCGGCGACCTTGGCATTTCCGAATTTGCAGCGGAAAGTCGCCTTCTTTTCACCTTCCCGATGAATCTGACCTCCTCATCTTCAATTCAGTCAGCCACCCTTGGACTCGTTTGTACAACCGATTCCGTTTCTATGACACAAATCAATGTGTATACGGCAAGTGTTGCAACTTGGAATGATTCCGAGGCAACATGGATGCAGAGCGATTCAAACGCCCCTTGGGACGAGCAGGGCGCGGATGGTCTCAGCGACCGTGGGGCTTGGGAGCCTCCTTTCCGCACATCTGCTAACGGGACATTCAATCTCAACGTGACCGCTCATGCACAATCGGCGGCAGCAAACGGCGACAGTGAACTCAATTTGCTGGTGGCGGGAACTGGTGCTATGTACACGTGTGAGTTGCTCGAAAGTTCCAACCCGAACAATCGACCCACACTCACCATTGATTCGTCGAGCACTGCCGCAGGATCCGGCGGTTCAATGGACTCCACCTTTGCACAGGACGGCCATGCGTTGATGACGGACGATTTCATTCTCACAGCGGCCCGTGCTCCAATGATTACCTATGATTCACTTTCAGGAGATGCCGTTGAGTATCAATTCTCACTCGATTCTGAATTCAAGACCAGCCTTGATCTTGAATGGCATTATTCCAACATGTGGAACTCATTTACAACCACCTCTACATCAGGTTTCTACCAAGTGCCTACAACTGAACAATTTGACAATGGTACGTTGGTTCACTACCGGTACCGTTCGATGGACACAACAAGCACGTTGAGTTCTTGGTCCTCCGAATCTTTCCTCCTTCCAGCCCACGATGTCACCGATAACGGGGACAACACCGCAACCATCGAAGTGTTTGTCGATGACCTTGGCCTTCCAGATGCCTTCATCGAAGACGCCTACGCCAACCAACTCAGTCGGAACACCAAATATGGTGATCAAACCACACTGGTCTCCACACTCACCTCTAACAAGGAATCAATCATCCATTTCCGAATGGACCTTGGTGCGCTTGGTCTTCCATCAAACGCCACCATCCTCGACGCGAACGTCGAACTTCAGCGCCAATCCAACTCGGGCTCCACCATCCTGTCGATGCATGAAATGGAATCAAACATCTGGATTGAAGATGAACTCACATGGAACCGAGGCTCAAATGGGAATGGCAACGATTGGGAAGATGGCGGCCGTGCTTTCTCCTCAAGTGCCACCGCAACCGCGATCAACTCTTCGCAAACCGCTTCAAGGTTCGAGTTTGGCTTTACTGCCAGCCTCCAATCGTGGCTTGACGCCTCCTCGAATGATCCTGCCGATTACATCATTGTCGGACGCGGTGAACACGGGGATTACTCGAGCACAGGCACCATCTCCACAATCTTCCATTCTTCGGAAGCAGCAGTGGAAGCAGACCAACCATCTGTGAGCATCACCTATGCATGGGGAAGTGGCACAAGCCTTCCTTCCGTCAGTTTGCTTGAGCCTGCTCAAGGCGCTGCGGTCTGGAACCAAAGCGGTCACAACTTCTCTGCAAACACGACGCCATCCTTGGAATGGGACGGGACCACCTCTGGCTCGTATGAACTGGCGTTCCAAATGGCGACTGATGAACAATTCAGAGACCGTGTTTGGGACACAACCACCGATCTAAGCACTGCGTTCGCAGCAGGCGATGGTGTGTTCAACATGACTGGATCAAACGCTCTTTCGACAGGAAACATGTATTTCTGGCGGATGGCTCACCTTGACGCAGATGGACGGTACGGTGCGTGGAGCACCTCGAATTTCCTTGTCAGTGCCTCAGAGTCCACTTGGCTTGGTGGGGATCGATATGAGTTCCGAATGAGTAACGGGAACGGAACGAACGATGGCCTGTACCCTGCATGTGATGACACATACATCGACAGCGGTACACCAAGCCAAAATTACGATGATGAGTCGAAATTATTTGTATCATACAACACATACCCAAGCGAATCAATCGCCCTCATGAGGTGTGATTTGCGATCAAACCTGCTCCCGGCTGGCTACGCTGTGGAATCCGCTAACTTGGAATTCACACTCGGTAGCAACCCCTTCAACGCCCCAACCCTCGCAGTTTGGGAAAATAACCTTGCCAATTGGACGGCCGAAGGTGCAACCTGGTCCACGTACGACGGCGTGAATAACTGGGGCATGGCCGGTGCGAAAGGAAGCGAGCGTGGCTCCTTGCTTGACTCTGTGAGCCTCAACAATGCATACTCCTCGGGTTCCACGGTTGAATGGAACGTCACCCTCGGTGTCCAAAACGCAATGCGAAACAACCGCAGTGCTGACTTCATGATCGGTGTCCTCGGTGTAGGATCTGGCCAAACTCGCGATGTTCAGTTGTACCCTGGTAGCGGTGCTGTTTCGGTCCGTCCCGAGCTGACCTTCGTCTATGTTCCTGGTTCGAACGCAGTTCCAAGCGACCCAGTGCCAACAACGCCGCTCAACGGATCGTGGGCGCTTGGCACAGGTGTCGATTTGACACCGCTTGATCAACCGACCCTTGCATGGAATTTCAACAGCAACTTGAGCGTGGGAGGATGGGCTGTACAATTGGACACGACACCAAGTTTTGATTCATCGAATTTGCAAGTCTCCACTTCTTGGAATGACGCAGGCTTTGACACGAACAACACCACGTACACGCCTGCTACCGCCCTCGAAAAGGGTGTCACATGGCATTGGAGGGTCCGTGCAATCTCCGCTACCAACCAAATTGGTAACTGGTCGAACAGCTTCCATTTCTTGCTACCAGACCTCACCACGTGGCAGACCTGCCCAGATGGCTCATGCGCTTCAGTCGAACTCCATCATCGAGAGGCAATGCCTTCATTGAACCTTCCAAACTTCGAAGACACCTATGTCTTTGAGGCAGGTTCAGGATCTTCTTCCACACATGAAAATGACACGCAGATGAAGGTCGGTGCAATTGGTTTCAACCGCCAAGCAGCCTCTCTCATTCGCATTCCACTCAACGCAGTGCCACAGCCTGGTAACGCCCGAGTTACGGATGCAGCCCTCAACCTCTATTCAGAGTTCAGTTCTCCAACCGGTGAACCACTTGCGGTGCGCCCAGTCTTGCAAAATTGGACAGGTGCAGCGAACGATGTGACGTACGACGGCACAAACAACTGGTCTGCATTAGCAGGTCGCGACATTGGTGTTGACGTGGGTCCATATGTGGATTTGCAAATGTCTGTGAGTGCTGACTGGATGACTTGGGATGTCACAGAGGCCGTACAAGCAGCGCTGGACTCTGGTGCTTCCTCCCTTTCACTCATGGTGTATGCATCGAATGAAATCACCTCCTGGTCGAACGGCGCGAACATCATCACGTTCACGACGTCTGAAGGACAGACGGCAAACCGCCCATGGTTGAACCTCACATGGACCAATGGAACGGCCGCTGTGCCGAGCACAGCAGCCACAAACGCAGGTCCCACCAACGGCTCAATCATGTGGAATGCAACCAGCCACGCAGTTCTTCCAGACTACGCTCCAGTGTTGTCATGGACACTCCCAAGCAGCGCAACTGCACCATCTGCATGGCGTGTCATCTTGTTTGCAGATGCAGATGATGACATGGCCGGACGCACTGTGTACGACTCTCGTGTCACATCGTCGGCGTTCGACTTGACCGCCTTGGAATTCACGCCGCCGTCTGATATTGATGTGCAAACGGTTCGTTGGACTGTGCAACCAATCGACTCTGGTATGATCGGGCCACAAAGCGCTTCCACATTGTTCTACATTCCTGATGTGGTTTCTGGTGAAGTCGATTCCACGCACGCTTGGCTCTCTGTTCAAGATGGGAATATGGTCGCAGACCTCAATTATCCATCTGTGACGCTGGATACATCCATCGACCAAGGGAACTCGCAAGCAAACAACGGTGCGGACGCCTACCTTTCGGTCGGCCGCAGCCCTCAGAGCAGTACCCTGCGCTCTTCCTCCCTCCTTTCGATTGACTTCAGTACCTTGCCAATGCCGGGGACATATGAGATCAGCAATGCAAGCCTCGATGTTTCGGTGACCGCTGGAAACGGAGAAGTCTATGTCACGGTGTCTGAGATGATCACTTCATGGAACGAAGCCTCTTCGTGGGCTTACCCTGGAAACAATACGACTTCTTGGATTGGAACGGGTGCTTATCACTCCGCAGATTCACAAATTCCTGAAACTGATGGATTCTGGATTAACGGCACCAGTGAATTTTCCATCAACGTGACAGCCATGCTCCAACATGCCATCCTTCGTGGCCAACAGAGCCTCGATGTACTCATACAAGCTGAGGAAGTCGACGGAACCACTGACGGTGTCTACTACATTGCCAGCAGCGAAAACACGGTGCTCAGCGATCGGCCTGCATTGTCCTTTACCTACGAGACCATCACGCCTTGGGGTCCATCGACTCCAACCTCGCTCACGCCTGCTGACGGCTCAACCTTGTGGAATCTTACCGCACCTCGCCCAAGCGGTGCGGATCAACTGAATGTCACATGGACTCCGTCGCAATCCAACGAAACTCAATGGGTGACGTGTGCCTCCTTTAACGCTCGAATGATCGATGCTACCTGCTATGATTCTGGCTCGATTGACACCACAAGCGGGTTCAACACGACATGGGATGTGCAAAATTCGACCCTAACTGCCGAGAACCTCGAAAAGGGTGACATCTGGCACTATTGGCGAATGCGAGCCGACCAATCGGACCGAATTGGTGACTGGTCTGCAGTTCAGAAGTTTAGAATTCCTGAAGACCAAGGCTATGACGACGGCGATGGCAACCAATCCATCAGTCTTTACCGTGGTTCAATCTTCGAAGACACCGGGTTAATGCCGGCTGTCCCGGATGCAGAAATCTCTTCCACAGTATCCTCGAACATGGGCTCTTCACAAACGCTGAACCTTGGTACATCGAGTTCTGGCTCGGGACAAAGCAGTATTTTGATGGAATTCGATCTCAGCACCATGCCATGGCCAGCGGCGATGACGCCGACTTCGATGTTGCTCAACTTGTACCGATACAACGTCGTTGGAACCTCTGCAACAACCGTTTCTGCTTACGCCTGCTCCCAATTCTCACAATCAACTGTGACATGGAACAACACGCCTTCATGTTCAACCACTGAAATCACGCGTTCTACGCTCACCCTCAATCCATCGAGCGGATGGCTGGAATGGGACCTTACGAGTTTAGCACAGAGCAATGTCGCCAATAACAACATGACCATGACCGTCATGCTCGAGGTTGTTGGTACGCCGTTCACAAACCATCAGTTCTACTCCTCTGAGTATGTGAACGAAACACTGCGACCTCGTTTGGTGGTCGAATACATCGATAACGTCGATGGCATCAACCCACCATCCCAACCCGCCCTTACCTACCCAACAGATGGTGAAGTCTTGTACAATACCAGCGGTGCAGTGCTCCAACCGGACGCAACACCAGTTCTTTCTTGGGCACAATCGACGGGTGCAACCGGATACATTGTGACGATTGCGAACCAATCGGGTGTCTACAAGTATCGCTCATGGGAATCATCGAACGCCTTCATTGGAACGACCTTTAGGTTCCCGAGCACGCTGGACACTGGCGAAGTCTTCCAATGGTGGGTTCAAGGTGTCAACCAGTCGATTCCAGGGCCATCTTCCTCTCGCTGGTCCTTTGCAATTGGCAACCCTGACCACGTGGACAATGGCGATCTCACCTTCAGTTACACCTTCCAAACCGGGAATGAAGTGACTCAATTCGGACACACAAACATCCGAGAAACTCACCTCAGTGAAGTGGATGCCGACGAAAACTTTGGCGACTCTGATATTATTGAAGTCGGAAGCTACTTTGGACAATTCAGCGGGCAAAGAGCGTACATGACCTTTGCACTCAACAACGCGCAAGTGCCGTTGCCTGCTCACGCAAGCATCCATTCTGCAAGCCTCGGACTCTATGTGGATTCATGGATTACTGCAGGTGGTGCAAACGCCATGACCTTCGATGTTCACCGAATCACCAACGCCCAATGGAGTCAATCCGGCTCCACATGGAACAATGCGTCCACAGGCGTCTCGTGGGGTGCAAATGGTATGCAAGCCGGTGTTGATTACGAAGCAACACCTGTTTCGTCTTTCGTGGAAACCGACCTCAGTGAAAACCGCTGGATTTGGTTTGACATTGGTGCACAAGGTATGCTGATTGACAACGACAACGCTTGGATCATTATCGGTACGCCAAACCGTGGCGACATGATGGCGAATTTCATCGCCAGCGAATCCTTGGTTGGCCAAGCAGCCAACCGACCGATCATCGTGTTGAACCACACCGATGTCAGCAGTGTTGACATCACGCCTACGGCACCTACGACGACAGCGGATACTCCAATCACATTCAGTTACGTTGCCTATGACCACCTCTCGTTGCCAGTGAATGCCCCAATTGTCTGGTCTGCATCGAATGGAAGCATCTCCACCACCGGCGTCTTTACTCCATATACATCAGGACAGCAAACAGTGACTGCCTGCTTTGGATTGGTTTGCTCAACTGAAATTGTCACAGTTACACCTGGCGCACCAACAACGCTCATCGCAACCGGCTCTGCAACTGAAATCACCGCCGATGATACGATGACCATCAACGCGCAAGTGGTCGATCAATTTGGCAATGCAGTTCCCAACCAAGCCATCTCGTTCACTCCAACGAACGGCAGCATGGATGGAGCGCAGCCGAACTTGTTCCTTCCTTACGCGGTTGGACTGCAAAGCATTGACGTACGTTGGAATGGCCAGTCGGTCACAGTCGACGTATTGGTCATGACCGGTGTTGCGTCTTCATTCACCGTCGAAGGATGTTCTGGAACCGTACCAGCAGGTGTTTGGTGTTCGATTACGCACACATTGTACGACCAATTTGGAAATGAGATTCAAGACATTACAGAAGCAGGTTCGCTCACATGGACGGTCGGAAATGGAAACTACAGCACTGAGAACAGCGAATATTTCCCTGATCATGTTGGTGTTTGGTGGTTGAACCTCACCTCAACCAGCGGTGCTGCTGGCCAACTGATCATCACCGTCGGACACGGGGCAATGGACAGCCTCGAACTCGAACTTTCCGCAACCGCAATCACTGCTGATGACCGGATTTACATCAACACCACTCGCATTGACGTGCGCGGTAACCGCCTTCCTGTGTTCCTACCAAGTCAGAACTGGACCAAGACATCGGACGGTATATTGACTGCTGGAGGCCCTGCCATTTGGGATCCAATTTCTCGTGGTCAGAAAATCCTCGAAGCCAAGTACGAGGACAAAACGACTCAAGTCTCAATCACTGTTGAGCAAGGTGCAATCGTCACGCTCGTGTTGGTTGTTGAGAACGTCGATTCAGTCGGCGACACGTTCCAACTTACCGCTGACGATTCACTCGATATCAAGGTGAAAGCAACCGACCAAAAGGGCAACCGTTGGTCAATTGATGCCAACTGGACGCTTGTTCACGCTACATGGAGTGACCAGTCGATCCTCGAAGGTGCAGATGTCGGAAACGATGAAGTGACCTTCCAACCGTTCGAATCATCGCTCACCGCTTACACCATCTTTGCAGTGTATGATGACGGTTCAATGGTCCATGAAGTCAGCTTGTTTGTCGAAGTAAGTCAAGGCGACCTCATCTCAACAACAGTGTCTGCAATCGCTTCAGACGGCACGTCTGGCGAGGCATTTTCGTTGACTGCCGATGAATACATTGACTTCTCTGCAAGCCTTGCAGATCTCGACACAAACGCACTTGATACGAGTTTGTTGACTTGGGTGATCATCAACGGTGAAACTCAAGAAACAACTGACATCACTTCGAGCCTCATTGCTGCCAACATGCGTTGGCAAGCAACCAGCGTTGGAAACTACACCATCGCCGGCTACGCAATCAGCAATGCAGGTTACAACATCAGTGACGCTGTTACGGTGACCGTCTTGCACGGTGTTGCCGTCAGCGTGGCCTCAACCGTGGATACATTTGCTCAAGACGCTGGCAAGGAAATTTCGATTATGATCACAGGTACAGATGCTGATGGGAACACCTTCCCACAGACCGTTGAGTGGACTGAGAATAACAGCGGTGTTGACGACATGTCGGCTGGCACTGATGAAGGAAGTTATGCCTATTTCGCTCGAACAGCAGGCACTCATTCACTTGAATTCAGTACTGGTCAAGCCACTGGCAGCCTTGAACTCTCAGTGGCCGCTCAACGAACGGTCAGTTCCATACTGGTGGTGCTTTCTGAAACCACCGTTGACCAATTAGGCACCTTCACTGTGACCGTCTCGGCCTTTGATGCCTATGAGAACTCAATACCAGTTCCAGCAAGCACGAACGTCGATTCGACCGGCCGAGCAGAAGTTTTGGCACAAGGCCAAGGTGTTTGGAAGGTCGTGACCCTTGACAGCGGCTCACAGACCGTGACCGTAACATCTGGCAAAGTCTCAGAATCAGTTGAATTCGAAGTGACCGGAAACGTTGGTGGCTTCTTCAAGGCTGGTGGACCGCTCTACTATGTTGGTGCTGTGCTTGTTGCCATCATTGCCCTTGTCGTTGTTGGCCTGTTGGTTGTCGCCCTCCGTGGCGGCGACACAGACTATGATGACTACGATGATGAAGACGATTACGAAGATGGTGCAC
>CM001443.1:1537879-1579954 GCA_000246735.1 uncultured Candidatus Poseidoniales archaeon | reverse complement strand
GCGCCAAAGGTTGTGCCTGAGGTGGAACCTGAAGCAGAGCCCGAAGAGGACACATCATGGATGGCAGATCACCGTGTGGACGATGATGGTACAGAGTGGGCTGAAGATGAAAACGGCACATGGTACTACCGCCAAACGGATGAGACCGAATGGTCTGAATGGACTGAATGAGGCGCGGCTTTGATACGGGTTAATGAGTGAGGGTGCAGCATGAGAAGACCAATGATTCAGGGAATGCGGCCATTGGTCACCCTGCTTCTTGTGGCTTTGTTCTGCACGCAAGCTTGGCAATCATTGCCGTCTGCATCATCATTGGAAGAAGACCAATTATCGCCCCTCTACAGTTCATCTTCGGCGACGAGGGTTGTCATTACATCACCAGTCTATTCGCTTACAGCGGATGAGGTTGTGATGTTTGAAGCAACGCTGTATGACGCCGTTAACAACGTGGTTTCGGAACAAGTGAACTGGGCCTGCTCGAACGGAACAATCACCAGCGATGGAACGTTCTACCCTTGGAGTGCGGGCACCATCAGCATTGAAGCCTTTAGTGGAAACCTAACAGATGTCTTCAATATCACTGTGCAAGCCGGTGTCGGACAGACCTTGCGCATTATGACCTCTCAAGCACAAGCGAAAGTGGCGAACACCCTTGAGGCAAATCTAATCGATGCGCGAGGAAATTCAAAACCAGCAACAGATGTTGTTTGGGACCTTGATGGGGTTTATGCAGGGGTGGGCACACCCCAATGGACGCCCACCGAATTAGGCGATGTCCATGTGAAGGCTCGCTTGAACCAAATGGAAGACAATCGTATGGTGGAAGTTGTCGCAGGTGATCCCTATGAGTTCCAATTTGACGACAATCTGCTGCTTCGTAGCGGAGAATCAGTTTACCTCACAGTCAGCCTCATCGATCAATATGGATTTGAAATGAATCATACCGATGCAGGTTACAAAACCTGGACCTCGGAAAATGGTACGATGAGCCCTGTTGGTCGATATACAGCGACGTATCCAGGAGTCTGGAACCTCACCGTCAGTGCTGGAAATGTGACTGGGACCTCAACCATCCGAGTCGTACCTGCTGATGCATCTCTTTCGCAACTGTCGATTGTTGGTGACCACAGTACCTACACCGCTGGTGAGACCTATGAACTCGTCACAATGCGCACGGATGCGAATGGCTACACTGGTTCCTTTACACCTCCTTTGGAGAACTTCACCACTTCAAGTGGCGGATTATCGTTCGCAGACGGGCGAGTTTATTGGACGCCAGGCACGATGGGAACTCACCAGTTGAATGTCATCGATGAAGGTGCTGCATCGACTATTGATGTCGAAATCCATCATGGAACAGCCATCGACGCTGTTCTCGAATTGGAACCATCAACCCTCCGTGTCGGACAACAAAGCACACTCTCGTTCTGGGCAGTCGATGAAATGGGCAACAAATGGCTGGTCAATGGGACCATGGAACTGCTTGGAGGAAACGCAAGTCATTTCCAGTCCTACGAAGGGTATGCTACCCTTTCACCACGTGTTCTTGAGATGTGGCGAATCGAAGGTTCATGGTATGATGCTTTGACAAACATTCGCTTCGAACCTTCCTTCCAGCAAAGCACCCTCACCGGCCAATTGGCCTTTATCGAACTCAACGGAGCGAACGAAGTTCTTGCCTCGGATGTACCACTTGATCTCGACCCACAGTTCTTCGACGGTTTCGGAAATCCACTCGATCCAATCGGCTTGAACTGGACGGTTGATGGGGTGGACGCAACCGTTGAACTTCTTCTTTCAGACTACCTTTGGATGCCAACCAACGTCGGTGGCCATGAAATCCGTGCAAACGCAGATGGTATTTTCGCTACCATTCGTCTTACGGTGGTCGCCGGAGAGGCTCGTAATTTGGTCACCGATCAAGAACTTGGGCTTACCGTCAATGCCGGTGTGCCTTCAGAACTGTACATTCAAGTGATTGATGCCCATGGTAATATGGCGCCGGCAACAAATGTAAGCACTGATTTGAACGCAACATTTGGCGTGATTGAAGCCTCTCCCTCGGGAAATGGATATTGGGACTTCACAGGAAAGACATCGGGGTCTTACCAACTCATCTTGATGTCTGATGATGCGGTTCACACCATCGACTTACTCATCCAACCAGGGGCTGCTGTGCGGGTTGTAGCCGAACTTGACGGCTTTGACATCGCCCAGGGCGATACGGTGCTTCTGCAACTACAAGGCGTTGACAAGTACGATAACCTCGTGATTGTTGAGCCTGAAAACACATCGATTTCTTGTAGTGCTGGAAAAGCAAAGTACGTCACTGGTGATACATGGGAGGTCAAAGTCAGTTCTGCAGGCGATGACCGTTCGTGCACAGTGAACTGGAATGGACTCATCACTCAACGATTCTTTGATGTTGAACCTGTGCTCCTTGGTGGGGCGGTTGGTTCGACGAACACTGCTATGACGCTTGGGTCATTCCTTCTCGGTCTCATTTTAGTTACCTTGATTGTGCTTGTCCGGCGTGTGAACAATGCAGAAGAGAATGAAGAATGGGTTGAACATGCCTTCGAAGAAGAGTACGAGGACGCAGAAGATGCGGACTACGAGAATGATGACGACACAACACCGTCCGATACTTCACACAACCAAACGCCGTCTCCCGACACAACGATCGACCTCAGTCCCGAACGGAAGGCAAGCCTTGCTGCACAAGCGGCAGAAGTTGGTGTGATGCAGGCTGCCCCTGGCTCGGTGCAAGGCGAATCCGGATGGTATGTCGATGTCAGCGAAGAGATTCAATTCTGGAATGTTGGCGCTGATGGTTCGTGGACGAAGGTGAAATGATGGCCACCCTCTACCCTCATGAGGAATCAATTGGTATTGAGTATCTTCTGGCAGCTTTGGTCTGTTGGACCAGTCCATTGTGGTTTGATTCCTTCCGCTCTGAAATTGTTAATCCCCTCATGAAGTGGATTGAACTTGGCTTCTTCGTTTTTTGACTTCGCCGTACCTTGATTACGCCAAGTACGAGAATGCACTGATGCATTCAGGTGGTATGTGGTGGCCTTATTCGTCACTCGTGATTTCAACGGAATCGAAGAATTCATCGATGTCAATCACGCCATTTCCATCTGCATCAGCGGAATGGAAGATCACGCGTGATTCATCAGAAGAGTAATTGAATCCAAGCGCTTGTAGTGCACTTTGGAATTCTCGAATTGTCAGATGGTTCTTGCCTCCCATGTCTGCAGCATGGAACGCAGTTACTCGGCGTTGATGCTCGGTAGATGAAGGCGATTTGAACTGCTTACGGAATGATGCAATTGGAGTCGTTTGCAGGACTGCGTGCTTTCGTCCGTAGAGGTAGTATGTGGCAGCACCTGCTGCTACAGCAGCAGCAGCGCCAATAAACGCCTTGTTTCCAATAAAGGCAATGAGAACTGCGCCAGCTAGGATACCCCATACCTGGATATAGGGATACATTGGACTGGTGTAGGATGGGTTCCAATCATGCTCCTTACTGGTTTGGCGAAGGATGATCACGCATGAGTTGATCATCATGAATATCATGATTTTAAAGCCCGAAGCGAGCTTAACGACGTCCTCGAGTGGGACGTAGAATATGGCCAGAGCCATGGCGGCACCGGTTAAGATGATCGGCCAATGAGGGGTCTCGAATTTGACATTCACTTCTTCGAGGGCTTGTGGGAGGAGGTTGTCACGAGCCATTGCGAACAGGAATCTCGAGGAAGCGAGAATACCTGCAAGTGCCATCGAAATCATCGTCAGAACTGAAAGTGCGGCGGCTACGACGCCAAACTTCGTTCCTGCAACTGTTTCAGCGAAGACCCAAATTGGGTTCTCTACAACCTTGCCATCTCCGCCAATCCACCACTGGTCACCTGGGATGGCTGCCATCATCAAAAAGGCAATGGCTGAGTAAATCACCGTTGCAATGAGCAAGGAAAGCAAGATTCCGGCTGGCAAATTTTTCTCTGGGTTTTTCACTTCACCTCCGATTGCAGCAACCTTCGTAACGCCAGCGTAGGCGACGAACACAAAGGCTGCTGCCTCCGCAAGTTTCCACCCATTCGCATTCATGGCTCCATCGATGGGGATGCTGGCATCGAAACCATCACTGAAGAAAGAAGCAATGCATATCAGAGTCAGAAGGGCTACGGTCATGAACACAATCGGTGCTTGAACAGCCTTGACTTTCGAAACGCCAAGGAGGTTGACTACAACAATCAAAACCAGTGCGCTCATCGAGAGCGTCCTCAATTCCATCTCGATATCGAAGTACGTCGTGACCACGATGAAGTAAGCAGAAAAACCAATGAGTGAAAAGGCAGACTTGAGGAGGAACGAGGCCCACAATCCCAGCCCACTGATGGTTCCGATAAGGGGTCCATAGGTTCGTTCTAAGTACACATAAGATCCTCCGCTTGACGGCATGCCAGAAGATAACTCGGACTTGGATAGAGCGCCAGGAAGCACCACTGATGCTGCGACCAAATAGGCAAGCCAGATTCCAGGTCCCATGATTTCTGCGGCAAAAGTTGGGGTTACAAAGATCCCCGGAAGCATTGCTGAGAGTGAGATGATGATCACGCCAACCAACCCGATGGTTCTCGTGAATTTCGACTTGACCTCCTCTGTGATGGTTTCGACCAAAGATTCAATGTTGGATTTGACCATAATAATCCCCCGGATAACGACGCCATAGGGTCGTATATCCTCGCTCAAGCAGACTTAGAATATATTCTCTTGTATGTTCTGAGGTCACTACATGTCGGAAAACGGAAAATAAGATTGGTAGTTCGAGGCGTCTTTTTCAAATCCCTAATCTCTCCTCAGTCCTCCTTTTACGCATTTTTGTTGCAACAGACCCCATCCACAAACCAATCTTGACGGTCGCTTCCGCTTCAGTCAGTCACACCGAGCGCCACTGCGAAGGATGTTGCACCTGTTGTGAGCCATGAACAGTTTATCAGTTGAATAACTAGCCGAATAACCAGTCCAATATGTATAACATTGATTCGATTGGACCCCCGCCGATTGCCATAAGGAACAACCAGAAAAAAATAAGATTAATAAAATTGGTCCTAGAATCGATGCAAGCAGATACATGAGCACTAGAGACAATCCAATGTTCATGCCAACGGCAGCACCGCCAAGAAGTGGGAGTACGGGCGAAGGCTCAGATTCAACATTTAACGTTTGAACACCCTCTCTCGGAATATTTGTTGAATTCGTCTCTATTGGAATCCAATCTTGGCCATCTTCACTCAGTTTCAAACCCAATGCTGTTGCTTGAGCGAGAATCGACTGTCGATCCCTAAGAGAGTTTCTTCCCGGAATCTCTGATGTGATTAAATCGCCTCAAGGTTCAATCTGTACGACTCCTCTTAGTGTTGATGCCGGCAAGCCTTGTGGGTTCATGCCTCACGGGTATGGGCCTTTTGAGCAGGGAAATGGACGTTGTGGGATTTGAACCCACGACATCTTGGTTGCAAACCAAGCACTCTTCCAACTGAGCTAAACGCCCCTGTAAGCCAACGGTTGAGCCTCACCTTTTTGAGTCTTCACCTTGAATCGACTGAAATGAATCCTCAGTTTACCATGTCGATCGTTGCGTCACGGTCTGGTCCAACGCCCACGCTTGTGCATGGAACGCCAACCAGCGCTTCGATTTTCTTGATGTATAATTGGGCTGCTGCTGGGAGTGTTGAATAGCCTGCACCCTCATCGTTCGCCTTCTTTGCGATGCCGAGCCATTCTTGCAGGGAGTGACCAGGGAAACCTGGCATGGTAATGTAGATCGGCTTGCATCGTTCAAGCGCTGTGGCGCTGGACGGCATTTCGAGAATTTCTTTCCCGTCGAGCTCGTAGGCAACACAAATCTTCAATTCATCAAGACCGCCAAGCACATCTAACTTGGTCAATGCCAAGCCGGTGAACCCGTTGACACGGTGGGCATGGCGCATGACCACTGCATCAAACCAACCACACCGCCGCTTGCGCCCGGTGGTTGTTCCAAATTCGTGGCCGATGGTGCCAAGGTGGTTGCCCACTTCGTCTTCGAGTTCTGTCGGCATTGCTCCGTGGCCAACACGAGTGATGTAGGCTTTCGTGATCCCGATGACATCGTTCACGTGACCTGGGTGGATGCCTGCTCCGTGTCCAGCATTGCCTCGTGAGGTGACTGAAGAGGTGACGTAGGGGAAGGTTCCTTGATCAATATCAAGCAAGCAACCTTGGGCTCCTTCAAGAATGACGTGTTCACCAAGTTTGAGGGCGTTGTCGAGCATGAGGCCAGTGTTGGCAATGCTGTTGGCGTAGGTCGAATGAATCCATGCAATGTCTTCAGCAAGCTTGGATGGAACAATTCGGTCTTGACATCCCGCTGCCTCGAGGCTTGCGTTCATCCGAGCGGTGGTTGCTTCCATCCAGTCGCTGTCACCGTCGACTTCAGAAAGATCGCCAAATCGCAATCCGATTCTGTTTATTTTGTCGGCATAGGTCGGCCCGATGCCTCTTCCAGTGGTGCCAATTTTCTTGTCTTGTCCATCAAGAATGCAGTGGTAAGGCAGAATGATGTGGGCTCGCTCACTGATGAACAACCGTTCTCCACGCGGGTCCTCGCCTGCTGAGTCCTTCCAGCCATTGAGTTCACGGTCTAAGACCCAAGGGTCGACAACCATCCCATCGCCGAGTATGAGGTTGCACTCTTTACGAGTGATTCCAGATGGTAGGAGATGAAATTTCAGCACTTGATCGCCAAGAACGACTGTGTGTCCGGCGTTGTTTCCGCCTTGGAACCGAGCAACCCATGTCGCCTGTTCGGCGATCCGGTCAACCAACTTCCCTTTTCCTTCATCTCCCCATTGCGCACCTAGAACGACGGTTGCTGGCATTGTGTTCTCCTCGTCTGGATGTCACCGCGTACCGTCTTTGAACTCTTGCCTGAGTTTTGGTTAGGGTTTCCATGGATTCAGGTTTTTCAAACAACAGTTTATATTCACTTGAGCATGATTCCTACTTACTAAGCGAGAACCCAACACACACCGTCTATCCTACGAGCCGTCATGCAGACACTGTCATGCACCGCCACACAGGGTTTTAAATAGAAAGGTTCTCAACTACTGAACAAGGAGTTGAGAAGATGAAACAAAACACACAAGCGCAGACTGGCAGCACAAACACGACCTCACGGACCTCCCGGGGGGCAGCAGACAGCAGCCACCAGATCAGACGGACACTCGAAGGACACACCAAGCCGTGCGAAGAGTGCGGCGTCGTCGATTGGCAAATGGACGACAGTCGAGGGGAAATCACTTGCAATTCTTGCGGCCTCGTCGTCGAAGAGAATGTAATCGACCCTGGGGCAGAGTGGACGAACCGTGACCGCAGCCAAGATCGCTCTCGAGTCGGTCAACCTCTCACCTACACACTAGCAGACAAGGGCCTCAACACCACCATTGATGTCCGGGACCTCAACACTGGGTCTGCAGGCCGGCACGGAATCTCCTCCCAAGCCCGCCGTGAATGGCGCCGTCGTCGAGTGATCGACGAACGTTCCAAAACTCGAAAGAGCCGTGAGCGCAACCTCGTCCGGGCCAACCAATTCATCCGGGACAACTCAGGGCTGCCAAAGCCTCTGCAAGAAGAAGCAGCTCGTCTCTACCGACGCTTGTCAGGTGAAGGATTCGTCACAGGGCGCTCAATCGCAGGTGTGACCGCAGCATGCGCTTACCTCGTCGCACGCCAGGAGAACCTTCCACGACAAATTCCAGACATGTCCCGTTCGTTCGATGTGACCGAAAAGGAACTGTCACGGTTAATTCGCCAAGTCTCTCGAAGACTCAATCTTCACAAGATTTCCTCCCCTGACCAGTACTTTGACAAGTTCATTTCTGACTTGCAGCTCCCGCCAAATACCCACATTCAAGTGGGTCACCTGTGGAATGCAATCCAACCCCATGAAGACATTTGGCAAGGAAAGAAACCGATGGGCGTTGCAGCAGCACTGATCTACAAGGCCTCCTCGGAATCTGGTTCTCCACGCACTCAATCTGAAGTCTGTGGTGTCGCCAATGTTTCCGAAGTGACGCTCCGTGGATTGCTCCGTCTCATCGATGGTTTGCTCAGCCAACTCGGGTACGTATCAGAACAGTGAAGCACCACTTCTGTGGTAACCTTCTTGAATCGGGCACAGGTCCTTCGGCTCATGGGCTTCAAGGCAAAGGCACGCAAGCACAAGTCAGACGCTGGTGAAACCAACGACGCGACCAGCAAGAAAACGAAGAAAGAAGGCGAGATTCCATGTGGCGTCAACACCTGTGACAAGTTCGCCGACAAATCATTCGGTGGACGATCGCTGTCGATTGACAATGCGATTGATGTGTGGGGCGAGAGCGGCTACACCCAACGTAAAGGCCGAGTTCGTGTCTGTAAGTCATGCTACCGAAAATGGAAGAAAGACAGTAGTTCTGAGGATTCATACTGATTCACTTTCAGTTTCATCCGAGGGGTCTCGGAAACGAATGTGTACCTCCGGCTCTGCTTTCCGTTGTATGAACAACCGAGTCGTTGTCCGAAGCCTCGTGACCCCAGATGGATGCCTTGTTGCCATGGATGATGGTCTCGTGCAATGGCGGCCCCACAATGGGACAAATCGAAGAATAAAACTAGACGCCATTGCCACAGTGATGTTAGTTGTGAAAGGGCCCACAAATCGAATCGAAACCGCCATCATTGGTGATGCCCAAGGTGGCGTAACATTCCTCACATTACCGCTTTTGGATTTGGTTGACAAATTCACAGTCGAAGGGGGCGTTGTTCGATCGATGTGCAGTGCCGCGCCAAGTGAGACTTCCTTTCTTGTCGCAACCCAAGCAGGTCAAGTGTGGATGGTTGGGCCAAACGTTCCAGGCCGAGGGGTGAAGCTGTTCACCTACGACGGACCGGTTTCGAGCCTTCGACTGCACAACAGCATCATCCACATTCAGAGTGGCTGGCACAGAGCGACATACTCAATGGACGGTTCACAAACGATGAACATCGATGGAACACAACCATTCACTCACAAAGCCCAACAACGGGCGAATCGGCGTGCGAAAATCCTAGAATCTCAACAACGAAGCGGTGACGCTCCTCAACCATTGATGCTGGATCTTCCAGTTGTGGCTTAGACCGCTTCTTTTTCCTCGAGCGGCCACGGTGGGTGGGATGTGTACCACATGGCTGTTTGTGCAGGCCGACCCCATGATTTGGGAGTTGCACCATCTCTCTCGAGGCATTCTCGCAGAAACTTAAGGTGCTGATTGAGAACATTTTGAACATGCTTTTTCCCTTTGATTGCAGGACCTTGCATCGGCACAATTGCAGACGGTTGCAGCTTCTGGATGCGTTCTAAACTTTCAATCAAATCTGGTAAGCAACCGCCCGGTAAATCCCACCTTGCGGGACGATCAGCTCTTGGAAGGGTGCATCCAAGCACAATCATCGACTGATCTTTAATCCAATAACCCATCTCATCAGCCGAACATCCAGGGAGATGAATTGCTTCGACTTCACCATCGCCTAACGCAAACACTTCACCGTTGGCGCATGGCACGGTGCCAATTGAGGGCATATCTGAATCGAACCGATTTGCCCACGTCGAGAAAAAGTCGCCAGTTTCGAGTGCAGCTTGCCCTTCTTCGTGTATATGGACCGGGCAATTCGCGAACATGTCTGAAAGGTGTTTGGCTCCTCCAGAACATGGGTAACGCTTGCTCGTGAGGAGGACCCGGTCGAGCATCGCTTCATCACCCAGCAGGCCTTTGACCCGCTCGACTTGAAGCGATTGATACCAAGAGGTTCCAGCGTTGATAAGCAGCGAACCTGCGGAGCCTGTGACCACGACGACGTTTGAGTCGTGGTGAATACCGGGCAGTCGCAGCACACGCATACCACTGCCTGAGGTCCGTGGGCTTTCAACACTGCTTCGCATCAAGTTGGACAGACGAGAATCTCGCAAACTGATGCACAGGCTTACATTGTTCTGCTCGGTTGTGATTAAATAGGGGGAGTTGGTCGCTGGACTATGGCACGATTCCCTGAAGCTGAAGCACGCTTGCTTCACCGCAAGATTTGCATGCGCTGCAACGCACGCAATGCAGTTCGTGCAGCACGCTGCCGAAAGTGTGGCTACAAGGGTCTACGGGCCAAGAACATCGAGCGCAAGGGCGCATGATGTACAGCACCTTTTGCTTACAATCCAAGCATTGGCATTAACAGCGCCATCGGATCACCCAACAACACGAGTGGTGCAATTGCTGGGAATAAAAACACCAACAAAGGCAGTTTCGAACTAACCCATACTTGGTCAACACCTGCTTCTTCGAGCGCTGCAATTGATGCCTCCAAATCGTCACGGGATGGCGTTGTTCGAGGTGCACGGGTTCGGTGGTGAGGTTTCGTTGTTCCATCTGGCATTTCCATCAACGTGGTCAAGAGCCACACATGCCTGTTTACTACTTCCGTCCGGTCAATCCGCAAGGCATGCCATGCTAGCCTCAAATCTCTGAATGAGACGATGTTTCCTGCTAGGATGTTCTTCACCAACAAAACAAATGGTATGGCCAGGAAACTCAACCCGCCCCACATGAGTAAGGCAAGGCTTGGTGGGAGCGCTACCGTTGCATCCATCGTTGCATCCGACAAGAGCAAAGGCATGGTAGCCCAGTTTGGGAAGAGCAATGCCACCCACATCAGAGCCTTTGCATCAGCTCCACCGTGGAGCAAACGCAATCGCCATGCGCCGTCAATAATCAGGATGACGAACAAGACGCTCAACGTCTTCCACCAAAGCGCTCCTAGACCTGTGTCGTTGCCAAGCAGCACATCCAACGGCTGTGTCGATTGGTGGGCAATAGCCCCAGCAACGAGGCCTACGCTGCTGATGGCGTACCAAAGGAGTACAACGCCGTCCAAGCGTGAACCATTTCGAAGATCGGTCAACGACGGTCGACCAAGGACAGCGCCGCTCGCGTAGGCGACAACGGCGGAGGCGGTGAGGTAGATGGTCCAGTCAGCACCTTGGTTCATCAAATCCAGCGCCCAAAGAAACAAAGCGGGTTTGACCCATACCAGCCAATGGTCATTGCCCACCCTTCGCTCTTTGTGGTCCATCCAAGCAGCCCACCCCATTCCAAGGACAAGTGCGAAGATTCGGGACCAGCCCAAAAGATCGTTTTCAGTGAAGTCCATGGTGTGCGGGTGGCGGCAATCAACTTAAAGACGGCCTACACACAGCGATAGGTATCGACCAAAGGGGCTGTAAACATGGATATCGAAACTCGTCTTCAACAAGTTGCCACAGTCATCAATCAAATTGATGACCCCAAAGTTCCACGAAACATTCGCCGTCAAGCGAAAGAAGCATGCGACAACTGGTTGCTTAACAAAGCCAAAAAAATCGATGTGCGCATTGCAATGGCCCAATCCAAACTCGAAGAGTTGTACGAGGACCCAAACATTCCATCGGAATTTGGAACGCTCATTCTCATGATCAACACAGAGCTCGAGAAGATCCTCACAGAAGTTCTGTGATCACTCTTCTTCGATCGCAGTGAGGAATTGCTTAAGCAAAGGGCGAAGTTCCTTTGTAATCTTTCCTTGGTGCAGTGTTGAAGTCACTTCGGCTGCTAAATCTTGATGATGCCGTAGTTCATCTGCCACCCCAGCGATGAGGTCCAATTGATCATCTGTAATCTTGTTCTTTCGGAGCACCCGCTCGACTGCAATGCGACCCGAAATGAGTTTGACTTCTCGGTTTGAATAGCCAAGAACTTCTTGCAATTGGCCGAGGGATTGGGTTTCGAAGGAGGATAATTTTCCGTCTTTCATTGCCTCGTTCCACGCTTCATCAATCGATGGTGCTCGTTCTGAGAGCAAGATCGAAATTGGGCGTGTTGCTTCGATGTTCTCCAAGACGATCTTGATGATCACTGCGAAGGGTACAGCGAGGATCATGCCAAGAATCCCCCATCCTGCAAATGAAATTGCTGTCACAAGCAGCAAGACGACAGGTGAGAGATCAAGGGCTCGACCTGCCCATCGTGTTTCAATAATTTGTCCCCACACTTGTTGGTTCGTGAGGAGCAACAAGATCAGAAGGGCGAGTCCTGCAGGTTCGAGTAGAATGAGTCCAAGGATGATTGGTGGAAGCGTAGCAATCAATGAACCGATGTATGGCACGTAATTCAGCAAGAAGGTCAGCAACGCCCATGTGAACCACAATTCAATTCCAAAGGCGAGCATGATGATGCCCGCAAAAACAGCTGTTCCAAACCCAACACCCGTCTTCACAACGATGTAGGTGTTTACGCTGGCTTCGATTTTGCTGCGAACAATCTGAACTTTTTCACTGGCTCCACCAGGCCAAGCACGTTCGATTCGGCCCGGTAACAAGCTCGCCTCAAAGATGATGAATATGAGGAAAAACATCACAGTGATGCTTGTTGTGAGCATTGAACCCACGCCTGCAAGCATGCCAACAGCGGCATCAGAAATCTGTTCATCGTTTTCGAGAACCCCCCACTCTGCCAAATCTTCGACAAGGGTGTTGTTCAGCGCGGCCTCATCGTCAAACGCTGCGGACAAAGCCGTTCCCGTCTTCAATTCGTGCCACCGTTCTTCGAGAAGAATGTTGTATTCGTCCATTTTTGCCTCATCTTCGACAACATCCGCGGCTTGCTGATATGCAAAGAAGGCCGCTGAGGACACTACGAGCAACGTCAGCATAACCATCGTGAGGTAGGAGAGAATAACCGGGAAACCATTGGTGGAGAGGTAGTCAGAACCTGGTTTGAGAACAAAATAAAGGCCAAGTGCAATGAAGAATGGTTGCAAGACTCCCTTCAGGAGAATCAGCCAAACCACGGCCAAACTGATGATGATCATTGCATGTGCAAAGGTTGTGACCCTGCGATTGAAACGGCCTGAATCCCAAGCCGTGGTGGCGTGTTGCATAGGTTCTCGTTGAGAACTCCCCTCTTGAATATAGTCCAGTTCACTCACTTTCTAAAGCGCTTTCTGAGACTGGTTCGTCTTCTGGAAGGAGTGGTAGTTTCAGGGACAACAGTGCTGCAAACGCCATGAGAATGCCACAAATATGGAACGCTGTATGGTAGTCAAAGGGCCAATCCCTTGAGTAGGTCAACACCCACACAAAACCACCTGTCAATGGACCGATGATTCTTGAAAAGGCACTCACTGATTCTTGCGCCCCCATCACGACACCCAATTCATATCCCTCTGACTTTGCAATCCGTGTGAGGAACGAGGATGAGGATGGCGTGAACAAACCGTTACCGACAGATACCAGGACGCCAACAATGAGGACGTGGAGCCATCTCGACTCATATTGGCTGTACGGGATGAGGACCAGTCCGATTCCAGTGATCACAATCGCCATTGGAATTAGCCGTCGTGTCCCGAACTTCCTTGTGAGTGGCCCAATGAGCAGGCCTTGTGTTAAAATTCCTGAAATGCCAATGAGCGCAAACACTCGACCATTGTCAGCTTCCGAGAAAGAAAGGCCGCCATCTTCAGGTATCATTTGCGTGTAGAGGATAAATACAGCGTGCATGATGGTGAATCCAAAAATGAACAGCATGGTTACCCAGATCACAACTGAGGTACTACCGGAGCGGAGCATCTTGCCCGTGTTTTGCATTGTCTTGAGCATGCCACCTTCCTTTGATTTCTTATCGACACTCGTCCGACGCTCAGGAGGCAGTGATTCTGGTAAACTTCGTAGGGCAACAAGGAGAGAGAGCACAGACAGGAGGCTTGCAACAGCACATGGGAGCAAGTAAGGGTGGCTGTCAAAAATCGTCCCTTCGAAGAATGCCCATCGACTTGCAGGGTCTGATAGTTCGCCGCCAATAAACGGTCCAAACGTGAAACCAAGTCCAAATGCCGCACCAATAAGGCCCATCCGTGTCGCCAATTGTTGAGGGTTGCTCACATCACCAATGTAGGCCCGGGCCACTGCAAGATTGCCATTGAACACACCTGCAAGGAAGCGTGCTGCTAAAGCAAGCCAAAGGGTGTTGGCAAGTCCGAACATTGTGAAGAATACTGTGTTGCCAACCAAGCCCACGAGAAGCACCGGCCTTCGTCCAATTTTGTCAGAAAGCGAACCCCAAAACGGCGAGAAAAGAAACTGAGCAGCCGAGTATGAAGTCATCAGCACTCCAACCCAAATGCCGATGCTTGCTTCTTGGCTCGCAGGCGTAAGGTCCTCAACCAAGTAGGTGAGAAATGGGATCACGATACCGAAACCAATCATATCGATGACGGTCACTAAAAACAGGACGAAAAGAGCACCCTTGCTTGCGTCGACAACCGGGAGTGGTTGATCGCTCGTCGTGTCCATGGCTTGGCGAATCAAGCCGCCTTCTTGTACCCAACGGGTGGGCTTTGGTGTGTGTGTTCACCTCTTGGTGAGTCTCAAGCAGACGGGACGCTACCGGTTACAGGCGTGAGCCTGTCAATAACGGCACCGAGACGTTCGACGAGTCCGGCCTTTTCGGCGTGCTTGATGAGCGCATATTCCATCACTTCGTCCAAAGTGTCGACCGGAATGACCTCGATCATCGACTCGTACTTCGTATCGAGCAAAACATCTTGTTCATTTGCCCGCGGGATGATAACGGCCTTGATGCCTGAGCGTGCAGCTGCCTCAATCTTCGCTGTGACACCACCGATTGGTAGCACTTCTCCACGAACGGAGAGCGAGCCTGTCATTGCCAAATCTTGGCGGATTGGGATGCTTTCGAGGGCGGAAATGATTGCAGTGGCGATGGTGATTGATGCAGAATCGCCATCCACCCCATGCGTGTCCACAAATTGGATGTGGATGTCATAGTCGGAAATGTCCTTTCCGGTTAGTTTCTTGATCACTGCGCTGACGTTTGTGACACTCTCTTTCGCCAAGTCAGAAAGCCCTCCAGTGGCGTGTATTTTGCCGCCGCCACCCTGTGAGGGAGTAACAAGTGCTTCGACGGGGAGCATGATTCCACTGAAATCGGAGAGCCCTGAGTTTGCACCCAACACAGCCAAGCCGTTGACGCGACCAATTCGTTCACCGGAGTTGACAACGAGCGCATAGTCGAGGCGTCGCTCAATCATACGATCAGCCACTTGCTGTTCGAGTGGCTTTGCGATGTTTCGTGCCCCAAGCACGTGCGCTGCAGTGGTGAGCGGCGCACCTTCTTCCATAGCAAGGTCGCCAGCAATTCGCACAAGGCCACCGAGTTCACGGAGTCTGAGGGAGAGTTTTCCACGGCGGCCAGCACGTCGTTGTGCTTCCCGGAGGATGATGGCCACAGCGCTCTTCTCGAAATGAGGGATTTCACGGCTTGTGCCCATGTCACGTCGGACTTCTTGAGCAATGAACCGGATGAGCCTGCGTCGGTTTCGGGCAGTGTCTGGCATTTCCGAGTTGACATAGACTTCGTATCCATAGCCACGAATTCTGCTGCGAAGAGCAGGGTGCATGCCTTGAATCGCATCGAGGTTACCTGCTGCAATGAGGATGAAGTCACACGGCACAGGTTCTGTCTTTGTGAGTGCTCCAGAGGATCGCTCGGAACGCCCTGAAATTGGGAAGGCACGCTCTTGCATGGCTGTGAGCAAGGCTTGTTGTTCCTCAAGTCGGAGAAGGTTCACTTCGTCAATGTAGAGCACGCCTTTGTGCGCTCTGTGGATTGCGCCTGGTTCGACACGATCGTGAGCTGGGGTTTCCATACCACCTGATTGGAACGGGTCGTGGCGTACATCGCCAAGAAGGGAGCCTGAGAGTGTTGCAGTCGCATCCACGAACGGTGGGAGTTCTGAGGAGTCGTGCTTAACGAGCACCTTAGGAATCCTGCTTTCATCGCCCGAACTTAGCCGTCCACGAATGAACATGTATCCAAACATGAGCAAAAACCCACCGAACAGAAGGGTGATGATGTCACCTGACTGAAGGGTTGCGATGAGGATGAGGAATCCAACTGCTGCAAAGGCAATGAGGAGCATCTTCTGGGATCGTTCGCGCTGTGTTCGCATTGATTCCTTTTGCAACTTGACGATTCGGTCGCCTCGACCCGCAGGCACGGAGCGAACTCTTGGTTCATTTTCGTCGTCTTCGTTTGGGTACACAAGGAGATCTTCGAGTGCGTCTTTTGGAAGCAAGTCTGTCATGGATCGTGCAAGCATCGATTTTCCGGTACCAGGGTCACCAATCATCAACATGTGGCGTCGTTGTTCTGCTGCCTTTTTGATCACGATTGAGCCAGCTTCCTGACCGATGACTTGGTCAACAAGACGGTCGGGTATTGGTACATCTTCAGTTGACTCGAAGTTGACAGTTTGAATCCACTGCTCGACGCTTTCAGCGATGATGTCGTCGCCTCCGGCAGAGGGTTCAGGAGCCCACACTGTGACTTGTGTATCATCGGCGAGCGGTGCGCTGTTCTCAATGGAATCAGCGCCATCCTCGGCTGCCGTGAGAGGCGCTTCGTCCTCAACAATCTCTTCGGTCACGTTATGTCCTCCACGCTACTCCCCTTTATGGGTTTACAATTCACCATGTATCAAGATGGTGCAGATGCACGAGATCAAAGTTGGTTTTGATCAAGGTACTGCTGTCCGTAGTGAACCCATTGTTCCATGCTCCATCCAGCCGGTAATCCAGTTGCTGGGAGTGGTGGTCCAGCGTACTGTTGTTGTGGAACAACCGGTGCAGGGGCTTGGAAGATATCTTGGGCTCCACCGTACATGGAGTTTGCAACCATGTCGCTCGCAGGGAGCATGGTAGCGCTCCAGTCTTCGACTTCGTTCTTGCTACCGCTTCGGGTGAACATAAGACCGATTAAAAGGGCGACGATGAGGATGCCAATTCCAGCAAAGACAAGTTCCATTGGAATCGATTCAGAAGTGTCTGTGTTGGTTGCTCCCGATGCCGAATCTGTTGGGCAATCTGAACGTGGGTCGGCACATGCGATCTCGAGTTTCTCTACCACTTCAGCAAGTTCTGCCTCGAGTTCAGTGGTGTCCTCAGTGGATTCTGCAATGCTTCCTGTGAGCGCAGCCTTCGAAGCTTGTAGGTTGAAGACGTGAGCCTCAAGCATTGCTTCATCCATTTGATCTGGTGTAGGGGCCGTTTCAGTGATGGTCCACTTCATCTTGGTGAGGGTCTTGTAATCATCACCATTGGCGTCACTTGCCGTCATCTCTAGTTCGTAGTAATCACGGTCTCTCGAACCATCTTCTCGTGCGGACTGGCCTTCGAAGACGAGTGAAGGCATGTCGAGGACATTGGTCCACCCAGTTGCGGATTGCGTCACATCTAACTCGTAGGTGAGCAGTCCATCACAGGTACCCGTCAATTCATTGCAGACGTTCCAGTTTGCCATCATGTATGTGAAAACTGGAGCTGCGTCAGTGAGCGTCATTGTGACCGTTGGCGTTTGTCCAATGTATGTGTCAGTCATTTCAGTATAGATTTGGCCAGTGCCATCATCAACTGTTGAAATCTCTAAGGGAAGTGCGTCGTAGACATTCACAATGATTTGGTAGGTGTTCGTGTCGTACTTGTCCATGATTGTGAGGGTCACTGTTTGTGCGCCAACTTGTTCGAATTGAAGGGTCAGCATTCCTGTAAGTAGGTTGTACCGGGCTGCTCCAGATTCAGTAGATTCGACGGTGAGGAACGCCTCTTCTGCGGGGTCGTCAATATCGCTGATTCGAGGGGTGAGGTCAGTGACCATCTGCTCATTTCGCTTGAGTTGAATCGTTTCCATGCTGTCAAGATCGATGCGTGGGGCATCGTTGCTTGGGTTGATTTGCACAATCATGGTTTGTTCGGAAATTTGTTCGCCATCGCTTGCCCGGAGGGTCACGATTGACTGACCGTTGACATCATCGTCCATTGTCTCAAAGCCAAGAGCGTAGCCTTCGAGCATAAAGGAAATGATATCATCATTTGATGTGCTGATCATGGACACTGTGAGTGTGTTTGCGTTCACGGGTTGGCCAGTGTCGTCGGTATCGGAGAGGAACGGAAGGAGGTCAATGATGCCCGAGCCACCTTCATCAATGGTTTGTGTAGGAAGTCCTTCCCAACGTGGTTGACCATTTTCGAGGACATTGAACAGGAGTGTTCCGTATGGCAACTCTCCGGCTTCGGAGTAATCTCCTCCGTCATCGACTCGAATTTCCATGCCTTGTTGTCCAAGTGGACATCCATTGATTTCATTCCATGAGAACTTCACTTCGAGTTCTGTTGTTGATGGATGCCATGCTACGAATGATGGATTGTCTGATGTAATGACAAGGCTTTCCAAAGGCGTCTCTGGGTCAGCGACGTGTCCGGTGAGGTCGAACTTGGTTGTTGTGTCACAAAGGACAGATGGGATTGGTTCTGCGACAATGGAGGGGATTCCGTTGGCGAGTTTGAAGCCATCAGTGCCTGCAGTGACAATCCAGTCGCTTGTTTGTCCTCGTGAATCGACCGTTTGTGATCGGATGTCATACCAACCAGAGGCCATGTCCATTGATGGGCTAAGGAGGTAGGCACGGCCTTCGCTTGGCGAACCTGGATACATGACCATTTCGCCACCGGACACAATGTCGCTGGACCATTGGTTTGCTCCAGTTGGGGAGACTTCAATGTTGAAACTCATCGAGTCGATGGTGTCGACATTGTCGTCAGCATCGCCCTTGGCGAGAATTTCAAACTGTGTGCCACGAGCAATGACATTGTCGCCTTCGACTTGTGCCTTCTTTGCGAGTGGTGGTCGGTCGTGGTCAAGTTCAGACTGAACCAAATTGTTGGCGCTTTGAGTTTCGTCCACGAGTCCGGTGAGGCGGACACCGAATGTCGTCTTCCATCCGTTTGTTGGAAGGACAGAGGTGTCAAAGTTCACGGATGCGGTTTGAGAGCCACCTGTGTTGATGTTGTTGAGGGATTTCGTGTCAATGGAAACTTCATTGACGCCGTTCTTGTAAAAGAATTCGATGCTTCCACCAGCGTTGTAGTCGAGGTCGCCAATGTTGTTGATGGTCGTGTCGAGTGTGATCGTGTCGCCGATAATGTACGATGTGCCACCGGTTGGGTTGGTGACGGTAAGACCGTCTGGTGCGAGGTCCATCTTAGGCCCCATCGTCGAGTCGATTGCGTGGTACACGTGGGCAGAAGTGCCGCCCACTGAAACTTGGTTTCCAGCCATGAGGACACCGACCACGATGGCCTTGTTCAGACCACCCGGTACGACCGATGCTGGGACGTTTGACCATGTGACTGACTGGGATGTTGAACTTGGGACGACAGATGCGAAGGAGCTTCCGGATCCGCCGCTCTTCGATTTGTATGTGTCACTGTCAGTGAGCCAAGCCATCCAGCAGTTGTAGCCGTGAGGGATTCCAGAGGTGTAGGTGTATCCAGTGCAATCCTTGTCAACAAGCGCAGCGTAGAGTTTCATGTTGCTTGCTGGGCTACCAGATCCTGTGTATTTGTAGGAGATGTCGATGTCGTAAGTGGTTCCAGTTTGTCCAATCGATGCGGACATGCCGTAATCATTGACTGTTGGAGCCATTCCTCCGCCAGAAGAGAAGAGGGTGTCATATGTGTCGTAATTTGCCGAGGCCCCACCTTGGTTCTTGTCGGTGCGGTCTCCGAAGTAAGCGTCTGGTGCTCCGCCTGTCGACCATGCCCAGTTGTACGGGGCTACGTTACCTGCACGGGAGGTGTCAGTGTCGCCGTAGGAAGCGGACATGTACGTGATGTAGACATACTCGTCAGGGTGAAGTTGCTTCACCGCGTGGTGTGCATCGGAGCCGCCGCCTGTTTTGGAGCAGTGACCGCAGTTGTCTGATGAAATATATTGTCCAAACACAACGTGTCCTGGACTCGTTGCTGAACTTGCTTGTTGAACTACAGGCGCCTCGTCAAGCGTTTTTTCATTGTCGAGTGGATTCATCTCTGCCGTGAATCCAACAAGGACACTGCCGACGAATAGAGTTACAATTGTTAGAGCGAGAAGTCGTGCGGGCATCTTCATGGATATTACACACACTGGATGGTATTTATACAAACCCCTCTCATGACAGGTCCAGTTTATTCGTTGGACTGCGGGTTTGTGATATATTTATTGTAATTTTCATATATATTCTTGTTGTCGATTGTCCTCTTTTCATCTCACAAAGGATTGAAATCCGAATGGAACTCGCAGGGTTCATGGACAATGATGCATGGGCTGTTTTGGTGGAGCCGGAAGGTAAGGTTCACGTTGTCGAATTAATCGAGGGCGTTCGAAAAATCAAGGGCTTGGGTGTCTTTGATGCAATGGCCACAATCGCTGGTGTACCGTATGGTTCACTGGTCACTCTCGGTCAAAAACAACTGACGCGTTTGCCACCTCGGCTTCCTGAACTTTCCAAAGGCATGCTGAGAAGGGCTCAAACCATCAGCGCCAAAGATGCTGGGTATTTTGTTGCTAAACTCGGCATTGGTTCTGGTGATTCAATTCTCGAAGCCGGACTTGGGAGTGCAGGTCTCTCGATGCACATCGCACGTGCCCTCGGTGGCTCAGGTGTGCATGTTACAGTTGAACCTCGATCAGAGCATGCAGATGTTGGTCTCAAAAACCTGACAAGGGCCCGTCAAAGCTGGACTGAATTTCCAGAGCATCACCATGTCGAAGGCGCAATCGAAGATGTTATTTCTGAAATCACCAAGCATGTCGAAACATTCGATGGGATCATCCTTGATCTGCCTCAGCATCCGTCAGCGATTGCTGCGGTCGCACCCCTTTTGGCCGTTGGCGGTCGGATTGCCTGCTATTGCCCTGTGACGAGCCAAGTCGAACATGCTTGGGAGGCATGCGAGCAAGCAGGCCTCAATGTTGAATGGGCTGGAGAACTCATGGAACGACAATGGGGCAAGGCCTCGAAAGGCGGCATGCGTCCCGTAAACGGACCATTTGGTCACACTGCTTTCCTTTTGATTGCACAACGAACTTCGGTCGAGTGAGGCTCATTCGACAACTCGGATCATCGTTTGGCATTTCGGACAAGTGAATCTAAACGGTGCTTCGCTGCCACGAGGCACGCCCAATCGGGCTTCACATGACGGGCAACTGACCTTTCCGTCTTCCATTCTGCATTCATTGTAACCAAGCGTTTGTTCTTCAGCATCGTTCTCTTCTTCGACCACTTCTTCGGATTGATCAAATTCGTCATCGACATTTTGAGTCACCTTGCGATTTCGACGGAGGTACATGACGCTCAGCAGAAGAATGGCAAAGGCCCATCCACCAAGCAGTGTGTTGAGTGTGGTGCTTTGATCAAGTTGGATTCCAAGTGGGAGTGTGACCCCCTGAGGCGGCTCTGCAGGTCCTGTAATCGCGACGCTGAATTGCTCAGATTCCTCGGACCCAGTGGTGCTTGTCACAACAATCTCGTAGGTGGCCTTGAGCACAATATTGGCTGTTTCGTCGTTTTCAATGTTTGATGTAAGCGTGAGCATAAATTCCGCCGATGCGAATGGGGCAAGTTGGAATGTGTTCACGGCACTATCGTCAAGGATTCGTGTCCATTGACCAATCAGCATGCCAGTGCCTTCCCCGTTGTAGCTTAACACGCCTTCAACATGGGTGTTGGCCAAGTTGGTGACGGTCACGACAACACTTGTACCGCCTGAATAGGGAATCTTGTAGGTGGATGCATCCGTCGTGATGTCGAGTACATTTCCGTTTGCGTACGTTGGTTCGACTGAATAGATTTCAGCGTAGGTCTCGACATAATCACTGCGAGATGTGCTTGTAACTCGGAACTCCAAACTGGCAAGACCAGATTGTGCTCCCTCGTCAATGGTGCACGACCAAGGAATGGCAGAAGAAGAGGCACCAGCTTCGAGTTCGAAAAGCGTGGTTACGCCACAATCCATGTCGACGGTGGTCAGCAATAATTCATCGTATGCAGTCCCCGTGTTTTTCACAACAACACTGCCACGAATGATGCCCCCTGGGGGGGTTTCGTCAACATCGGCAATCACGGTGATTTCAGCACCAGCAACTTGTGGACGAACGGTCAAATTTAGGTGGTCGATGGCCGATGGATCGTTGCTCGAAGTTGCATGAAGGGTGATTGTGATGCCGTTTGCAGTGGCGCCAGTCATGACTTCTCGCACCTCGATGAGAACAGTGCTGGTTGCTCCGGATGCAAGCGAAACTGATGTTGTCGAAAGAGAGTAGGTGAACCATGTAGAGTCGGATGAATCCGACAAACTCAATTGCAAAACATCACTTGCCGTGCCGAAGTTTGTGACATCGACAAGGATGGAGGCATTGTTGGACGGACCAGCCACCACTTGTGTGCTTGTGCTTGACAGAAGGACGGAATACCTGTCCTGAATTTGCAAGTCCACTTGTTCAACGGCTGACGCACCCGTTCCGCCGTAACCAAATTCGAGTGGATGTGTTCCCGGTTCGGCGTTGGTGGTTAACGTAATGTTCAGGTACACTTGCGAAGTTTCACCCACACTAAGCATGAGCGAAGAGTGACTAATTTCTGCTGTAGCAGAAGAGGGTAGGCCGCTCATAGATGCAACTAGAATGACATCACGGGTACCTGTGTTGCTGAGCGTGAATGCAGTGGAGGAGGTTGTACCAGGTTGCATGACGATTCGACCATCGATGGGCCCAGCAACGGTGATCTCTGATGTGGCGAGCACCTCAATGTCAACAGATGCCTCGGACACGACGCCATTTCGTGTCACGCTGAATGCCTGAACATACATGCCGACAGCGCCCTCTTCCGCAGTTGTTTGTACCTCCCATGTACCGCTTTCCCCAGCGAGGATGGAGATGTCAGTTGTGGAGGTGATGATGGTGTTTAGGCCTTCTGTGCTCTCAATTTGGAGGTTAAAGGTTCGAGTTTCGCTTCCGTTATTCTGTAAGCGCATGGTGTAAGTTTGCGGAGTGCCGGGTTCAACTTCGACCTGTGCATTGGTTGGTATGAGTTCGAAATCAACCAGCTCATCGACGGCGATCGTGAACGATTCTGCACCAGTCACCACGGCACTTGTTCCTTCGAGGGTTGAGCCCTCAAAGTGGAATTCACATGAATCTGCGATGGTTGCAGTTGCTGGTACGTCAACCTGTATGGTCACGTCAATGGTTGCATCCGGCAGTAGGGCCAGGCTTACAGCGTCTGGTAGAGCAAAGGCGCATGGGCCGCTGAGCGCTTCAACATTCCAATCATAGTCGGTTTCTGCATTTCCAGTGTTTGTCACCGATACCGAAGTGTTCGTTGTCATGCCCGGTAAGAATTGAGAATCTTGGTCGAGGAAGGCAATGCTTAGGCTGTGGTCTTCATCAATGTGCACCACCAACAGGGTCGATGTGCTGATGTTTCCTTGTGTGGAGGCTGCAAACAATCTGAATCCGTAATAGTCAGGGGCTACATCAGCAGGGACCGTAATGTCGAGTGTGGCTTGTTGGGTTGTGCCTGCGGCCATGGCATCGAGTTGGTCATCGCTCCATTGGACATTCCATCCCGCTGGGATTCCACCGCCAAGGCCACGTGCAGATGAGGTGGCTGTGATGGTTGATGACCATGGGTAGTCGATGTGGGATGTTCCATTGAACACAGTGTCTGCCGCCGCTTCTTGCAATTGCAGTTTCACGGTTGCATTGATGGAGACAGTGTCGTTTGAGCCAACTGGGGACTCACCCGTCATCGTTGCATAAAGGACACATGCAGCGAGATAACTTCCTTTCAATGAAGGGTGGCTTCCGTCTGCGTCATACAGGTCATAAAACAGATTTCCACTTTGGGTTGGATCAGAACCGCTGTCCATAACCTCATCGTGAATTGTCTTGAATGCAAGGCCGACTGGGGCGATCCAAACTGTATTTCCTGCAGCGCTGATGTTTTCAGCGTAGTAAGTGTACCCATCAGCCAATCGGTCTTGCATGATGGTGTAGTTTTGATTAATGCTGTATTGATGCCATTGAGGTCCGGATTCTCCACTTCGGCGCCCCCATGTCATGAACAGGACGGTTTCGGAACCTTCTGCCGTAACTTCGGTGCTGATGTTCACTGCGCCATTCATACTCGCCTGCCAAAACGTATCTGTTGTTGGTAGGGAAGGGACTTGACTCTGGTCTTGGAGAACAACATAATCCCAATCGATGTTTGGATTACGAAGCGTTGTGTTTGAAATGTGCAAGGAGGTGTTAATGTCGTCCCAATGCCCTGACAGCATCTTCCCACCGGGTGTGATTGAATCTGCGTTGACAACGCCCAATGATTCCATCAAACTGGCAAGGTTGTTGTAGCCTGTGTAGCTGTTTCCGTACATCAAGAGGTTTGAGAGGACGGTGATGTTGCTGCTTCCATTGCCGCCGGTTCCGTTTCCACCGGTTCCGTTGCCAGATCCAGTCCCATTGCCCCCGGTCCCGTTGCCAGTTCCGGTTCCATTACCACCCGTGCCATTTCCCGTTGAGTTGGAGCCTTGGTTCGACCACCATGTGGCCAAATCGGGTTCAAATTCGACATCAAGAAGCAATGTGTCTTCGACCGAACCTGCGTTTGTAACATCGATGCTGAAAGAGGCTTCTTCGCCAGCATCCATCGAAGCGAGTGATGAGCCCATTGTGTCAAAACTGATGAGCGGGGCGTAGGAAGGCGCGACGCTCACGTACACCGTAATGATTGACGTGATGTTTTGGGTTGGCTCAGTCACATGAATGTTGAACGAACCACTGTCGGCAGGTACGGCGCCAACAGAGAGTTGCACCACAATGGTGGTGTTCTTGCTCCATGTCGGGAAAATGTCCTCGACTACGGGTTCGGTCGCAGTGATTGACCAAAGGGATGAAAGAACACCAGTGTCGGTGGATACATTGTAAGATCGGATTGATGACCCATTGTTTTCGATTGTCAGCGTGACATTGCTTGATTGCCCAGGTTCAAGCACCACATGGTGTGTATCGACATCGAGCAAAATAGCACTGTGTGCTGATGCAGGCGTCGCCAATGGTGAAAGGCTGGCCAAGAGCAAAACAAGAACAAAGGCCACTGCACGAACGGGACGAGATGACATAAGACCAAGTCAAGCCACGCTCCACTACCTCTTGAGTGAATCGGCCCTACGGGCCGTGCGATTGGGCGATTTATCCGTTAGAAATCCCCGCTCACTTAAGGAGGGCAAGTCGAGCTTCATCGAGTGCTTCCCAAGGGAAGGAACCGTCTGCACCGGGGGCTCGGCCAAAGTGACCACCAGCGGCAGTCGTCGAGTAAATCGGCTTGAGCAAATCGAGGTCCTTCGCAATCGCACCAGGGCGGAAATCAAAGGCATTTTTGACGCGTGTCGAGATCTCCCGGGGCGTCAGTTCTGAGGTTCCGAAGGTTTCGACACGAACGCTCACAGGTTCAGCAACACCGATCACATAGGCGAGTTGAATTTCGCAGCGGTCAGCCAATCCTGATGCAACCACGTGCTTGGCAGCCCACCGAGCGGCGTACGCTGCTGAGCGGTCCACCTTCGAAGGGTCTTTTCCAGAGAAGGCTCCTCCGCCGTGACGACCCATTCCACCATAGGTGTCAACGATGATTTTTCGGCCGGTCAGACCAGCATCTGCATAGGGGCCACCAGGGTCTGCAAATCGCCCGGTTCCATTGACCACAAGAATGCAATCCTCATCTAGCAGTTCAGCGGGGATGGCATAGTCGACAACATGGCGGCGAACTTCGCTCTGTACGTGGGCGAGCTCCGCTTCGATTGACCCTTCAAATTGGTCCTTGAGGGCCTTGTCGTGTTGAATGGCAATAATGACGGTGTGAACTCGAGACACATTCCCTTGTTCGTCGTATTCGACGGTCACCTGTGATTTTCCATCCGGTCGTGCCCAAGGGAGAATTCCTTGCTCTCGGACGGCGGTGAGCCGGCGTGTGAGCCGTTGTGACAGTGCAGCAGCAAGGGGGAAGAATCGTCCGTTGAGGTCTTCATATGCCTCAGTCTCAGTGCAAGCGTATCCAAACATGAGTCCTTGGTCGCCAGCGCCTTGAGAAAGACCGTCCTTGTTGACGCCTTGAGCAATATTGGAGGACTGAGTTGTGATGTGGACCTGAACTTCTGTCCATTCGGCAGATGCAGCGTCCATGCCGATGGCGTGATCGTTGTACCCCACATCGACCGCAGCCTTTCGAGCGATGGATTCGTAGTCTGGTGCTTCACCGTTGAGTGATACCTCGCCAGCAAGGACGATGAGACCAATGTTTTCTTTTCCCTTCACGCATGTTTCGACGGCCACACGAGCGTTTGAATCGACGGCAAGGCATGCATCGACAATCGCATCGGAAATGGTGTCGCATAGCTTGTCAGGGTGACCTCGGGTCACGGATTCGGATGAGAACAGGTCGTCAGTCATGGCTTCCCGCCTCGACCGCGGATATATGAAGGCAACGCTTAATCAACATCCACAGTATTCCTATTGGGAATAATTGGCATGTTTATGTCCCATCGGGGTGTGGAACTCGCTGAAAGTTCGAACGAATGGTTGATGTTCTCGACCCGCTGCCACTGTATCATGACCACTTGGGTACCAACCTCATATCGAACGCACACTTTGGGCCAAATTCAAGCGCTTGGAGCGGATCTTGTCGATCAAGAAGTCACGGTTGCAGGCTTCATGGAAGCCAACCGTGTCCCTTTATACATTTGTTTTGTCGACCTCCGTGACGGTACCGGCACCACGCAAATTTTTCTCAAGAAAGACAACATCGGTGATGAATCTCTGGACATGGTTCAGCGCATGACCCGTGAATCCACCCTTCAATTCACCGGCATCGTCTCGCAAAAGCGACCGCCTAAGGCCAAGGAAGGCGAACCAACACCGCCGCCAGCGTACGAAGTGGTTGCCACATCTGTCGTGGTCATCGCTCGAGCAGAAGCGCCGCTTCCGTTGGGCGTAACCGATACGGTTCACGTCGCTTTGGACACCCGGCTCGACAACCGATTTTTGGACCTTCGGCGCGCACAAGTGAATGCAATGTTCAAACTCCGAGGTAAAGTCTTGCAATACGGTCGAGAAGCACTCATCTCGGAAGGTTTCTTTGAAACGCACACGCCTAAAATCGTCGCAACAGCCACAGAAGGTGGAACTGACTTGTTCCCTATGATGTACTTCGACACGCCTGCCTTCCTCAACCAATCACCACAACTGTTCAAGCAATTGTGCATGTCGGGCGGCCTTGAACGAGTGTTCGAAGTTGGACCTGCTTTCAGAGCAGAAAAGCACGACACATATCGGCACCTCAACGAATTCATTTCGTTTGATATTGAATGCTCGTGGGCCAACGACGAAGATGTCATGGGCGTATTGGAGCGAATGATCCATCACATTTGGGTCTCGGTCTCAACGGATTCCGAGTCCATTGCTCACATCGCCACCATCAATGAATACCGAGCCAGCCAAGACGAAGAGCCAATCGAAGTGATTGTGCCTGAATTGCCATTCCCTCGTTTGTCATATTGCGATGCGATTGCAACCATCAAGGCCAAAGGCGGCTCGATTGAATGGGGCGACGATATTGATGCTGAGAACTCCGATTTGCTGGCAGAAGATTTGCCGCAATTTTACTTCCTGCCTCAGTGGCCAATGGACCTCAAACCATTCTACATCCACCATGTCGAGGGTGAAGATGGAAGCACTGGAAAACAACTCAGCCGTGGTTTTGATCTTAACTTTGGCCGCGACGAACTCACTTCAGGTGGTCAGCGAGAGCACCGCATGGATGTCTTGATTGAGAATCTCAAAGGCATGGACTTGGATCCTGAAGAGTTTGAATTCTATGTTGCTGGCTTCCGTCACGGCGTCCCGCCTCACGCTGGTTGGGGACTTGGTGTTGAACGGATTCTGATGAAGTTGACCGGTGCTAAGAACGTCCGTGAAACAGTGTTGTTCCCTCGCGACCGACGCCGAGTCAGCCCCTGATGTTGAAGCAGAAGCGTTCATCAACCGCCTCACTGAGCCACCGATATGCACGAACTGATTTATTTCGCATCACCTGGCTACGCAGAACCGACTCGACTTTGTTTAGAGATGTCGGAAGTTCCTTGGAAAAACACCGTGGTGGATTGGGACGGCTTTCAAGCGCTCAAAGACAGTGGAGATTTGCCATGGGGGTATCTGCCAATCCTCAAGACGCCTCAGGGAACCATTGCTGAATCGAATGCATTGATGCGATACGCTGCAGCGCTCGCTGGAATTGAACCTGAGGACCTCTTCATCCGAGGAAAAGTGGATGAAATACTTGACTTGATTCAAGGATGGCGTGCCGACTTCACACCTACGTTCTACATCGATGACCTTGATGAAAAAATTGCGGCAAGGAAAGCTTTGTTTGCAGAGGGTGCAAAAATTGACCTCGGCCTCAAGGATCTCGAATCGTTGATTGAAGCCTCATCCACTGGCTGGGTTGCTGATACAGAGGACATGACCCTCGCAGATGTCAAAGCGTTCCTCAACACATTCATGATGTTCTCTGGCCAATTCGATGGCATCGAAAAATCCATGCTCAAGCCCTACCCTGCATTGCTCAAGTACCACGATTTTGTGGCCAACGACGCCCGTGTCAAAGCCTACTATGACCGAGAGGATGAGACACGATGGGTCTTCAAGCCCGGCGCATTTTCAGATGTTTGAATCAAATCAAGTCTTCGGGTTCGTCCCGTGATGCGAAACGGGCAATGCTGCCATCGCTTGAAAGCACGAACTTAGCAAAATTCCAGCGGATGTCGCCTGTGTACCCCCCAGCATCGCTTGATGCAGAGAGCGCTTGGAAGAGAGGGGCCGCTGCTTCACCTTTGACATCGATCTTGGCCATAAGCGGGAATGTTACCTGAAATGTCGAGGCAGTGAATTCACAGATTTCCTCGTGCGTTCCTGGTTCCTGAGCACCGTATTGGTTGCATGGGAAGCCAACGACCGTGACACCGTCTTGTTGTGAAAGCGTTTGGAGGCCAGCGTATTGGCGCGTGAATCCGCATGCGCTTGCAACATTCACCACAACCCAGGTACTTGTGTTCTCTCCGCCGAGGTTTCGCAAGGTGGTCATCGTTCCATTCATGTCTTCAAATTCAATGTCCAATGGGTTGGTCATATGCACTCCTGCGGCTTTCCCGTCTTCAACTCTTGTAGGGTTCAAGGCAAGGGTGATAGGGAAGAGGTGTCCAAAGGTAACCATGGGCGTTGACCGAATGCAATGGGGCGCTGAGCCTTGGCAATTTGCTGATTTGCATATGCCAGACGACCCGTCTCCGTTTGAGAACGCTGCTGGTGTTCCTTGCATCATGCTCATCCATGGCGGCTTTTGGAAATCTGCATGGACAAGTGAATTGATGCGTCCAATTGGTGATGACTTGGCCGAGGCGGGCATTGCTGCATGGAACATTGAGTTCAAGGGATGGAGTGAGGGCGACGAAGGGGTCTGGATGGATACCCTTTCCGATGTCATGCGTGCATGGGGACAACTTGCGTTGCTTCCCGGCATTGACGTCACTCGTTCGATGATCTTGGGCCACTCTGCTGGCGGCCATTTGGCGTTGATGTTGGCTGCGAAAGCGGAACGAAGGCCATGGTTGACCATCGCCCAAGCCCCCATCACCGATTTGATTGGGGCTGACAGCGCCAAACTCTCTGATGAGGGCGATGCCGTGCGGCGTTGGATTGGTTCTGCGCCAAATGAATCCCCTGACCTCTGGCGACAACTCAATCCGATCGACCACCCAGCTGATGTATCGATTTTGCTTGTTCACGGAGAAACCGATGTCGATGTGCCAAAGGAGCAATCAGAAACCTACGCTCGTGTTATGAAAGCCAAAGGCGTTGAAGTGCAAAAGTTGTGGTTGCCCGGTGACCATTACTCTGTGATTGATGTAGCGAGTGATGATTGGCTCGTCCAACTCAACGCTATCATTGACTGGCTTTGAGCCACCATCCGAAGACCTATGAGAAGGCACCCGTTGCGATGGGCATGGACCTCCTTGGTAGTGACTTCCCATACGCTTCAAACGCCCTACAAGGAAAGCATGCGCTTGTGTGCGGTGCCAGCAAAGGAATCGGTCGAGCCACAGCAATGATGATGGCAAAGGCAGGTGCGAATGTGACCGTTTGCGCACGAAACGCAGCATCGCTGGCTGAATTATGTGATGAGTTGTCTGCCCTTGGTGCCGGTGAGCATGCAAGCCTTGTCTTGGATCTCGAAGACCAAGCTGCTCTTCAGTCCTCTCTCCCACTTCTTCTCTCTCAGCGTGGTGCAGTCCATATTCTTGTCAACAACGCTGCTGGCCCACCGGGTGGCCCCCTGCTTGGAAACACTTTGAGTGACTTCGATGCACCGTTTCGACGCCATCTTCACGCTGCTCACACCCTCACACAACTGATTGTTCCAGGCATGGAAGACGCAGGCTACGGTCGAATCATTCAGATCATTTCGACCTCGGTCAAAGAACCAATCCCAAACATTGGTCTCTCAAACACACTGCGTGGTGCCATGGCTTCGTGGGCAAAGTCACTCTCCCGTGAGTTGGCTCCGTGCATCACCATCAACAACGTGCTGCCCGGTTTTACCGACACAGACAGACTGGGTTCCCTTGCTGCCTCAATCCAAGAGCGAACTGGAAAATCACTCGATGAAGTACAATCCGGTTGGTTGAATCAAGTTCCAATTGAACGCTTGATTGACCCGCTGGAAACTGCATCCGCTCTCACCTTCTTAGCGCTCCCCGCATCAGGTGGTATCCGTGGCGTGAGTCTTGCCGTTGATGGTGGACGCTTGCGCAGTATTTGATCATCGTAGGATGTCAAACCAGACCGGATAATGATCCGACACATTGCTGCTGTCGAACACCATGTCGATGCCCCAATTCGATGTGAGCCGATCACTTAGGTCGCCGTTGGTAAGGATTCTGTCGTATGCACACGCACTCTGTGCCACCGTTGTATCCGCGTCGTTGCCAACCAACCATGTGTAGTTGCCACCCGCGAGCGCTGAATTGGACAGGTCTTGCTCAGAAGCATAACTGCAATCTGCGTTGAAATCACCCAAGATCACCAAATCCTCCTCATCGGGGTTGGCTTCCATGTATTCGCTCGCAACAATGCCGAGTGCGTTGATTTCCTCGACCGCAGCGGCAGGCTTTGTGTGGACAGTGATCAGGCTTAGGTCGAAGAGTGTTTGATTTCCGTTGATGTCCAAAAGGGTGAACCTGCCTTGAAACGGCTCCCGTTGAAAGTGGTCGTTTTCGCTGTCATTGTAGAGGCTCCCATTACCCATGGCTTCGAACACTGCGGTGTTGTAGTAGAACGCATACTGCTCTTGCGACGAGCGGTCGTCTTCCTGTAAGCCAGAACGTGGACTCAACAACATTGCCCACTCAGTCTCACTTTGATTGTTGATCGCATCGAGGAAGTCATACGGGACGGTCTGATCAATGTCTTTGATCTCCTGAACTGCGACAAGGTCGTACCTCAAGACGGTTTCAACAAGCACTGAAACGACTTCTGGTTTGCCCATCTTCGTCTCGCCAAATACTTTGATGTTGAAGGTTGCAATTCGGGCCACTTCGGACCTGTTCAGTTCCGGGGCTCGTGCTTCCTCCGTCGTTGTTTCGTTGGGTGTGGAATCGTCTTCAACATCAACTGGTACGGCGACGTACACGATTTGTGCATCATCCTCAGCGAGTAAAGTTTGGAGGGCAAGTGGCGCGAGGATAAGAATCGCCGCGATACTTAGACCCTGCAAGTAGCCATCATACTTGCCCATGGAGGGGGCTGATGCCTCTTGCGTATGAAGGTTCATCGAAAGAACGAGCCAAGAGATATGTTCTTGACGCGAGGGCACAGCGGGGGTTCATGGACGGCGAGGTTACACCCGAGCAAGCTCGAAAAATCTTGGACATGTTGACCCAAGGCGGGGCAATGGAGGACATCAATACGCCTCTTGCTCTCGGTTTGATTCCTCTCGCTTTAGAGTTGGAAGATGAAGCACTCGCAGATCGCTTATTGCTTCACGCAAAGGACCATGCAGCCGATGAAATCGAATCCGGGTGGGCCACATTTGAAACGCTCAAGATGACCAATGCATCGATTGATGAATTGTCTGAACTGACTGCGAAGGCTGAATTGATTGAACAGGGCGAACCCTTGTCGGCTGCGGTTGCTCACCATGTGGCCTTGCTCCATATGGCTAACGAATCGTATGAAGAAGCCCAAATGTTTGCAAGTCGGTCCCTAAGGTTGCGTGAAAAAGTCGATGACACAAACGGCATTGTGTACGGCCTTGCTCTTCTGGAAGCTTTGGCAAAAAAACAACATCGCCATGAAACTGCACTTGTTCATGCGTCACGACGGATTGAGTTGCTCATGAAACTCAAGGACGAGGAAGGGCAAATGGAAGCAATGGCGGACATGGGTCACAGTCAAGCAACGCTCGGACAGTTTGATGCAGCCAAGGATCTCTATGGCCAATCGCTTGAACTCGCCGTTGCACTCGAAGATTTATCCGGTCAACTTGTGGCCCGGTGGGGGCTTGCTGATATTGCAGAAATCGAAGAGGATTACGAAACGGCAATGCTCCAACTCTCGGATTGCCTGCATGCCTTCATCAACGCAGGCTTGCCAACGCCAATCGCAGTGCGTCAACGGATTGAAGACCTCACATCATTCAACAGTTCTTCTGGAAAACGAAGCAATTCTTGAGTCTAATCTCAACCAAATCAGCCACACTCGTTATGATGTGCCTCCCGCTGGGATGAACGGTGCCACCTATGGACCACGACATCTTCTTCTCAATCAGTCAGACCCCTGACGCAGCAGGCCGTGTGCCGGCTGAGGATGAAATGTTTGCCAACTATTTTCAGCAACTCGAGTGCGCAGACAAGCTCGGCTTTGGCGTTGGATGGATTGCTCAGGCCCATCTTTCAACAGAGACCCAGAAGAGCAATTCACGCCCTGTCGTACCTCACTGGCAAGGTGAAGTTGGTTTGTGCACAGATTTCCCTCAACTTGCCATGGAATCATTTCGCAGAACCAGCTCAATCGAAATTGGAAGTGCGGTCATGGCAATTCTCGCCTCAGGTGGGCCAATTGCCCAAGCGGAGAGGATTGCAAACACGCTTCACCTCCATGGGATGAACCCAGATGAGCACCGAAAACTGCATGTTGGTTTCTCGGCAGGTCGGTTCGAATTTATGGCCAGGCCTTACGGCATCGTTCCTCGAAATGCTGTCGAAGAAGCAGCATGGCCTGCCCTTCGTGGACAAATATTCATGGAAGCGGGTGAAATTTTCCTTCGCCTGCTTCGAGGTGATGTCGTTAATTCAGAATCCACCTATTCGACGATTTTGACGAGAGCCAATTTCCGTTCCGATGAAGATTGGGAAAGCGTACAAAAAGCGGCTGTTGAGTTTGAAGGACTCGATGCTTTGCCAGACGAAGTTCCCATTCCAAAGCGGTATGTTTTCGAGGATTTGAAAATCGTCCCCAACACCTTCCGCAGGGACTTGTTGGAATTGGTTGCAGGCACGCACGATCCTCGTGCCCAAACATTCCTCAACTCGTTCTTGCCTGTCAAAGTCTTCAATTTGTCAATCACGAAACCAGAAGTGATCGAATCCACTCATCAACGAATGTCAAACGTCTTTCATCAAGATGGCGGTGAATGGCAACGCAGGGACATGCCTCGGACCTCGTTTGTGTTCCTTAACGCCGAACCTGGTTTGACCGCCGAAGAACAGAGCGAAGCCGCAAAACGCGAAGCGACAGCCGCTTTAGGTGCGTATTGGAATGCGCTCGAGGGGACCATTGACCCTTCCAAGGTATCGAACGCTGCCAATAATGCCCTCATCGGCAATGCACAAGAAGTCGCACAACAAATCACCGAGCGATTCCATCCCGAGGACCGGATCATGGCTTGGTTTGATTTCTTCAATCATGACTCCGATCGTGTCTGTAGGGACATGACAGCCTACATGGAACAGGTTGTTCCACTTGTGGAAGCTTCAATGACCAACTAGGTGATTCTTATGCCAATTGAACACGATACACCTTCTGCAGTGGAACCGGGTCGACCGGGGAGCACGCTCTATCCGAAGAGCCCTTTGGGTGAGCAGGTGGAGGGGATTCCGACCGGGCGGGAAGTGGCTTGGGAACCATTGGTGGACTACCGAAGAAACGGCGTTTCGGAAACCACAATACACGGTGCTGTGGCTTGGGCTCATGGCGATGAGGTGATTCATTCCTTTGGCGGAAACGTGCTTTGCTATGGTCGCTCGATGATGAAGCCGTTCATGTTGAAGGCTTTCACAGAAGAGTTGGAAGAGACCACATGGGAACAAAAAGCGATTGCAGTTGCCTCTCACAACGGGGACACGGAACACGTGGCGGCAGCCCAATCCCTCCTCGCAGAAGCGGAATGGCCGCTCATGCTGACACCTCTCGATGTACCGTTGATTCAATTCGGCCGTCAAGTACGACGGCCTCGACGGTGGTTCCACACCTGTTCGGGTGAACATGCTGCAATCCTCCATGGATGCAAGAAAAAGGGATGGAACCGAGCCGGTTACACACTCCCAACTCACGAAGTGTTCCACGCCTACATGGAGCAAATCCGCACCTATCTGGGTTCGGATTGGACACCACTGCGTGTTGCGAAAGACGGGTGTGGATTGCCAACAGTCTCGAACACCGTTTCGGAATTGGCTCAAATCTATGCCGGTTTGGTTCGTGACAAGGACAAAGATTGGATTTGGGAAGCCATGGTTCGCCACCCGGATCTCGTTGGCGGATTCAACCGCTTGGATTCAACGGTGCTGAAAGCCGGAGAAGGGAAAGTCATTGCCAAAGAAGGCGCCGATGGTCTGCTTGGACTTGCAATTGAACACCCAGACTATCCGAAGGGGCTCGGTATTGTCGTAAAAATCGCTCACGGATGGAATTCTCAGGCCACCTGGTATGTGGCAAGAGCCGTGTTGGGCGTGCTTGGCATCAACCTTCGAAATCCGTATCCACTCCACCGTCAGAAAGCATTCATTGTGCCTGGAATTGTTCCCCCACATTACCTCGAGGTTTTGGAAACATTGCCAACATGGGATGAATGGGATCCCGATCAGGACCGATGGCTCTACGATGTGGAGATGTAATCATGAAAACGCTCATGAATTACATCAATGGAACCTTCGTACCTGCTCAGTCTGGTGAAACGATTGATGATGTTAACCCCGCAACAGGGATGGTTATCGCCCAAATTCCCCGCTCCACAAAGGCTGATGTAGAACTCGCTGCTGTGTCAGCAAAATCAGCCCAATCTGATTGGAACGCTCTCACCCTTGACCAGCGTGCTGACTGGTTGGATGTCATCGCTGATGCGCTGCAAGCAAAGCATGAAGCCATTGCACAAGCCGAATCACTTGACACCGGAAAGCCAATTTCGCTGGCGCGGAGGGTGGACGCAACAAGATCGGTCGACAACTTTCGCTTTTTTGCTGATTTTGCTAGGAAACAGCAACCAATGACATTCGAAATGAGCGATGCGATGAATTTTGTTCACCGCAATGGTTTGGGTGTTGTCGGCCTGATCACACCATGGAACTTGCCGTTGTACCTCATGTCTTGGAAAGTTGCTCCAGCGTTGCTCATGGGTAACTCCATTGTTGCCAAACCGAGCGAAATGACACCGCTCACCGCAAATATTCTCGCAGAAACATTGCATGAGTTGAACCTCCCCCGTGGCGTCTTCAATCTTGTTCATGGCCTCGGTCCAGAAGTTGGTCAGGGCATTCTTGAACATCCATTGATCAACGGCATCTCGTTCACAGGTGGCACGGCAACTGGACGGATTGTCGCAGCCACAGCAGCACCCATGTTCAAGAAACTCTCTTTGGAATTGGGTGGGAAAAATGCCACAATTGTTCTGGAAGATGCTGACCTTGACCAAGCGGTTCAGGGTGCCGTCAGAGCGGCGTTTACGAACTCCGGACAGGTGTGCTTGTGTGGCTCAAGGATCATGGTTCATGCTTCAATCGCTGATGAGTTCATCGAACGCTTTGTCGAAAAAGTAGCTGCCATGCGCATTGGCGAGCCAAGCGATGAGGCCACACAAATTGGAACGGTTATCTCAATGGATCATCTTGAGAAGGTCGAATTTTACATCAACTTAGCCATCGAAGAAGGCGGGACCATCCTCACTGGTGGCACCCGCTCGATGATGGGTGGAGTTGGCCCAACGCCCGAGGGGGCCTATCTCGCCCCGACCGTCATCGGTGGGCTGAGCCACTTATCCCGCTGCGCTACTGAGGAAATTTTTGGCCCTGTCGTGACCGTTCACACGTTTGGTAGTCTTGCTGAGGCGACTGAAATGGCGAACGCTACAGAATACGGACTGGCTGGTTCGATTTGGACTCGAGATGTCGTAGTTGGCAAGGCATTGGCCGAAACAATCGACACGGGTATCGTTTGGATCAACACATGGTTGCACCGTGATCTTCGAACTCCGTTTGGTGGAGTGAAGCATTCGGGTGTTGGACGCGAAGGCGGCCAGTGGTCCCTTGGCTTCTTTTCGGAGACCACAAACATCTGTGTCATGAACCCTCGAGAACTCGGTGATTGAGAACACATCTTCAAAAGCAGACCATCCAATCTTTGGGTATGACAGAGCAAGCATCGCTTCCACTCTTTGTCCTTCCAATGGTCCTCATGCCCGGTGAGGTTCAGGAACTTCGAGTTTTCGAACCACGTTACCGACAGATGTTGGATGATTGCTTACTTGACAACAAAAATTTCGGACTTGTGATGAATGATCCCTTCGAACCAAGCAACCACTGGGATGGTCCAAGAACCCATGGCTGCGAGGCAGAAATTCTTGAGCATGACACCAAAGGGAGCAACCATTTCATTTCGATTGTTGGGCGACGAAGGTTCACGGTCGAGAACGTCACTCCCCCAGCACTTCCTCCATTCGATCACCCTGAAATGGCCATCCTCATGAATGACGACGGTTTGTATCCGGATTTGCAAACATTGCTCGAACACATTCCTGACGAGGTGACGCATCAGAAACTGTACATCACAGGCGATGTTCGGTTTGAAGAAGAATCCACCCCCACCACGCCCGCCCACCAAACGATGCTCAAGGAAGTGTTGAACGGCGTCCTTAACCGAATAGGGGCCGTTCTCCGGATCGATGAACAAATTTTGGACACTTGGGTTGCAGAACGCGTTGAACATGTCATTGATGAAGATCCAAATTCAGTGTTCACGGTTGCAGCCCTCGTGCTCAATGGACTTGAATCCAAACAACAAATCCTTGCATGCGCTGATGCGGAGGAAGCCCTTGCTGAATTGATGCATCAACTGTCTGCATCATACGAGGAAGAATAGCGTTGCATTCCGCCTGCGAGGGTTTCAAAACACATGTGGCGGTGGAAGAACCATGTCCGTACATCGCAATGCGCGCAAGGTCACGACACATACGCTTCTTGAAATGAAGCGTGCTGATGAAAAAATCACCATGCTAACTGCGTACGATTATTCGTTGGCTAAGCTTGTCGATCAAGCGGGCATTGATGTGATTCTCGTTGGTGATTCCGCCTCCAATGTGATGGCCGGCCAAGTCACCACTGTACCAATGACCCTTGACCATATGATTTACCACGCTCAGTGCGTTCAACGAGCCGTTGACCGTGCACTCATTGTGGTCGATATGCCGTTTGGAACCTATCAAGGAAATTCAGCAATTGCACTTGAATCTGCGATTCGAATTATGAAAGAAGCAGAAGGCCACGCCGTCAAACTCGAGGGTGGTTCCGAGATTATCCAATCCATCGAGCGAATATTGACTGCTGGAATTCCCGTGATGGGCCATCTTGGATTGACCCCTCAGTCAATTTACAAATTCGGCACATACACCGTCCGTGCGAAAGAAGAGGAAGAGGCTGAGAAACTCATTGCAGATGCAAAGTTACTCGAAGCCGCCGGATGCTTCGGAATCGTGTTGGAAAAAATCCCACGTGAACTTGCAAAGCGAGTCAGTGAATCGATCTCGATTCCAACAATTGGCATTGGCGCTGGTCCAGATTGCGATGGGCAGGTGCTTGTCCTTCACGATCTCCTTGGCATTACGATGGACTTCTCTCCAAGGTTTTTGCGACGCTACCTCAACCTCGCTGAGGACATCAACGGGGCCATCACTTCCTACTGCGAGGATGTTCGCTCCGGTGATTTCCCGAACGATTCGGAAAGTTACACTTCATGAGATTGTGCTGTAAACTGCCACTGCGCCAGCAAAGGCGCCCAGATCGACGCCCATGGCATGCCAGAGTCCGTAACTGAAGGGTGGCAATTGCTTTCGTCCCCACAACATGGAAAGACATCCCCACGACAAAAGGATGGCATACATCCCACAGAACAGGGCCCCCCAGCCTGAGAGCCACACAACGCACAACGGAAGGGCAAGGACGGCAAACCCAAACGTGTATTCGAGGCATCGCTCAAACGAGGTGTGTACCAAGACTCGGTACATCAAAGGTGTAAGTGCGAGAATCACAAGCAATGCAAATTGCGGCGGATTTGGTGTGAACACGGAATCGAAGACAGGAATGCCATACACTTGCCACCCACCACCAACGGCTGCGCCAATCAAAGCAGGTGCCAGAATGTGCTTGGTCCCCGTTAGCAAGTCTTGCTTGATGGAAACGGGGTTGGGCGCTTCCAACGGGAGCGTCACGGATTCCTCCATGGCGATGCCAACTCGCCGTCTTGTTTGAGTCTTGGGTCCAAGGCTTTGTGTTTGGTTTGAACGCCGATGCCGATATAGCCGTTAAGCGCTTGGCTTGCATTATGACGCAAGGTGAAATCGTAGCAGGGTGTTTGGCTCCTCACCCACCACATCTGGTCTATGCTGAAAACCCTCCACAAAATGAACCGGTTGCAGAGGGCGGTTGGGAGCAGTTGCGATGGGGTTATGAACGCCTTCGAGCGTCGTTGAAAGATGTTGAATACGATGCAATTGTCCTCTTGTCTCCACACTGGCAGACTTACATCGGCACCCACTTTTTGGGACTTCCAAATTTCAAGAGTCTCTCAGTAGATCCAGTGTTTCCGAACCTCTTCCGTTACCACTATGACCTCAACATTGATGTCGATCTCAGCACTAAAATCCACGACAAAGCTGCTGAGGCGGGTTTGACGGTGAAAATGATGGAGAACCCAGACTTCAGAGTCGACTATGGGACCATCACCACTGGTCACATGGTCAACCCGGTATGGGACAAACCACTCGTCGTGGTCTCCAGCAACCGTTCGCGAGATTACTATTCGGTGGAAGTCATGCAAGAAATGATGATTGAACTGGGGCGTGTCACACGGGAAGCCATACTTGAAAGCGGGAAAAAAGTCGTTGTTATAGCAAGTAATTCACTCTCACATCGACACTTCACAACCGAGTCCGAAATCCCTGAAGACATGAGTAAAGAGCACATTGCTAGCCACGCAATGCATCTTTGGGACATGCGGATGATCGAGTACATACGAAGCGGTCAATCCCAACGGATCCTTGATGAGATGCCCGAATTTACTGAACAAGCCATCGCTGAGAGCGATGGAGGTGGCCTTTCATGGCTCTTATCGACATTGGACACGCCATCGTACCCTGGGATTCTGCACGGTTATGGAACAATCATTGGGACTGGGAATGCAATTGTCGAATGGCCAGAACGCAACCATAAGGGGGCATCACAATGAGTGAAGGCCGTCTTGTTGGTTCGTTCATCGTTCCAGTCCATCCTCACACGGTCTTGGTGCCAGAGCAAAACGAAGGATGGCAACGCTTGCGCGACGCTTTCGACGATGCTGCTCAACGAATCAAGGATTCAAACGCCGACCTTCTCGTCATCTATTCCACCACTTGGCCGAGCATCATCGGTCATCAAATCCAAGCAGATCCAAACCCTGAATGGGTGATGGTCGACCATGACTTCCACGATCTTGGTTCGATTCCATATTCGTTCAACATTGATTCGGAATTCGCCCACGCATGGGACGAAGCAAACAAGAAGCGGGGGCTAAAGTCTCGCACCATCAACTACACCGGCTTCCCAATCGACGTCGGCTCAGTTGTAGCGCTCAAACTCCTGAACCCGGACAATGCAATTCCTGCCGTCATTGTTTCTTCCAATGTCTATGCGAACCGCTCTGAAACAACAGTTCTTGCTAAATCCTGCCTTGATGTCATCAAAGCAACGGGCAGAAAAGCAGTGGCCGTTACAGCAATGTCCCTCTCCAACCGTATGTTCACTACGGCGATTGACCCCAAAGATGACAAAATCCATTCCCTCAAAGATGACGAATGGAATCGTAAGATTCTGGAATTCCTTGGTGAAGGTCGCCTTGAGGACGTGGGTCAACTCTCCCGTACCATACACAAGCAAATCCGCGTCCAAAAGGTGGTCGCGTTCAAGCCAATGTGGTGGCTTGCAGGCATGAATGAGAACCGCAACAACCTCACTGGCGATGTGCTTGCTTACGAAGCAATTCATGGTGCTGGCGGCGCTGTTGTCCACCTCGACCCGACGCCATCAGGTGCCGGTGACAAAGAATACGACGAAGATGATGTGGAATTTTTCAGCGGTGAGCGAAACGTGCTCGATGCTGAAGGGGGCGCTCCTTCATTTGATGCCCAAATCCCGCAGCCTTCCAAAGCTTCGACTTCTTCTGGCCCAGCATTGTGGGAACCAACCACTGGTGAATCATCGGTCAACAGCGATGCTGCGCCGAAACCTGTTGGCATGTACCCGCACGCCCGTCGCGTCGGCGACCTGCTCTACTTGTCGGGCGTTGGACCTCGCCAACCCGGTACAAATGCGATCCCAGGTGGGCCAATCTGCGACGACCAAGGTGCACCGCTCAACTATGACATCAAAGCCCAAACCAGGGCCGTTGTCGATAACATCACGAGAATTCTCGAAGAAGCCGGTGGCTCAATCGACGACGTCCTCGATGTCACTTCGTTTTTGGTTGACATGGATCGGGACTTCGCTGGTTACAATGAAGTGTGGGCGGATACGCTTGGCAAGGTTGGACCAACAAGGACCACACTTGCCATTCGTGCGCTTCCAACTCCCATCGCAGTTGAGATGAAAGTCATCGCACGAGCACCCAAAGGGAACTGATCCCCTCAGCACAATTCGTGTGTGCAAACTGGTGGAGTGAAGTACCTTCGATCCTCCGGATTAAACGTGTCCAATTGCAGCGTTGAGCCTTCGCCTTCCTGAATGAAGACCACCGATGAGGTGCTCGCAGGGAGGTAATCCTCGCCCGTGGAAAGGAGGCTCAGACGGAGCCTGTTTCCTGCTTCAAGTTCTACATCCAATGGCATAAATTCCATTTTGGCATTGATCGTTTCTACGAGGGGTGTCCAAGTTTGAATGTCGTCACCGCCAGCGTAGTAACGTAAGTCCATAATGGCATGACCAATATGGATGCATTCATCGTTTTCATTGCATTCCTCCAGCAGTGCATACAGCTGGCCGCCAAGCGTGGCAGTCGTCACATCAACATGCAATCGAGGGGTGCCCGCAATGTACATGGTTTGTTCCAGTGGCTCAGATTCCCACACAGGTCCGGTGGTTGCGTCAGGCAATACGGATGACCCACCGCCAACATTGGACAACATGCCGCCCAAATCCATTGAAATCATTTCCACATCAACAGGAGGGTACCGGTCTTCGAGTCGCCAGGAGCCTTGTAACCTAACTTAAAGTTTCTTAAGAAGTTTAACGTAACTGTTATTGGTGGTGCAGGAGCAACCGCTGTTCTTAACTGGTCTTATGACTACTCCGATAACTTCTCTAAACAAGACTTTAGTTTTGAAGACGTAGTAAACGAAGGTGTCTATGGAGTTGGTGAGTTCAACATCAGTGAGTACTCAGGTGGTGTTACAGTTCAAACACCAAGAGTA
>CM001443.1:1506528-1537864 GCA_000246735.1 uncultured Candidatus Poseidoniales archaeon | reverse complement strand
AACCACTCGAGTAAGTCTTGCATCCAGTCATAGCGCACCATCTCAGGGAATGCCTCGCCACCTCGCCCACCCAAATCGGATCGGTCATCCAGTTGTACCGGGCGGTCAGGATAGTCATGGTCCCATTGACCGAAGAGTCCCTTTGCATCAATCCCTGCATCTTTCAGTGCATTGATTGTTGGAACCGCCATATGTGGGTCAACGTTCCAATCGTGCATGCCTTGAATCAGGTAGACACTTCCTTGATAATTCTCGATGACTCGGTCGAGGAAGTATCGCTCAGCCCAATAATCACCTGCCACCTCTGAGCCAAACATGTAGGCCGTAACGCCGGTTCCCGGGCCGATGATGTAATCCGGGCACAAGTTCTGGTAGTCTTCAGCATCACCATCAATTCCATAGGATCCGTAAACACCATTGTGCATGATTGGGGCTCGTGCTTCCGCAGAACCGTTGCGCCACATTAATTCCTTGACACCAATCAGGCCAGAAATCGGAACGATCGTCTTGAGATAGTCGTGCTCTGCTCCAAACATTGCAGCCTGCCAAGGTGTACTTCCGTCATATGATTTTCCAATCATACCAACCGCACCATTTGACCATTCTTGCTCGCCAAACCAACGCACAGCAGCGTCGTTTCCGAGTTGCTCAGCGTTCCCCATGAGGTCCATGCAATGGTTCGACCGACCCGTTCCTGAAACCGAAACCTGCGCAAATGCAAATCCATGTGGAAGAATTTGGTCGATGATCATCTGGCCTAACCATGTGCCGGGCACTTCGATGCTTGGTGTTTCCACACTTGCTTCTTGGAAGTAAGGTCCAAACTCTGCAATGACGGGGACGGTGACACCTTCTGGTACATTCGGACGCCACACTGCAAGGCTGATCACGGCATTGTCGGGAGCAGCGCCTCCTTCTTCGATTGGCAAACTGTATTCCACAAAGTGATGCGTTGAATTCCACTCATTATCCGTGCCTAAGAGTTCGTATGGGCCGGTTTCGAGGGTAACACCAAATTCACCACTGGTCTGGTAAGGCAATGTGCTGCGTTCCCATACTGGTACCCGAACACCGGACTCGTCCTCTTGTTCAGTAATCAGGTCGATGACCGCTTCACCAAACAGTGCTGACATGAAGAGAAACACCAAGGCGACTGCAATGGTTGAACCCAACACCAAGTTGAACTCCCTTGACATTCGGGTTTGTTGAGCACCCTCGATGCCCGAACCTTGCGTGCTCTGCGTCACAGTGGGTGGTCCAATGGGTCACTTTTGAGGTTGCCGAGTCAACGGCTCTGTTGCTTGAGCAGTCGTTAATTCTCACCGGAGCGATGATTGCGTGATTGGTTACGGTTGCCAGAACGGTTTCCGCCATTCCGATTCGAGCGAGGTTGGTTGCGGTTGTTTTGGCCCCCTCCGTTTCCAGAATTTTGTCGGTTGTTGCGGCCACCGCCTTGGTTTGAACGGTTGCGGTTCCTTGGCTTTTTCTTGGAAGCATTTGGATCCTTGACCTTGCCTGCCTTTTGTCCGGGTTTTGGAATGGCTCCAATGAAATGGAACTCATGCGATGAATCCACTGGAATTTCTTTGCCAATCAATTGCTGGATACCGACCAAATAGCCTGATTCTGAATCGTCACAGAACCCGTAAGCGATGCCAGTTCGACCTGCTCGAGCGGTTCGTCCAATTCGGTGAACATAACTCTCAGGTTCATTGGGCAAGTCGTAATTGAACACGTGGGTCACACCATCGACGTCAATGCCTCTGCTTGCAATATCGGTGGCAACCAGAATCGGAATATTTCCGTTTTTGAAACCAGCCAGGGCCTTTGTGCGGGCGCCTTGACTCTTGTTTCCGTGGATGGCTGCTGCGGCGATACCGCTTTGATCAAGTTGCTTGACAAGTCGGTTTGCACCATGCTTTGTTCGTGTGAAGACCATGCCACATTCGACCCGTTCTTGCTTGATGATTTTTACCAGTAAACGGCGTTTGTCGGCCTTCCGCAGGAACATAATTTTCTGATCAATACGATCAACAGTCACTTCTTTTGGCGTAATGTCAACCTTCACAGCATTGTTCAAGAACGAACCAGCAAGGTCTGCGATTGAGGACGGCATTGTTGCACTGAAAAGGAGATTTTGTCGCTTCTTTGGCAACAGTTTCAACACCTTCTTGATGTCTCGAATGAAGCCCATGTCGAGCATGCGGTCTGCTTCGTCAAGGACAAAAAATTCAACATTGGTGATGTCGATGTGCCCTTGGTTGATCAGATCGAGGAGACGACCTGGTGTGGCGACCAGCACGTCAAGTCCCTTCTGTAGGGCACGGACCTGTGGGTTTTGATTCACGCCGCCAAAGATTACTTTGTGGCGAATGTCGAGGTGTTCGCTGTAAGCCGAAAACCGCTCATCGATTTGTGCTGCCAACTCTCTTGTTGGTGAAAGGACGAGCGCTCTGATTCGGCGCTTTCCTTCAGGGCGGTTACGGCTCATGATTTGCAGCACTGGGAGGGCAAACGCAGCTGTTTTCCCAGTTCCAGTTTGGGCCACACCCAACACATCACGGCCAGCCAACAAAGGTGGGATGGATTGCTCTTGGACAGGTGTTGGTGTGGTGTAACCTTCTGCCTCAACGGCTCGTAGAAGGGGCTTTGAAAGGCCTAATGTCTCGAAATTGGTCATGGGAATCCCTCGAACAGAGGGCAGCAACAAGGTGCTGAAGCCAACCTGAACAGCCCGCGCTCCACGCCTCTCCTCTAAAACAGGCTTGGTCGAAATTGACAACGTCGGTGTATTGGAAGGAGCCAACCTCTGTTCCGAATCAGAGAATCGGTTGATTCCGGAGCCATTCAAGGTCTGAAATGTAGAGTTGCCGGATGTCATCCAAGCCGAGAACCAGCATTGCCAAGCGTTCCAATCCCATCCCCCAAGCGAGAACCGGTGTTGTGATGCCGAGCGGTTCGGTCACTTCTGGTCGGAAAATTCCTGCGCCACCAAGTTCCAACCATTTGCCTCGCCACTTCACCTCGATTTCGAGGCTCGGCTCCGTGTATGGGAAGTATGCTGGGCGAACTCGAACTTCAGGGTAACCCATCTTTGCATAGAACGTTTTCAAGGTCGTCACAAGCATTTGGAGATTGGCGCCTTCTTCCATAATGATGCCTTCAATTTGGTGAAACTCCGGAAGATGGGTGCGATCAATGGCTTCCTTTCGGAACACACGATCGACCGAAAAGACTCGGCATGCTTCGTTTGGGTGCTCAGCAAGGTATTGAATGGTGTTCACCGTGGTATGGGTTCGGAGCAAACCTTTCTCTGATGTCGCCTTGGAAAATGCTCCGCCCCAGCCGACTGAGCCAGTTTGACCACCATGTTCATGGATGTCACCCCAGGCTTTCACCAATTCATCAGGAAGAGCAATGGCTGCTGGGTTGTCGAGGTAAAAGGTGTCCTGCATCTCTCGGGCCGGATGGTCTTGTGGAATGAACAATGCATCCATGTTCCAGCCAGCGGTTTGCACATAATCGTCCACCAGTTCCGAAAAGCCCATTTCAAGGAAAATGGCTCGCACTCGTTCGATGAGCGCTTGCATTGGGTGGCTTCGTCCAGTGCGAGGGGTGTTTGATTCAAGGGTGACATCGAACGCACGATATTCAGCATTCTTCCAGTCTTCTGACTGCAACAGTTCAGCTGTGATTTCAGCAACTGCAACTTTTTCTTCAAGGTGCTCTCCTTTGATGGACAGACCTTGCTCGGTCATCGTCCATGTTCGAGTGGTGTGTTCGATCACTTCGATGAGTCCTCGTCGCGATTTGAACAGATTCAGCATTTCACTGTCTGCTTCTTCGACCGAGCAAGGGAGACTTGCGATGAAGGCAGTACGATGAGCGATGCTTGCCGTGACTTGATCGGGGTGTTCGGCTTCGAATTTTCCTTGATTGAGTTGAACGCCCAATCGCTTGAGTAAACCGACGCCAGGGCCAGCCTCATGCCGTTCAAATGAAGTTTGAAGAGCAGCCATCGAAGCGTCATCAGCAGCCTCAATCCAAGTCCATAGTCGGTGTTCGAGCAGACCTTCAGCAGCGGCCTTGGTTCCTTCGGCGGCGAGTTTGACGGTTTGGCTGACGTGCTCGGTTGTGGTGGCCAACCCATGATTGGTGAGGCCGTGACCCGCACCGACCGCTACGGCCTGATCCTTCCACCCGCAAGCGTCGAGGATGGTGTCCAAACCCCAAGCATGGTTGGCTTTCGCCTGCATCACTTTGAGCATTCGACGCTCAGGGTTCAGCAAGACTGGGGCCTCCATGTTTCCTCGGGTGCAACCAACGCCCTTCAAATCTATGCCTCTGGACAAACAAATCCCTTCGTTCGGCAAGGAGGTTGTATAATTCACTCTTCTTCTTGCCAAAGTTGAATTGAACACGCTGGGCAAATGTAGCCATTCGGTTTAGGGCCATCCACGAGGGTCACCGTTCCACATGGTCCACAAAGAATGGACGAACGCTTTGGCTCATCAAGGGTGGTGTCAACACGGTACATCACACGGCCAGCGTCGGGGAGTTTTTCTGCCGAAGGTGTCCAGTTTTCAATCTCTTCTGGAGACATCGTTCGTTCAGTGTTCACGGACATGCCGACAATGAACAGCACGAGCCCAGCGAGGCCGATGGTGGCGCCCATGGAATAAATGCCGCCGACGGTGAGAAAGGCACCGAACACCAGGCAAATCAATCCTGCAATCAAGAGATTTTCTTTGCCATTTTTCACCAAGGAATCCACCTCAATTCAGCGAATGTGCGAGTGCTTCAGCAACGCGCTTGATTTGCGCCAATGGGATGGCGCACAATCCGATTCGAACGCCGCCAGTCAGAGGGACGAGGTAGACATCTTGTTCCGCACAGGCTTCGGCGATTTGACCTGGATCTTCGTGGTCAAGCCAAGCGAAGAATCCATCATGGGTTGGGTTGAGTGGTACATTCAATGCCTCACATGCAGCATTCAAAGCATTCCGGCGCTCGGTGAGGAGCGATTGCAAGCGGTCTCGTTCGGTGCTCCATGCTGCACCGCCTTCGTCCGAAGCATGCAGTTCGCTAACAGTGTATTGTGACACACGCGGTGCAGCTGACCAAGTTTGGCGACCCGTCACGCCCATCACTGTGGCGATTCGGTCAGTGACCGCTTGGTCGGGGTGGATGCTGACAATTGCTCCAGTGCGAAGCCCGTACATGGTGTGCGACTTTGAGAGCGAAAGGGCAAATGTGATCAGAAGATTTTCTGGCCAAGGCCATCCATTGGTCATGGCATCATGGATGGTTTCTGCCCATCCATGTGGTTCTTCTGCGTAGAGGTGGTAGGCCGCATCAATCAACAATGTGTGGCCAACATTTTCGTTAACTGAAGCGCTCTCCATCACCGCTCCTAACATGGCCATCCGGCCATCAGCAGTCAGCGATAGTCCAGTCGGGTTATGAGCCGGATCGTTGAGCCACATCATCACTTTATCCTGATGTTGACACATCTCGGCAAGTTCTCCTTTGAATCCCTCGATGTCGACGAAGGGGTATGGGAGAGCCGGGTTTTGGTAGCAAGGGGTAGGTTCGAGCCCTCAAATCGCATCCTGCCAAGAATCCCTTGTAAGGTCCCCAGTGGCGGTCACGAAGGAGAACATGGTCGCCTCGATTTGCAAAATTTGTCGCAGCGAGGTAAAGGGCGCCCGACCCACCAGCCGAAGCGGTTGCAGTTACGGCAATCCCCATTGCTTCAAGTTCTGAACGTCGTTCTCCAAGGGCGAGGGTCTTGGCTAAATCTAGAAACGCTGGAAGACCAGTTAGTGGTGCATAGGCTGCGATTTCCACTGGCGGTGCTTGTCGGATGGCTTCATCGACCACTGCGTTGATGGCGAGGTTTCCATCATCTTCGAGCAGCGCCCCGATGGTGCCGTTCACAGCGTCTCTGCCTTCCGCCTTTGCGTTCTGATATCGCGCCAACCATGCAAAAATGGTATCGCTACCCACTTTTGTCTGAGCGTAGGGGTTCAGCAATCCCGCACCTGCATCGTGGTCCATGGGCCACCCAATGCGAATCTCTTCTTTGAGTTGCCCCTCATATTTCGTAGCGGATTCATCCGTTTGATTCATGAAGGGTTAGCCTTTGGCCGAACCGTCGCCTGTGTAGCATAGCTGGTAGTGCATCGGATTTGTAATCCGAAGGCCGGGGGTTCGAGTCCCTCCGCAGGCTCCTTTCATCGATAAGACCGTGAACCAGTTCGTCTTGGTTCATTCATGCGCCCCTTCCATCTTGCCTTTCCTGTTTTAGACCTCGAAACGACGGAACGGTTCTACGCAGACGTGCTCGGCTGTTCGATTGGCCGTCGAACAGAACAGTCCCTCAATCTGAATTTCCACGGCCACCAAATTGTCGCCCACCGTGTAAACGAGATGCCAGATGCAACAGATGGAGATCGTATCGATGGACGTCAAGTCCCTCCGTTTCATTTCGGTCTGGTCATGGAATGGGCCCAATGGCATGCCTTCCGAGACCATCTCAAGGGATTGAATGTGGTGTTTCGATTGGAACCGCATGTTCGGTATCCAGGATCGGTCGGTGAGCAAGCTACGATGTTTGTGAATGACCCATCTGGAAACGCATTGGAATTCAAATCTTTTCAGGATGATGACCGGCTGTTTGCTACACTTCCGGGCAAGGAACATGCTGCAGGCGGCGGGCGACTCTGAACCGAACGCTCAAGGTTGAAGAGTGGCTGGGCAAAGCATGGTCGCCCAACGCCTCGATGGAAAAGCCTGTGCTGCAAGCGTGGAGGAAGAACTCCACGAGCGAATCGCAGCGTGTACTACCGCAGGCATTCAACCACACCTTGCAGTTGTCATTGTTGGTGATGACCCGGCCAGTCATGTCTATGTGAACTCCAAAGTGAAGGCGTGTCAACGTCTCGGAATCAAGAGCACGCACATCGAATTACCATCCACTGCATCTGAAGATGAAGTGCGGGCCGTGATCAACCGTCTCAACGATGATGCTGAACTCCACGGCATCCTCGTACAATCCCCTCTCCCACCTCATATGGATGAAGAAGCACTCACTGACTTGATCAATCCGCGAAAAGATGTGGACGGCTTTCACCCAGAAAACCTCGGCAGGCTCGTTCAAGGACGCCTCGATGGAATGCTACCGTGCACGCCAAGTGGTGTCATGCGCATGCTTCAGTGGGCTGGCATGGATTTGACTGGAAAAAGAGCCGTCGTGCTCGGGCGTTCTCGTATTGTTGGGAATCCACAAGCCCTCTTGCTTGGCGCAAAAGGGGCCGATGCAACCGTAACTGTGGTCCATTCACGTACACAAAACGCACAAGCGATTTGTGCTCAAGCAGATGTTGTGGTGGCAGCGATTGGACGGCCAGAAATGGTTCGAAACGATTGGATCAAAGACGGTGCCGTCGTGATTGATGTTGGTATCAATCGCGTTGACGATGCAACCCGGGATCGTGGATGGCGTCTTGCTGGGGATGTGCATCCTGAGGTCGGCGAAAAAGCCTCTTGGTTATCGCCCGTACCCGGTGGTGTTGGACCAATGACCATTGCAATGTTGATGGAAAACACAGTCCGTGCCGCAGAAACCTTTCAATCAGCATGAGGTGATATGATGGAGCAAAAAGCACCGCGTCTCTCGACTGCCTCGTTGGTGGCAGGTTCGATTTGCGTTACCTTTGCTGTTCTCAATGCCTCGGCAAACCTCGTGCTTGAAAGCGGTCTGAGCATTGAAGAATACAGCGCCCTAGCAGCTGCAGGTCTCTGCTTTGTCACCTCTTACCTCGCTTCGAGGGAGCGTCCGATTCCTGAATTGATCAACCAGCCCTCGATTCAAGAACAATACGATGCTATGGAATCAACGCCCACTCCTTACCGGGCGAGTGGCTCGGTGCCAACCCAACAACCAGCGCACAATCTGTCGGCGTCTCCAAGTTCTGATTTGTCATCCATTCTCGGTATGGAACAAACAGTCGCCGCACCGACGGCTCAACCTGTCCTGCAACCATATGCCGCGCCAGAACCAATCGATGTATCGGCGGCTTTGGATTCCCTCTCAACAGGTGAATTTGGTGCAGTGGCTGCTGAAATGGCCTCGGAGAACCCCGCCCCGCACACGGCAACATCGCAAAACCGCCCATTCACTCAATCAGTCGGCTCGTTGGCTTCCTCCCACGAGCGACCATCCATTGCCAACGTCCCTCTCCCAACAGCTTCACTCACTGCCATGGAACCACAACCAGAAGCAACCACGGCCTCGGTTCCTTCGATGCCGGACCTTGGAGACTTGCTCGGTTCCACTTCTGAGCCAGTGGTCGAGTTGACCACTCCAGCGATTCCTGATCTTCCAAATTTAGACGACGCTCCTTCTCAACCAGCCCCACAAATGAACACGCTACCAACCTTGCCAGAAGTACCGGGTGTCGGTCTGCAAACGCCGGACTTACCAGATATTGGCGATTTGTTTTGAGTCGGGAAAGTCAATAGGGGTTGAGAGGATGGTGAAACACATGTGGTCCGATGTGTATGACCTGCACAGCCATTCTACGAACAGTGATGGCGAACATTCGGTCGAAACGGTGGCACAATTGATGGCAGCGTCAGGCGTCATGCACTGGTCGTTAACCGATCACGATACAATTGCGGGCTGGGATTCAGCAGCAGCTGCAGCCCTTCAACAAGGCATTAGTTTCATTCCAGGGGTGGAAATCACCTGTGAGCCCGGTTTGCCAGTTGTTCCATCTGAGATGGAACTGTGGGGTCGAGACCGTGCGCCCACCTCGTGGCACTTGCTGGCATATTTCCCACTCGGTTCGGTCACCGCTGAACAACGAGCCTCGTTCAAAACATGGCTCGAGCCTCTTGGTGAGAGCCGGGGGCCACGTATGGAACGCATGGTGGCGCTTGCCAACGAGCATGGACTGGCAATTGACCTCGATGCAGTCATGGCAAGAGCTGATGGTTCGGTCGGGCGTCCACATTTGGCTGCAGAACTGATTGCGCAAGGGCATGTGGAGACCAAACAAGAAGCATTTGACCTTTGGTTGGGCGATGGTCGCCCCCTGGCCATTGTTCGTAACAAACCCTCCATCCAAGATGCGGTCAAAGCAGTGCATGCATCCGGTGGAATCACTTCCCTCGCTCACCCGATGTATTACGGTGTCCCTGTGGAAACGCTCGTTGGATTTTGCAAAGATGCTGGTGTCGATGCAATCGAATGCTTCCACCGGAGCCACCCCGATCCATATCGGTACGAACTTCTAATGGCGGTTCAGCATCATGGCCTTGCATCGACGTGCGGCTCTGATTTTCATGGACTATCGAGCTTGCAAGAGCCAGGAAACATGCCACTTCCACTGGCCGATTTGCCATCGGCGCTCAAAGATTAAGAGGCGTTTTTCGAGTTACTGTGTCGAACATCAGGGCGAATTCGAAAAGAATGATGACGGGCATTGCCACGAGGAAAAGCGACAGAGGATCGGGTGGCGACAAGAACGCACCAAGGACGAATGCTGTGAACCAAATGTGGCGCCGATATCGACGAACTTGACTGCGCGTAATCACTTCCAATCGCAGCACGAGAAGCGTTACTACGGGGGCTTGGAATCCAATTGCAGAAGCGACGGCTAGGTTGGCAACAAATCCAACATAGGATGCCAATCGCCATTGCGTCGCTAAACCAGCATTTTGTGCGTCACTGGTCAAGTACTCAAGCAGCATCGGAATCAGAAGGTTCCATGCATACCCAATGCCACCAGCACCCAACACGATCACGGCCAAGAACGTACCAACCGCAGCTTTTGTCGGCTTTGGGGCATTCGCCTTGAGTTCATCCAACCGCATCTTGAGAGCCGGATTTTTACCACCTCGCCATGCACCTTCGACAATCAAGATGGCGAGCACGACGGATGCAGCACAATAGGCAGCCAGTCTCACTTGCAAGAGGATGAATTCCACTGGCGTGATGACGATGATGTTGACATCTGCGGGCAGGCGGTCTTCCGCAATCAGCCATGATATGACATTCGAGGTGACTGGGAAACAAGCGACAAAAAATAGACCAAAAACGAAGGCAAGCAGTTTCATTCGCTTTCGTAGATGTGATTTGATGTCCAGCAGCAATAAACCACCGGGACTTTCCAGAAGTTCGTTGACCGTCTTGGACAGTTCATCCGTTCCGGTCATGTTCCGTGCAGGGACCGCGCCCTCATAACACACACCATGTGCGTGCTTATTCACTTTCCCAAATGTGCGAGGGGGTTGAATCCATCCACCGTCGCCCGTGTCTGTTAAGACGCCTGAGGCGATGAATCACAAAACCTGTGATCCACAATGAGGGCATGGACAAGAGAAGTGCCATCCACATGAGGTCTTGGTGGTAATCATTGAGCACACGGACCTGAACCACCTCTTCTTCGGCGGTGCTCGGGTTGTGCATCACGACGAGGCTGTACACTTTGGGTGCGTCTATTTCCAAAGCGAGCGTTGAATTTGGTGCGACGGTGTAATACTCACCCAGCGTTTTCATGATCTCCCAATCGATGCTCCCCTCTGCCATTGCTGGTACTGCTGTTTCGACAATTAAGACCACCACCTCAAGGGTGATGTTCTGATGAAGGTTCGTGACCGTCGTGTCGACGGTTTCACCCGGTTCAAATTTTTGAATGATTTCGAACGTCGAGTCTTCAGGACCCAATTGGTAAGACACTCGGTCGCCAACTGTGCTGCTCTGTACATTCACCGCCATGATGATGAGGGTCACCATGGCCAATGTCACAACCCCTTCCACGAGGATGTGGCGTCGGATTTTCTGAGTGGTGAATCCTTTGAAGAAACTTCCATGATCATTGCGTAACCTTGGTTGAAGATGATGGATGAACAATGCTCCAACACCTCCAACAATCATGCCTAACGGGATATCGATGAACCAATGAATCCCGAGGTAGAGAATGGTGAAAATGAACAGCAAAGTGTTCACACACACAAAAATGTGGTATCGATAATGCTTCCATTCCTTCATTGTGCCCCCTTGCTCTCGGACATGCAACCAATTGAGCAAAATGATGCCAAATGGTATTGCTACATGCAGCGAGGGTACGGCATTATCCAACGGATCGTGAGTTGCATAGAAGACGCTGTACCATCCTTCGTGGTAGAGGAGTGCATCCATTCCAGGAATCCATGAAGAGGTGACTTCGACATTGAAAAACAAGTAATACGGTACGGCAATGGCATAAATCAGAAGGTAATTCAGCGTGACCTTATCGGTCATGTCTCGATCCCCTGTGTAAGCGAAGTAAACGGTTGTCACGTAAATGAGGAAGAGGTAAATGAACAGGTAGTGGAAGTTCAAGAAGGAGGTAAGTGCCTCATTATGGAAAAAATTCTGGATGTGGAGTGTCAAGTCACCTTCGATGCTGTGGACCCATTCGGTCCAGTGGCCAGTCTCCATTTTGATTGGCTCATTGAGGTTATCAGTCATCGCTTTCCATCGAATAATGATGATGTAGCCCATAGCGTGGAGATAGAATCGCTGGTTGTGGATGACTTCAGCCCATTTACCGACTGGAGTTCTCATTTCCTTGTCGTGAAGGGTGAAGAACCAACATATGATTGGCGTCAATACCAAGATGAGCCCCATCATGATTCCATAGGGGTCCATATTTGGGGGGCCTCGCTCTTCGTTTTATGTATTATGACGGCAAGAGTGTGTGAACCATGTTTGAGTAAGCGCTCAAAAAACGTGCAAGAGGTCAAAGGTAATGGGTTGCACCTAACAATAGTGAGGGACATGTGGGAGCAGGCACCTGAGAACACCCTCGAAAGCCTCCGACACGCCATCGGCTTCCACGATGGGATCGAGTTTGACCTCCGTTTGACCGCCGACGGTGAAGTCATCATCCACCACGATGCTGATGTTTCCGTACCAAAATCAATGCTTACCTCTTCCAAACCCTGGGTTGAGCATTACACCCTTGACGAATTAGAGTCGTTTGGATTCTGTTCGTTCCGGTCCCTACTTGAAGACGCCACGGTGCGTGAACAATGGAGGGACCATGGGAAAATGGGGTGCGTGGAATTAAAACGCCCCCATCCAAAATCAGACGTAGGCGGCGGGTATTTCGGTTTCTCTTCACACAAAAAACACATCACAACCCTCATCAACACCGCTGATGCACTCCTGAATGAATTCGAAATACCGAACCAAAACACAGTGTACTATGCCTTCCACAAAGGGATGAAATCCTCAATCGAAGCTGCCTCCACACAACGCCCTTGGGCCGAACTTCTCCCCTACATTCCACCTTTCGGAACCCGCCAAAGCAAGCGATTAAGGGCCCTTCCTCACTTTCTCACACATTCGTTTTCACGCCTTGTGAACCATCATCGCACTTCTGGCGCATCGATGATTCCCGCTGCAATCGAATACTTCGTTCCGCCCATCAATAAATTGCCATTAGGGAAAAAAGTCGGATTAAGCGGAAAAAGTGCTCTCAACCTCCAAGCCGCACAAGGAGGATTTCCTGTCTATGTTTGGCCGACCAAACCCGATATTGAACACCGACTTCAAGCGGCTGGCCTCACAGGTCTCACGGATCATGCAGATCCAAACCTCACATGGTTGCCATCGGGTCACGCACGATGGACTCGCCCTGCAACACTCCCGCTTGATGAAGAGCAACGAACAACGCTTGAGAATGCGACAAAGGAGAACCATCTTGATATCCTCAAAGAACTCAATGCGAACGTCGTCCCGTGGATGGAATGTGACGCATCCAGTCGAGCATCGCTAATGGCGATGTGGTCGAAGCGATGGCAATGGCAAGACCTTCCATCTTCCATTGGTCTTCCAGATGGCCATGCTGAGGGATCGAGTCCACCTTGGCAGGCTGTACGTTTAATTGGACACCGTGGCTCAGGCAAAACGCCAAGACCAGTGTTGCAAAACCATCACTCGATGTGACGTAGACTTTGTTCTTCAGCGATGTACTTAGGACGATAAATTGGTGTACCCTTTCCATCCCGCATCACACTGCGCTCATCGACAATTTGTGCACCAATGCCAGCGACCCTTGCCCATCCAAAGAAGGTGGTGTAGTAGGTAGGGTCTGTGAGACCAATGTGGTGGAGAAGTGCTCCACTTGCGATATCGACGTTGGCGTTTGGGTTGCTGATTTTTGGATTTTCCCCAAGGACACGAGGTGCGACTTCCCGAAGGGCAGTGATGATCTTGAAGTTCTCGTCTTCAGGACAGATTTCCTCTCCTAGTGCAAACTGAACCGTCGCTCGTGGGTCTTCGGTTCGCAACACTGCGTGGCCAAAGCCGAACACTGGTCGCTTGGCATCAAGTTCGGCCCGGACAAATCGTTCCACTTCAGCCGGATCGCTTGTTCCAACTCGGAGTACGAATTCCAAGCATGATTGATTGGCTCGACCGTGCAGTGGTCCAGAGAGGGCGTTCATGGCCCCAGCCATGGACGAGTACAGTGTGGCGTGACCCGATGCAATCGCTTTGCCGGAGAAGGTTGAGAGGTTGCCGCCGCCGTGATCCATGTGCAGAACGAGGTAGGTCGAAACGACTCGGGTCATTTTTTCCTTGTCCACGCCTTTGAGGTCGAGAGCGTTGACAAACCGGTCGACGAGCGAGGCCTGAGGGTCGTCCGCAGGGATTTCCTCGGCACGGCCATCACGAATTCGGAAAATGAGCCCCATCAAGCGGGGCATTCGAGCGATGAGGTTCATGGCGTCTGCTCGCCAATCGTTGGTTGTTTCAAGCATCCCGAGGGTGTGAATGCCAACGCTGAGCCAATCCATTGGGTGGCCATCGCGTGGTAGGGTCTTGAGCACAGATTCCACATCGCCAGGTATGGTGGCTCGGGCGGCGAGTTCTGAACGAATTTGTTTCGATTGTTCAGGGGTTGGAAGTTCCTTGTTGAAGAGCAAGTAAATGATGTCCTCGGGGGCAAAGGCTGCCAGTTCAGCGATGGGATATCCACAGTAGTGTACGCCTTCGGTCGGTGTGACAAAGGAGGTTCGGCAAGTGCCCACTGGGACGCCACGAAGACCGGTGTTTAGGTGGTCCGATGTGACCTCAAGCAAGACCTCTTTATCGCTCATACTTCGCTCACCGTGTCCACCCACCAAGGCTCATCGTATAAAGGCGGTTGCATGGTGTTGCAGTGCACCACAATTAGGTGTGGCTGAGGATACTTACTTGCGGTTGGAGCGCGTTACTTTTGCCGATTCCATGGGGGCCACGAACGAAAGCCCTTGGATGATTCACGATCGGCAAAGACATGGATTCGGATGGTCTCGCCTTCGACGGTGATGGCGTCCTCTGCTGTGACGCCAGGACAGGTTTTCTTGACCTCGTTCCATGCACGGTCCGTCGCAAGATTTTCTGACCACCAAGGGAATGCTGCGCATTGTTGCGGACGAACTTGGTAAATGGAACACCTCTTTTCTCCGTCAAGAAAGATGCACACGTCATCGCTTTCTCGACTTTTCAGCACATACCGCCCGTCGAGTGTTTGTCGGCAATCCCGCTCCAGCCATTCTTCGACTGGCAATTCATGGTGCGCTGCGATCCGCTCAGCGTCGCGAGTGGAGAGATAGACAATTCCACCCGGCTCATCGCAACATCGGCCGCAATCAGGCTGACAGGAAAATGGCACTCCAGCCATCCACCACGCCGCTTTCATTCTTCTTCACCCGATCGTGATGATTCAACTGGCGTGAGTGTTGACAGGGATATTGTCCGCATTGGCATTGGATCTTCATCAAGCAAATCCAACATGTCAATGGTCGAAGCGTCGACATCCCATTCACCTTCTGGAACAAAACTGTCGAGTGCTTGCTCGGGCTTGACATCAGGCTTTTTTCTTCTCCGTCCAACCGTACGTCGCTTCTTCTCGCTGTCTTCTTCAAACGGAGGGAGTGGACCCCGCTCTGGATCAATTTCAACGAGTTCTTCCTCTAAGCGCCGCAATTCATCAGCAATTCTGATTAACTCCTCGATGGATGCATCTGGAGTTTGCTGTGCCAAAGCCATCATTTGGTTTTCGAGGCTTTCGAGGCGCATGCCTCGTTCTGTGAACTCAATTTCAAACGCTCCGATTTGTTGGTCGATTGATTCATCCAAATCGGTAAGAATGTCGGCAGCAGTGCTGTAATCACGCTCTTCAATCCGTCCTGTCCGTGCAACCAAGTGCTCGTCACGCTCGTCGAGTGCAAGCACAGATGGAAGCTTTAAATCGATGTCATGGAGGGCGGTTTTCATGTATGATTCATGCCGTGAATGTGCGCTCTGTGCCATGGCCACCGTGTCGAATTCTGGCGGCTCATATCCATCAGCACCGATGATTGGGAGTTCGGAGTGAAGTTCAATTCCTCCAATTTTGGTGTCGCTGTAAATCACATCTGTTGCTTCAGCAATGAGGCGGGTGGCGATGTCTGAAACGCGTTCACGCTCAAGTGTCGGCCTCGAACGGTATGATTGTGTTTGCTCCCCCGAGAGAACCGCTGCGACATCGTCTCCATCGAGCAACTCTTGGCCAGATTCGATGGCCAATGCAACCAAGTCGAGGTTGGCTTTTGTCGCACGCCATGATGGTTGAGTGTGCAATACGATGCTTGCTAATTGTCCATCGTCCAACATGAGACCTCGTCTTAGGGCGAGGTGCCTTGCAAAGAGCACAAGGCTGGTCGATGTCGGCGATTGAAGATTGACCTTTGCCGCATTTTTCACCAAGTCCCAGAGCCTTGAAGCAGGCCAACGGTTGGCTTCAATCGTGCTTGAAAGGACCACATGGACGCCCATGTTGAGCGCATAGTCGACCATCATTCCGACCATGCTTGCCGCGTCGGGCCGGTCTGCGATGAGGTGTGCATCGTCAATGGCAAGGAACCTCGCATGTGCCAAGGCTTCCTGCCATCCCGGAGGGAGCTGTTCCAGCGGGTTCAGATCTGCTGCGTTTAGCAAGTAGACTTCTCCTTCTTGCCTTCGAATGATTCCTTGCGCCATTGCATGAACCAGGTGTGAGCGACCGCTTTCATTCGGGCCGACCAACAAGAGTGGGTTAAGCGCAAGACCGGGTGAATCGACCACGGCCTCTGCGGCTTGTGTTGCCCGCAGGTTTTCTTCAGTGGTGAACCACTGTTTGAAACTCATTCTCGATTCAGGGCTGAGGCGAGGCGGCCAAGGGGCGTTCAGCGGTGCGGCGGTGCTGTGGTGAAATGGCGAAGATTCCTCTGGCTGTGCGAGGTGTTTTGGCAATTCGTGGATGGTCCGTCCACGTTGGCGATCAAGCACGCTTTCCCAAACGGGGCGGCCATCCTGTTCCAATCCAACGAAGAAATCCTCTGAATGTTCGCCTACCAATTCTTCTTCAATCGATGCACCAGTGCGTTCTCGCAAGTTACGCAATCGACTGGATACAATGCTCGCTAATGATTCATCATCGGTGGATAGGTTCAGCGTGGGTTGATGTGTTCTACTTTCCTTTCCGAGAACAGCATCGGCTACCAAATGGTACGTCGGGCGTTCGACCACCCCGAACCGTTGGAGCAACGTTCCCTGTTTTGGTGCTGGCACAGAACGCTTCCCAAGCAATTGATTCAAACGAGATTTCGGGGCAATGCCTTTGGCAATCGTTTCCTGCTCTTCCTTTGGTAGTGTGGGTGCAGCCCCGGTCTCGGCAAGACGCTGTTTGGCCCTCGCAATGGCCAAGTCCAAATGCTCCCGTCTCGACGTCATTGGAGCCCCTCTTTTTCGCTGCGAAGTCGCTCGAGGTCTTCGAGTTCCCATACGCTCATTTGGTCTTCAATGGTTGGAGGACTTTGGTCTTTGGAAGCAATCTCTCTTGGGAGGTGTTTAGGTTGGGCCTCAGCATCAATACCGGGTCTTGCTAGCAATGGTGAGAGCGCATCAGGTGCCTTGTGAGGGAGGCGATCATTGACGGCTGCGATTGGCCGTGGTCCTGCGCCAACGGGGGGTAATTCATGATGGCTCTTTGCCGATCGTTGCTTGGCAGCTTGGCCGAGGGGTCGCATGGATGAAGACGAAGGCTTGAGCAGTTTCTCAACGGCCTTTTCTTGTCGTTGTTGGATTGCTTCTAATGAAGCGGAAATTGCAACAGGTTTTCGTCCCGAAGGAACTGTGGGGAAGTGCGATTGTCGCTCTGGTGCGTCGGCTGCTGCTGCAACTCGGGCGACATGATTCGGCACGCTTCGTTGCGCTGTTGATTGTTTTTTACGCCGGCGAAGGCGTTGTGCTGGCCGTGGCCCTTTCTTTTGCACATCACTTGGCTCCACCTGAACTCGTGTCGTAGGCTGATCATCTATCACTTGAACAACTTCAACTGGTGACGGGGTCTCTTTCACATGAGATACAGTTGGCTTGTGTGGTGGAGTTACCGGGCCCTGCTCAAGTGTCTGATGTTCGATGTCGTGCACAGGTTTTATCTCACTTTCCTCGATGCGTGGTTGTTGTTCTTCAACCCAAGATTCCATTTGAGAACTCAAGGCTTGTGTGGCATGAATTCGATCGGCTTGTGTGGTTGGTTCCCGTCCACCAATCAGCGATGTTCCGGAGGGCGGGTTCGCGTCGGGTGAATGCTCCACCGCTCGCTGGAGTTGTTGTTCGATCCATTGCCGCTCTTCTTCCGTTGGTGGTGCGCACAACGGATGGTCGAGAATGAGATCAGGTTCTGTGAGCCAATGATCGATTTCATGGGCCAAGATGGGGGTGAGGCATCGCGTGAGACGATGCCGAGGTTCCAACTCGAATGTGTTCAAGTCAGTAGCGATCAACACCACGTGGTCATCCATTCGAACACCGTCGACGACATCTCGAATGAAGTCGATGGTTCGGTCATCACCGTTCATTCCTGCCAAGTATTCCACACCCTCAATGAGGACCACAGCTCGCATGTTTTCCCATAGGAATGCATCAATGGCAACCCTTACAGATTCGATGGTGGGGTTGAGGGCACGAGGGTGAGTCCCGTTGCTCAGCCAATGGCATGCTGCAGCGGGGAGGTTATGCTCTACACTCAGCGCATCAATATCATGACGAGAAATCACGAGTATGGGGCGTCCATGATTTGCGAGGTGTCCGGCAAGCGTGAACATTGAGGTTGGGTCTTGCGCATCGAGCAACAAGGCATCGCCGGGGTGAATCATCCGTTCCATTCCCTCGTACCGTTGCATGTAGGCCCTGCTTTTTTGGCGAACTGCCTCCGGTGCTTCCACGCTGACTTCGAGTTCAGGAAGACGTTCTTCACGGCGCCAACTTCCTGGTTTGAGTTTGACATCCGACCACCATCGTTCGTCTTTGCTCTCTTTACGCTCAGTTGCTTCGAGGTTGAGGTAGGCGTTCGGGTGAAGGTGACAAATCCGTTGTGCATCTGCCGCAGGGAGTTCATGGATTGCAATAAGTGCATCAAGGGGGGCTGCATCATCTTCAATTTCGAGCAATGCTTCCAGTCCGAACACGATTGCTTCAGCCTCATGGATGGCCAGAACAGGGTGGCCTTCGATGAACAGGATGTGTCCAATTCGTGGCATCTTCTCCTTTGGCTTTCGTTCTGTACGGATGAAACCAGTCGTTGCCAACTTGGCAATATCTGCAGAAAGAAGCCGAAGCGCCTCACGATCGCCACGACGGATTTCCGTGACATCGCCCTGCGGTAATTCGACCATTTCTCACACCCCTACGGGGTGTAAGCCGGCTGAAGTGTTCTTGAAGGGTCCGCATGATTTTCTTCTGCGATAGCGGTTTGAAGCATGAACCCCTCGGGCCGACATGGGCGAGGCATTCGGCAACTCCGGCATCCCTTTGCTCATAGAAGACGAGTTGGCCCTGTGGAATGCTGGCTTGGAGGATTTTGACCAAGGGCGCTACTGGCATGCTCACGAAGATTGGGAAGATTTGTGGAATGCACACAAACGACGTGGGGCACCCTCATCTGAGATTTTGTTTGTCCAAGGTATGATTCAAACCGCAGCATTGCTTCTCAATCATGAGCGGAAAAAGGAGCGGGGCGTGAAGAACCTCACCGTCAAAATTAACGCGAAATTAGCCGGTTGGGGCTGTGTTTGGAACATTGATGTTTCCAAGCACCTCGATTCAATGAATACATTTGGACTCGATGCGGGCGTTTGGTCGTTAGATGCGCAGGCATACACTCTCGAACGGTGCAGCAGCCGTGAAGTTCAAGATTGACGGCGTGGAGGTCTCTTCATGCAGGAACATACCAACACCCTCCCTGCTGGCATGCGACGGTTCAACGAATTGGATTTAGCAAAGCCATTCAAAACTCGCTTTTTCGTGGCCTCAGCTGGTGCCACAGCCATTGTACTTCTTGTTGCTTTTACAGTCTGGAATGCATTTGATACATTGATTCCAGCATTGCTCCTCGTGGCAATCCTACCGTTCGCCATCTCTCAACTTCACTCGAGATCCGCTATGTTGAATGTTCCACTTGCTGTTGACATGAATCACCCGTTTATGGATGAAGATCCAATCGGGAAATCATCAGTGATGATTCGTCTTTCAGATGGCGAGTGGATCGATATCGGCGAAGGCCGTGTCAGACTGGCAGAAGATGATTTACTCGGAGGTACAAACCTCGTTCGAGACAACGACGACTACACCCTCATTGGTCATTTTAGCGAGTTGCCAATGAATCACCGAGGCATCAAGAAACAAATTGTGGTCGTGAATCAAGCAATTGCATTGAGAGATGCTGTCAACGGATCTGAAGATACCATTGAAGACGCGAGGTCCCGTGAAACAAAAGAAACCGGCCTTCTTGATCGTTCTTGGATGGAAGAACAGACCGAAATTGAGATCGAACCAGATGGCTTGATGAGTAAATTACGGGGCGAATAAACCGTTTTCTTGGAAAAAACGACCCCCCATCTTCAAAACCGTTCGCTCAGACCAAGCACTGTGACGGCACCGACGCGTTGGGGACAAACGCTCGAAAGTTTGGGGCCTGCGGAGCAAGAGACGTTGCTTGGGACCTCCCTCTCTCGCCGATTCACGACGCTTCCACTTTGGTTATCTCACCCCGCTAACATAGGTGCTTTCTACGGGTTTCTTGTCTCACTGACGCTTCTTTTGCCATACCGCTTTGCAGGTGAAGACACCAACGGTTGGTTGGCAAACTGGGTTTTCCATATGTCGATCCTGATGGTTGCGTGTCTGATCATGGGCTTTGCGTCCCTTCTTCTCGTCCGCTGGTCGAAACGATTCCCAATGTCGCCACCACGGGTGTTCCTCTATCCTATGCCGTTTTTGGGGATGGCATTGCTGACCCTTGGGCGAACGGACATGGTGAATGTTCCAACGGCGCTGGTGTGGTTGCTGTTGTTGTTACCCGGGCCAATGTATGTTCACTTGTCATGGGCACCTCGCTGGCGATTGCTCTGCATGCTTGAAGATGGACGCGATCCGTTCATGGGGATGGAATCGAAACAAACAGAACCAAACGAAGACGCCGTCGCTCTTGCGGGTGACGACCATGATCTTCTCTCGGTCGTCGAAGAGTACGCTGAAGAGTGACTTGCTCAATCGAGGTGTTACAACACCTCATCGCTCAACTCTGCAATCTGATGTAATTGACTTGGCTCACTGCTACTAACTTACCATTTGTGTCGTAGAGGTCTGCGTGGGCCAAGCACATTGTTTTACCAATTCGAATCACATGAGCTTTGCACACCACGTCCGTGTGGCAGGGTCGCAAAAAGCGGATGTTGAAATCGGTTGTTGCAACATTTGCATCTGCGCCTATTTCGGTTAAAATCGACCAACAGGTCACAGTATCAGCAATTGTTCCAAGCATGCCGCCGTGGAATGTTTCGAAGATTCCATCCCATCGCTGGTGGCGTGGAACTGTTGCTTCACATAGTCCCTTTTCCAGCTTTACAATTTCCATTTTGAGTGTATCGACAATCGGAATTGATTGAATGCGTTCGTGAAGCTCACGTAGTTCCTGTTCGTTGAGCGTCTTCCTTTCCATTCGTTCACCTCAGATTAGATCGAGTGTAGGACCAACTTTTTCGAAGAGTCGCAGCACTTCATCAAGGTCATCCCTTGAGAGCCCAGCGGACATTTGCGTACGAATTCGTGCCTTGTCTCGTGCAACCATCGGGAACACAATGGCTCCTGCCATCACGCCTTCTTCACCGAGGGCTCGAGTCATGGCCTTCGCCACGCTTGAGTCGCCACACATAACTGGGATGATTGGCGTTACTGAGGCGCCGGTGTCAAAACCGAGGGATTGTAACTCCTTTCGGAAATAATTCGTGTTTTCCCAGAGTTTAGCATGGTGTTCTGGTTCTTCCATGAGGACTTCCACAGCGGCTTTCTGGGCAGCAGCGACACCCGGTGGTTGTGATCCGGAGAGCAACCAAGATCGAGAGTGATTGAGTGCATGGTTTCGAGTCATTTCCGTACCCGCAAGAATTCCGCCTTGGACACCGAGGGCTTTGGAGAACGATCCGGTCTCAAAGTCGACCTTCCCTTGAAGGTTGAATTGAGCCACAATTCCAGCGCCTTTCTCACCAAGCACTCCTTCGCCGTGGCAATCGTCGACGTACACCATGGCTCCGTACTCTTCTGCGAGAGCCGTCACCTCATCGAGGGGGGCAATGTCGCCGTCCATCGAAAACACGCCGTCAGTGATGATGAGTTTTCGTTGTGCCCCTTCATGAGCCTTCAGCACTGCTTCCAGTTCACCCATGTCGTTGTGGGCATAGACGCCCCGGCTCGCTTTTGTGAGCCGAACGCCATCAATGATTGATCCGTGATTCAATTCATCACTGATGATGACATCTTGTGGTCCAGTGACGAGGGTGGGAATGAGACCCACATTTACAGTGTATCCAGCGGAATAAATCAACGAGGCTTCAACACCCTTGAATTCAGCCACTTTCCTTTCGGCCTCAAGGTGAATGTCCATTGTGCCTGCAATGGCCCGCACGCTCCCGCTTCCAGCCCCGTATTTTTCAGTTGCATCGAGCATTGCTTGCTTGACTTTTGGATGGGTGGTGAGGTTGAGGTAATTGTTGGCTGAAAGCATGATCGTTGGCTTTCCATCCATGTGGCAGCGTGGTTGGTTTGGACTTTCGAGGGTCGGAGGTTCCCAGAGAAGGGATTTTTCTGCGAGGTCATCGTATCGGTCTTTCATCCATGACATATCGCCGGGCATAGCATCGTCTCCAATTTGCTGAAAGCGCCGTGCTTGATGTTCCTTTGGGTTGACGGTGCTGAGACTTCCTGTGCGACCATGCACCTCAAAAGGGAGGCGTTCGTCGCCGCATCATGGAGTTGACCGGAACGGTGAGCAGCGGGCTCGGTCGAGCTCATGTCTTCATGGCTCAACCTCACTACCAAGAGCAGTTCCGTGCGTTGCTTGGAAAAACTGCTTGGCCGGGGACACTCAACGTGACGGTCTCAGGTTCTGATTTGATTTCCTACATCGCGCTTCGAAAGAAATCAGGCATCGACACCCTCGACGCATCAGATGAAGATCGCCTTGCAGCCAAAAGCATCGATGTCAGTGATTTTGAAGCCAACCGCATTCGTGGTTTCCTCCGTGATGGCGTTTCCTTTGGGGGTGCTACCGCATACAAAGCAGAATTCAAAACCGATGAGGGGAGCATTCCTTGCGCCCTTCTCATTCCAGATTTGACGCGTCACATCGATGTCGTTGAAATCATCGCCGGTGCGTGCCTTCGTGAACGGTTCAACCTCGAAGACGGAGCAATCGTTTGCGTCGAGTTGGATTGATGTTTATCGGTGCTTGACGATGGGCAATTCGCCCAACCGCGCCCATTCGTTGTGAAGCAGGCTCTTCAGTTCGTGCTTCGCAGCCTGCCTCCATCGCTTTCGCATGGTCCGCTCGACTGTGGGTCCAACCGGTGGGGCGGAGAACCCCTGAATGTCGACAACTGTAGAATCGAGGGGGAGTTGATTCCAATGGACACCCCATAGCATCAACCAATCGGGTGGGGCTACGCCGAAATCTGCCTCCTTTTCGGGATGGTCAAGCGCTTCACGCACAGCTTTGGGGCTTATTTCACCAATGCACATTCGGTGCAACGCCATTGCCGTGCGACGAACTTGGTTCCACAGAAACGCTTCACCAACAATTTCGAATCCAACAACTCGACCATCGACACGCCATGGCTCGCATGAGAGGATGGTTCGGATTGGGTTTTTCCCTTCCTCGAGGCGGGCAAAGTTCCTTGCATCATAGGTTCCAACAAACATGGAGAGCCATTCATTGAACACTTCGCCTGGGTCTTGCCAAAACTCAATGCATTCGAGACGGTAACGGTACACTCGGTACTCGGCCATTCTGGGGTTCCAATCTTCATCCACTTCTTTGACATCAAGGAACGCGATATCCTGTGGTAGGCGATCATCAAGTGCGCGAACCATCTTTCGAGGTGTCAATGCTGTCCAGAGTTCTTTGTCGATGCGAACAACACCGCCGTTGACTCTGACATGAACGTTAATGTCAGTGCGACTCGAGAGCACAAGGTTGTGCCGCTCGTCTTTAGGATCGAGCCATTTCAAACTGCGAAAGACCCGTATGAGTTCACCCTGAACGGTTGAGACGTCGGGTTGAATTTGGCTACCGTGGTAGGCATCGCCCAAGTATCCAATGCGGAACGCCAAACGAACGGTGGAGCCGTCCGTCATGCGAACACCTCACTCGTCGGATGAGAGCATCTCAATGGCTTCTTCTGGGGAGTAGCCCAATCCACCAACAGCCCACATCAAGGCTTGCTTCAGCCAAGGTTGGACCATTGGGTTCTTCTTTGAAGGGTCCATGACTTCGATAGCATCGACGATGTTCCTGCTTGCATTGAAGAGCACTTCGTCGGTTGGGATGTCATTGAGTTCGAGCTTCTTAGCATAGCGTTGGAATTCCTTGACAGCGACGGGAATTCGGCGGCATTCGAGCGCGAATGTGGCAAAGTCAGCAATGTATTCCTCATTCTCTTCATCAAGTTGCATGGCTTTCTTGTACGCCATCATGATCTTTCCACCAGGAATCACATCGTCTTGTGCTTCCATGTTCTTCATGTTCGCAAACTCAGCATACATGTGGTGAACTTGGGCGTTTTTCTTGTGCTGGCCCATCTTTGCATCAAGGTCGGCAATTGCGCCATCAAGGTCGCCGTTGCGCAGCATTTCAATCGGTTCTTGGAGAAGTTCGTCATTGCTCATGTTCATCGCCTAATGTTTGCCGGTGTGTTCGGTCTTTTCAATCAGTCGTTCGACCGGTTCGAATTTCAATCCTCTGAAGCAGCTGCTACAATGGTGTCTTTCAAATCGCTCAAAAGGTGAGATTGACTGTTTTTCTTGTGCATTTCATTGAGCAGGCCCTTTGCCTTCTCCCACTTACGGATGTTGTACATGCAATGCTTAGGGTCGGGTCGAACGGTACGGATGGTTCGCTGGTAGGTCATGATGCCCACTAAGGTTCGAATCAGTCCTTTGCCAGCCTTTTCAGCAGCGTTGTCGTTTTCGTTTTCTTTGGTGCCAGGAATCGTGTGTTGTACGACAGGAACATTCGATTCTTCAACAATGCCTACGCCCGAATCAGTGAGGACAGTGACCGTGGCAAAACCGAGGAGTGTGCCCATCGGTGAGCGTTGGACAACGACTTCTGAGATGCGATCGAAGAGGATGCGTCGGTGCGAACGAGAGAGTAAAAAACTGTGCTCAAAGATGATTGCATCGCTGGTGATGGCGTAGTGAAAACTTCGTTGGAAATAGAACACAAGGGCGGTGTAAATGGCCACGAAGACACTACCGAACAAGAGCGGCTGGTAATCGGGGATAATTCCACCAATGCCTTCATCCATGAACAAATTGGTGATGAACAGCAGGACATCATCAACCAATGCGATTGAGGGTGCCAGTGACACGATGAGTAAGCCGAGGGTCACCCAGCGGCCAGAGGTTGAAACATTCATCAGTCGGTTCATCCATGTGACGAAGAGCATAACAGCGGTTAAGCCAAACGAGCCGCTTGTGAACAATGCCGTTGCCAGCAGATCGAGGAGAACGTTTTCGCTGTCAGTTCCAGGCTCGATTTCAAACATGACGTGAATGGCCAAAACGAGGAGCCCGAGAGCGTAAAGGTTGAGGAATGCAAAGGTGCTTGGGCGCTTGGTGAGGAGGATTTCTTCTCCCGCAATAATGCGGAATTTCTTGCCCAATTTGGCCTGATCGGCAGCAGTTTTTGCTGCCTCATTGGCTTTTGTTTCAGCCAAAGCAGCCGCTTCGGTTTCGGTGTCAGCAGTGGGGGTTTCCTCGCTCATAGCAATTGCTCCAATCTCTTGGTGGCCGGGCAAACCAAATAAGACCTTGCCTCCATGCATCGGGTTGACTCTAAAAAAACGATGTCACATTGGTGCTTCATTCAGTGGAGCAGGCCCCACGAATGTTCAGCATTTCCACGAGCCCACTCGTAATCCGTTTCCTTTCGAATTCCGTGCTCATCGATGATCCTTAGCTTGTCGAGTTGGAGTGGGTATTCGTTGTATGTGAGATGCGAGGTTAGCCCCCCTCTCGTTGGTTGGTTAAACGTCCAATGCGCCCTTTCGATGGCTTGGACAGTCAGTTCGATGACCGTTCGCCCGTTCCACATTTTGATGTTGAATTTCGGGAGTGGGGCGCCGGGTGAGTGACCGTGTTTGCCTTCGCTTCGGTCAGAACCCACCTTTTCGACGGTGACATGTGTGAATTTCTCACTGCGTCGGTGCTTTCCGTCATGGAAAAGTCCGCCTTGTGATAACCCGATATGGCCGAAATCTCTTCGTTTCCACGGACGGTTGTCCCTCGCTGTGACCGTAAACGAAAGGTGTGGTAGGAACCAATCAATGTAAGAGCCATCGTCGAGGTGAAGTACGCCCCAATACCATGGAACTGAAGGTGCTTGGACACTGACTTTTTGGAAGTAGGCCGTCCCATTGACGTCTTCCCCATCGAATGTCCCCGAGGCCTTGGTGCCGTGCAGACGCAAGATATCATAGCCCATGTTGGCAGCATATGTTGCCGTGGCTTCTCTTGCTGTTGACATCGCACTGTTCCAAGGCGTAAGTTTCAATCGCATTTCCTTTGGGACCATTGGGTGAGCAGCCTCTTCATCGGTGGATAGGTTAAGCCAAAATTCGCTCAAATCACTTTTCAGGCCCATGCTCATGTCTTCTTCCAACAATGGGACCACTGCACCACCTCCTTTGCCTACCTCGTTTTGGTCAGAGGGCCATTTTGGATGTGTGTCGGGCATGGCCACGATTCTGCAAATTCGTTGGATGACTGGCTCATGCATCTGCGTGCCGTCGAACCACCAAGCGCAGACCATTCCATCAAGCGCCATGCCATCATGTTCGTCAAATCCTGGACGGCCTTGAGGTGTCCATGGTACCCCATTGACTTCGACCAATGGATTGTCTTTTGTGGACCAGAGAACCATCAATTGTCGCCCGCTTGGTTTTCCATTCGGGTCATCGAGCATAACCAACCACCACCACCAATCCCATGTGAGGTGATGCAATGGCGGACGGTTCTGCAACCTCCACATGGTTGATAGGTCGCCTGCAAAGGCGGGCATATCTCCATTCATTCGATTTCCTTCCCTTTGAAGATGGCACCGCCGATGAACCAAAATACGGCGCCCTGAACAAGAAGAACCACTGTTGCGAACACAGCTGAAACCAAGCCTGATCCGCCGACACCCGGCTTTGAATAAAAGAAGTTCAACGCATTGCTCGTCGTCCAGATGAGGCCAAAGTCATCCATCGTTCGACCCTGTAAAATGAAGAGTTCCATGTTGGGCCACACAATGACCGCTGCAGCATCGACAATCATTAATGCCCAACCAATCACTGAAAATCGAAGAATGGCGGCCTCAGGTGCGCCCATCGATACAATGCACATACCCAGTTCCCACGCTGCGAACGGAATCGCCAATACAATACCAAACCTCCACATGGTTCCAAGGGCACAAAACAGCATGCCATAGACAAACGAAGCCATCATTGTAGCGAAAATAATTGCCAGCCATACGCCGAGGTCTTGGAACCGGAAAAAGCTGTCACTCGGGCCAACAAATCCTGAAATTAAGGCGAATAAGAGGCCAATAGCGATGAAGTATGGCCAGACAATGCCAAGGTAGCCCAAGATTCGATAGAGGAAGACTTCGGTCCGAGCAATTGGTTTTGCAAGCATGAAGTGCATTGTACCGTCATTCATTTCCTCACGAATCAATCCCGTTGCGAGAAAGAGCGGTAAAAACATTCCAAGTAACAATACGAAGCCCATTTTTCCAATGCCAAGGACGAACGCCATGTGCGTCGCTTCTGCTGCGTAGGCAGCATCATCTGGGTCCTCGTCAACGTATCGATCTGCGTACACCTCCCATTCGCCTTGGTACCGATCGTACCTGAGTTCAACGTCACAAACGATGCCATTGTTGTTGGTGTCCTGTTGTGAATTTGTTCGGTCTGATTCCCTGCAATCACCGTCATCGTCGTATCCGGTAGATTGCGTCAGTGCGGTGCCGCTGATGCTAATGTCAAAACCATCCTCATCGATGTAATTTGATGCGGGTTCAGGTTCGACGGATGGTGTCAAGAGGCCCGGATTAGAATCGGCCATGTACGGGTCTGTACCGTACTTGTTCTCTTGGCCAGTAGGGTAACCGTCTCCATCAGGGTCCTCACTGTCGCCATCGTTATCGATGGATTCGAAACCCGTTGACATGACGTCGACGTAAATCAACATCACCAAAGAGATTGCAACCAATCCTACGCCGAGAACCACCCATGTGGATGCCTTGGTTCTGTATTGGCGCATTGTGAATTCCGTAATCGCTGCCGCCTTTCTGTCCAAAGCACGGTAGATGGTGTTTGGTTTTGCTTCCATCATAATCCACCGCCTGATGTAAGGTAGCCAAGAATGGAGGCAAGATCGTCATCGGGGTTATCGATGGTGTGGATTCGGTGCCCATTGTTGACAATTGCCGCAGGTAACTGTGCATGGATTGCTCCAAGGTTGTGCGTTTGAATCGAGAGGTTTTTGTTGTCTGGGAACGAGATGCCGTACACTTCATCCATGTCGATGACATCCTTTGCCAGCGCCTTCGCATCGTCCGCTTCAATTGTGATTCTGTGAGGGATTTGATCGAGTTTTTCTCGAATGGCGTGCAGGTTTCCTAGCGCAAGCAAACGGCCATTATGCAAAATGACAATTTGTTCAGTGATGCGCTCGATTTCCTGTAAGATGTGGCTGCTTACAATGACGGTTCTGCCCATACGTCCCAATTCACGAATCACGTTCATGATACTCGTTCGAGCGAGTGGGTCGCAGCCTTGCAATGGTTCGTCAAGAATAATCAGTTCGGGGTCGTTGACCAAGGCGTGAGCGATTTTGGCTCGTTGCCTCATGCCTTTCGAGTACTGGCCAATCTTCTTGTGGGCGACATCAGCGAGTCCCACGAAGTTCAACACACGGTCAGCCTCAAGCATCGCTTCTGCTCGTGTCAATCCATTCAGTCGGGCAAAAGTGGATACAAATTGGTGGGCGGTCATCCAGTCATACATCTTTTCATGCTCAGGTACGAAGCCGACTCTTGCGTATGGTGCAGGGTTCTTCCAAGGGTCAGTGCCGAACAAGCGAACCTTTCCTTGGCTTGGTTTGAGTTTGCCCATCAAGAGTTTGAACATTGTCGACTTTCCAGCACCGTTCATTCCGAGCACGCCAGTGACACCACCATTGAGCGCCATTGTGATGTTTGAGAGTGCGAAAATCCGCCCATATGACTTGGAGACGCCCTCTAAGAGCACGGCTGGAGCCGAAAGGTCTGGTTGCCATGCCTGCGTCTGGCCCTTCCCCTCTTGGTCAAAATCAGGCATCATTCTCGGGTCACCTCCATCGAAGATACCCGTGCACTGAGTGTGTAAAGAGCGATGCCGTTCATTGCCACAAGGGAGGCGAGGGACCACGTCCATGAGTACTGGTCGTAGGTCGGTTGTGTCCCGATGATGGTTTGGCCGACGTGGGCCATGCAATCATAGGGCGAAAGCAGGTAGAGAATTTCCCGATCGAACAAAGTTGAGACTAAAATGGCTAATACTTTCGTACCGAGTACGATTGACAACAAGCCAATTCCCGGGAAGAATTTACCCTTCGAGACGCTTGAAAGTGCGAGTCCAATGCTTGTGTATGTGAAGATGAGTACCATGCCTGAGAGGAAGGCTGCTAGGAACAATGGGAAGGTGTCCATAATCCACGCCCAACCCCTTCCGAGTGCAATAATCTCTGCGAAGTAATACAATGTAAGCGTGAGCAGGACGACGAACGATTGGATGATCGCGACGGAAACGAATTTCATACCGACATAATCGAAGCGTGTGATGGGCCGTGAGAAGTACAATGCAGAAGTCCCATGTTGTCGGTCTTCAGAGATGACGCTGCCAACCAATAGGGCTGCCACAATCGGATAGTAGAGCACGTTTCGCGGGAAAAATCCCAGGACGTGGCCGTAGAGGTTGTCACGGCTTATGCCCCACAATTGGTGAAGGCTTCCATCGCCAATAAGGCCTGACAAAAGCGTGAGTGCGGCATCGCTGAGTGAGGCGATAAATACGATGAGAATGAAGAGCCGTGTTGGCATGCCCCATGGCCGATGACCTTTCTTGAAAATCCCTAGAAGATGGTGGCGAAGGATCGCCCAATTTCTCATCCAACGAGGATTCAAGGTCCCTTTCCATGGTTTGTAGACTTGCTCAAAGACGTGACCCGTTGTCACTGGTTCTGCGACTTGAGTTGCGGTCAAATCCTCATCGCCCTCGCTTGAGCCCCATGCTGCCTCCATCCTCCCTTGGCCAGTGACAGGTGCCTCAGCACCAAATTCAATGTGGCTGTCTTGTGGAATTTCTTCCTCGGTCAAGCGCCTCCACCTCCCATGTGGGCCGGAGCATCGACCTTGCGAGCAAGCGCAGGGGATGCGAGAAGGTCTTCGCTTGTTTTGACTTCATAACCAAGGTTTTCCATGATCACCAAAAAGAGATCTTCCAGTGAGGCTTCATACTCGTGCATGCGTCGTACTTGCGCTCCTGTTTGGGCAGCGCAGGTTAGGATTCGGGTTGTTGTGTCCTCGCCGTCGTGTGCAATTCGCATCACACGACCTTCCCTTCGAACCTTCAATCCGTCAGCTTCCATGGCTTGAGCAAGTTTTGTGGCGCCGCCCCATACGTGGATTTCGATTTCTCGGTCGATGGCTTTCAAATCGGCAATTGCACCTTGGGCTGCGAGTTTCCCTTTGTGCAACAACACGATGTTCTCGCACACCCGTTCAACATCATCCATGAGGTGAGATGCCATCAATACAGAGCGATTGCCAGCTCGGACCGTTGTTGTCAACGTTTGAATCATGTATTCTCGTGCCGTTGCATCCAGTCCGTTTGAGGGCTCGTCCGCAATGATGAGTTCGGGGTCATGAATCAGGGCACAAGCTAACTTTGTGGCTTGCTTCATTCCAGTTGAAAAACTCCCGATGTTCCTGTAGCGCTGTTCACCAATTCCGACGTATTGCAACGATTCGTGAGCCCGGGCAAGAGCCACTGTCGGGTTCATGCCAAGCAATTCTCCTGAGTAACGGACTTGGTGAATGGCATCCATGTCAGGGTTCAGTGCGTCGTACTCAGGCATGTATCCAATTCGGGCGCGAATCGCATCACCCTCGGTTCGGATGTCATGTCCGAGGACAGTACCTTCACCTTCCGTGGCTTGAATCAATCCTAAAATCGTCTTTAGAAAAGTGGATTTGCCGGCGCCGTTTGGGCCAAGGAGGCCTGTAGCGCCCTTTTTTACAGCCAAGTTCAACTTATCCAAAGCCACATGTGGGCCGTAGGATTTTGTCAAATCTGTGGTTTTGATTATGAGTTCGTCAACCACGCACAGCCCTCCTTTGCTGTTTTGTGGTCAGCGAAGGACCTTGAATCCTCCCCCGTCTTGTGGGTTGCTGAGGGTGCTTATTGGGAAATTCCACCGCGAGTTTTTACGGCTATTCCTTTTTTGAATCCGCAGAATTCGTCGGCTGTTCCGTTTGCGAGTCCATGGCCAAGGAGGTCGCCCTTCTTGTTGACGATGAGGCATGTCTGAGAGGGCTGAATCCAAGGATCCACTGCTAATACAAAGCCATGGAACACGTTTCGGCCTTGCCGAACAAATGGTTCCGCATCATCGTCGACGACGACTTGGGGT
>CM001443.1:1494978-1506511 GCA_000246735.1 uncultured Candidatus Poseidoniales archaeon | reverse complement strand
GACGACGAGACAAGCAGGACCTGCGCCCCTTGGCCCGAGGTTGAATGTGGGGTCAAGCGTTGATGGAGGAGCGATCTTACGGAGTTGATGAAGGGCTTTTGCTCCATCATCCGTGAGTGAAAGACCACCGTCACCAAGTCGAGGGCTTGCGATGTGTGCGCCCTCCTTTGTATTGGCGTTCTTGACCCTGCCTTGCCTGTTGACTACAAACGTTGCATCTTCGAGCAATGTTCTTGCTTCGGCGAAATCGACGTTGAGAAGCACCGTTAGTTTGTCCGATACGAGTCGCCTGTACACGATTGACTTCGCACGTTCCCTTCCATCGCGGTCAAGCGGGACAGCACTTGCAGATGTATCATCCACGCCATCAACGACGCCTGCTTCAAACAGGGCGGTCATGCATCGAGCCTGAATGCCGTCACCAAACATGTCCACAGTGACAATTTTGCGTTCACCGAGGGAAAGTCGGTCGAGTTCACGGCGAATCCATGGCAAGTTCGGTCGCCGGCGCCAGAGCCATTCTGGACCGTCGATGTGGGCAAATGGATTGAGATCTTCAAGTGAATATGGCACGAGTCCAACCGGTGTGAGGATCAAGACTTCTAAGCCGGGGCAGTGGTGGGTGAGGCGAGCCATGACGTCACTCAATCGCTCTCGCCATGGGCCGGGGCTTCCGTGCATGATCAGCACGGTATCATCGCCTTTTCCTTCAATTCCAGTCGGTTCCCATCGTTGGATAAATTGGCGTCGAGCTGCGACGATGTGAGGTCGAACAAATGTATCTTCGCCACCCCATGCTTCCCCACCTTTGCGTGGTGATTCCTGTGCATGGACGAGCCAGTCCCATCCCTCTTCCCAGCTGCCGGCGTCTTCGCCGCGTTCTCGACCTGCGTCGCGGTCGTTGAGGATGAGGTCATCGAGCATTTTCAGCTTCATCATGGCTTGCTGAGGTCGCGTTGACAGCCACAGAAACGCCTCTCGAAGTGCTGGATGTTGGTGGCTTCGACGTTCGACCAGCCGCCAAATGGTTCCATCACGGATGGCTTGCTTGCATCGTGCGAGTTCGCTCAAGGTCATTTCGAGGTTGTAACGAGCCAACAGTTTGGTTCGCTCGTCCTTTGCCATGGTTCTTACTTCCGACGGGCTGATGTAAGCAACGCAGGGCATCAGAATTGGCCAATCAACCATGGATTCAATCCGTTCTGTACCCCAAGGTGTCAACAAACGGCCATCCCTAGCAAAGAGGGCATAAGCAGCAGAATCAAACAGATCAGCACCCAACGCAATTGACATTGGGAACAACATGGGGTGGCCGCATCCAAACATGTGAACTGGCCGCTGCGGTGGTAGGTAGGGTAGACTTGCGAGCATGATCTTCGCATAGTCTTTGTATCGGTGTTGTTCCATAACTGGAACGATTCCACCGATTGGGTGAACTGCAAACTCATACGCAGCCATGCCTTTTGCTGATTTTGTCCGGAGGTCACGAAACAATCCGCCCTGAATTGGACCATTGAGCATCGTGCTACCGGATGTTGCGACGCTGGGGCCTGCTCGTACGAGGGTTTCATCCACGCAGGCCTCCACTTGCGCATGAGTCATGTCGGGTCTTGAAAAGACATCCAGCATTGTAGCGATGTCGACACCGATGCTGTTTTGAAATTCAACAATTTGTTCCACGCCAACTTCGACATCGCCATAAATGTAGGACTGGAATGTACCCGAATCCGTCATCACAACGCCAGGGAAATCCAAGAGAGAATGAACGCCGTCTGCAGTTGCCTTTGCCTTGAGTTCATCGTGCTTCCAGATGATGTAGGAGTTCGTAATCAGTGCTCCAATGCCATATCTGTCCCACATTTCTCTGGGTTCGATGGTGCGGATGTTCGGGTTGATTACAGGCAAGAGAGCTGGGGTTTCAAGCACCCCGTGTTCGGTGTGCAATCGTCCGAGCCTTGCCCGACCGTCACGTGCAGTGATTTCAAACAAACCAATGTCTTGCTCCCTGCACGGTTTTGGGTCGTCTCTACGGCCTTCGTTCCATGCGCCCATGAAGTTCCCCCGTTGCCCGACGGCCTTGAATCCATCCGTTCGGCTCGGCCGCAAGCTTGGTCGCTTCAGACAAATTGTACCTTGCCGTGAACGAGAATAAACTCGCGGCCAAGTTCGTCAAATGTATCCAACAGTGCTTTGTCAAACTGGACGCGAACAATCTCTGAATCGCCTTCAAGGTCATTTTTCACTCCTTCCAGCGTACCAGGGGCAGCTCCACAAGAAAGGCAAGCTCCTGTCAAATCAAGAACGAGGTCCAGTGTTTCAGAACCGTCTTCGGCCCAGTTGAGTGATGAGATGGCAATGCCCCCCCCGTGTCCGTCAAGCGCGGCCCTCACTTCACCCAATCTCGATAGCAAGGCTGGAACCATATCTTCGGTGTGGATCAGGGTGAGAAGGGATGTCGAGCGGAGCCTTTCCTCTTCTATTGGATCAACAGTCTCGGCGATCCGTTTCGCTGCTTCCGCCGACATTGCAGCTTTTGCTTCAGCAGCGTAGGCCGCTACCAAGTCATCCTCTACCATGGATTATGGTTGATGCTCCACCATTTCAAGGCTCGGATTTGAAATCTGTGACGGTTGGCTGTCAGTTAGCGGATTCATGAACGCAAGTCGACTACAGCCCTTGATAAGGGAGAGCCGTGAGGAGGTATCGGGTGTGGCGATGAGTCAAGAGATGTTACGTATCGAAAATCTCCACGTGAGCGTCGACGGAACACCAATTATCAAGGGACTCAACCTTACCATCAACCGTGGCGAAATCCATGTGATTATGGGACGCAACGGTGCAGGAAAATCCACCCTTGCCAATGTGGTCATGGGTCACCCTGCGTACGAGATTACAGCTGGTGAAATTCACTTCCAAGGCCGCCCTCTCGACGAACTTGCAGTCTTTGAGCGAGCCCGTGCTGGTATGTTCCTTTCCTTCCAGTACCCCGCCGTCATTCCTGGCGTTCAAGTTGGTACATTCCTCAAGAAATCGGTTGCCTCCGTGCGAGACGATCCTCCCAAAGGTCGTGCTTTCCGTAAAGAACTCAACGAAGCAATGAGTAAACTTGAGATGGATAAGAGCTTCCTCTCGAGGTATGTCAACGATGGTTTCAGCGGTGGTGAAAAGAAGCGGTTGGAAATTCTCCAAATGCTCCTCCTCAAGCCGAGCCTTGCCTTGCTTGACGAAACTGATTCAGGTTTGGATATCGATGCGCTTAGGATTGTATCGAAAGGAATTAACGAAATCGCTCCTGAAGCAGGATGCCTTATCATTACTCACTACCAACGATTGCTGGACCATGTCAAACCACATCATGTCCACGCAATGATTGACGGTGCCATCGTCAAAACCGGCGGTCCCGAGTTGGCCCTGGAACTGGAAGAACGTGGCTATGACTGGCTCGATACAGCGGCTTGAGGTGATATTATGAGTGAAGAAGCGATTGAAGCAGTTGGCGATTATAAGTATGGATTCCACGATCCCGAAAACCACACCATCCGTTTTGATAAAGGGCTCTCAGAACAAGTCGTTCGAGACATCTCCGAACTCAAAAACGAACCCGAGTGGATGACGGACATCCGAGTCAAAGCCTACAGGCACTTCGAGGCCAGAGCTATGCCGGATTGGGGCAACTGTAACCTCTTGGAATCGATTAATTTCGAAAACGTCACCTACTTCCTGCGCTCTTCTAACCAGACCGAGAAGAACTGGGACGATGTGCCTGATGACATCAAGAACACATTCGACCGGCTCGGAATCCCTGAAGCGGAACAAAAGTGGCTCGGTGGCGTGACTGCTCAATACGAATCGGAAGCGGTTTACCACTCCATTCGTGAAGATCTCGAAGAGCAAGGCGTGATTTTCCTCGACATGGATACGGGTCTCAAAACACATCCTGAACTCGTCAAGAAATTCTTCGGGACAGTCGTTCCGCACAGCGATAACAAATTTTCAGCGCTCAACACCGCTGTTTGGTCTGGTGGCTCGTTCATCTATGTGCCAAAAGGCATCTCCGTTGAAATGCCAGTGCAAGCCTACTTCCGAATCAACGCCAAGAACATGGGCCAATTCGAACGCACCCTCATCATTGCAGATGAAGGCAGCACTATTCACTATGTGGAAGGATGCACCGCGCCAAGTTACTCAACAGATTCACTGCATTCTGCAGTTGTGGAACTGGTGGCCATGGAAGGGGCGAAAATCCGGTACTCAACGGTTCAAAACTGGTCCAATAACGTCTACAACCTCGTGACAAAGCGGGCTGTTGCGCACAAAAACGCAACCGTGGAATGGGTCGATGGAAACATTGGCTCAAAGTTGACGATGAAGTATCCATCCGTTCTGCTCAAAGGCGAAGGCGCTCACGCAGAAGTGATTTCAGTGGCTTACGCTGGCGAAGGACAGCACCAAGATGCTGGCGCTAAGGTCCATCACCTCGCACCAAACACCACCTCCAACATCCTTTCGAAATCGATCTCAAAGAACGGAGGCCGCTCATCCTACCGAGGCATGCTTCAAGTGATGCCCAAGGCGAGTGGATGCCGATCGAAAGTGGTGTGTGATGCATTGATTCTTGATGAGAATTCACGCTCGGATACGTACCCAACCATGGAAATCGGGAACTCTTCCGCCGACCTCGAACACGAGGCAAGCGTCTCGAAAGTATCCAGTGACCAACTGTTCTACCTGATGAGCAGGGGGTTCACCGAGGAAGCTGCAATGGGGCTCATTGTCAACGGCTTCTTCGAACCATTCACCCGCGAATTGCCGATGGAATACGCCGTCGAACTCAACAAACTTCTCGAACTTGAAATGGAGGGTTCGATTGGATGAGCTACCTGCAAATGGTAGTTCCACCACGTTCGGCTCATTTGTGGAGATACACTCCTTGGAACCGAATTCACCCGACCAAACCGGACGAACTCCCCGATGTTGACCCGTTGAAATTCGAGATTGAAGGGTGCGTAGCATCACCATTTGAAAGGGCCACCAATGAGTCTGACATAGCTCGGGCTTTTCTTCATGAAGTGGGTGGTGAAGCACAAAAACTCACCATTAACGGAAAGGGCGAAGTGATTCACATCCGAGCACGTGCCAGCGGCCACATCGCAGTTGGCCATCTTGACCTTGATGTCAAAGGGGAAGCAACAATCATCCTCCATTTGTCCGGCGAACCAGGATGGTGTGGTATACACCTCTCGGGTACGATTCACCCCAACGCCCACCTAGGTTTTGGATTCATCAATGAACTCGACCAATCAACCAAATTGCTCCGCTGCGATGATTGGCTGATTGAACGGGATGCATCATTCGACAATGCTACCCTTTCCGTTGGTGGCTTCAACTGTAAATCCGACCTGAGGGCAACGTTGAACGGGACAGGTGCTTCCATTCGACAATCTGTTACTGCCCACAGCCAAGGTGCTCGGCACGACGATCATCACATCGAAATTCACCACCTCCATGGCCACACAAACTCTGACCTGGTCTCAAACGCAGCATGTGCAGGACGCAGCCATTTCGTAGCCACTGGCTTGTTGACCATTGCGGAAGGAGCAGACGGTTCTGACGCTGGTCAAGTGTTCCGAAACCTTCTCCTTTCTGAGAAAGCACGTGCAGAAGCAATTCCTGAACTCGAAGTGCTCGCAGATGATGTGTCTGCAGCCCACGGTGCAGCAAGTGCACCCATTGATGCATCGCAACTCCATTACCTCATGTCTCGAGGTTTGAGCCCGGAAGAAAGCGAATCAATGATTGTCAACGGCTTCCTCATCGATGCCTTTTCCAATCTGAAGAACGACACCCTCACCGAACAGATGCGAACACGACTGACAGTCCATTTGGAATGTGAACTCAAAAGGTGATGGTATGGCCCTTCGAGACGACTTCCCAATTTTGCAGCGTATGGTCCATGGCCACCCCCTCGTCTACCTCGACAATGCCGCAACAACTCAAAAACCACAAGTCGTGATCGATGCGATGAACGATTATTACACACAATCCAATGCCAATGTCCACCGAGCCGTCCATACACTTGCTGGTGAAGCAACGGATGGGTATGAAGGATGCAGAACCCGTTTGAAAACTTGGTTCAATGCTGAGCGAGCAATCCTAACGAGCGGCACCACTGAAGCCATCAATCTCGTCGCCCATGCTTGGGGTCGAGCCAACCTCGTCAAGGATGATGCCATTGTGCTCACAGAAATGGAACACCACTCCGATATCGTCCCTTGGCAAATGCTAGCAGAAGAACGAGGCATCGAAGTTCGTTACGTACCAGTTCTCGATGATTTCACATTGGACATGGATGTCTATGCTGCTTCACTTGAAGGCGCGAAACTTGTTTGCGTGGTTCACACTTCGAACGTCTTAGGCGTACGCAACCCGCTCGAAGACATCATTCGACTGGGCCATGAAGCCGGCGCCAAGGTGCTGATTGATGCCGCACAAGGTGTTCCGCACGACCGAATCGACTTCGAGGCATTTGGCGCAGATTTCATGGCGTTCTCCGCCCATAAAATGTGCGGGCCTACCGGCATTGGTGCTCTTCTCGTACGGCCTGAGGTGTTTGAAGAGATGGAGCCATTCATGGGTGGCGGTGACATGATTGAGACAGTGACCATCGAAGGCTCAACATACCAAACCAATGAACACAAATTCGAAGCCGGAACCCCACGAATCGCAGAGGCAATTGGGTGGGACGCAGCTTTTGGCTGGATGGAATCCCTCGATCTCAAGCAAGAGCACAAGCGAATGCTTGAGATTGCTCGATACACGGCTGCAGAGTTGCGCGCCCTTGGTATGACCGTTTATGGTCGCCATGATGACGCTGACAGCGCCGTAGTGTCGTTCCTCCATCCGACCCTTCACAGCGAAGACCTCGCTCACCTTCTCGATGCAGGCGGATATGCAGTTCGAACCGGCCATCACTGTGCCCAACCCCTCTTGCATCGTTTAGGGATTTCCAGCACGGTGCGAGCGTCGTTTTACTTGTACAACACGATGGAGGAGGCTGAACGATTCATCGCTCAAGTCAAGATCATTTTGGAGAGGTTTGTATGACCTACCCGGCTCAGTTGGTTGAACTCATCGAAGAATTTCAAGACGTCGACGACCAAATGGAACGCCTTGAGATGGTCTTCGAAATGGCTGATGAAGTGGTGCTCATTCCAATCGATGACTGGTCCGATCGCACTCGCGTCGTTGGTTGTCAATCTGAGGCGCATGTGCGCGTGAGCCTCGATGACGGCAAGGTTTTGATGGCCAGCGCTGCTGATGCTCAATTGGTCCAAGGACTCATGGGTATTCTCACCATTGCCATCAACGGGAGTGCCCCAGCGCAAGCACTGCTCCTTTCACCAGCGTTTGCCCAAGAGATGGGCATCCTCAAATCCCTTTCCCCGAGCCGTTCAAATGGGTTCAGAAACATGTTCGATAAGGTCATGTTGGAAATAAGAGGGTTGGTGGAATAAATGGTTGAGAAACAAGATGTCATGCATCATTTGGATGAAGTTGAAGATCCTGAATTGGAACTTTCCATCGTCGAACTAGGGCTCGTGTATGATGTTCGCTTCGAAACAAAGGATGGCGCCATGCATGCCGAGATTGACCTGACACTGACTTCTCCCGGTTGCCCCGCAGCACCGGAAATCATGGCGGCCACGCATAGGGCTGCTCTCCTTACAGAGGGTCTCGAATCCGTGCACATCAACCTTGTATGGTCGCCTCGTTGGGACCCAAAAATCCACGCAACGGAAGATGCACGGATGGATATGGGCATCTGGGACTGATTATCGCTTAACCACAACCGTCAGTAAATCGCCATCCTGGAGCAGATGGTCCAAACCGACACGTTGCCAATCAAACTTTGCGCTCGGGCCTTTGACCCTAGCATAGCGGAATTTACGGACGAAATCCCGATGCAATTGGTTGCAAATGTGTTCGACGGTGGAATCGTCTTTGACGATCAATGGTTCCTCCATGTCTGCTTCTTGTCCTTGTGGTTTCAAGAAAACACGCATGAAACCGAGGTTGTCGTAAATGAAATCCTTGAGGTCCTCAAGGCCAAATCCTTTGAAGGCTGAAATCCGCATGACAGGCCAATCTTCTGGTAGATTCGATCGAGCTTTGACCAATTCTTCTTCCGAGGCGATGTCGATTTTGTTGATGGCAATAACTGCCTTCTCGTAAATTCGATTTTGCGCCAAACAATCGACAATTTGTTCTGCAGTGGTGTTGTTTCGGAGCGTTACAATGGCTGAAGTGAATCCAAAAGAGCGAATGATGTCACCAATCTCTTCGTTGCTGAGGTGCGTCTGTTCCACAGTCGTCCTCACGTCAATGCCACCACGTTCTGTTCGCTTGATGAACACTGGCGGGCGCGTTTCGTTGAGCCTTAGACCGGCATTGTGGAGTTCCCGGTGAAGGACATTGAAGTGAGCATCTTGGAATGGGTCGACAATATAGAGCACCATGTCCGCACTGCGAATGACGTTGAGAATCTCTCGGCCACGCCCTTTTCCTTCTGCAGCACCCTTGATCAATCCCGGCAAATCCAGAATCTGAATTTTTGCCCCACGGTGTTCCATGACGCCGGGGATACAGGTCAGTGTGGTGAACGCATAGCCGGCTACTTCAGAGTGTGCGTCAGTGACTTTGGAAATGAGTGTTGATTTACCGACGGATGGAAATCCAACGAGGGCCACCGTCGCATCTCCTGATTTTTTGACTTCGAAACCCTTACCGCCGCCACTTGCCTTTGAGTGGGCATGTGCCCTTTCTTCCTTGATCTTCAACTGGGCGATTTTGGCCTTCAGTTTACCGATGTGAGCGTTTGTGGCTTTGTTTTTCTGAGTCTTGTCAATCTCAGCGCGAATCAATTCGATTTGCTCCTTAATTGTGGCCACGACAAAACCCTCCAATCCGAACGGAGCGCCGCGCATTCTTCAATGCTGTTGCCTACCCATCCGTGAGGTGGAGGTTCATCTCAGGGATGAAAGGGGTGCGTGCCTTGAGCCGATGCCATCAAACGGGTCGGGCACCACGCTTGCAGCATGGGGCTCGAGTTGGTGTTGCTTCTTGTCGATGAGCCGGCCTTGAATGGGTTGCTTGATCGCACGTGGGGCGATTTGTACACCGGCATGGAAAAAGGCGCATTCCGTTCAATACGGCCCAAAGCAGACACACGGCTGAAACGCTCGTTTGATATTGATGCTGAAGCAGAATTACTCGATTGGATGGATTCTTGTTCAGTTGATGCCAAGACCCGCTTGGTTGATGCCTTCTCCTCAATGAGGGATGGTGAAGAGGGCCTCCTTCATCTCATGAAGTATGCAAGCCCTGGTGCTTGGGAAGTGTGGGAGGGGCGAGCCTTTCTCTACCTCGATGTAGCTCTCAAAACAAACGTGCCTCATGTTGACGACTTGTACAGTGAATCCACATGGCAACAAGCATGTATGCAACTTAGTGGTCTCTCCGAGGATGAGTTTGCCGATGCCGTTTGCCTCGATTGGATGGGGCGAAGAAAAGAGCTTGGTGAAACCCTCGACGAGAAAGAGGACCCAAAGATTGTACCGACGTATGAAGCCCATAACCGTGCAAGTCGCACCATGGTATACGCCGTCAATCGTTGGCTCAACGAAGACGACCTTGTCGGGGTCGTGGGCCGTGAACATCTCCGGGCTGCTGAATGGGGCTATGGCCCATGGAACCTCAGGGTCTTCCTTCAGGGTTGAACGAGGGGTTCAAAGACCACTTGCGTCACCGCGGCATCATGAGCGAAGGCGATGTTGCTGACGACGAGGTCCCAGTCATCGAAGAAGGAATGGAAACGATGGACGTTGGCGAAGAAGTCGAAGTCGAAATCCAAGACCCACTTGAAGTGGCCCTCGAACGTGCTGAAACGGCGGAGAAGGAAATCGCCTACAAAGATGCTGAGATTCAGAATGTCCGAAAGCGTTTGATGGCTGAGAAAGCAGAATTGATCCAGTACAGTGGGATGGGTCTCGCCCGTCGAATGCTCACGGTTCTGGGCGATGTTGATCGAGCGCTTGCGAACGTCGATGAGGCAGATGAAGGCCCAATGGCACAAGGCCTGCGCTTGACTCGCAACAAAATGTGGCATGAACTTCAAGCCGATGGTGTCACGGCCATTGATGCCAAGGGACAAAAGTTCGATCCAGCAAAGATGGAAGCAATCACCACCATTCCTGCATCAGATGCGTTCCCGGCAGGGTGCGTCGTTGATGTTCTTGAAGCGGGATACATGTACAAACAACGCGTTTTGACGGCGACACGAGTGGTTGTAGCTTCTGAAGATTGACGGCCAAACCTTCTTGTGATTCACTCGCCAGTCAAACTCATGGTCAAGAAGTTCGCAGGCAAAGTTGTTGGCAAAGCCTCCAGCGCTGCAGGGAAGGCTGCAAAAACCGCAACCAAGGAAGCAGCAGGAGCCATCAAACGGAACATCGTGGATGAAGCAACTAAGCCGCTCAAAGAGGCGGCCAAGAAGAAAGCATCAGAACTCACAGAATCTGTTCGCTCGAAAGCAGAAGCGAAGGTTCGTGAAGCAGTGAAAGAGCAAGTCAAAAAAGATGTCAAGAAAAAACTCTTCAGAAAGTAATCAGCCAGCATGGAAACCTGTTTCAAACGTCGAAAGTCGGTACAGTGCGTCGGTTTCAATCAGCCATTCAATGACTGGTGAGGGTACACTTGAACCCAGTACTTCTCGAACTGCGTCGTCGTCATAAACCGTTGAAAGCATCTTTGCAGTTTGGCGAACCCGCCACCCTTCAAACCGTTCCCTGTCTTCCAAGGGGAGGTCATGCACTGGGAATCCTGCCTCCTTGTAGAGAATTGATGTTGGTTTGTCCGATGTAACAAGGGTCCCCTCGCCGTGGATGGCACGGGCATGTTCAACCCAATTTGGCGGGTCATTGATGTCTTCAATCGTGCAGATCTCAATCTCGAGGTTTTGGTGTTCTGCCCATGCCTTGATCATCATGGAACGCTCTTCAGCCGACCATGGATTATTCGGTTCCCATTCACTCTGAGCAGAGCCGATGGCAACCATCACCTTCTGGTTTGGATGGAGGGCTGCGGCCTTCATGACCAACGATGCATGGCCATTATGGAAGGGCTGAAATCGACCCAAAACGATGGCACGGCTCATGATAGGTCCTCAGAAATAAGATTCGACATCGACTTCAGGCAGGTCATGGCCACATGCTCTGAAACATTGGAGCATGCGCTTGCAGCCCTCGACCATCTCTTCGACAGGAGTTTCACCCATGGAACCAACCCGGAACATCTTCCCTTTGAGGTGGTCTTGGCCCCCAATCACTTGAGTGTCGAACTCTTCCTTCAGCCTTGCACGCCATGCATCATCAATTCCTTCTGGATACATGATGGCCGTTACCGAAGCGCTGCGACCCGACCTGTCTGCAAGCAACTCAAAGCCAAGGTCAGAGAATAAATTTCGAACGCCGTTTGC
>CM001443.1:1493507-1494961 GCA_000246735.1 uncultured Candidatus Poseidoniales archaeon | reverse complement strand
ACACCTTGTTCCAACGTGCTTCGTTTGTTTCCTGTCGAAGCACTTCCAAAGCAGCACCCCAACCCATGGCGAGGTTGATTGCTGGTGTCCATGGCGTTTGGTCGTCGTCCCCTTTCTTCAAAGCAGACATCAGGTCGAGATAGTAAGTCGGGTTTGCATCGCCTTGTTCACGAATCGCCTTCGCTCGTTCGATGTAATGCTCATTAATGGCAATGGCCGCAATACCGGATGGTCCAGCCGTGCATTTCTGCGCTCCGGTCACAACCGCTTCTGCATGCCATTCGGCGGGGTTGACTGGCATGCCGCCTACGGATGTAATGCCATCCAAAATGAAGGCAGTGTCGTGGCGAGCGCACATTTCAGCGATGGCCTCTGCATCTTGTGTGATGCCAGTGCTTGTTTCATTGTGACAGATCAAAACTGCTTCGTAGCATTTTCGCTCAAGTTGTCGTTCAAGTTCACCAAGGTCGAAGGCCCGACCCCATTCTCCCTTCAAGTGCTTCACATTGCAAAAACGGTCACACATTTCAGCCACTCGCTCTCCGAATTTACCGTTGGTTGGGACGAGTACGAGATCGTTGGTTCGAAACCGATTGGCGATGACCATCTCCATGGCTGCTGTACCGCTTCCCGAAACGACGACGACTTTGTAACCGTCCTCACCTGTCCAAGACTCAGTTTTGCGTTCAGGGTTGGATGGTGACAAATTGAATGCCGAGCGAAGGCCAGAATTCAAGGTGGCCATGACATCACGGAATTCAGTTCCACGAGCCGTTATGACAGGTGTGCCCATGGCATCGAGGCATGGTTGGCCCATTCGAACAGGGCCGGGGACAAGAAAGCAATCATTGTAGCCCATGGAATGTCGCACTACACGGAGGTTCTTCAAGACCACACATCACCGGACATACTTCGGTCGCAATCCAACCATTCCGTTGACCTCTTAGTGTGGCGTCCACTGGTTGCGTCATGGTGCGCATTGGATTAGCGATGTTGCAGGGGGCGCGCCATGAACACATCGAATCGCTGCACGGTGCAGCAGCAGAACTTGGCCTCGATGTAGAAATTGTGGAACTGCGCCGTGGTGATCAGGTTGATGCGCTCCTTGACGGGCTTATTTTGCCCGGTGGGGAGTCAACAGCCATGAGGAAAGCAAGCGAAAGTGAGGCACTTCTTCCTGCCCTTTTTTCTTGGATGGATTCAAATGAACATCGGCCTGTGTTAGGCACGTGCGCTGGAGCGATTCTCTTGGCTTCTCCTGGATTGAATCGGGACCCATTCATCCACGCTTCAATCGCTCGAAATGCCTGGGGTCGTCAACGCCAATCCTTCGAGGCAACTGTTGATGTGCACATGACAACACCTCTTGGTAACGGCACCGGCGAACACAACAACGATGCCGATCGGTTCAACCACCGCCCCCTACCAGTTGCCCCTAACGCTGCGGCACTGAA
>CM001443.1:1450688-1493492 GCA_000246735.1 uncultured Candidatus Poseidoniales archaeon | reverse complement strand
ACGTTTGTCCGATTGGAATGAGCGAAAATCATCCACTTTGAGAGATGTTTACTATTCTTCACAGGCTTTTGCTGTTGAATTTGAGGATCAAAGCATCGAATGCAAAACCATCGCTTCACTCGGCGAAGAGGCTGTTGGCGTTCTTGATGGGCATCGGATGGCGCTGACATTTCATCCAGAACTGACGCTGGATCGTCGCTTTCATCGCTGGTTGCTGACTGAGGCTGAACGCTGCAAGGGCGAGCGTTAACATCGACGCCTTCAAACCAAACAGGTTCTAGGACGGGTTGAGTTCCATGGCTACATCGTTGCAAATGGCCACTGAAATCCTCCCTGCAGAGGAAGGTGAGGCAGAAGGTTGCGTGCAGTGCCAACTCGGAAGCAAGCTTGTTCTCTTTGTGACTGGGAAGTGCCATTGGGGGTGTGATTATTGCCCCCTTTCTGACAACCGCAGGGAATCACCAGATATGTTTGCCAATGAGCGACGCTGCACGACGTGGGAGGAAGTCATTGAGGAAGGCCACGCAATGCGTGCCACAGGAACTGGAATCACCGGCGGGGATCCGATGCTTGATTTGGAGCGTTCCCTCGAGGCTGTCAAACAACTCAAAGCCGCCTTCGGGTCTGACCATCACATTCACCTCTACACTTCGATTCCTTTTGCGACTGATCGGGCTGCTGATTTTGGTGCAGCGGGACTCGATGAAATCCGTTTCCATTTACTCGATGGAACCGTTCACAAATACACGGATATCATGCAAGCATGTGTTGATGCTGGTATCGAAGTGGGTGTTGAACTTCCGTGTGAGCCCGACAAAGAGGATCAGTTGTTTTCTCTTCTGAACCAACTTCAGACCTCCCCTGCATCATTTCTCAACCTCAACGAACTTGAAATCACTGTTGGGAATCAAGAGAACATGGATGTCCGGGGCTTCAATCTCAGTGGTGGAATCACCGCAGCCGCTGAAGGTTCTGCTGACCTTGCCATCCGGCTAAAAGAAGCTTCAGCTGAATTGAATTTCCACGTCAAATTCTGCTCTGCCAGGTACAAAGATGCTGGCCAATTGCGTGCTCGATTCCGACGACGAGGCCAAGCAACGTTGCGACCTTACGAAGTGTTGAGTGAAGATGACACCATTCTTTTTGGCGCCATTCCTACCTCGTTAGAGGATGCAACCGGTGATGTCAATGAGCTTCAACACGAACTCGGTGTCAGTGAAGGTTGGATCCGATATGACGCCCCAAGCCAACGAATCGAACTACCACTGTCTTTGGCGGAAGACCTCGCAGAAGTCTTGAGCGTGCCTGTTTTGTTGGTCGAAGTTCACCCAACACACGAACGCCTTGAAGTTGGCGTGGTTCACCTCAATGAGCACCGTTGAGTCAGACCAAACACCTCAACGGCGAGGCTTATATCATCGGTGCTTTAGGACAGGCTACCTTAGGGCTCGTGGTCTAGGGGTTATGACGTCGCCTTCACATGGCGAAGATCGCCGGTTCAATTCCGGCCGAGCCCACTAATTGACAACAGGAGCGAATCTTCTTCATCTGTGAACTTAACAATTTTATCCTTATTTTAACGATATATTTCAGCAGGTTTCGCAAGGCATTACCGCGCTACTTTGAATAAGCAATTTGCATACACCAGCCTATGGGCGTTGTCGACGGGGTCAAAGGATTCGTCCTTAGCACACCTCAGCGTGTTGTAAACACCTTCAAACAAGCCGATGTTGGTGTCTTCAAACAAGCAGACACCTGGAAAGCATTTGGGATTGCTGTCTTGATGTTTGTCACCATCTCGTATGCTGCCTTGTCGATGTTCGACAGCATGGATGAAATCTTTGCATCAGATGCTGAACCCGCTCCAATTCCAAACATGGTTTTTGAATCACTCAACCGGACAGGGATCGAATCGAATGTGTCGAATGACACAGGGTGGATTCATCTTGATGAGCACCGTGGTTCCATCATCATTCTCGATTTCATGGCTCACGATTGCAGCAATTGCCACGCGGTCCAAGAGCATATTGAGGACGAGATGGATGAGTGGCATAGTCAAGCGGAAGCTGCTGGGAAAAGTCTCAAAATTTTCGGTTACGGTGCCTGGTACATTGAGACACTTGATTACCTCAATGAAACTTCAGGTGCCTACCATGTCCCAGCCTATCCTACAGGATTGGGTAGCACGGAAGCTGGCGTGCTTGAGGATGGTACAACACTTGATCCAGTCCGCCTCTTCACGACGGGTGGAAGTGGCCAAATTCCCGTTGTCATGGTCATCGATGAAGAAGGATACATTATTGCCAAAGAGGCAACAGGTACCCCTTCCGATAAGTGGGCGAAATTCGATGGTGTCTTGCAAGATGCACTGGAAGGTGATGTCCAAGACACGATGTCAAACCGCATCGCTTGGGAAGAGCCTGATACCTCGTACGTCGCTGTGTTCGTTCTGGGCATGGTGTTGTCGATTCTCGTCTACTTCTCACCCTGTGCGTTCCCAGTGCTTCCCGGTTTCATCTCATATTACCTCTCACTGGGCGCACGAGAAGATGAACTCATCGCTGAAGGGAAATTGAAAACAGGAATGCCAAGTTCTTGGGTCATCGGATTACTTTCTGGTGTCGGTATGTGGACATTCTTTGGCGTCATTGGTATCGTTGCACTCTTGATGGGTGAGGCGTTTACTGCCTCTGGTGCGGTTCACTATATTGCCATCTTCATTGCTGCACTTCTGATTGTCTTAGGGAGCATGATGCTGTTAGGAATTACGTCACACTTGATGGGCTTCGTTGATAATTTCGTCCGCAAGTACAGCACGACTGAAGCCGATGATACTTTCACACCCCGTCGAAATATGTACCTTTACGGAATTGGATATGCTGCCGCATCAATCGATTGCACCGCAGCTGCAGTTCTGCCGTTTGTGCTGTACTTGAGCACGCTCGGAACCTTTGCCATTGGCGTTGGTCTTGGCGGTTTGATGATTGGTCTTCTGGTGCTGATGGTCTTCGTAACCGTCATGGTTGGAATGGGTCGCCAAGTGATGATCAACTTCCTGCGCCGTTCGACGGGTATGATCAAAATGGTTGGCTCATGGATGATGATTATGGCTGGAATCAGCCTCACCATCTACCTCACTCAACCGGGCCTTGTAAGCGTCGTGTTTGGTTGATTAAGCCTTCATGGCCTCATCGAACGCATCTGCATATTCAGGTGCAGCACATCGGTCAAGGGCTGGCTTCATCCAATAACGCCAGGTGATTCCTGTTAGGGCCAAAGCCGATACAGCGTCCCACAGGTAATGCTGCTTGATGGTCATCGTCGAGATGACAAGCAATGCCCAGCATACGAGCAGTGTGGTCTGCAAAATCCAAACTTTCCTCGTATCAGAAGGGTACCAATATCGCAAAATCAACACGACCTGAGTGCTCTGGACGACATGCAGTGAAGGCCAAGAGTTCCATGGTCTGTCTGCTCCGTGTACAAGGGCGAACCATGGTTCCCATGCTGTTCCTTCAACCCCCACAATTAGATGCCGCAAATCAATTTCAACAGGGAGAAGGACAAAGACGGCAAAGCAAATCCACGAAGTAATGACCACAATTTGGGTGAAAATGATGTTTTGACGCCACATGAGGTCATTTTTGCTGCCAAGGAGGGCAGATGTTGGGTAATAGAAATACAGCGAGATGTAAGGAATGACCATCCAAGCAATGAATGGCAGTTGGGTGTCAAGGGGCAGTTCTATGTCTAAGGAATTGCGATCCATGTAATGGGCGAGTCGATTTGTCAACACGTATGGAAGGCCAACCATGAGGCTGAACATGACGATAATAGCGAAACTGAGTCGTCGATTTCCAAACCCACTTCGATTGTTCCAGTGAGATTTCCATAGGTTCCATGGCGTCCTCCCCCAGTCTCCCATGCTGACGACGCTCTGTTTTGTATGTTGTAAATGTAGCCGTTTGGGGAATGTTCAATTTAGATGGGACTGGGAATTCATTCTTCTTCACGGTGGTCGAACAGCGTCGCCCACGGTACCACTCTGTCTGCTATTAGTTCGGCTTCTTCAGGATCGTGCGTTACATGAATCGCTGCCGTATTGCGGTGCTTCAACCATTCTCGAGTTTGTGCCGTGATGCTTCGACGCGTCTCTAAATCAAGGGCAGAAAATGGCTCATCCAAAAGCAAGACTTCCGGTTGGCCGAGCATGGCACGAAGCAGGGCAATCCGTTGTGCCTCACCGCCAGAGAGTGATTCCACTCGGCGCGATTCGAACCCCTCTAGTTCAACAGACTCAAGTTCTCTTGCAATCGTTCTTTGTCGTTCCTTCTTTGATGGCTTGGTTCTGAACCCGAGTGCTATGTTCGAAGCAACATTGAGGTGAGGATAGAGGATTGGTTGTTGGAAGAGATAACCAACCCCTTCTGTTCCGCGCTTGCTTGCAAAAGTAAGATCTCCTTGATCTGATTCCTCAAGACCTACAATGCATCGGAGCAAGGTCGACTTTCCACATCCGCTCGGACCAAGAATGGCGACAATTTCATTCGCATCGAGACGAAGATTCAGGCCACTGAATACGCATACGTCATCGAAGGATTTCGCCAAATTATTAATTTCCAAAACACTTTCATTCATCTAAAAACCTCCGCCTTCACCCTCTGCTCTAAATCGTTCAGCCAAGATGAACAAGAAAAATGTGAGCATCATCAGCACCGTGGCAGCAGCCATGGCAGTTGGTTGGACCAGCGGATCGAATTTGGGTCTCGACATCAAGGTGTCAACAAGAACAGAGAGCGTGTCCCATGAGCCGGTACGAACCAAAAGCCAAGACGCTCCAAATTCGCCAAGTGAAAAAGCAAGTGTCAGGGATGAAGCAACGACAGCAGGGCCTCGGATGAATGAAAAATATCCATGATACCATGTTCGTAATGGATTCAGCCCGAGCACGGTTGCCTGTTCTTTCCATTTTGGGTCCACTGAGCGCATTGCGGGAAGCATGATTCGCACGACAAAGGGTACAGTGAGGATGACGTGTGGGAGAATTGGAAGCAAACTCCACTGAAACAACGATGGCATGCTCTTCAACACGCCAAGGAGGACCCCGAGACCCACCATTATTGCAGAAATGGCCAATGGAAGGAGGGTTGCAACGTCAAGTGCTTTTGCAAATCTATGATGATTGCTGGTTTCGAGGGCGTGAATGGTTGAGGCCAACACCCATCCTACGGGGAGGGCTATGATGAGCGTTCCAATTGCAAAAATCATTGAATTGGCAAGGGCTTCTGTAACGCTGAGTGTGGATAAATTCCCCGCCAGAGCAGCATCCCATGCCTCCATTCCCCAGGTATACCTCGTCCCTGTATCAGTTGTGTTTCGAATTCGGAAGGATGCTGTGCTTGCTGCAATCATCGGTGCGAGCGCAAACACGAATCCAGCATAGACCGTAATTTTGGCTTTGAATGTCGGTGGGCCACGGCTGGCCTGCGCACCGTGTTCCGAAACAAGTGCAAAGCGGTTTGAATGCCTTCGTTGGAGGGTCGATGTGAGGTACAGGGCACCGAGTAAAATGAGAAATTGAACAATTGAAGCGGACATCACAATTTCGCTTGTATCGACGCGATAGTTCGCAATGCCCGCTGAACCGCCATAGGACGCCATCAATGACTCAAGCGTGTGGTTAAACGGCGCTAGCCACTTCACGAGAGCGAAAGAAGTGAACGAGAAGAGGAAACTCAGTGATGCTGCGCAAAGCACAGCAGGGCCTAAGACTGGCCACCACAAATGGCGCAACCTTCCAAACGTACTCTGTCCCTGTCCAAGCAAACTCATTTGTTCTTCCCAGGCAGGGTCCAATCGGGCCACGGTTGGCTCGACAAAGCGGATGATGAGTGAGAGGTTGAACCATGCATGTGCGATGATCAGGGCAAGAAAGTGGCCCGGGTGCGACCAACCTGTCCGTTGTGCATACGCTCCAATCACACCCGTTTCGGTCCTCAAATCCAAGCCTGCCTTGAACAGAAGGCTTTGTTGATCAATCAGGAGGAGAAATCCCATGGCCACGACAATCGCTGGCATCACAAAAGGAACTGAAAAAACGGCTCTGAGCAAGGTTGCATGCTTCCACTGGTACCGTCCAAGGTACCATGCGATCGGTAAGCCGAACAGAACGGTGAGGATGGCAGAGGCCGATGCTTCGAGCAACGTAAACCGAAGTGCATCGATGGCTCCGTAGGCTTCAGGGAAGTTGAGCAGGGCCTCCAGTGGGGTCTGGCTGGTGACCGATTGGAGTCTTGCCATCGCATAGACGAATGGTAAGGTGGACAACATCACGTACGAGATGACAACAAAGCCACGCCCTACGACCTCTGAGTTTCTTGGCATGCTTGGGTTTCCCCTATGCTTGTTGCGTTGCCGACTTCCATTCCTCAAGCCACTGATCCATGTTCGTTTGAATTTGCTCATAATCCATGACGGTGACGACTGACGGTACATCTGCATGGTAGCGGTAGCCGTCAGTTTCTGGCAAGTCAAACCCTTCGAGAACAGAGTACATCAAGTTGTTCTCAGGCATGTTTCCATTCACTTCAGGCGTCAGCAAGTAATCGATGAAGAGTCGCGCCCCGTTGATTTGAGCAGCACCATTGATGATGCCGGTGTATTCCACTTGGTGGAAACTCGCATGGTCGATCATCAGTGATGTTGAATGGGTGGAATTCCCTGAGTAGAACGCCTCAACACCAGGTGAATGGCAGTATGAGACGGTCATCCAAGCATCCCCGATGTGTCCCTCTGTGTATTCTCCATACCCACCAGTGTAATGTGTTTCGTAGGCTTCAGTCCAGCCAGTTGTAATGATGGCATCATTGTCAATCATGTCGCTCCACCAGGACATTGCATCGCTGTCACTTTCCAACGAGAAATATTCCATAGTCGCCGCTAAGAAGGCACGGCCGGGTGATGAGGTGACGGGGGAGGGGAAGGCGATTTTACCTTCCCAAGGATCCTCAGTTAATTCATTTAGGTGGGTTGGAATGGACATGTTTGCTTCAGCTAGCGCATCTTCGTCAAAGTTGAGGCAGACATCACCTTGGTCGAATGGCACTGCCAGCGGCCCATCATAGAAGGCAGCGGCTGCTGAGGTGATGTTGTCTTGGTTTGTTTCATGCGGCTGCAGGAGGCAATTGTCGATCGCTGTTGGAAGGTATGTATTGTCCAGTCCAATCATGAGATCGGCTTGTTGGGCTTCTTTGGTGAGCATCATCTGGTCGAGAATTCCGCCTGCGTCGTCCACTCGAATCATCTCCACAGGGATTCCAGTTTCAGTCGTGAAATCATCAAGCATTTCATCAGAAAGTGCGGTGATATCGTAGGTCAGAATCCGCAGCGTCCCATCGTCCTCATGGCCTGCTGGGAGGACAATGCAGTTCTCTTCTGTGGAGGCTGATTCGATGCAACCGCTTAACGGGGCTGCTAGAACCAGAACTGTGAGGAGCATCAATCGAATTTTCATGCTGCATCCCCCGCGAGAACAGATGCGATTTGGTGCGTGCGATCGATGAGTTCCAATGGATTGTGTGCAAGGATGTACAACGCTGGCTCCCATCCGAAGGCCCCTTCGTCTAAAAGAACATCATGCTTCGAACTCTTTCCTTGGATCTCACCTTTAGGCGCTGTGTTGAACGCATATCCAAGAGAATCACATGCGTCTTTGATGCGTTGCACATCAACACCATCTTCCAACAAAGGTGGCTTAATGTTGAGTGCAGAAACCTTTGACTCATCTTGGGAATGAGCTGCCAGTAAAAATCTTGCCAAGTGCTTTGAAGTCCCGAATGACGGCGTCTCGTGGTGTCGAAGGGCACCATCCACGAGCGTGATGCGACCGGGGAAGGCTGCCACTTCGCTCGGTTGAAAGGCGCCGTGAATGCACGAGGCGATGTTCATCCCTACCGCCGGAATTACATGGCCGATCCGTTTGACGTCAAGGCGGCTTGCAGCCCATTCCAATCGGCGGAGAAGGGCACGCTGTTCTTGTCCAGCATCGAGGTCCAGTCCGGTCAGTGTTTTGTCGAACCTCAGCGTATGGTTACCAGTGAATTGGAATTCAACAATAAGCCGTTGTCGAACGACTTGAGTGCCCGGTCCCATTGAGGCCAGTGCTTGTGAGAGTTCATTCCCCCAACTGTCGATGGTTGCTTCGTCAGCGGTTGCGCCGAGCTTTCGGATGGTTTTCTGCATTTGCCGGGAAATGGTGCTCTGGGTTGAGCCAAGAAGATCAGCAATTTCATTCTGTGACCACCCTTTGGTTCGCAGATCCTTTGCCACATGTTGATGGAGTCGTTCAAGCCACTTGTCGCCAATTGTCCCTAGCATGGTTAGTGGTCGAGAGGCTTGTTATTCAATGTTGCTAACTAATTATGCATGATGCATTCAATTGTGTGAGGGCCGCAAAGGCCGTAGTTCACAACCCTTCATCGGCTAATATTCCGGCTAAATCGATGTACGTTGCCAGTCTTTCCTTGTGTGGTATGACCGCTCTTCCAGAGGGTGAAGGCATGATCCAGACTTCGACTTCGCTCAATGTGAGTGGCCATCCTTCAGGTCGAATATCTTGGTTGAGGCGGCCATGCGGGCATCGTGAGAGAATCGGCGTGAAAAGATGCTTCCATTGACGCTTTCCAACAAAGCAAAGTCGTTTCAGTGAGCCGTTCATGCTTATTGCATATTTTTCTACTCGATGTAGGAAGGCGCCTTTATTTGCCAAGAATTCGGCCCTCGATATGTCATTTGCATTGTTCCCTGGTACCTCGATCACGTCACAAAAACCGAATCCGTGCTGGTTGACAAGAACGTCATCAAGGTGAGGGCTTTTACCGAATTGCAGCCCACTCTCTTCCAATAATGTCCAAAACCGATTGCTTGGGTTGGAAAAATAATGACCCGAAGCCCATGTGTGTTCGGAAGGGTTGTGGCCGATGAACAGTGTGTGGCATGGTGGCGATGAAGTGCCCGGTAACTTGGCATGGTACACTCCCATGAAGAGAATGAGGGTTCCGAAGTGGATGAACTTTGCACACGATGCCATTTGAAATACACCATAGCCTTCTAAGAGCCGCCGCGATGGACATCATGTGAGGACGGATTGATGGAACTCGAGGATTTTGTCAACCGCCTGTGCGAGCGAATTATTGCGTACATGGAAAGTGCCGAAAAACCCGGTAAACTCGTGGATTACACACCTGCAGAGTCACTTGCAAAAACAACAGATGTCCATCTTCCACTCGAAGGTCACGGCGCCGATGCAATATTCGACGACATTGATGAATTCCTGCGTCACTGTGTCAAAACCAATCGCCCCGAATTCATGAACCCACTGTGGGGTGGTCTCAGTCCTGCTGGTTTTGCTGGTGAAGTAATCACTGCGTTAACCAACACTTCGATGTACACCTACGAACTTGCACCATTCGCTACGCTGATCGAACAGGCGATTCTGAAACGCATGGGTGAATTGGTCGGATTTTCAGGTGGGGCTGGTACATTGGCGACTGGTGGTTCAAATGGAAACATGCTCGGTATGCTGTGCGCACGTGAAGTAGCGTTCCCTTCCTCCACCCACCGAGGTATCGATGGGACAAAAATGGCAGCGTTTGTCTCTTCGGAATCGCATTACTCAGTTCTCATGTCGGCCAATGTCATCGGAATTGGTCATCGAAACCTGTTCAAGATTGCGTGTGATGAAGACGGACGAATGCGCCCAGATGCACTCCTCGACGAGATTCAAAGAGCTCGTTCTGAAGGGCTGACGCCATTCTGTATTGTCTCCACCGCAGGAACAACAGTTCGTGGTGCTTTTGATCCCCTCGTCGAAATTGGTAAAATCGCTCATCAAGAAGGGCTATGGCACCACGTCGACGCCGCTTGGGGTGGCTCTGCAATGTTTTCTGGTTCGCTGTCACGTCTGATGGAAGGCGTGGAATTTGCCGACAGTGTGTGTTGGGATGCTCACAAGATGATGGGTCTGCCACTGATCTGCAGCGCATTCTTGGTGAAACAGGCTGATGTGCTTGCGAAAGTATGCGCTCACGGCAACGTTGCTCACTATCTCTTCCACGAAAGCAGTAAGGATCACGATTTGGGCCGTTACTCACTTCAGTGTGGACGTAGAAACGATGCTCTGAAACTGTGGTTGGCTTGGCGAGAATGTGGTGACGCCGGGTGGGCAGCACTTGTTGAGAATTATGTGGCGCTCGCCGTTCATCTTGAATCGAAAGTGAACAGACATGACAATCTCGAGATGATGTCAAGCCGTACATGGACAAACGTGTGTTTCCGTTATGTTCCAAGCACCTCTGGAATCGACCTCAACGAACTTAATTCTGAACTTCGAGCGCGTCTTATGCGAAACGCAGATTTCATGGTGAGTCGGTCGAACATTGGTGAACACGTCGTTCTTCGTTCTGTCATCTCGAACCCAGGCATCACTCAAGGCACAATCGATGCTTTCGTCGAGGAAGTTCTCCGAATTGGGAACGACATCGAACAAGGCATGCCTCGTGAACTCTGAATTTCACAATCGGCAGGGTCTGTGAGAGATTCTGTTTCAGTGGCAGAAGAATCCTAACTGGCGGACATGAACACCCCATACTCTCGGATTATTTTCGCAGTGAATCAATACGACCTTTTTTTTACAGGTGCGTTGAGATATTGTCATGGAAGAGGCCGTCGATACCTTGGTAGAACGACCTTCATGGCATCGTTTCCTCAATCCGATTCTCTTTGGATCTGGGCTGATGGCCTCGGTGATCCAACCAATATTTTTACTGGCATCGGGAAAAGACGTGAACGACGCCATATGGCCGCATGCCTACCGTGCATTGCAGGCAACCATGTTCCTCCGCGACCAGTTGACCCTGATGTTCTTCATTTCATTAATTCTGTTTTTCTCTTCCGCAGCCTCCATCAAAAACCAGATGTCCGGGAAGCCGCCTCACCAGATCACACGTCGCATCTTATTGTTCATCTCGGGATTGACCACAGGGTTTCTTATCCTGTACTTCCTTCTTGATGTGTTTTACCTCCGGGGTGCCTTTTTGTTGTTGCCAACGGCATACGGAATCATCCTGTTGTGCTGTCTTTTCGTGATTGGTGGACTGCCCCGGCTGCCCGAACGCACCTCGAAGACAAAGGTGTTTGCTGGCATAGGGCACATCTTGGCTATTTTCTTCGCTGCTTGGCTTGTGATGCCGGGCATCCCTGCAATGATTGGCATTGCACCTTCCCCGCCCGATGTGCCAATCGTTGGCTACGGCTCCTCCCCCGGTCCGTTTGAGACCACGATGACCGTTCATCCGTACGAGATGCCCCAAATGGTTGGGGAAATCATCATGGATGATGAACAGGACATCGACTTTTCAGTCTATCTCACCCTCCCTGAGTTGACACCAGAACTTCCATTGGACTCGATCCCTCTTGCGCTGTTAAGCCATGGATGGGGCTACCCTGTCTATGAGGAATACACGGATTGGATTTCCTACCTTGCAGCCCGCGGAATCGCTGTCGCCTTCGTGCAATACCCCTCACATATCGATCCTCCAATTCCTGAAGGTCTCAAAGGCATTGATGTTGAAGGTGCTTCCAACTACCCGCATCATGAATACCGTGCCATGGCAATTGCGGCGGCCCTTGACACCGTTCAGAACCTTGCTCTCAATGAATCTCGTCATCCTTCTGTCGATGCAGCCCTCGGCAACGTCACCATCAACCCGAGTCACTTGTGGATTGGCGGGCACAGCCTCGGTGGTGCGTACACCTTCGTCCAACTCTATGAGTCGATGGAACGCGGCTGGGGCAATGAAACGCTGTTTGTAAATATTGAATCGGGGTGGACTCGCCCCAACCAAGCTCAACTACAGCCAAACCTCTCTCGCATGCCGGACGACACCATGGTTCACATTGCTCGAGGTGTCGATGATATGACCGTCGATGCCTGTTACAGCGTCCACCATCAACAGGTCTACAGCGGCCTCCCTGATGAACACGTACTGTACATCGAACTACAGAGTGATTTGTACGGTTTCCCCCGTTTGGTTGGTTCGCATTATCTGCCGACAGACTCCGTCCATGACCGCCTCGCAGATTACGGCGTGTATCGCCGCATCGCCGCACAAGCAGACTGGGTGTTTGCACGAACACAAGGCGACACGAACACCGAATCCTTTGCGTACGATCACTTGACCGACGGTGACTTGCTTCGCTCGATGGGTGAGTGGTCGGATGGTACACCTGTATTGCCATTGCTTGTCTATGAAGATGCACTGAATACTGAACCAAAATTCGCTTATTGCGAGACCTTTGAAGGCGTCCTCTGACGATGATTGGGAACCACGCATTTGCTTGAGTTTAAGGGGCGCCTTGAACTGCAAGAGGTATGAGCGAAGGCGCCCCCGTTCGGACAGCACTGTATCAAGAACATGTTGCACTTAACGCCAACCTTGTCGATTTCCACGGCTTTGAATTACCAATTTGGTATTCGAACATCAAGCAAGAACACCTTGCTACCCGGGCCACCGCAGGATTGTTTGATGTGTCTCACATGGGGTCGTTCCGTTTCAGCGGAAAAGATGTCAAATCTTGGCTTGAAGGCTTGGCAACACAAAAAGTGACGGCCGTTGCACCACCACGCTGTGCCTACACTCACTTCTTAGATGATGATGGACTTCTGATTGATGACATGATTTTCGCAGTGGTTTCCGATGAAGAAATTCTCGGCGTACCAAACGCTTCGATGATCGATGTCATGTGGCAATGGTTCAGCAAGCATTTGCCATCAGACGGCTCCATTCAACTGGAGAACCTTTCGGATGCCACCTCCATTATGGCCCTCCAAGGGCCTGAAGCGAAAGCATTGCTGAGCGCAGTCTTAGGTGAAGAGAACCATGTAGGCCGGTTCAAGTGGCAAGCGATTGGTGACAATCCCCTCGGCGTGACTGGATGGCTCCAAGGCACAGGATACACCGGTGAAGCTGGCTACGAAATTTTCGTCCCAAATGAAGAAGTCTCCACACTATGGCGAGCATTGATTGATGCTGGTGCAGTTCCAGTTGGATTGGGTGCACGTGACACACTAAGGCTCGAGAAAGGATTTCTTTTGTCTGGTGTCGACTTCTGTTGGCCTCCTCTGGCTGAAGGAGAGAATGCATCCTTCTTGGCGCGCGACTCATGGGAAACGAACGTACCATTCGGTCTCGATTTAGAACATGAGTTCGTTGGGAAACACCGAGTGGTTGGTCACGCAGATGACGACGCACGATGGTGGGGGATTCGTTACACAGAGAAAGGACCGCTCCCACGTCCTGGAAAGGAAGTGACGCTTCTCGATGGCACAATGATCGGTGCACTCACTTCGGGTGCACCTGCACCAAGTTTGGAGAACATTGGAATCGGTATTGGCTATCTTACTCATGTGAAGGAAGGCGACGAAGTCCTCGTTGTCGCAAGCCCAAGAAAGTCAGTCAAGGCAGTGGTTGTTCGTCCACCGTTCCTTTGATCACAACAAGGACTCAACGGCGGCAATCAATGCTGTTTGCTGCTCAAACCCTCGATCGGTTGGCTCGACGTTTGTCCCTCGCAAGGAGAGAAGGGCTGCACTGATGGCTTCAGGATCACCCCACGGCGCTGGCACTCCAAGGGCCTCTTCTAGACAAATTTCACCCATTAAGCAATCTGAATTCACCACGGTAGGAACACCAAAAGAGGCCGCATCGAACATTTTGACAGGCAAAGCACCCTGCATGATGTTCCCTCGCTGCGGTTCATACATCGCATACATCACGTCCACATCAGCCATGAGTTCTGGAAGGTCATGAGCCTCGAAGGCTGCACTTAGTTGGAGGTGGATTCCCAAACGGCTCGCCTCCCTCAGCAGCAGTTGGTGCACCGCCTCGGCAGCAACACCATCGCCTGCCACTTTCAGGTCAGGTCGCTGATTCGCAGGTATGTGTTCAATCGCTTTGATGAGCCATTCGAAACTTGTCAGTTCTCGAACTCGACCAAGATATGCGACGGTCCAACCTTTGTTTTTGACCGTTTTTTGCACATCCCGCTGAACGTATGGACGGTTTTCCACCACGATGGAAGGAATTCCGTTTGATCCAAGGTATTCTTTGAACCCGCTGTGTATGCCATTCACTCGCTTTCCAGAACTGGTGACCACAAGATCGGCCCTTTTCGCTCTGTTCAGGGCGGTGCGTTCCATCGTTCTTGCAACAGCACGGCGAAGAAGCGACCTTGGTCGCCCCATGAGAGCCCATGTATGATGCAAGTCATGCATGTCATAGACCAACCTCGCTCCAGTTTTGTTCGCTACTTTCACGCCGATGGCAAGTGTGTCTGCGTCGTGGCAATATACGCAGTGAGGCGGGTTGGCCAAAAGCGTTGAAATCACTGTTTTGTTGAAGGCCCGCTTTCCCTTCAATGTTGACCATTTTGCACCGTAAGAAAATGTGCCAATATGATAACGCATGATCCGAAAACCATCTCGTGATTCACTCATCTGGGATGCTTGGTTTCGGTCGAATGCATGGATGGTGACATCGTGCCCAGCACTCGACAAAACCTTGGCACTGCGGAGCACTCTTGGGTCAGGCGAGCAGGCGTTGGTTACCACCATTGCAACGCTCGCCATGGTGCCGCTATCATGCCTGAGGACATGAGGTATTCGGCTTCACTCTTGCAGCGGGCCAAAGGGCGATTATTATCACCGTTCCGCGCTCGGTTTATACTACACCCGAGAGGAGGGTTCTACTGCCATGGTCGACCAACTACCAAATCTGGGCCGCGAGGCCGAAATGCTTGCCACCATGGGTATGACTTCGATGGAGGACTTATTCGCGGATATTCCCGACGAAGTTCGAATGAAGGGCCCATTGCCCCTCCGTGATCCACAATCCGAAGAAGAAATCATTGCAGATGCCCGTCGATTGTTGGGATCGAACGTCGCCCTTGGTGAGCGCCCCTCATTCTTAGGCGCAGGCCTCTACCGCAATTATGTCCCTGCGGCTGTCTTCCAACTCATAACTCGAGGTGAGTTCCTCACTTCCTACACACCATACCAGCCTGAAGTCAGTCAAGGTATGCTACAGGCTATGTGGGAATTTCAGACACTCATCTCAGAACTTGTTGGCCTCCCAATTGCGAACCTCTCCCTCTACGACGGCTCCACTGCCGCTGCTGAGGCGATTACCTGCAGCGTTCGTGTTCACAACCGCAAAGCAATGCAGAAAAACACGGTATACGTCTCGGAATTGACGCCTCCCGACCGCATGTCGGTCATGGAGAATTATTGCCAAGGTGCGGAGATTAGCATCAAATTGCTCCGACACAACCCGGACGGAACCGTTAATCTCTCCTCCGCTCAAGAGGCTGCAGGCTCCTGCGGCGTCTATGTTGAGCAACCAAACCCCATCGGTGTCTTGGATGGCGGAATTCCGATGTTGAAGGAAATTGTCGGTGAGCACACCGCGCTCATCGTGGCAGTTCAACCAATCTCCCTCGGATTGGTCGAGGCGCCAGGCGCTTACGGAGCAGACATTGTGGTTGGTGAAGGCCAACCTCTTGGAAGTCCAATCACTGGCGGTGGCCCTATCTACGGTATTTTCGCTTGCAGCATGCCCTACCTGCGACTGATGCCAGGCCGCATTGTTGGTCGAAGCATTGATGTCGACGGCAAGGAAGCTTTCTGCCTCACGCTTTCGACCCGGGAACAACACATTCGACGGCATCGTGCGACTTCGAACATTTGCACCAATGAAACCCTCATCGCATTGATGGGTGCCATGCACATGTCGTTGCTGGGTCCTGAGGGACTTCACGATCTTGCTGTACGTAACATGGCAGCCTGCACGCTTGGCAAACAAAAATTGTCAGCCATAGACGGTGTCCACCTCCCGCATGCTTCGAGTCATCACTTCCAAGAATTCGTGGTTGAGTTGCCAGGACCTGCCAGCGATTGCCTCACTTATCTCGACAGCGTTGGTATTGTCGGCGGTTTCGATTTGGCCCGCTGGTATCCGGACCAACCAAATTGGCTGCTCGTTTCCTTCACTGACCAAACACAAGCCAAGGACATCGATTTACTTGCTTCCCAAATTGAACTGTGGACGGCGAGCAAGGAGGTGGCAGCATGAGTCATCTGTTCGAACACAACGGTGCACCCGGCAAGGGTTACTCTCAACCAGCACCACTGCTCCCAGAATCGGCCATCAGTGTGCCAGATACCCTTACTCGAAAGCAGGCCCCTCGATGGCCACGAATCTCCGAACCTGAGATGGTGCGTCACTACACCTGGCTTTCCAAGCGAAACTTTGGAATTGACACAGGATTCTATCCACTCGGTTCGTGCACTATGAAGCACAACCCGCGTGTGAATGAAGTCATTGCCCAACTACCGGGGATTGCTGACATTCACCCACACCAACCTGAACACCACCTGCAAGGCTTGCTTTCAATCTACCATGAGATGCAACACATGCTGGAAATTTGTGCCGGCATGGACCAAGTGACGTTGCAACCAGTGGCTGGTGCACAAGGTGAATTCACTGCTGTACGATGCATTCAGGAGTATTTCAGATTACGAGGCGAAGACCAGCGAACCAAGGTCATCGTTCCAGATTCGGCCCACGGAACGAACCCTGCAAGCGCTGCTATGTGTGGATTTGAGATTGTTGAAATTCCGAGTCGAGTCGATGGGCGCATCGATCTTGATGCATTGCGTGCTGTGGCTGACGAAACCACGGCATTGATGATGATCACAAACCCAAACACGCTCGGATTGTTTGAGGCTGATATTCTTGCTGCCTCTGACATCGTTCACTCCGTAGGAGGTCAAATGTACTACGACGGGGCCAATTTCAATGCAATTCTTGGGATCACTTCACCTGGGTTGATGGGCTTTGATGCAGTGCACTTCAACCTTCACAAGACCTTCAGCCAGCCCCACGGTGGCGGCGGACCTGGCTCTGGACCGATTGGTGTGAAAGCGCATCTTGCCGATTTCTTACCTGGACCAATTGTAGAAGCACGCCCGATTGCCCCAGAGGATGCAACTCATGCAGTCGATGACTTGTGGTATGGGTGGTACGAACCAACACACAGCATCGGAAAGGTGCAGCAATGGCACGGCAACGCTGGCGCAATCATTCGATGCTGGGCCTATTACCGTCGATATGGAAATGGTCTCAAGACCATGTCCGAACATGCCGTTCTCAATGCGAACTACCTTCGCCATGCCCTTCACCGAGAAGCAGAGGCAGCAGGGGTTTCGGACATGATTGTGGACGGTGCTGAAACCGATGTTGCAAAGCACGAGTTTACGATCTCACTTGGTCCAGCAAAGGAAGCCCACGGCATTTCTGCAATGGACGTCGCAAAAGGACTGCTCGACATGGGGTACATGGCACCAACCGTGTACTTCCCACTCGTCGTCCCTGAATGCATGATGATTGAACCAACCGAAACTGAGAGTAAGGATACCCTCGATACGTTTGCTGAGGATTTTGCAAAGGTGCTCCAGGTTGATGCTGAAACATTGCACAACGCCCCGATTACCACGCCAGTTCGCCGTGTCGACGAAGTCTATGCAGCTCGCAACCTCTGCTTGCGTCACCCATATGACGACGATTGATGCCAACGCGTAAATACGCTAACATGCTCCGAGGACCATGGAACTCCGTGATTTCACCAAACACGGGTGGCGTCGTGCCAAGCTTGAATCAAGAGCAGCCGTCGCCCTCTTCCCAATGGCTTGGGGCTTGCTCCCTCTTGCCTTTGGGTGGCTGATGTGGTTCACCAGCGTGAATGAGGATTTGGTTCCATTTTTTGGCATAGCAGGGATGTTGTTGATCCTCTTGGGCGGTCTTGCCGGTCTGTCTTCACGGATGGGTGCCCTTGGCGCAAGCCGAGTCGGCATTGGCTTGTTTTGCGTCTGTTTTTCCATCGTTGGGTGGGCTTTGGTGACTCAAGAGAGTATGCCTACATTCGTCGCATTGCTCTTGTCGTCCTTTTCAGTGGTGGCCCTTGTCAAAGGCTTAGACGTGGTGTTCAAAGACGGTGGTTATGTGTTTGAGCGCACTTGGGGGGCGAAGGTTCGCTTACCCGTTGACTCATTGCTTGGTTGGGAAATAAAGACGACTCGGTTCAGTCAACAAACGATGGCGAGCAAACGGTTCTCCTCAAATCAGTTTGTTACGATTTACGGACGCTTGGTCGAAGGCGAGCCCACTCTTTGCTTCGATGTTCTTGGTTGTAAAGATAAGGCTGAGTTCCAATCTCTCAATTTTGGTATCGATTTAGATGGATTCACAGAAGCAATGTCGGATGCTGAGGAATGAACAGATTCCACGAGGAAATCCAACCTTTGTCAAGAGGCATCTTGATGAACCACCCGCGCCGGCCTACCATCATGGATGTGACCATTCTCTTAGGCTCCTCTTCGGACCTGCCAATTGCCGAAAAATGTACGAAAATCCTAGACCACTTTAGTGTGACCTACCAACTTCGTGTTGCAAGCGCTCACCGCTCTCCTGTGTTCGTTGAAGAAATCATCAACCAAGCCGAAGCAGATGGCTGCCAAGTCTTCATCGCAATGGCCGGTCTTGCCGCTGCCCTCCCCGGTGCTGTGGCTGCTTTAACGACAAAGCCAGTGATTGGTGTCCCATGTGGTGGACGTGTGCCCTATGACTCATTGTTGTCGATTGTCCAACTCCCACCGGGCGTTCCTGCTGCAACAGTTGGTGTCGATCGTGGCGACAATGCTGGGTATTTGGCAACTCAAATCCTTGCTCTCAAGAACCCTGAATATGCAGCTGCATTGAAGCAAAACAAACTTGACCAAGTTGCAAGGGTCAAGGCTCAAGACGCAGAAGTCAACGGGGGAAAGTGAATGTTTGACACCTCGGAATTCATCGAGGAATCAATTGCATCGCTGCGCAACACCATTGACGACGTGGCCATCATTGCTTGCTCAGGCGGCGTCGACTCAACGGTCGCAGCCGTGATTGCTAACCAAGCAGTTGGAGATTTGCTCCATTGCGTTTATGTCGACACTGGCTTCATGCGCAAGGGTGAAACAGAAGACATCGAGGCATTACTCGCAGCTCAAGGCATCAAAAACCTCGTCACAGTGAAAGCAGCTGACCGTTACTTCAAAGCACTCGAAGGGGTTACCGAACCAGAACAGAAGCGCAAGGTAATTGGAGAGTTGTTTATCCGTATTTTTGAAGATGAGCAAGAAAAAGTAGGTGCCAAGTACCTCGTTCAAGGGACCATTGCACCCGACTGGATTGAATCCGGTGGCGGTGTTCGTGACACCATCAAGTCGCATCACAACGTTGGAGGCTTGCCTGAAGACATGACCCTCGAAGTCGTTGAGCCGCTCCGTGATCTCTACAAAGATGAAGTGCGAGACCTCGCCCGTGCCCTCGAAATTAATGTGGCAGAGCGCCAACCATTCCCAGGACCTGGATTGGCTGTACGCACCCTTGGAGACCTCACCCCTGAACGCGTAGCTGTGGTCCGTGAGGCCTGTGCCATCGTCGAAGAAGAATTCGAAGCTGCTGCTGAAGCAGGTTTGATGGAAATTCCGTGGCAGTACTTTGCAGCACTTCTCCCTGTTCGAAGCGTTGGCGTCCATGGTGATGTTCGCGCCTATGGTGAGACCATCGTTGTTCGTGCGGTTCAATCAATTGACGGAATGTCTGCCCGTTACTCGGAGATACCTCACGCCATCCTTCAGAAGATCAGCACTCGAATCACGAACACGGTGAAGGGTGCAGTCAACCGGGTCGTGTATGACATTACTCACAAGCCACCTGGCACAATCGAGTGGGAATAGAGGCGCCGATTGTGGGGCTCGAACCCACGACCTTGGGATTAACAGTCCCACGCTCCACCAGCTAAGCTAAATCGGCAACATTGGCCAATCGCCTCCCCTTTATGACGGCTTCGGGCCTGTCACTCTCACTGAACAACCTTGATGAGTCGTTCAATTGGTTGTGTTTGTGTGGCAGCAACCGTCAATGCATTGGTCAGGTTCTTGCGCTGAGTATCGTTCATCGGCTTGTTGTGGTGGAATTCAATCCATTTTTGGCCCGATTGGATTGGATCTCCCTTCACCGCACTGAGAATGAAACCAACCGCAGGATCAATCTCGTCTTCAATAGCGAACCGACCTGCACCGTGTTCTCTCGCAATTTGTGCTAAGACCATCGAATCAATGGACTCAACCCATCCATTTCCTGAAGATTCAATTTCTGTAATGTGGCTTGCTTTTACAAGCACGTTCTCTGGTGAGTGCAGGAGTTCTTCAGCGACTGATTGTGAAGCGCCTTGAGCGATACACATCTGAAGGAATTTTTTGGCCGCCCGCCCGTCGTTTAATGATTCGATGATGAGCCTGCGCCCCTCTTCCTCATTCTCACAGCGACCAAGCAGCCACAACAGGGCACCGCCTTGCATCGCTACGAGGTTGATGGTGTCCTGAGGCCCATTTCCGTTGAGTACGTGGACGCTTTCAATTACTTCGAGGGCGTTGCCGATGTGGGTTCCTATTGGTTGGTTCATGTCGGTGATTTGAGCCAAAGTCTTGATTCCCAAGCCTTGAGCAACCCGAACCATTGATTGTGCAAGTTCAGTGGCTTCAGACTCGGTTTTCATGAAAGCAGCTTGGCCACATTTGACATCCAACACGAGTGCTTGTAGCCCTTCTGCAGCTTTTTTGGAGACAATGGATGCCGTGATGAGTGGTATGCTGTCGACCGTGTTTGTGACATCTCGAATGGCATAGAGCAGGCCGTCTGCAGGGGCAATGGCCTCGTTTTGGGCAGCGATGCAACAACCGATTTGGTTCACAATGGTCGTCATATGTTCTGGTGTCAATCCACAATTGAATCCAGGAATGGCTTCGAGTTTGTCAATCGTGCCTCCGGTGTGACCGAGGCCTCGTCCTGCAAGCATTGGAACCTCTGCACCACATGCTGCTAAAGCAGGTGCGAGCATCAATGACATCTTGTCTCCAACACCGCCAGTGCTATGTTTGTCAGCAATGGGCCGTGATGTATCCCAAGTCAACACGGCGCCTGAATGCATCATTCCCGTCGTTAACGCAACGGTGTCGGCGACACTGATACCGTGAGTGTGGACGGCTTTTAGCCACTGTGTGATGGCCTCAATTGGAAGTGTTCTTGTTGCGACGCCATCAATCAACAATTGCAAATCGGATTGATTCAACGGCGTTCTTGCGTTGATGCTCTCGCACAGGCGTTCAACGAGATTGCTCATTTGTTACCCTCTGGTTCGGCTAAGCCAATTTCCACGAGTCGTTGGTGGAGGTAAGCGCCAGCCGTGATGGATTGATACTGCGCTTCACCACCCGTCATTTCGACAAATTCGGGGCGTGGCGTCAAGTCAATCTCATTTCTTGGGTGAACAAACATCGGCATGGAAAACCGTCGACTCTTGGTGTCTTTTGGATTGACCACTCGGTGCGTTGTGGAACGGAATAATCCATTGGTGAGGTTTTGCAACATGTCACCGGAATCAACGATAATATATCGGGCATCTCCTTCGACATTGATCCAACTTCCATCATGGTCCATGACTTGTAATCCATCCGCAGTGGCCGTCACAAGGAGCGTAATGAGGTTGATATCCTCGTGCGCAGCAGAGCGAACGGCACCCGCAGGGGCGTGATCTCCAACGGGAGGATAATGGATAATGCGCATGATGGTGTTCCCCTCTTGGCTCATTTCTCCGAGCCAATCTTGAGGTTTGCCAAGGTATTGGCTGCAGGCAGATAGAATGTCTTGTGAGAGGGATTCCATTTGGTTGAACAGACCATCGATGACTGGTTTGAACTCGGGGACATCCTTCTCGGGCCATACATTTGCTGGATATGTCGGGGTGTTTCCCTCGCCTGTATGAGTTCGTCCATTTTGCCAAAATTCCTTCAAGTCAGGGGCATCATTGTCTTTTGCATGTTCAACACCAAACGCTGTGTAGCCTCGCTGGTGTGCGATTTTTGGTTGGAGGTAGGTTTGTTTCGTCGCTTTGGGCAAGGAAAAGAACGCATCCCCTTGTTGGTAGGCTTCATCAATCAGTTGGAGATCGATGCCGTGGTTTTCAAGCGCAAAGAATCCAATCTCCTTGAGGGAGTCACCGACTGCTTTGATAAAACGTGCTTGTTGTTCCTTATCGCCTGAGCGGTCTGCGAAATCAACGGTTGGAATCTGTCGGGACACAATCATCACTGATTCCCAAAATCACTGATTCCTGATTTTAGAGAGGAGGCGCAACATTTCGATGTAGACCCAAATTACTGTGACAAGAAGTCCAAATGCGGCCCACCATTCTCCAGTCTTCGGCGAGTTGTTGCTGATGCCTCGCTCGATGAAGTGGAAATCAAGGATGAGATTGAATGAGGCAACGCCCAGAATGAACATGGTCACAAGAATTCCAATTGGGCCAGATGAGTGGAGGAACGGTACACCAACTGAAGTGAACATGGAAAGCAGGAAGGAGATGACATACAGTGCGGCTATTGCCATCGTGAGGCTGATGATCGCCGCTTGAAAAGCGGGTGTTGCCTTGATGATCTTTGTCGACCACAGGAAGTACATCACGCCAATGATGCAAACTGTCCCGAGACCTGCTTGGAGGATAATTCCAGAGTAAGCGCTTTCGTAGGCAAATGAGAAACCTCCGACGAACATACCCTCGAACAGTGCGTACAAAATTGCGCCTGGTGCTGGGTTTTTTGGTCGTGTTACCACCATTGCAATGACGGTGATGAATCCGCAAATTCCGCCAATCCCAGTTAACATCATCATCAAGCCTAGATCGCCTGATGTCCCTATGGACACGGTCACGAGTGCCGTGAGAATTGTAATGGCAAACAGGACACCAATTTTCTGCATGGTGCCCTCATAGGACATGGTTTCGTAGCCTGGGATGTTGCTCCAGAAATTGTTCGACAGAACTGGGTTACTCGTTGAAGAGACTGCTCGCATGGGCGTGAATGCCATGAGGTCCCTTGTCAATCTTGTGTCGAATCAGCGTGTGCTTTGACCTGTTCTTCGTAGTATTCAACCAACTGGTCCATCGACCAGCCTTGGTCGAGGTAACTACGAACCATGGCTTCATCCCATCCAGGAACTCGTTGCAGATCGGCGGGTGTGATGGGCACTTCAGAAGTCATATCACCACTGCCCGTTCCATCGAGCACAGGCGTCTGCCAGCTTTGTGCATCGATTGGCTCAGTCGTCAATGCATCGTGATGTGCTTCATCGAGGGTGATCAAATCCTTGGCGTTCTCAGCATCTTGTTCAATGCCCCGAAGGACCAAAAATGCACCAACTGCAAGGGCGACACCTGCCAGCATGAGGGCGAGCATCAATCCGGCGCCAAGGCCACTTTCATCGCCACCACTTGGGGTGGCTTGTGCCAACCTCTGTTCGCTCGAGCATCCTTCGACGTTGACGGGGATACCATCCATCGTACCCGGGCATTTGTCCGCTGAGTTGTACACGCCATCTCCATCGTCATCGAGCGTAGCATTGTCCACTGGGGTGGTGTCATCAAGGTTTTCAATGCCACCCAAATCGCATCCTAAAGCCGCAGATTCGTTCACGCCATCCATATCAGCATCGGCCATGAGGAGCGCATCTCTTGGCGACACGTCCTCAACCGTTGGGTCGAGCGCAGTGGATTGAGCCCACGCAACTTCAACTCCATCTAGAATGCAGTCGCCGTCGGTGTCTGCATTTGTCGGGTGGCTGCCAAAGGTGTATTCATTCTCGTTCGAGATCCCATCGTTGTCAGCATCGTATGCCCCTTCGAGCATGTTCGGTCCAGGGAGCATTCGCTTTGTGCGGTTGAGGCCGTTCGGAACTTCCCATATGTCAGGGAGCCCGTCTTGGTCGGTATCAGTCACGTTGTCGAGTCGCATCCAATCATCAAACCACGCCTCACGGTACGGTGCTGCGACATCGGCCGAGGTCATGATGAGACCCATCTCGCGATTCCTGTTCACTGCAGAGTTGCCCCAGTTAATCGAGGAAACCAGAACAGTTTTTTGGTCGATAACCAGTCCTTTGTTGTGGAGTTTGGTGACGTTATCGTCTTCACCCATCACAATCGCTGAAACATCGAGTCCATCGCTGGAATTCCATACTTCGTTAAACGTGTCCACGACATCCTGCACGTCTTGGTCAAGATATGCCCCGTTGATGATCAATCGAACGGCGACGCCGTCTTCAGCAGATTGTCGGAGTGCTGTGAAAATTGGGTTATCGCCCCATCCCCACGACCAATCCATGTCGAGGTATTGCAAGGAGAGCAAGAGTTCATCTTCTGCGCTTCCAATTAATTCAACCAATCCATCGATGCAGTTGTCAGGGCAGGTCAACAATTCACCATTGACACTGGTCGTGATGGCAGTCGATCGTGGGCCGTCTACAGCTTCTGCCATTGGCATGGTCCATCCATTTGGTTCATCGGATGCGGATGCAGTTGAGATGTGCTGCCGCAACGGCTCTTCATCGAAAGCCATCTGTTGGAGGACGATGCCCGCCAGTTCCACATTTTCAATCAGGACGCCCCAGTCGACGTTCCCGCGAACGCCAGGTGCTGGCATCGAAGGAGCCTTCCAGTTTCCAGAAGAGATCCACACACTCGTGCCGTCTCGAACAGCCACCTTGCTGTGGATGTAGGCATAGGGCTCAACACCACCGTCGCCGAACCAGTATGTGCTTACGCCAGCGTTGACAAGTTCGCTTGCCATGCCGTATTGATTCATCATATCGAAGTCCGACCAGAATCCTGGTGATCCTGCGTCGAGGACGACGGTAACTTCGACGCCTCGACCCTGTGCGTCGATCATTGCTTGGACCAAACGTGGTTCTGAGAGTTGGTACACGTGGAGGTGCAAACTTGTTGTGGCGCCTTCAATCCAATCAAGGACATCAAGCAGTCCATGTGTTGGGCCGATCAGTGGTGTGACTACCGATTGACCAGAAAAATCCTGGTCTTCACAGAATGTGCTACCGCCAAGGCGTCCCCAGCGTTCGTGCCAGTCATCGACTTGATCGGTGTCTGCAAGTTGCCCACATCCGTCGCCACGGTGGTAAATGATCAGATTGATGCCAGAAACTGGTTCAACCAAACTTATTCCACTCCATCCTTCAACATCGACAGGACCATTCCCGTAGACAACGGTATCGGCAAGGGCTCCAGATGGATCCATGATATGCAACGCTGCGCCATCATCCGGAAGGGTTGGAGCTTCTGTGAAACTTGAGGCGAATCCGTAGATCATCCCATCTTCATAGACACTGAGTCCATTTGGATCGGCTGCAAAGATGACCGCACTGTTTGCAGGAATTGTAAGGTCTGCAAATGTATGCGGGGATGGGCCACCAGATGTAACAACAGTGAACGTCCAGCCGTTCAGGTAGGCAGTGTTGTCCCCCATGTTGCTGATTTCAAAGAATTCAGTGTTCGATGAAATCGACGTGTAACCTTCACTCATCATGCGGGTGAACTTGATATCTTCAAGTTGCGCAAATTGGGACGCATTCGGTTCTTCGCCGCCGGGTGTTGGCCAAACGGTGTGAACCCAAGACGCCTCAGCGGTATCGCCCGGCATCATGGTTTGGCAATCGCTGACAATGCTCCACTGGACAGTTGCCATTGGTACGCCATCAGGGTTTGAGAGGGTGAAGGAGTCGCCTAAGCCTGTGAGCATTGATTCATCCATCAAGAACACAGCACGGGCACCGGGCTGAACAAGGGTTGCGTCCCAGCCTTCCGAAGCGTTCCACATAGAGTCGTATCGTATGAACCGGCGATCTTGGTCGATTGTGTCGATACGCCATCGGCTCAAATTAAGCACATCATCGCCTGTGTTCTTGAATTCAATCCAGTCCTCTGTGGGATCGATGGAATCATCGTTGCAGTAAGCAAGAACTTCAGTTACACTGGCGTTTTCCGAACCTGAGTAGGCAGGCCATACAGGGTTTGCTCTTCCGGGGGTTGACCATGCGGCAAGGAGCCAATCGCTCCCAGTTCCAGCGGCAGTGCCGTCTGGTCCTGCGCCTGCATGCGTGCTGTTTGGTGCTACGAGCGCCTCACCTTCAACCGTGTTCGACCAAGAGATTGTGTCGACAACCGCTCCAGTTGCATCGACCAATCCGATCGAATCTGGTGTTGTGTGCTTGAGGTAGAAACTGCTGGTACCGTTCAGGGCAATCAGTGCCACGGAACCAGGTTGAATCATCGATGTTGATTGGAGGGGCATGTTGTATTGGTGTAGGGTCAACGTGCGGCTCGCTGCCTGTAATTTCCAGCCGCCAACATCGATGGCCTGCTCGCCCATATCTTGATTTCCAACCATTCGCCGAGGGGCCATGGTTGTGAGTCGCTTCCCACTGCATCCGGCATCACTTCGGAAAACATGACTTCGCCAGTGTTGTCGATTGTGCCTGGTTCAGGTTGCCCTGGCGTCATCCATGGAGCCGGTGTCCACGGGTCGGCCGGATCTTCTGCTGGGATGAGGGAAACGTTGGTTCCATAGTCGGTCGTGTACCATGCAGCATCGACTATACTTGCAACATCGTCAATCAAAAAGAGATGATTGTAAAAATTCCACAACTCGGTGCCAGTTGTGAATTCGACGATCCTCCGCTCGCCAGCGTTGATCACCGTGCCAGCTTGCGTTTGGTTTGAGGTGAGGGTGGATGGGTCAATCATTGTCACATTGCCCATTCCGTCCATAATGGACCAGCCTGTGAGGTCGATATCTGCTCCGCCATCGTTGAACAACTCAATCCACTCCCCGTCAGGGAATGGCGTGCCATCAGCTGAACTGTTTGACAACAATTCAGTCATACGCACTGGGGATGTGGTTGTTACGATTTGGTCAATCGGCAATGGATTTGGCGCATCCGGTGTCGGGTAGGATGCAATCATCATGTAGGATGAAGTTGGGTCATCGACAAGTGAGAAACCAGGTTCGTTATCAGTCCAATAGACTTGTTCGGATATGCTACCGTTTGGCCACTTCATATTGAGCATCTCCACTCCATTGTTGAGCATGCTTGTTCCGCCACCATTCACTGCAACGACCCTTGTTGCACCGGGAGCAATCGTGTAGCCTGCAGTGCTTGCATCGACGAGGTGGGATTCATTGAATGGGAGGATCTTCCCTGCTTGGTCTTCGATGGACCAGCCAGTCAAGTCGATGGTTGAGGTTCCAGTGTTCTTGAGTTCGATCCACTCGCCGCCAGGCCAACTGGCTCCATCAAAGGAAGGCCATGCATCAGCCATCACTTCGTTGATGACCAGATCGGATGGATAAACGGTTGGTCCACCAGTGCCACTGCCTGTGTTGATGCCGCCAGGAGTTGGGGTGTTGGTTGCGACCCAATCATTGGTTGCACTCGCAGCATCTTCTTCGAGGCTGACACCGGATGGTGCGCCGCTTGAGAAGGTCCATGTTGCTTGGTCGAGGCTTGCCCCTGCGTCGTTGTAAAGCGTGATGATGTCGTCGGTGTTTGCGACATAGAACACCGAACTGGCGAGAGCATTTCGGGCGATGACCATGTACTCATTTGGTTCGATTTCCCACGATGATGCGTTGTTGGCATCATAATCAACGATTGTTGTCTCGTTGAAGTACATAATTTTGGAGGCTTTGTTGGTAAAGTACCATCCGAGCACGTCAACGGTTGTGTTGCCGCTGTTGTGAATTTCCAACCATTCGCCATTTGGCCATGCTGCGTCATCAAACCCGTTCGGATTTGGAAGGGCTTCATTCATACAGACATCGCCTGAACACGCTGTGGAACGAGCAGAGGTTTGCTGTTCAGTTTCAGGACTGAGTTCTGTAGTTGCAACGGTTCCAACCGTCGAACAGACCAACAGAAGTGCGAGCAAAACGGGGCGGAGTTTCAACAACATAGCGTCACCTACATGCATACGGTATGGTCAAGGGGCATAGGGCTTACGCCTGCTTCATTTGCTCACGAATGAGAAGTTTCACAAGAAACCAGCATTATCGACGAGGTTCTTGAACATCAAAATCATGATGGGTACCAAAATAACACCCATTGCGTGTGAACGACGAATGCCAAGTCGTGGTGGTAACAAGCCAATCATCGTACCAACAATGAGCACAGATAGCCCAATGAATCCTGTGCTGACAAACACCAACGCGCCGACGAAAAGAATCACGCTCATGATCATTTGTTGCAAAGGAATCGCAGCGTGAAGTCGCAGCATACCTTTGCCCACATAGCGCATGATTGGCATGGCCATGAGGCCAGCAGCGAGGGTGATGGCAAGCAATCGAATGAAATCCGCAGTTGGTTCGAGGTCGTTCCATGTGTCGACCGGGTACATTGCTTTGAGCGCGAGTGTCGCACCTGATCTTGAACGGCTAATGATGTAGAGGAAGCCAAGAACGCAGACGGTGACTGCCGTGTTAACGGCTGAAAGGATGGCGATGATTTCCAAGTCTTGCTTTGTTTGAGGCCCTTCAACACCTTCGTCAGATTCTGCCTTTGCAATCTCTAACAATTCATCATCCGTCATTTCGGTCAGCCGACGGGTTTCCCAATCCATTCCGTACCCTGTTTTTCCTTGGACTTTAGCAACAACGTTGCGTCCGCCCATCACGAGGACTGTGGCTTGAGATGCGGTCATTCCGGGCAGAACACCCATCGATGCACCAGCAACACCAGACCAGAAGCACGGGACAAGCAACGGCTTGGCGGGAGGTAAGTCCCAGTTTTCTTTCTGAGGTGGCAGATGGGAAGTCGTGGCATAAATATCCAGTAAATTCGCAATACCGAACAACCCGGCTAACCCGGGGAGAAGCAAACTTGCACCTGGCATGTCAATCGGTGATTTGGCTGGGAGGGATGTTGGGCCGATAATCGTCCAGCCAAACAATCCTGCAAGAAGGAAGAACGCAGTAGCGGTGAAAAAACCTGCGAACCTTGAATCGGTTCCAAACATGCCACGGCTCATCTTCTGCATCCACTCTGGCCAGTCAAGGCGTGTGGTTTCTGTGGCTAATAGAAGCGCAGAAATGACGAGCAAGATGAAGGGAAGCATTGTTCGGAGTTGATCGTACCATCCAAGTTCAGGGCCGAACGCAATGCGTGCCACAACGATGAGTGGTAGGGAAAGAAAGAGGCCAAGTTGGGAGCCCCTTGCAGACCATGCAACACCACGAGCTGCATTTCCAGAGAGGAGCATCCTGTGGCCTGGGAGCAGCGACAGTGCTTGGTCGGCATCGGGTGCACCCATCAACGCAGATGGGATGTAATTGAGGAACGTGTGCACTGTACCTGTCGATACGATAATGCCCGCAACAGCAGAAAGCGGAATGCCAAGGGCGAGCAAACTTGGAGAAAGTGCCAGGAGGATCAGCGCAACGTTGTTGACGTGGAAACCAGGAATAATTCCAGTTAAGGAGCCCATAAAGACACCAAAGAACAGAGCAAACAGCATCCACCCAAGTTCGTAAAAATAAGCTTCCAACATGGTATCACCTCATGAATTGGGGTTGGTGTCTTGCTCAAGTTCTGTCCGGTCATCTTCCCCATCGCCGTCGGTGTCAGGGTTGTTGATGTTCGTACCATTGGCACTCTCAAGGGAGTCTGCGACTCTGTCACCATCAGTATCCAATACGTCTGCGCCATCGAGGCTGTACACCAAAGAAACTTCAGATGAATGTTCCATTTGACGGAGCCTTCCAGTCCAAGTCATCGATTTGTTGGTGTGATATTCGTCGGTCCCAAGTGGGTTCAGATCGAGGTTCAAACGGATCGATTGGGATGATCCATCTCTGTAGAGGTACCATCCATCATCTTCCAACACCGCCTTGCCATTGATCAACACATGTGTGTTTTTGGCATAACTCCACTGTGTTGCACCATCGTCCCAAAGGAGGGATTGAGGGCCTGGGGGGTCGCCAACAAGTTGGTAGTTTTGAACCATTAGCCGCATCATCATCTTTTCATCGTCCCATGCTACCGTCACGTTGGCGATGAGGCCTTGGCCGGATTCAATCCATTCCGTTCGCGTCGAAGGGAATGACATTGCGACCCTTGTTTGTCCGAAGGTGTAGGTTTGACTGTCGACAAAATACCCGTCAGTGTCAAGTGGCTCAAACGCATATTGCATGAACGTGCTCAAGGTGTAGACCTTGTAGGGATTTTCAAGCATTGAAGCAGGGTTTGCAGACAACATCGATTGCATCGACATGGCCGACATCGGGTCGATGAGGTTGGTTCCGTTACCATTGTTCGCATCGATGCACCACATGCTCCGCTCGTCATTCCACATTAAGCGACCTGTGGCTTCGTATGCAGAGCCATTGTATCCATTGGAGTCGGCATTTGTGATGTCTTCATCGGTTGGGAGAATGCAAATCATGTTTCCACTTGGGCCAAAGAGCGTCCATTGGTTGTTTGAGATGAGGACGGTTCCTGCCATTGAGACCATGCTGCCAGATTCGTAGCTCCATGTTGATTCGCCAGCCCATTCAAGTTGCTTAGGTTGGGGGTTGTACCCGTCGATGAGAATGATTTCCGGTCCTTGTGTGATGAACGCCCACCGCAAGTTGGTTTCTTGGTAGTTGAGCATGCCTGTAACCTCGACCTTGGAATCAGCCTCAATCCATACTCCCGGTGCGGATTGGATGAGGAGTTGCAGTTGATGTGCGGCGTTGCCGGGGTGATCTGTGATGTAGGCCGATGTGTAAATGGCATCTTTGTTGACAGCTTCACTGATGAATCCAGTGATCGTGACGATTTCACCTGCATACCCTTCAGGGTCGACAGCCAAATCGCTCAGCGTAAGGCGCGTCACTTCGGGAAGGCCATCTGCTTCCCACCAAATAGCACCTGCTCCGGTGGATTGTATGTAGAATCGACCATTATAATCAACAACCGCTCCCATAACGGTGACATTCGTACCAATCGGTGGTTTTTCTCCTGTTGAGTACCATCGTACACTGATGACGCCGGTGTCGTCCTCAACAACGAGATCGACCCTGTCTTCGCCGCTTCCGTAGCGGTCTTCGATCCAAGAAATGACCGTACCTTCGACCAAAACTGTTTCACGATTGTGATTGACCAAATCCTTGACCTCTACGACTTGAGGTTCGCGGACCATTGCGTACCAGTTCAACGAGGCCACAAGGAAGACTGCGAGTGCAAACATCACCCACAATTTTTGCCCGCGTGTCGCAGGATCATCATCAGTAATTTTTAGCATGATGTCCTTGAGAGCATCGGCCATGTTCCACTTCAAACGCGGTCTAACCATAGCCGTTTGCCTTGGTCGGCTCTGCTGAGAATGAGGAAAAACTCGCTTTCAAGGTGCGTTTCTTTTTTTAATGGTTGAACAGAGGGGGGTTTGGGGATGGCTATGCGGGACCGTGTGATTCGTGATGAAATTCACAAAGATATCTTGGTCCCCGGTCATCATGCTGCAATCATCGATACCAGAGAATTTCAGAGACTTCGACACATACAGCAACTCTCGACTTGTGAATATGTGTTCCCAGCAGCAAACCATAACAGATTTGCCCACTCCCTTGGTGCCTATCACCTCGCTGGACAACTGACGGCATCGCTGCAAGATGTTCAACCAGGAATTCTCTCGGATGACGATGCTGAGTTGGTACAGTTGGCTGCCCTTCTTCACGACATTGGCCACCCTCCATTTTCACATGTGCTTGAAACACCTGAAGTGTTCGCCACCTACCACTCTCACGAACACTGGGGCAGGGTCTTGTTGGAGTCGAAGGAAACCGAGGTTGGAGCAGCACTTGTGTCCACGTTAGGTGTCCATCGCACCCAACGCTTGTTCGCTTTGATGGATGGGGCAACTGAGCATGACGGGGTCGCAATTGCTCCGTTCATGAAGGAGATTGTCTCAAGCCAACTGGATGTCGACCGTATGGATTACATGGTTCGAGATCAAGCTAACACGGGGGCTCAAATCGGAGGATTTGACATAGCGCGTGTTTTGCGTGCACTCCGAGTTGGCGCCGATGGACACTTTTTTGTCAAAACCTGGGGCCTTCCAGCCATTGAAGCCTACCTGGTGACTCGGTACCACATGTACCATCAAGTCTATTTTCACAAGGTCAACATGTTAACACAAAATTACCTCGTCCGAATGCTTGCTCGGGCTCGAACACTCGCCAACGAAGGCGAATTGACACTGACTCCCTCGCTCAACAAAATGTTGCTCGATGAACACTTGGATGCACAGGGCTATGCAAGCCTTAACGATGCACATGTGCGTGTTTCAATTCCTGAATGGGCCGAACACAGCGATCCAATGCTGTCTCAGTACGCAACAAAAATGATGTCGCGTCGTGATTTCCACAAGTCGCTTCGAATCGAGGCACTCTCGACGGAAATGGTTGATGTCGTGAAAGACCGCATCGAAGCAGCGGTTGCCGATGCAGGATATGACGCGGCGTCTGAAGTGATCTATGCGCGGATATCTAAGCGTGGCTACATGCCCTACGAGCAAGGAATCATGATTGAAGATGGTGGTGATGCATCCGAGCATTCCCCTCTCATACGTTCGCTTGCACAGCCGCATGAACGTGCGTTAATTTTCGTCCCCGATGCATTGCGTGATTCACTGGAACAACGGGTTCGAGAATGGATCAAACCAACGCAATCCTCGCTTGTTCAATTCGAATGAGATGGATAACTTGATGAGTTCAACCAATTGCACAACAACAGGGGCCTGTAGCTTAGTCGGTTAGAGCGCCCGGCTCATAACCGGGAGGCCAGGGGTTCAACTCCCTTCGGGCCCACCTTTTCTTCATGCATTGCGGCGGTTTGGTTTGGAGGAATTTTATCCTTTCAAACGGGTGAAAATCATTCCCTGATTCGAGGTGCTTTCTTTCCCAAAATAACACAATCGTTATGAGGGTCGCATCTGTGGCGTAGACTGTTAGGTGAAAGTTAGTATGTTGAAGCGTGCCGTGTTCATTCTTGCCCTTTATGTCTCCTCGATGATGCTTGTTGCAGTTCCTGCAGCAGCACAAGTGCCCACTGCGGCTGTTTCGCTGTCGTGCGCACCGATCTCGATCAACGTTGAGGTGAAGCCCGGTTCAACATACTCCGGATTCACCACGTGCACAGCGAGCAACCCAACCACCTACCAAGAGAAAATCAGTATCTTAGTGACGAGTGATGGTCTTGCCACTGCGTCGCCCGGTGACATGTACATCGGTGGCAACTCCGAAGTGGATTTCCAAATCTCGGTTCGTGCTACACCATACATGGTCATGCAAAGCCGTACCCTTTCAGTTTCGGCTACCGTTCAAGAAATCAACAGTTTGCCTCCGGCGAACACCGCATCTTCTCAGAACAACATGATTGTCAACATCATGCAGTACTCCCTTGTGCAGGTTGAAGCTGTTGAACCATTCGTTCAACTCATGCCGAAGAAGGACAAGAACTTTGAATTTAAGGTCTACAACCTTGGAAACCAAATCGACTTCATGAAGGTGGGAATCACAGATTCAAGCCGTACTGACCTCGAAAAGGCTGGTTTCACAATCAACTTGCCTGCAGTGAAGGTACAGATTGATGCAATCCCAACCGCAACCAAGGTCCGTGTCATGGCCCGTACGCCAAAGACACAAGGATGGAGCGATGCCTACCACGTATTGGACTTCTATGCAGAATCTGAATTCGCATGTAACAACGGTGGATGTATCCGTGAATCTCAAATGATCACCGTCTACGTCCGTGGTGTCTACCTGCCAGGCTTCGAAGTCGTACCAGCAGTCTCCATGCTTGCCCTTGCGGCAGCAGTCGCAGGCCGTCGTATGACCGGCAGCGAAGATGAAGAAGGCGAGTGGAGAGAATCCGCTCCTGGTCTGTGACGGCTCAAGACCCACACCCTCTCAATGAGGTCCCTTCAGACGCTGACAGGGGTCGGTTTGATAATCCCCTGCGCACAACGCAAGGATAACAGGGATTTCTATGAGTGGATTACTGGACAAAGCAACCGCTGCAAAAGATGCTAAACCGGCCAAATCAACGAAGGTCGAATCTGCACCTGCTGACAAAAAAATCTCGCCACCATCTTCTCAAGGTTTGATGGCCGCTTCCTCACCGGCGCCGGGTAACCCGGTGACTGACTATCTGCAAATAGCAGGTTGGGTCATCATCGTTCTCGCTGGTGTCCTTTCGCTTCGTGGCGGAGAAATGGGCCCCCTCATTGTATCAGTCGTCGCTCTCATTGGTGTTGGATGCCTCGTGCAGTATGAGCGTATGAAACCAGAATTATCCACCATTAAGATCGGCGTTTCCGTTGCTGTAGCCCTCATCGTAGCTCTGGGTCCCCTCGCCGCAATCGCCATTATTCCTTCTGACTCTTCGATGGCGCTCACGCAAATCGAGGTCAATCAGGAAACGGACGAAATAACCTTCTTTGTCCGAGGTAGTTTCGATTCTTCAAAGGCTACAATCAGTTTGGATGGTGAGGAACTGTGGACAGGAACCAAGTCCCTCAACAATGACTTTGCCAAATTCCGAGTACCGATCAGCGAGTTTTTTGAAGGAAACTCACAAAACAACTTCGGCGATACCATAAACGAATATGTCATAAGTGTGGAAGCAAACAATGGACAAACAGAATCTCGCACCATCACGCCAGGTTTCCTGAACAGGGAAGTCTTGGAATCTGGCTCAAAAATCACCATGGTCACAAAGACCTCAACATCTGGCACTAGCACCCAAACAGAAGTTGATGGAATACTCGTAGAGTCGATTGTTGGTCTCTTCGGTGCCTCTGAATCCGCAGAAGATGGCGGTGACCACAGCATGTCGACCGTCAGCAATTATCTACCTGTGTTTTCAGACTACACAATTCAACTCAAGGTCATGAAAGATAGCAGCCAGAAGTGGCAATCTCCAGTCATTTCAGTTGATGGTACTTCTGCAGAATGGGTGAGTGAAGTTTCAGGTTCACAAGTTGGTTTCTCGGATCGCTGGCTGGCCATACCAGGCACGGGCTACGACCCAAACACAGGGGTCGTTGAGATTCTTGAGCGCGAGGATTTCTTTGATGATGATGGTTGCTATACTTTCCAGGTTATTGTAACAAATGAATACTATGGTGGCAGCACAGCAGTGCACATGAGCAGCAGTTCTTGGGAACTCAACTGGGAAAATCCGGGTGCAAATGACAATATGCCAACATGCTGATTTGTATTGATTCTAATCGCATACCATGATGCATGATAGCACTGGATGTGCAAGGTATCAAAGGACATCGAGCAAACGGACCAACATGGCAAACCGTCGCGTGTCCCTCATCATCCTCATGGTTTTGCTCTTTTACCTGCCATTGAGCGCTGTAGGAAACGAAAGTTCTCCGACAGTGGAACAATTCGGTGATGCATTTGATGAAGTGGTCATTGCCGATTACACAGACGCCTTGTCGGAACCAAGGGATCTTGAATTCCACCCTGGCCGCACCAGCGAATTGTGGGTTGCCAATCGTGCGACAGACAGCATCAGCATCATCGAGAACACAGGGATGGAAAACCAGACCTCACAAAACCGTAGGGATTCTCATCGCAACCACTTCCTCGAAGAAGTGAGTGCCATTGCCTTTGGAGCCTACGATGATGAATTTGATTGGCAGTGGGGGTCCGCTCAAGAATCTGCGAACACCTACTGCGGCCAAGGTTCTCCGAACAACTTCATGGGGCCAACATTGTGGCCATCATCGCTCGATCACTTTGCAATGGAGCACCAAAACGACGAATTGCTCGGTAGCCACATCGATATGAATCACGAGTCACCGTTTGGTGTTGGTATTGCCCATGATTCGGATAATGCATACTGGTACAACGATGGATACTATGGTGAACTCGTCTATTACGACTTCCAGGAAGACCACGATACGGGCATGGATGACCACTCTGACGGCATTGTTCGACGTTACTCTGAAGTTCAGTTATCCCACGTGTTAGGTACGCCTGGGCACATGGTTTTGGACAAAGAATCCGGCATTCTCTACATTTCCGACCCAGGTGCCAACCGTGTGGTTTGGGTGAACACCGAAGATCCTACATATTCTACAAGCAACATCATGAGTTCCACGACAAGGCTCGAACCACTTGCAGAGTATTCTGAAATCACAGGAATGGAATGGGGCGTGTTAGACACCGGCCTCAACCGTCCTTCAGGCATCGCGCTCGAAGGCGACCAACTCTTTGTATCTCTGAATGGAAACGGTCAGATTGTCGCATATGATTTGAGTGCGAACGGTAAGAGTGCCGTGGAAGCAGGTTCGATTCAAACCACTGCTTCGTCAATTATGGGCCTTGAAATTGGGCCCGATGGCCATCTGTATTACGTGGACAACGTACAAGATGAGGTCGTTCGGATTGATCCTTACACAGATGTTGACGGAGATGGTGTTGTTGATGTTGATGATAATTGCCCACTTGTTGCGAACTTCGCTCAACTCAACCACGATGGTGATGCACTCGGCGATGTCTGCGATCAGGATGACGACAACGATGGACTCCTTGACGAGGATGATGCATGCGCCCAAGGCGATGTGAACTGGACGCCATCCTCACTTACTGATCATGACATGGATGGTTGTGCGGATTCTACGGAAGACTACGATGACGACAATGATGCAGTCATCGATATCCGTGATGATTGCCCTGTCGGGGAAATGGCGTGGATTTCAACAGTATTGACCGATTACGACGGTGATGGTTGCCAAGACATGAGTGAAGATTACGATGATGACGATGATTCCATTTGCGACGAAGGCTCAAATCCAGCATGGGACTGTGATGCTTCCTCAATGGGCGCTGACTTGTGCGTGGAGAGTTCCCTTTCATTCACTTCGACACTGACAAGCGACGCAGACAAAGATGGATGTGAAGACCGCAGTGAAGACGAGGACGATGACAATGACGGCTTGATTGACAAACATGATGATTGCCCGAATGAGGCAGGTACGAGCAGCAACGGACGACTGTTCGGTTGCCCCGATTCTGATGGCGATGGATATGCTGATTCCATCGACACCTTCCCCTCCCAATCTTCACAGTGGTCTGACACTGACGAAGATGGGTATGGCGATTCATCAACCGGTATCAATGGCGACCAATGCCCAGGGGTATATGGCACTTCGACAGAAGATCGTCTTGGTTGCTTAGACTCGGATGGCGATGGTTGGTCGAACCCAAGCGGTTCCTGGGATGCGGAATCAGGTGCTGACGCCTTCCCAAGCGAGGCAACTCAACACTCAGATGCTGATGGTGATGGCTATGGTGACAATCCAACCGGCTTCCAAGCTGATATTTGCCCCGAGCAATCAGGTGCGTCAAACGCTGATCGCTTTGGATGTTCGGACGATGACGGAGATGGTTGGTCAAATCAAGGCGACGCATTCCCTGATGAATCCACGCAGCATGCTGACACAGATTCGGATGGCTACGGCGATTCTATTGACGGGTTTGAAGGCGATAGCTGCCCACAAGTACCGGGTGATTCGAACCAACAGACGTTTGGTTGCGCCGATCTTGATGGCGATGGTTGGGACGATGACACTGATGCATTCCCTCAGAACGCTTTGTTCTGGTCTGATGGCGACGGTGATTCTTACCCAGACCAACAAAATACCAACATGAGTGATGATTGTCCAACCATTTCAGGAACATCCACACAAGACCGTCTTGGCTGTTTGGATACTGATGGCGATGGCTGGTCGGATGAAGGCGATGCCTACCCCAGCGATTCAATGAAACATTCAGATTCAGGAACTGCATCAATGTTGATTGCGAGCACGGGCTTGCTCCTCTTAGCCGGTGTGGTGGCAACGCTTCTTTTCATTCGCAGAAAACAAACCGCTGACTCCTCACCCTTTGGCAGGGCTGTTCAACAATCGATGCCTGAAGTTTCACCTGTCGGACCTCCATTGCCTGCAGAAGGGCTCCCTCATGGCTGGACCATGGACCAATGGGCATGGTATGGCGAAGACTATCTGAAGAACCGATAAGGGGCGCAATCAACCCCTTTAGGTCGCTGTGCGTGTCGCAATCTCAAACAGAAGTTGATAAGTTCAACAGAATGTTAAGAGTCTATGAAGTACTCACTCTCTGCCCTAACACTTGTCCTCTTACTTCTCATAAGTGCAGCGACAGGGGCGGTGCTCACCAACCTGACCATCGCTTCATCACCGGACGGAAAATCCATGTCGATCGATGCATCGAGCACCTATGGCGAGAATGTCTACACGCTCATCGAAGTCGACGACGGCGACAACGATGAGGAAGAGGTTGTTACACAACGACTTCACGAGTTTGAACTTGAATTGAAGAATGCTGATGGCATTGTGATCTGGGATTTCAATGATGGGACCACCGCCACAGGGGCCATGGTTTCTCACAGCTTCGTACAGCCCGGACGCTACCTTGTCACAGCCACTTCAACAGTTCAAGAGCGCGCAGAAACTTTCTCGGTTGAACTCACTGTTGGTGTGCTGGGCCAGGTTGAATCCGATAACATGGAATGTGAATGCGCTCCAACTGCAAAAGACACCATTGTCAACCTCATTCCAACCTCTGGTGTTGTCTCTTTCAGCGGCGTAGTGAACGTAGAGCACGACGGAAGCAGTGAATCATGCACCCTTCGAAATCCACTTCAAGAGTGCCACATTCGTGTGGTGCTTGAACGAACAATGGACGGATCGGTCGTCGAACAATCTGTCCTCTTTGACGATACCTTCCGCACCAATGACATCGATATACCATTCGATTTTGTCAATGAGGAATTCATGCCAGGGGAAGGCCTACAACTCCGTTTGGAAACAGACCAACTAAGGGACTGGCACAAGCCAAACACCCAATGGTCGATGACTGCACCAACAGTCTGAGCGAAGGTTGCGGATGGCCAGGAATGTTCCTAGCCCCAAACATCGCTGGTGGATTCTTCAGATTCAGGGTCATCTTCTTCGACCCCGTCCGCATCGATTTCATCGTCTTCCAAGTATGATTTGTCCTCAGCAGGTTCTGCTTCTTGATTGGCCTTCGACTTTTCGATTGCAGCCTTTGCAGCTTGGTTGCTCACGACCCATGCACCAGCGACCAACACGAGGACGACCAAGGCGAAAATCAACCAGGGTTGGCTCTCACCTTCTTCTTCAACTGTCCAGGAAACATCCTGTGATGTAGCCCCGTTGACATTCGTCACTTCATCGAGAATTGGTTTCAATATTGAGGGAATCAATGGTTGGCATTCCAATGACTGGACGCCAACGGTTCCTGTTCGCCATGTGACATAGATGGTTTTTGTTTCCCCAGGTGCGAGGGAGGTCACGAGTTGGGAGGTGTCTTGGTCAACACCATCCACATAGCACCAAAAATCCACACCTGACGCAGCAGCAGAGCCGGTGTTTTCAACGATCACATCACCGCTTAAGCCCATGTTTGTGTAGCCTTTGTTGTCTTCCATGCTGATTGATTTGACATTAATGTACGGCAAGGGAACAGCAGCATCTGCCACAGGAATCCTCGGCGCTACAATGGTGGTGGCGTAATCGCCCCAGCCGGTGGAAAGCGTCAACAGGATCTCTGCGTCTTCTTCATGGTAGACGCCATCTCCATCGACCCATTCTACGATTCGGGCGTGTTCACTGAGTGCGAAGTTGACATGCCCACTTTCATCTGTGAGGTTGTCGAGGGTGCTTCCAAAGTAACCAAGCCCAGTGGCGTGGACTGTGATGTTGCCGGCATTGGTGTGAAGCACTCGTTGTGAGAGCAAACGAATCCAAGCATCTGTAAATCCACCTGTACCACTCGTGTCCGTGTATGTAATCTCGCCCGTGTCATGAACGATGATGTCTTCGTCAGTTCTCGATCCTTCGAACACTGAAGCATCCACAGTTAGGCTGCCAGTGTCCGTGACATGAATTGGCGCACTTCCAGTTGCTGTCGCTTCCGACATTGAGCATGTTCCGGAACAAGTAAGGTCAGCACCGCCGATTGTTGCGTTGTTCACCGTTAAGGTGCCTTGAACGTCGAGGGCGAATGAAGCGGTGTTCCATTTGAGACTTCCACCAATGTGGTCAAGGTCCTCAGCGTCAATAATGGCTGTGCTTCCGGAGCCCGAATGGAGCGCTTGTACGCTGCTGACTTGAGTGGAGAAGAAGTAGTAAATGTCAAACTCGACGACGAGGGGGGTACCGTTGAGGCTTGCGGGGATGTCAACTTGGTCCAGTCCAACTGCGTCACGAGTTTCATTGCCGATTGTGATGTTGAACATGGCCGTGCTCGGAATCACATGGTCGAGGTGAATACGAACTTGCCCCGTTTCGGAGAGATCGCCGAAGTTGAGGTTGATCTCCGTGTCGTCATAGACAAGGAGGCCAGCATCAAGATCCTCACCTAGCACATCGCCATTGATGGCTAATGTGGCATCAGGTTCAACGGTGATGGTGACGCCTTCTGTGACGGTTGTGGCATCATTGATTTCCAAAGTTGCGCCTGGGGAGACCGTCATATCGAGGTCGATTGGATTTGCTGAGTCCCAAGTTTCGTTTCCGGTTATGGTGATTGTTGTTCCGTCATTTGTCATCTCAGCGGCCGAAAATGTTCCCAAGAGCGGGACCATCAGAAGCAAGCAGACCAAGGATACAGCGGTTCGCATGATGAGATGGAGCGAATTGTGCGTTATAGACTTCGCTCCGTCAGTACGGTACATCCTTCCAACCTATGGCGTAACCAATCAGGTTGAAACTCCTGTGGAGGACGGGTGTGATGAGCACAAGAGCAATCATTGGAAGGCGCAATGCTTCGTCTGCAAGCCACGATGGACCAAGGAGAAGTTGGCCTGCAAAGAACACCGATATTGCAAAAGGTAACGTGTCAAGAAGCGGAGCTTTCGAAGAGATGTCTCCTTCACGCTTGAGTCCTCTTCGGCGCTTGAAAAAAGAACCAGTGCTGTCGCCCACGAGGCACATAAATCCCAAAAAGGAGCCGAGAATAAAGGCTGTGGGCATTGAACCGCCGATGGAAAACCATGCGTCGCCAGATCCGGCAAGGGGTGAAGCGAAGACACTGCTGCTATCGCTCAATGCTCCAGCATTTGCACCGTCGCTTGTTGCAAGGACCATGAGCATGCACAGCAGACCGGAGGTGAGTGAACCTCCGATCAAACCATTCCATGTTTTGCCATCACCCAACATTCGGTTCCCGTCTTTGAGGGTTCGTCCTCCATCGATTGGCCATGGTCCATAGCCTGTTTTTGGAAGCCATTTCCCCCACATCATGGCGAATGTGTTTGCCAAGAACCCCGGCAGGTAAAGCCACAAACACATTAAACAGAGCATCAGGAAATTCAATTGAAGTCCTCCGTTGGAGTGTTAGGCATGAACAGTGTCGACAAACGAGGGCCTTTGAAGCCTGCCCCGTTTTGCCGGCGCGATGTCAAGGTTGAGGATGGGCACACGATGGGATTATGTGCCGAAGCCACTCGTTGGGATGCATGACGAACAGCAATGTTTTGGTTGTCGGCGGTGGCGGAAGGGAGCACGCCTTGTGCATGGCCCTTGCAACATCCAGTCAAGTCGAATCTGTTCATTGTGCTCCGGGGAATGCTGGCACTTCGGGCCTTGCTACAAACCACCCAGTCGCTGCTTCGGACGTTTCAGCACTGGTTGACCTTGCGACCTCTCTTGATGCCTCTCTGGTCGTCGTTGGTCCCGAAGCACCTCTTTGCGATGCATTGGCAGACCGTCTTGCGGCAAGTGGTATTCCTTGTTTTGGTCCGGTTCAAGCCCTTGCGGAGTTGGAAGGCTCCAAACTTCATGCCAAGCAGGTCATGCGAACGGCAGGTGTCCCAACAGCAGCCTTCCATGTGCTTGATTCCACCTCGGACGTGGACGCTGCTTTGGATGAGTTTTCGGGCCAACCGTGGGTCGTAAAGCGCGATGTGTTGGCCGGGGGCAAAGGTGTGGTCGTCACCAGTGATCGCAGTGAAGCAAAAGCGTTCATTGATGCCTCCATACGTTCGGATGGTAAGGTGCTCCTCGAAGCATTCCTCGAAGGTGAAGAAGCAAGCATGCTCGTTGTGATGGATGGCTCAGGTTATGTTTGCCTGCCTCCAAGCCAAGATCACAAGCGAGCGTTCAATGGCGATGAAGGCCCCAATACGGGTGGAATGGGTGCGTATTGCCCTGCTCCGGTTGCCACACCTGCCGTCATCGCTCGGGCAGAGGCTGAAATTGTCAAGCCGATGCACACATATCTCTCAAACCAAGAAACGCCCTATCGAGGGGTTCTCTATGTGGGGCTGATGATCACCGAGGAAGGAGCGCCAAGCGTTGTCGAATTCAACGTGCGCTTTGGTGACCCTGAATGCCAAATCACATTCCCATTGCTGAAGAGCGATGCTTATTCACTGCTCCATGCGGCAGCCACCGATGGCCTCCACGAGCAAGTCGTCACTTTCCACGATGCACATGCACTGACCGTTGTTTTGGCTTCTGAAGGATACCCTGCCTCTCCGGTGAAAGGCCGCCCAATCACGGGATTGCCTGACGCCTCCGAAACGGCCTGGGTCAACCATGCAGGCACAGGTTTTGACGACCAAGGGCGTCTCATTTCGACCGGTGGACGGGTGCTCACCAGTACGGCCGTTGGACCAACACTTGCAGATGCAGCAAAACAGG
>CM001443.1:1445881-1450673 GCA_000246735.1 uncultured Candidatus Poseidoniales archaeon | reverse complement strand
CACTTCGAAAAAGCACATTCCAATTCCACCCGATTCGTGGTGCTCCGTAACATTCGCAGGGTATCCTCGATGCGTCATTATTAAAAGAGGGCCTCAAGTGGCCAAGATGCTTGCCAGCCTTGCTGCTGTCTTGCAACCACCCTGAGGGAAATAAATGGAAACGAAAAACCCAGAAATGCGCCCAGCGCCTGCACCTCTGCTTGGTTGGCTTATTGCCCCCCTAGCAGTGCTTCTTGCGCTCGCAGCAATACAGATCGTTGGAATGGACTTCGATCTCAACTTAGACAACATGGCACCAATGCTCGTCGTCCTTGTGGCGGCCTCGCTCGGCCTCGCCCCACGATTGCTCAAAGCATCCGGCACTGTCCCCCTTTCGTCCTCAACCCTCTCTCTTGTTTCCTTGGTTGTGGCTCTGGTCGGAGCACAGTTGGTCTACATGGCCGGCCTTGCTGCCGTTACCGCCCTGCTCTTCTTCATCGTCATGTTCGGGGTTCACCTGCTCGCTACTCGAGGCGCATTTGAATGGGCGAACGTTCTCATGTTCGCCGCTGTCGGTGTCGAACTCGGCTTTGTTGCTGCAGGACATATTGCTGACAAATTGAACTACATCGCTGAAGATGGACTTATGCTCAACGACCAAGCCATTGGTGTGCTCGATGCATACCGTGGTGCAGTCGGATACCAGTTCTTCAGCTACTTGATGCTCTTCGTGATTCTTGGAATGCTCGTGTCAGTGTTGGCACGAGGTGTCCTTTCGCCGTCATCTGAAAAAGGCTGGTTCAGCCACATTACTGACGGGAACGGTGCTTGGAACAAGTCCACGCTTCCGTTGCAAATCGGCTTGGCAGTTTGGGCGCTCGCTCACATTGCAAGTCTTTGGCAATTCAACTACCTGATGTCCAACGAGAGCACCATGCTCAACTTGTTTGGCCCATACAGCGATCGAGCCGTGGCTCAATACACTGACCTCGAAAGCTACCATGGCTACTTTGGCTTCTGGAGTGCTTTCTTCACCGGTATGGTCGCATTGCTCGTTGCGGGCATGGCCTCCGAACGCTGGTTCACCAGGTCGATGTTTGTCGGTTCAATGTGGGTTTTGTACCTGGTTTCATCCGCTTACGAAAACGGAATGTGGACGAACGAGAACTTCAGCGGAAGCTGGGGCGCATTGATTTGGCTCGCCTTCACCTTCTTCATCAGTGCGATCATCTACGTGATCGGCACTGGCGACAAGTGGGGTGGATGGTCCAACCGCAGCGAATACGAACCATCGGGTGCTCGACGGTTTTGGAACGCACACTGGGCGAGCATCATGGTCGGAATGGCGCTCTTCTTCGGATTCGTTATTCGCGTCCAATGGTACGTCATCCCATCGATGAACTCCCTCGGGACCAACACTTGGGACATGACCGGTGGTTCTGACCCTTGGTACATGAAGCGCGTCGTCGATTACATTCTCGCCAACAATGCACATCTTATCTTCGATGCTGATCGAACCTATCCAATCGGCGGCATCAACCCACGTCCTCCATTGTTTACATGGTCGATTGCAGTGTTGGCATCGCTCTTGCAACCATTCGTTGGAAGTGAGGATGCTGTATGGTGGTCAATGTTGACTCTTCCAGCAATCTATGGTGCATTCACCATTCTCCCTGTCGCAGCGATTGCTCGTGAGCACATCAACGAGAAAGCGGGTGTTGTGGCAGCTTGGCTCATCGCCTTCATGCCAGCCCACGTATCCCACTCGACGTTTGCTCTTGCAGACCACGATGCATTCATCATGCTCTTCTTGACGATGGGCTTCATGTATTGGCTTAAGGCCCTCAAGTACGCTGGAAGCGACCGATTGCTCCGAACGACCTCCCCTTCATTGGCCACCTTTGTCGAATCATTCACGACCGTTGCGAGCCAACGCACAGCAGCGTTCTCGTACGCTGTTTTGGCCGGTGTTTCCTTTGGTGTCGTTTCCCTTGGTTGGAAAGGATTCGTCGTTGGACCGTCGATTTTGTTCCTTGCATACGCACTTCAAGTTGCATTGAACATGTTCCGTCGCCGTGACTCGACCACGATCAACGTGTTGTTCATCTCAATGTTGGCCGTGAATTTCCTCATGGCAATCCCATTCTATGCTCATCCACAACTCAACTTGGTGACGGATGGAACTGGGTTGCTGCCTTTGTTGTTCATCGCAGCGTTTACCATCACCATTGCGTTTGTGACCACTGGATTCCGAGACAAACCTTGGCTCCTCGTTCTGGGTGTTCTTGCTGGAGGAAGCGCTGTGTTCTTCTCGGTTCTCTACATCTTGAAACTCTCAGATGTGAGCAGCGCATGGGACGTTCTGTTCACCGGTGGTGGATACTTCGCCAAGTCCAAGATTTTCGGGACTATTGCTGAAGCTAACGCAACCGATCGGGGACAACTCTTTGCACAATTCGGCCCCATTACCTTCCTATTGGCGCTGGTGATGGGCATCTTGTGCCTTGTATCCGGACTTCGTGAACGAAAGCAAACCAACCTCGTGTTCGGTGTTTGGATTATCGCCGCATCCTACATGGCTTGGTCTGCCGCTCGGTTCATGTTCAATGCTACGCCCGCTATGGCCATTCTTGGCGCATGGGGTATCATTTCCCTCTGGAAGTGGGCGAATTGGGATGGAATGGTCCGATCTTGGAAGAAGTACGGTATTCGTACCCCTGAAGATCGCATTCGTGGTGCACGCAAAGCAATCTGGCGGACACCAAACTTCTCTGCTATCCTTCTGATTATGATCATGTTGTTTGGACAACAAGCAACCTATGGGCTGGATGCAGCACTTCCTGCAACCGTTACCGCTGAAGATGAGTTGGACGAAACAATTTACAACCTCATCCCTGACATCCTCCGACAGGAAATTGCTGGATTCTCATTGCTTGACGATGAGCCTTACAACGGCGATTGGTACCTCGGCACAATGGGCTCAGGATTCAACGACAACAGTTGGAACAATGCCTATGAGTGGCTTTCCCAACAAGACTCAGATCAAGTCTATTCTGACCGACCTGCATTCGTATCATGGTGGGACTACGGATTCCAAGCTCTGGCATCTGGTGAACACCCGTCGGTTTCTGACAACTTCCAGACAGGTATCCCAGCAACTGGTAACATGCTCCTTGCTCAGTCAGAGTCGGACCTCATCTCGATGTTCATTTGGCAACTTGCTGAGGGCGACATTGCTTACAACACCGCTCGGAGTGGTGACTACGAATTCACCAACGGTTTCTCTAACATTCTGGCAAACCATCTCACCGCTGACCAACATGATATGTTTGAATCAATCAACATGAACTCTGACAGGGACGCACTCAAGACTCTGGTCATCGAGAACAGTTTCAAGGTTCTTCAAACCAACCGTGACATCGTCATGGCTCAAGGCTACCATCAAACAGACGGCCTTGTTGACTCCTCGACCATGGTCTACCGTCTTTACGATGACAAAGTCGTGATTGAGTGCACAGAACAACTTTCTGAATCCTGTCAGGGCACCGACTGGACCAACAAGGACCAAGCACAAACAACCTTCAACAACAATGTACGTTCATCTCAAGACACTGCAAAGGGAACATCCCACTACGTCATCAATGATTACTGGTATACAGCCGACATGATTAACGAATTTAATTCAGTATCGACACACATTCACCGAATGAACGCTCGCCTTGCTGTGACCGTTCAATTGTTGACGAATGTCATGGATGAATCGCAAATCGTTGACTTGTACGAAGATCTTATCACTGACCTCAACGACTATGAAGTCCAAGATTACAACGGCGCCCCGGGTGAAACAATCTTACGAGACCACGAAATTCGCTACTTTGCAATTGACAGCCGTCTCTACCCTCGTGCTGGACGGTACACTGCAGACATGGGCTACAACCAAGGACAACCAATGGGTATCTTTGGTGCACCGACAATTCTCAGCGGACAAGACATTGGCACCTTCATGGATGAAGTCTATGAAACAAGCCGTGGCGAATTCCAAGACGAGATGACTCGAGAAGAAGTCGACGCAGCAATCACTGAAGATTTCCTCAACCAGCAAGCCGGAGCAGACATCGATCCGCTTCAAGTACGGGACGTCCGCGTTGACCACAACCCTCAATTCTTCAACACAATGTTGGCGAACACCTATGTTGGGTACGGTGCTTCTACACTTGGAATCGATGCAGGTTCGTCGAATCCACAACCAGCGCAACACTTCGGTCAACAGGGCAGCCCCGGCAGCGCTTTGAGTCAAGCACTCCCACTTCCTGGCGCTATGTCGAATCACTTCGTCATCAGCAACTGGTACGATGCAGATCCAAACATCTCAATCGCCAACACAAACACCTACGTCAAGATTCTCAAGTACTACTCCGGTGCTGAAATCTCTGGTCAAGTCTCAATGAGTGACAATGGCCAAGGACTTCCAGGCGTGCGTTTGCTCATCGAGCGTGACGCATTCTCTGGCGAGGACGCAGAAGATTTGGATTCTGACACATATTGGGTTCCAATCGGCTTTGTCGATGCTGATGATGAAGGCCACTGGAGTTTCGATGCACCAGCTGGACGAATCCGCGTTTCTGCCTTTGCAGGTGAATACAATCCAATCGCCGCCCAAGACAGCATCCGAACTGGCGCATATGTCGACGGACTTGCAGACATCCTCACAGAGACAAACACTGACCGTAAAATCAACGACATCACCGCTATTCTTGGTGAAGTTGCAAACATGACATGGTTGGGTGCTTCTCAGATGAACGTCACCGGTGAC
>CM001443.1:1438174-1445866 GCA_000246735.1 uncultured Candidatus Poseidoniales archaeon | reverse complement strand
GTGACCAAGCAGACCGCATTGAACTCATCACAGAGCCTCTCAACATCGACGTGCAAAGCAGCGGTGTGTCCGGGCTTGTCTCATGGTCTGGTGCAGAATCATTCAACGGCGACCCTCTTGTCGACACAACATTTGTTCTACGAAGCATCTGGTCCTTGACAGAGAACTACACCCTTACGACCACCAATGGTTCATTCACCTCTGAAGACAGCCGCATTCTCCAAGGATCGGGGGAAGCAACCTTCACAGAAAACGGTACATTTGAGAGCGAAGGTGTTGCCTTTGCTCAAGATTTCACTGGAACTTTCACACGTGCCATCGCTGACAAGCGAACGTACACAAGCAACGGTACATGGAACGGTGTTGGAAGCCTCGAAGCAAGTTGGATCGCCAACGAGACAGTCATGGACTGTACTGAAGACAACGGCACCTACTCGATGCCGACCAATGAGACAATCTGTGTCAAGAGCACCTCCGGTGAATTGACAACCTACATGCTCGATGGTGAAATCAACGCAAATGGGCGCCTCACCTCTGAAGGTGTCTCAACCCTCCGAACAGAACTTGTCAACGCAACCTTTGAGGCAACGGGTTCCTTTGAAGGAACTGGAACGCTCAACGGAACGGGTCTCTTCATCGGTAAGGGCCACTTTGCTGGTTCGATGGTGCAACCTGGGTCATTCTACATCACCGGTCTCGTTCCGGGCTTGTACAACATGATCGCACAATTGGATAATGGCAAGGAAGTCTTGCTCCCAGACCCAGTTGATGTAGGTATCAATCCATCCTACGACTTGGACATGACCATGCCAGGTTCGTTGTTTGAAGACACACTCGAAGATTTCTTCGGAGAAGTGTACGGAAACGAAACCATTGAACTGATTGACACTGGCCTCGGCGAAGAATACGCAATTGACATCCTCACCGATGAAAATGGTACCTTCTCCTATGGACCTCTGGCTCCAGGCGATTACTTCTATCGTGTTGATATCGACAACGATGGATGGTATGAGATTAACTCGACCATGTTTGTTCGCGACGATTCAGAGAACTTCACCTTAGAAATGGATGTCCCTGAAATGCACGATGTGACCGTCCAACTTGTCGCACCAGTTGATGCACAAACTCAAGCAGCACTGATTTCAGTCGCAGAGCGCGTCGTGACCTTCACCAATGATGATTCAATGATGGCACCAATCAACGCTACTTCTGACGCAACTGGTGTTGTGTACATTGAATTGCCAATGGGCGCATACACCATGTCTGATGACGCTGATGACGACTACATCTTGTTCTCGACCTTCGAGTTAGAACAGGAAGACCTCTCCATCGATGGAAACTATGCTGTCTCAACTTGGGTCAACGGAACAATTCGAACTCACCTTGACGCATCCAACTACGATCAGTGGGCTGAGGGAACAGACGAAATCAAATTGGCAGAAAGCGATCCAGCCAGCGGCCTCACCGTTGACTTCATTGCTGGCGATTTGGAATTCAGCACTGTGACAAATGTTGATGGAAACTACAGCATGCGCTTGCCAAACGGTCAAGACTTCCACATGACAACAATCAGCACCTTCTCCACCTACACAGGTGGACAGTTGATTGAACTCAACGCTGAAGATGAGATTGACATGGGCATCATGTACCTTGCACCAGCAACCTCTACCAGTGGTTTTGTCTTCCTCTACGAGAACACATCACTCTGGGATAACTTGGTTCCTGGATGGGCTGCTCAAACATTGATTGCAAGCAACGAAGATGGACTTGAATGGCGCACGGAAATAACTGAAGGTGGTGAATTCACATTCTTCTTACAGGACGGTAACTGGGATTTCAATGCAATTGATGCTGAACTCAACATCACCGGCATCGAGAACTTCAACGTGTCGAGGGCTACTGAAACCGCACCATCGCCACTCGAATTATTCGCTCACCCTGCTCATCAAGAAGTAACGCTTCAGTTCTTCATGGATGCTGGTGACGATGGCGCCCTCGAAAACGGAACCATGGTTAGCCCAGCATTCTCTGCTGTGCCTCTCAACAACCATGGCACACAGATGAACTACACATCAGCAGACTACACTTCGCCTGGTGTGATCACCATCACACTCGAGCCTGGTACCTACTCAGTGGAACTTAATTTCACAACACCTGACTCTGAGAATGCAAGCGACTATGCCCTTGCCGGTGTGACTGCTTTGCAACCACTCGTGGTTGGTCTTGATGCGATTGAAGAATCGCTTGACATGCCTTTGCGCAACGATTACCTCGTCACTGGAACGCTCACCAACGAATCTGGGGATGCAATCGAGAAGCAATTCTTGTTGTATGAAGCTGAACAAGATCTCTACTTCAACCTCGAAAGTGACGTGAACGGTACCTTTGCAGGATACGTTCCAGCTGGTGATTGGGTTGCTATTGTAGCACCGTTCATCGCCAACGAGAACGCAACTGAAATTTTGCGAGCACCACTCACCATTGCAGCCGAGGCCAGCACTCGAACTGGTCTTGCTTATTCGACTGTGGAAACTGTCGAAGTCATGTTCCAACTTCAAGAAACTGCAAGTGGCAACAACATGAGCAACGTCCGAGTCACAGCAGTGAGCCATGATGGTTACGGAAACATCACCTTGACCAAGTCAAACGAAACCGGCATGATCAGCGAATCGATGATGCCAGGTACATGGAGCCTCTTCCTCAACGAGACAGCGCCACAACGGCACTGGATGATGGACACCTCTAGTGCTCCATTCACAACAGCAGATGCCACCAATGGCTCACTGGACCTCGGCGTTGTCAACGCTGATCTTGAAGTCGAGATTGGTGGAAAGATTTTCTGGGACTTGAATGAAGATGACACCCCTGGACTGAGCGAAGGGGTTGAAGGATTCCTCGTGGACATCTTGGGTACAGACTCTGGCATCGATACCAACGTCACCACCGATGAAAACGGTGTTTGGTCACTTTTCGTCCCAGTTGAAGACAACTACACTGTCTCAGTGAGCAAGGAAGGCTTCGACACAGAATCGTACAACCTCAGTAATTCGAGTGCCTACCCAGTTGCGAATGATCCTGAATCTCATGACCTCGAAGTGATTGCTGGTAACGTGGCAGTATCTGGAAACGTGACAGACATCAACGATGCTTCTCGCCTCGATGGTGCAACGATTGTTCTCTACCCAACCTTGGACGCCGTCCGTGACCCAGTGACCATCACAGGGACACTCGTCGACGATGTCCTCATGTGGGATGCAAACATTGCCCCAGGTGAATGGATTGTTGTCGTTACTGAAGCGAATGCAGGTGAGAACGGCGGCGGAGTCGCTGTTGGTTTGCTCGACGCAACCATCGCAACCGGCTCTACCCTTGATTTGGAAATGGCCCTCGGTGGATGGGTTGACCTCGATACGACTTGGGACGACTTTGAACTCGGAACACACCATGCAGGATCTGCTGACAATGGATCAGAAATGATCGAAGAAGCAGTGGAAATTACCATCTCCATCGGTGATGATTTGGCTTGGAACATGCCAGTGAGTGCAGACGGAACTCTGACACTTCTCATGCCTGCTGATGCTATTGACTTCGATTCGACCTTCGTCACCATCCAACACGATGACATGCTCGAAATGGAATACATTGCTGGAAGCAAGACTTCGGTCGGCGAGGGACGTTCCCCTGTCACCATGTCGTACACCCGCTCGATTAATTCTGACAGCAGCCTCACTATGGTGAACAGCACCCTTGTGAACGCAACTGTTATCGACAACATCTACACTGATTTGATGGCACAAACCCTCGATGAAGGCTACAAGACCATCGAATTCAACCTTGATGTTGCCTATGATGGAACTGAACTAAGCGATGTCTTTACAGTGACTGGATCGATTGGCGTTGCGCCAGACAGTTCCCTGTGGTCTGTGGAATTCTATAACGGAACTGACTGGGTCGAATCTTATGATTTAACCCTCGGAGTTGGCGCAAATGCAAGCGATGACAGTGTCGACAAGACCGCTATCATCTCTGCTCGTATTCACATTGCCAACCAATCCGAAGCTTGGAACCTCGAGGACGCTCACATGGTGAAGGTGCGCATGAGCACCAGCACCGGCGAATCGAGCGAAATTGCCGTCAATGTTCAGGTGCCACAAACCTATGGATTAGAAATCACTGACGAGCAAACTGAACTTGGAATTGCTGAGGGATCCTCCCGACAATTCAGTTTCATGTTGACCAACACTGGAAACGGTGACGATTCGTTCACAATCCAACTTGCAGACAACATCCCCGAAGGATGGGAAGTGACACCTATGCAATCTGTGGTCACCATCGCAAAGGATGACATGCGCTCACAGGCATTCACCGTCTTCGCACCAAGTACATGGGACGGCGTCTCAAAGACCGTGAGCGTCACCGTGACAAGCGAAGATGGAACGACAACAGAAAGTTTCGATGTGACTGTACAGCAAGCTAAGATTTCTCTTCGATTTGCAGATGCAGATGCACAACTGGCGAGCGATCGAACCGCTGACGTCGAAAATTCAATTGTCCGTCTGCCAATCGAGAACTTCGGATATCTAGATGCCGAAAGTGTCATCGTATCTTTAGTCCATGTTGGCGGGGAAACCTTCGATGCAGTGACCATCAGCATACCAGCACTCTCGACAGTCAACGCAGAGTTCAATGTGGGCGAGATGAAGGCTCCATCGCAACGATTCGAATATCACGTGGAAGTTGCTGGTGAACAGGCAAATCTTACCGATGTAACCATCACAGACGGTGACTTCAAGATTAACTACGACATTGTCCAAGATGGCAATGACAGCCCATGGCTGACGGTAGGAATCGTCGTCCTTGCTTTGCTGGTCGGATACGGTGGAATCAAGATTTCACGCAGTGGAAGCGGCGCAAAGCGGTTCTGATTGAGAACAACCCATTATACCGCTACCCTTCCATGTGGAAGCAATGGCGGAGCCTTTGGAGGTGTATTATGGATCATTTAGGACGTGTTGAGTATCTCCCTGAACCGGAAGACGCTCGCATATTGTCAGCTATTGACCCAGCCGCTGTCGGCTTCCAAGGGGCTTGGCGTGCGGAAGTGACCGGTTGGGCTCCACTGGAGGCGGCCCCAGTTCTCAGTTCACGTCGACAACGAGCGTTCGTTGCGAATGGTTTCATCTTCGCTGTGTTCATTTCTGCCATGTTCGCGATATGGAATTCAGGGCTTTTGATTGTCGAGTTGAATTTACCGACGTCTGAGTGGGCAAACGACGTGACACAACTCTCGGATGCTTCCGATGCCGGATTGACGGGCGCTGGTGTACGAGTGTGCATGGTTGACACAGGCATTGACAGCACACATGATGCCCTGGCAAAGGTTGATCTTACTTTCAAGGACCTTCGTGGTACTTCGACTGTTCCGATTGATTACGGATTGATCGCACATGGTACGCTCATGGCCGGAATTTTAGTAGCCGACGGCCACCAAATTGGCGCCGCACCAGGCGTCACACTTGGGGTAGCAGCTGCGCTTGGTGCTGATGCAGATGGAGGCAACAGCGGTGATGAGCGAACCGTGGCCGAGGCCATTCGCTGGTGCCAAGATACCTTTGAAGCAGACATTATTTCGCTGTCACTGGGTGGCGAACAAGACCTCGATGCAAACAGGGAAGGAGCTACAGCATCGGCCACACGCAGGGCTGTTGACTCAGGCATATTCGTGGTCGCCGCTGCAGGGAACGATGGCGGATCAAGCGACGATGGTCTCGTTTCAGTTCCTGCTAACATTCCTCGTGTCATCACAGTGGGCGCAACCACCATTGCTCAGGAAGTTTGGGCCAATTCATCAATGGGGTCACAGTACCTCGAAGGCGGGGAGACGAGGGACCATCCAAATCAGAAACCAGAAGTCGTCGCTCCTGGTGTTGGAATTATCAGCACGGGAAGCAACAATGCATGGTATTCCAGTACCGGCACTTCAGATGCAACAGTCTTCGTCACAGCCGCCCTTTCCCTCCTTTTGGAAGAGCACCCTGAATACAGACCAACGCAATCCAGCAACGGCTCCTGCATTGACGCAATCAAGGTTGCACTGATGAACTCGGTCCAACCATTGCACGAGAACGGACTGCATGACGACCATACTGGATACGGTGAATTACGAGCGTTGGACTGGATCAACGAAGTCACATCAACGGCTCCAACCTGCTGAATTCAAACAGATTTTCCATGACAATGGGTTACTGGGGCGCAGCATTTGGCTTCTCGACGGCTCTCCCAAATGATATTATTTCTTATTTTTGATACATAAGGCTCATTTTAATTGATACATAACATGCTCTTGTGATACATCCAAAGTGGCAATAGAGGCGCAGTGTTATATCTCTCGTGTCGATGTGACTGAAACAGCGGTGCCAGTTATGTCTGAACAAACGTCCCGAAAAAGCCTATCGTTAGTTGCCCTTCTTTTGCTCTCGAGCTTCGCTGGATTAGTTACATTGCCTTCTGCATCTGCAGTGAATGAAACCACCTCTGGAACCATCACCGGGACGGAAACATGGACTGGCACAATCAATCTCAACGGCGATGTCACCGTTGCAGAGGGTTCAAAACTCATCATTAATGCTGGTACTAACATCAATCTGCCTGTAGGTGCCTTCATTGATGTTGAAGGCGCTATCTGTGTGGCAGACACTGCTTGCGGTGCAAGCGGTGGATCTTCATCGAATTCGGCTCGCATGGTCTGGCAAAAGCCGCAAAGCGAAGCCGACTGGAACAAAACTGGCCGTTGTGCAGTCAATGGTTCCAGTACCTACACAAACACCGATGCGGCTTGCGGGTCAGGTTTAGTCATCCGAAGCACTGTCGACCAATCGACGAGCGCCACATCGTTGAATTACCTCTACATGCAAGATGCTTATGGATACCCGATTTACGTGCCATCCCTCCAACAAGTCCAGTATGGCGCCATTGTTTTCGATGGTTCCTCAATCATCGCTACAGGACTCTCGTTCAAGGACATCAATACATCCAACGTCCTTGCTGTTGATTTCGCCGCTCCAACTCTCCAAGACTCCGAGTTTGAGAATGGGGTCGACGGGAATGGATACGATGCGTCTGCTGTTCGTGCTTACAACGCTGGTGCAGGAATTCTAGCAACTGTGAATGTCTTGAACTCCAAACTCACTGGAAGCACTGAACCAGATTGCAGCAGTCAAGGTGGCGGCCGTACCGTCATGTTCATTGAAGACTCTTACATCAATCTCGATAATCTTGATATTCAAGAGAATTCGTTTGGTGTGTTCTTGAAAGGTACCTCAGGATGGCTTTCAAACTCCACGATCGCCGTGAAGTGCAACGCAATTGACACAAACTCCCACAAGGAAACTGGAACCATTCGCCACACGCTCAACATTGAGAACAACATCATCACGACCGAAGAAGGTGCAGGAATTACTGCTTATGATGACGCCATTGTTGTTGCTCGAGACAATGTAATTTCGGGCGCTGGTGAATCGTCTGGATTCGGAATTCGCTCCTCAACCGTTGAGATTCACAACAACGTCATTGGACCAATTGGTGGATGGAACGGATTGTGGATTTACGGTACATCTGATGTCATCGCAGAAAACAACACCATTCAAGACACGGCTAAGGAAGCAGTGCTCATCGGCGAATATCACTTCAACG
>CM001443.1:1433644-1438157 GCA_000246735.1 uncultured Candidatus Poseidoniales archaeon | reverse complement strand
ACACCAACTGCGGCTCGTCTTTACCTCGCAAACAACCAAATTTCCAACAACACCGGTACATGCAACTCTCAAATGTACGACGGGGATTTTGCATGTCCTGCCATTCACGTCTTCATGTCGTCTGCTACTCTGTATGACAACACCATCGTCAACAACGGCGGTGATGGATTCAGAATCAAGGGTGGTATCGTCAACGCACAACGCAACACTGTCGAAGTAGGCGCATTTGCCGCGAACATCTCGATGTATGACGACAACTACGGAACAAAGTACGGATCAATCGGCTACTTCTCCGGGAACAGTTACAGCAACGCGACCCAGGTTTACAACATCACTGAATCACGCGTGACCGTGCAATCAGAATACATGCCAGACCCAGGGGCTGGCGAACTCTACCCTGTCAACCTCCAATGGTTGGGCGCAGAGTGCCCATATGTCCTCGACGAGTGCTTACAAGTTCCTACTACGGCAGCTCTGCCACCTGCTTTCATGCCAATGGCCCTTGAAGTGGTCGACAACTCAACAGTCTTCTCATTCGCAGACCTCCAAAACTTCGATGCGAGCAAGGTCCATGTGCAAAATCAAAATTCTGCATGGGGCAGTCAAGTGCGTGAAGGCGAACTTGTCCGCTACCAAGTCAAGGCTCAGAACAACAACGTCGCTGATGCCACTGTTGTGATCAGCGATGCAACAGGCCTGCCACTTTACACATTGCAAACCGACGCCTTTGGCTTCACTCCTGAGATTTCGCTCCCAAGCGATTTCTACATCGACCGAAACTGGAACCACCTTGTCGGCGAGTCAAATGTTGAAGTGACTATTTCTCCTGGAATCACGGAATTCATGGATGAGAACACTTGCTCAGATGGCTACGACAACGATGGTGACACCTATGTGGACGGTGCAGATTCGGCGCAAACTGGCGAAGACACTTCCAATTGTGACGCAGGGAACAGGGAACTTCCGTTCTACAGCGTGAGTGCATTCAAGTTTGGAAAAGGTACCAAAGACTTCGACATCGTCCTTGACGGTGGCATTGATGAAGTCATCAACCTCGACAATCTCAAGCCAAGTGTTGATGTTGCTCAGGGTGACGGTGCATCGTTTGCAACCACAGTGACCCTCACAGGAACTGCATGGGACGGAATCGCTGGACCATACCCGTTGGACATCGTTGCGTACGAAAATCAGTTCGGACTGATCAAGAGGGTCGAAGTTCAACCACCAGGCTCGCCTGACTGGTATTCGGCAGTCGACACATCTGGTGCCGGAGGCGAAATTACGCTCGCAAACCATCCATTCAAGTCTTGGTCGTTTGACTGGGACATGTCTGCTCACCCAGAGGGTGAAGGCGATGTTACCTTCCGTGTCCGTTCATACGACGGCCTTGAGTACTCACCAATCGAAGTTCGCAAGTACAAGCTCAACCTTGTGGCACCTACGATTTTGGTGGAAACACCAAACGACGGAACCACTCACGGAAACGCCAAGGTCGCTTTCACAGGAACTGCCAGCGATCCATACTCGGGTACTTGGGGAAGCGATGTCCAGTCCATCTGGTTTGATATTTCTGGACCAAATGACTACAGCTCACACTTTGCTATTGAAGGCTCCACAGTTTGGTCATATGACTGGCAATTCGAAGAATTAGACTCTGGTACCTACACGTTCCAAGTTTGGGCGGCTGACAGTGATTTCTGTATCGACCTCGTCGGGGTATGCAATGCGGAAACTCGTACCCTGATTATTGACAACGACAACGCACTTCCGTTCGTATCAGTCAGCCAACCGATTCCAAGTGATGTCATTCGTGCCTCTGACGAATACATGATTCAGGGCGTGGCAAGGGATAACGACGGACAAGTCACTCGTGTCGAAATTGACATCCAAGATCTCGCAAGCGGTCTAATGTTGAACAACGGACCAAACCCAGTTACTTCCTTCTCGCCAAACGGTGCTTGGGCAGTTCCTTGGGATACCTCCAAGTTAATTCACGATCAGCAATACGAATTGGTGATTCGCGCCTACGATGGTGAAGATTATTCGACAGAAAGTCGAATCCGTATCACGATTGACAACCCTACGGATGCTGATAACATCGCTCCTATCTTTGACCAAGAGGGATGGGTTGGAACACTCACGATCTTCTGTGATGCAAATTCGAATGCTATCGACCGATGTGGGAACGGTGCAACCATCGACCTGACCCAGTTCTTCTCCGATCCAGACGGCTTGGGTGAAGCAGAGAATGATCTGCTGTTCGATGTCTTTGAGGACGAAACAAACCTCGATGATGACTTCTATGCAGACTATGTATCAATCAACGCAAATGGCGTTGCAACCTACAACCCTCCATGGGTCCAACCAACCTCTGTAATTTCAGAATGGTCCCTCGTGGGCTTGATGTTCGAAGCACGTGACTCGTACGATTCAGTGGCCTACTCTTACAAGGTCAACATTGTTGTCGTGTCCGTTGCATTCAGTGCAGAGCGTGTCGACAGCGGCTTTGTCTCTGCAGATGATCCTGCGACCTTTAGCGGCCAAGGATTGCCAAACAGTATGGTTGCTGCACGGTTTGATGACGCGAAAGGTGTTCGATTGAACTCGACACGAGTTGGTGCAGATGGAACTTGGACAATGGATATTGCCCAAAACCAATTGTCCGGAGTGGACAAAGCGAAGGTCATCTTTGAAATGGATGGTCAAGTGTACTCGGCACCCGGTACCACAGCAGACACTCAATTCCAGTTGAGTTCAGACTCCGCTGAAGCCGGAAGTGGAAACCTCTTGCTTATCATCGGTGCAATCGTTGGAATTATCGTACTGCTCGGTGCAGGTGCGTTCTTCTTCCAAGTTGAATACGAAGAAATTGAAGACGGTGAGATGACCGATGTACCAGGGACTCCAGCAGCAGAAGAAGATCCGTATGCATGGGCAAAGGCACGTCAAGAACCAGTAGCCATTGCTCCGACTGCGACTGCCGCTCCGGTAGCAGCAGCGCCAGCAGCAGCACCTGCAGCATCAACTCACCCTGGATGGCTTTGGGATGAAACCAGCAACAGCTGGGTTCCAGACCCGAATTACAAGCCTGGCCAGTGATCAACTGGTGCTCAATGAGTCACAAGCCTTGAAGAGGATAAGTGTGGGTGCGAGATTATGGCGGTTCATCCTAAGCCCGGCGTACAGGAGAGAATTCTCCTTCACCTGCTTGATTACACCGACTTCAAAAACAGTGTTGAAGTACCGTTTGCATTGTCTCAAATGGGCATTGCAAATGCCGTGGCAATTGCACGTTCCAACGTGCCAAGAGCCATTGCTGGGCTTAAGGACCAAGGTCTTCTGATCGAACGACAAGCACACGTCAAAGGCGTTTCACGAAAGCGAAAAGCATACTTCCTGACGGATCCTGGTATGAATCTCAGCGAAGAAACATGGCGACGCCTTCGTTCCTTCCCACTTCGGGCAATCCTTGAAGACGGGCAAACGGTTCATTCCACCCTTGGTGACGTCAATCAAAAACTTCCGTTCTCGATGCGCCCAGTTGATATCATTCGATACATGGATGACAACTGTGTGCTTGATGCCCGAAGCCTTTCTGCAGAACTCATCGAACGTGACCTTTCGAAGCATGTTGAAAAACAACTTGTGACCTCCTTAGGTGATCTTCCCCGCTTGCGACATTTCTATGGACGAGAAAAAGAACTCGACAACATGGCCAATTTAATCGAGGCTCGTGCTACGACCTTGCTTATTCCTGGAATTGCAGGCATTGGCAAAACAACCGTGGCTTCGAAACTCATTGAGCGCTTCATGCACCGCAGAAATTTACTCTACCACCGTTGCCAGGATTGGGAAGGTTCTCGATCGTTCTTTGAATCTGTTGCAGATTGGCTCGCAAACATTGGTGACTCAACTTTTGCTGATTACCTTGCGGCCACGCCGGTACCCCAACCTGCAGATGCGGCACGATTGCTCGTCGACGCACTCGAGGGCACACCATCACTGATCGTGATTGACGATTTTCACAAGGTCGCCGATGTGACGCTACACCAGACTTTCCAAGCAATGTCGCTGGCACTTCTTGGCAGTGAAGAAAAAATTGCCTTGGTATTGTTCTCCCGATCGTTCAAGCCAGTGGTCCCGACGAAGGATGCTGAAGGTCGAATCGCAAGTCTGGTTCTCCCCTTGGATGGACTGGATTCGGATGCTGGAAGGAAACTTCTCAGCAGTTTTGACGAGTTGGCCGATGAGCAATGGTTGCACATCCACGGTTTATCGCGAGGTCATCCTTTGGTTCTCGAACTCATCAACCGAGGTGCATCAGCTGGAGCGTTCCACGAGACATTGGAGAACTATGTCACGGTTGAAATCTTTTCAAAGTTGAGTGCAGAGCAAAAGCGTGTCCTTTCAGCACTTGCTATTTACCGCGAACCTGTTGAGTTAGCCGCACTTGCTGAACAAGGCCTCGATACTGACGAACTCGATGCGCTTGTTGAACAAGGTCTTGCTCGTC
>CM001443.1:1428428-1433629 GCA_000246735.1 uncultured Candidatus Poseidoniales archaeon | reverse complement strand
TGCTTCGCAGTCTTGACGAAGCCACCCGCAAGTCATTCCACTCCAAGTGCTGTGCGTGGTATGCAAAGCAACCTAAGAATGCTGATCTCACCATTGAGCACATTCACCACCTCATCCGTTCGGATGACCATGAAATGGCATCAGAATTGATTGCTGGCGATGGGCGCAATCTTGTCGCACAGGGCCACATGGAACTTCTGCCTCTCATGGAAAGCGTTGATGGCACCGACCTTGAGGCTGAAGTCTACATGCGAGTGCGTCAGCTGCAAGGTGAAGTTCTTGTCTTGTTGGGTCGGTTCTCCGAAGCAGATGGTGTCTTTTCGGAAGCTCAATCATTGGCAGGCAAATCGAATTCCACACTTGTGGAAGCAGAGATTCTTGCTGCACTCGCAGACATTTCTCTCAAACAAGGAAACGCCGACAAAGCGTTAAGCATGCACCGTGAAGCACTTGAGAAGTTCATCGAACTGGAAGATGCCAAAGGAGCAGCCCGATCCTACAACAACATGGGTTACCTGTTGCGTCGGAAGAACGATCGTACAAAGGCACTGGAAGCATATGGCGAAGTTGAGGCAATCCTCAAGGAATCTGATGGGATGGATCTGATTGGTTCCCAATTGATTCTCGCCCGTTCTTTCCTTGACTTGGGAGAAATTGTCCGTGCTCGAGATCACGCCCTCGAAGCATTCGAACGAACTGATGGTGGTTCTGATCCAGTCCTTCACGCTCGCGCACAAGCGGTGCTTGGTCGCTACTATGCCAAGGTAGGCGAGGCTGATGTAGCCTCTCACCACTACTCCACTGCTCTCGAAACCATGAGTGTGGCTGGCGATCTACTGTCCCTCGTGGAAATCACAATTTTACTCGGCGAAGTTGTCCAAGACGCCGGTCGTGCTGAAGACGCTATGGAACATTATCGAGAAGCCCTCGTGATTGCAGAAGCCAATGACCTACGCATGCAAATTGGGGAACTTCTTTCCCGACTTGGAGGCGTAGCACCGGACAAACCGCGCCGAATGGAATACCTACAACGTGCATTGGCTGTGTTCCGAGAACTCGGTGCAAAGTCACGTATGAAGGAAGTTCAGGCACAGGTTCACGCAGCGGTTATGGGTCGTTGAACTCATGAATGTTGAGGACGATCGTATTCGATTGAGGTTGTTCCATTGTAATGGACCACCCAAATGCTATCGATTCCTGCCAAAGTGAGTGTCCCTTCGTGAGTTCCAGCACCCGTGCCAGAGATCGAGATATTGGTATCGAGGTCACCCGTGTCATGAATTAATTCGATGTTTGTGTCGGTGAGAACGAGGGTGAATCTTGATTCATCGGCTTCAGTGGCTCGCCATTCGACTCTTTCAGCATAATCAATTGAGCCGATCCTGCTGGCTTCATCAGCCCGCTCGACCGCTGCTGCCAAGTCATCCATGTTGGCTTGAATTGCATTCTCATTCCACCGTTCTCTGGTGGCTGTTTCAATGTCCCATGCCCACACACTGAACATTGTGAGAAGAAGAACACCGAGGAGGAAGGTGAATATGTAGCCCAATTCTGTGGCTGCTGCGGATATGTCACGTCGGAGCACAGACTGCTTCATGATATCGCCTCCGTCATGTGGACATTGAGTGATGAGAGTTGCAGCGTGAACTGGATGGCTTCACCATTCGTGTGCCACACTGCTTCGCTTGTGCCATACGATGGGTCAGGGACCCAGCCCACATAATCAGTAAGCAGGTCAATCCGTCCCGGATATATCGTCCAATCTTCACTTGCTTCAAGCCCATCGGCTGATGCAGTAGCGATTGCAGTGCCGTAGGGTTCCGACCAACCGCGCCTGATTTCGTATGCTGTGGTGGATGCCAACGAGGACCGGTCAACCAATTCAATGTCCAAGTGCATTGAGCCAGCACCGGTGGTGCTGTCAGCCGTTGGGTGGAGCGCAGGAATGGTTGCCGCAAACCGGGGGCCTGGGCCGCCTCGGTCGCTCGGTGGTACGACGACAAAGGCCTCAAACTCCGGGTGGTTTGTGAGCACAGCGCCTCCTGAGTAGGCAACTTCCATTCCCATGAGCGAGGATGAGAATCCATAGGCCAGTCTTGAGAGGTGGAAGCCCCAAACTGTTCCTATTGTTGCATGCGTCGAACGATCGTTGCCACCGATGAGCGTGATTTGCATGCTGGATGGGTGAGTGCCTGCTCTCCATGCGTTTTTCACATCTATTTCGCCTCGTCCGCTCATGGTTGTCCACGGGAGCGACATTGCGATCCAGCCACTTGCTTCGACGCCGATGGACAAGCATCGTTCCTCGCCATCATGTTGTAAATGGTGCAATCCATTCTCGCCACTGAGTCGGGTGACTCTGAGAGTGTCACCGTCAGTGACAAGGAGGCTCGATGTACCTTCGCTGAGATTCAGCATGGTCATACCATCATCGTTGAATGTGGTGCCATTTGCTTGTGTGGCACCAGTGAGGTTGTACGTGACCAGTTGTCCTGCTCGCATGAGTTGAGTCGTTTGCGTTTGGGTGGAGGCATCGACGTGGAAAGTATGGTGCTGGCCGGTTCGAGCCCCTGTGTCGTCGGCTGCGAGGACATAGATGCCGGATGTGTTCGCACCTTCGCTACTTGCTGCGGCCCGCCAAGTGAGGAATACATCGCCTTCTGCGTCCACAATCGGCGCTCCGTTCGTACTCGCCGGTGGCCAATCGAATGTGGTGCTTTGCAGAGGTGCGACAGAAACGCCCCCACCTCGCCATGTGACCGTCACAGAAGCATCGCTTGGATTGGTAAACACCATTTCACCGTCGAGTGAAGGGGTGATGAATGCATGGCCTAAAAATTGACCATCGGTGCTTGGGACTGGCGTGATGCCGTGGTTCACGGTCGTTGTGGTTTGGACCATGAGCCGGGAGGCATCGCTGGATGATACATGGATGACGCCTGAAGTTTCACGAACAATCGTCTGAGTGAAGGCAACTCCAACTTGGTTTTGGCCGCTTGGAAGTGCATAATATGTGGTTGTCGTGCTTTCATCAGTGATGCTGATTTGGTTCGCCTCGTCTCCGATGAGATGCAACTGGCTTGTGCCGGCAGGCAAAGGCACTGACCATGACCGACCCGTGCCATCGATGGGGCTTGCATCGTTGGGGTTGACCAGCGTACTACCGCCAATCCCTCGTTCCACGAATACATTGAGCTCATGGCTCGATGCAAGGGTAAAGAGTTCCAGAGTTGAAGCGTTGATCTCGTGCATGCCATCAACTCGAAGTTGGATTGTATCGGTGACCTCCCCGTCCTCAAACATGTCGACATCAACCGGCCCCAATGGTATGGCGAGCCCTGGTGCAACAGTGAACAGAACTTTGTCAGCCCAAGCAGGGATGGTGTAGTAGTACGGGTTGTTGGGGCCAAGGCGAAGGTCATCAATGCAAAGTGCAGTGTTCGCAGTTTCCGGATGGCGAACCTCGAGTTCATCATCGAAATCCAGGGCACCTCGCATTCTGAAGGACATTTCTTCATGCCATGTTGCTGCATACCACATGCCACTTTGCAGGTGTTGCCACTCAAGGCTTCCGTCAACGGGGATGAGTTCGATGGATGTGGAGTCGCCAGGCATCCCCTTCTCACTTAATGCAGAAGTTTGGTGGGCGAGCAATGACATCTGTGCAGACATGTCGTGTCGTTCGACGGAACCTTCCAATTCCTCAATCACTGGAATCATCGACACCATCATCATTGCAATGATTGAGAGCACACCTCCAAACATGAGCACTGTTGCAACTGCAGCAGAAACCGCTTGTTCATCTCGCTGAAGCATCGACTTCATCGGGTGACCTCCACTCGTTGAACATCGACTTCAAGGAAGAGCGGGACGCCATGTGTGTCCACCGTGAATCCGTCCGCTCCGCTGGCTCGTTCATATGGTCCGTAGCCAACGAATGTGTCCAAAGTTCCTGAAGCTCGATTGAGATTGTATTCATCGAGCCAGTGGTCGTGGTATTGTGGTGTGATCAAATCATTGAGTTCGTTGAGTACAGTGAATCTCAAGTTGTATGCTTCTCCAGTGAACAGCGTCATCGGGCCCAGAGAAATCATGTTCATGCCGATGCTGTTCCCTGTCCCTAGTGAGCCATTGATCGTTACATCGGAAAGCAACATTGAGATCCTGTATTCGCCGTCGACGAGTTGATCTAACGATACGCTTGGATAGGATGTGACCGCCCATGGTTCATTCGGAAAGTGCTCAACCCTCGCATTGTTCATGAGGGCTAATTCATGTTCGCCTTGGCCGAGCGAGGTGGTGATTTGAATACCGGATAGGGCGTAACTCAGGCTTTTGTGCAGAGGTGTTGCATCTTCATCGTACACGGTTACAATCATCCAATGATCCCTTGAGGAATTATGTCGAACAATCACTTCTTGATGTGTTCCTTCGAAGGTTGAAGTCTCAATGCCATACGGCGTCTCGATGGTCAATGAGCGGGCTGACTCGTTGACAGCCTTCACGCTCAATGCCGTGAGATTGAGGTGCTCAATCACGATCTGTTCGTTCGAGACGACATCCGCTGAAATGGTCCATGTTTCTACCTTGTCAATTGGACGGATGTACGTTGATTGAAGTGCTAATGTGTGGCGGATGCCGGTGCCTTCAGGAGCGGCTCCCGCAACATCGATTCGATCTTGGAAACGTTCAGAGATGCCGACGGCACTGTTCCAGTTTGTGTTGTCTTCGAAATCCGTAAGGTATGGGTTGAGGAAAATCCACACGCCACCCATGATTGTGATGACCATTGCCAGCAACATGACGACACCTAAAACCTCGCTCACCGCTCGTGAGTCCCTGCGCATAGCGGGACGGGAAACGAAGCAGGCTTCGGTGTTCACAAGCAAGACAAGGCTCGGTACCATTTAGCCCTTCACCTTCACCGGCACCTTTGGATGCACAAATGCGGGGGTTAAGCCTCAAGTGAGTCGTTTTCAGAAGCTTCCTTTTCGTCAGCGGTTTTGCCAACATAATGCGTGTATTCTGGACCATCTTGAAGGGAGATTTTGATGTCTCCTGAAAAGACTTCATCGATGTGGTAAAGCACTGTGGATTCAGCAAGGTGAGGGCGGTTGTTTTTTTCAGACAAGTGCGTGAGGCTGATGCTTCGAGTTTCCGCTGTGCACACCTGCGCCAAAAATTCTCCTGTTTGGTCGTTC
>CM001443.1:1391916-1428411 GCA_000246735.1 uncultured Candidatus Poseidoniales archaeon | reverse complement strand
ACGAACATGGGTCACCAATTCGTCTGTCCACGACCCCAAGTCCGTGATAATGGCAGCCCGCTCTCCGCCATGGCTGGCGACAAATGCGACATTGTCGGAGCCTGCATGTGGTACTGGTACCGGCAACACCGCCAAATCCTCGCCGACCCGGACCATGTCCAAGGCCTCAAAGTAAGAAGTCAATTCAGGGTCAAGACCGAGTTCTTGCGCAGTTCGTTCGTTTGCTAAGATCTGCAAACCCCATCGCTTTTGCGCAATTGCCGCTCCACCGCCGTGATCGCCGTGGTGGTGGCTGATGAAGATGCAATCGATTTCAGTTGGCTCAATGCCGAGTCGATTCAACCTCTTTTGCAGTTGAGCGCCACTGAATCCTTGGTCGATAAGCACTTTTGCCCCTTTGGTTTCCAGCAATGTCGCGTTCCCGCGACTGCCAGTGCCAAGGTGGGTGATGCTCATCGTCATGGTGTTCGAATGAAGCGCATCGCGGTAGGACTTTGAACAAAGCGATTCAATTTCTTCAAGAAGTCCCTTTTTGGGCAAGAAAAGACTTCGGCAAACACGTACAAAGGTCTTCGGCCGGTGAGTTAATTCGTACTTGGAAAATGCAAATGTCCGAACATCGTTCCATTATCCTCATAAGTGTCGATTTAGGGATGAAGGTTAGCGAAGCCTATGGCTTGCACTCCGGTGATACAATGCGACGAAGTCTAACCACCCTTCTCACAACGCTTGCAGTTATTGCAAGCCTCCTCTTTATGTCGCAATTTCCTGCGATTTCATCGGTTTCGAGCGTCGATCCTCGAATCACGGAGGGTGAGAAACCCCCGTCCACCGATACGGATGGGGACAAAATCCCCGATGTACACGAAAACCTGTTCGAGTCTTGGATGAATTGGACTGCGATTGACGGTCGAGACATCTACATGCCCGGAATGGACAAAGAAGATGCATCGGACGCATATCTGGACAACGATCGGGATGGCCTCAACGCCACCGAAGAATATTGCTGGCCATATCCTGCAAATTGTACAGCCTCTGGTTTCCCACGCGGATTGACAGGCTCAGTTGATGGTGCAGGCGAGCGGACCTACCTTGATCCACGAATGTCAGACACTGATGGCGATGGGATGCCTGATGGTTACGAGGTCTACATGTGCCATCGGACGGGTGGTTTCGACATCTTCACACTGCGGTATGTGTGCCCTGCTTTCGACCCACTCAATGCGAGTGATATGACTGACGATCCCGATGAAGATGGGTTTGACGTCAATCGAGATGGTGTGCTTTCAGTCACCGAACGGTTCACTTCACCTGAAGAATACATCCAGGGTGCGCCCCTTAACCACACCACTGAATTGGATGGACTTTGGTGCTCAGCCTCGTTGCCTGAGGGCTCGATTCTCATTAATTGGCCATTCATCCCGACAGGTGCGAACGCAACCTTCCAAAATATTCTTTCAGCATGCACCACAAACGCTACGAATGTGGTCGATGAAGACCTTTGGCTCGGCACCGACCCGCTGTTGGATGATTCTGATCGCTACCACTGGGATGGGTTCTCCATTCGACGATTGTTCCCTTCCTTTGGAGATGGAATCCCCGACGGTTGGGAAGTTCACTTTGGCCTTGACCCATTGAACCGGACTAACGCCCTCATGGACCACGACAACGATGGCTGGGATGCGAACCGCGACGGTGGAATCTCACCGGATGTAAGTCGGACACTGACGGCGATTAAGCTCGGTGAGGCACTCTCAACGCTTGAAGAATACATGGTTCACGAAGACGATGGAAACGCCGTCATTGCTGGTTTGAAGTCCGTAGGATACGGCGACGGGGAAGGGACGGCAAGTATGATCCCGCTCACATTCACCGCAAATCCGGACGAACTGAGTGTTCTGCATTACGACATTCGAGACATTGAAACAGATGGCTCCAATGTCTATGTTTCAACTCGGTACGGGCTGACATTTGCAGACTTTGAAGCCCAAACAAGCGTCGATCAATGGATGCCCCAAGGTGTGGAAATCAATGATGCCTCCTTGCTCAAGAGCGGTGATGACGCCTACGCTCTCGCCGTTGCAACAAGCATCGGCATGGCCGTTGCACCATTGCAGGCAGACGGTTCGTTCGCAGCACTAAGCACATGGGCATGGTCCATGGGCGACGAACTCAACGCCCTCGCAGAACTTGACATCGAAGGCCAGAACCAACAATTGCTCGCACTCGGTGATTCAGGCGCTGGAGCAATTATCGAAATCAACTCCGCTGGAGCCATTGTCCAAAGTTACGCTCTTTCGACTTCGCTGACAACCGCATTGAGCGAGTCCAACGCCAGCGTGACATCGATTGCTCACGGGGCGGCTGGCGGCGGCACAAAGATGCTCTACGTCGGAACCGATCGTGGCCTTGTGATGGCTGAGACTGCGACTGTTCGTGATGAATTCACACCCACATGGCGATTCCATTACACCACTGAATCAACACCAATTCCAACCAGTATCGATGAATTGCGTTCCCTTTCCCTCGGAATGGTGGCCAATCCAGCAGAAGTTCGTACCCTTGTCCTTGATGGACCAAATGCGAACAATGCCCAAGTCCTATGGTTTGGAACGCCATCTGGATTGCATCGTATGAGCCTCCTTGATTCCAGCATCACACACAGTGGACTTCTGGAACACCCCGGCATTGATGGTCAATACCTACGTGACCTCAACAACATTCATTCGATTTTCCCAACCGGTGACGAAGTATTGATTGGGTCACAGCGTGGGCTATGGGCCATTTCTGGTGACTATACGGCCGTTTATGGATTGCAAGAGCAAGAACCGGTCTATGGAGAATTGAGCACGCTCAGTTGGGTCAGCATCGACGGAAACATCACGATACTTGCTGGCGCAGCACCCGGTCAATACGCTAATTTAGAATTGATGAACCCAGGTGCAAACGATTCTGACAATGACGGAATGCCAGACGGGTGGGAAGTCGCTAACGGACTTGACCCTACCGATCCATATGATGCACTGCTTGATATGGACGGCGATGGGCTCGACCTCGACCAAGCTGCCGATGGTTTCTTGGAACGCCTTTGGACCAACCTTGATGAATTCCGATATGTGGAAACGACGCCACTTGGCTACAACTCGACCAATCCTCGAGAAGGTGACACTGACGGCGATGGTCTAGGTGATGGCGAGGAATACTTCGGATTCTTTTACGAGACAAGCAATTTGTGGTGCCATTACACAGTGCAATTGGAATACATCTGTGACGATGCTGCAGGTCTTGCAGCGAACACAACCTACCTCGGATTGTCGTCGACAGATGTTGGCACCGACCCTACGAATTTCGATTCGGATGGCGATGGAATGCCGGATGGCTGGGAAATCACGCACCGTCGATGGGTTGGTTCAAGTTTCACAGGTGGTAACAACTGGTCGCTTGACCCGAACCGTGCCGATGATGCAAACTGGGACGCTGACCAAGATGGTCTTGCGAATCTCTGCGAATATCAGTGGTCGCTGGTCAAAGGAGCGGCCATGGAAGGCTTGCTCCTAGAGAGCCACGGTGAATCGGCGGAATCTGCTGCCAGTTGGTCGACCGCAGATCCAAACAACATCGACTCTGATGGCGATTCGCTGCCTGATGGATGGGAATCGAATGGTGCATGTGAATGGGATCCATCCCGTGTTGGCGTGAATCCACTGAATGGTTCAGATCTCTTCGAAAACCCCGACGGTGATGGATACGACATCAACCATGACGGTGTTTTGGATGAAAATGAGGCCTTTGTGAACTGGTTGGAATTCCACGTTCGCACGGACCTCTTCGCAACCAACACCACCATGTCTGGTGTCCCATTGCCCGATGGTTTCTCCACAGACCTCTTTGCCAATGTTGCGGACTATGGCACGCCTGAGGCAACCTTTGGAGAACGTGCTTCAGGTGCTGTGACAGCGACTCAACCAGTGACCAGTACTGGCGCAGCAAATCCACTTGATGCCGATACAGACAATGATGGCATGCCAGATGGTTGGGAAATTTGGTTTGCTCGTTGGGCTATTCTTGATGACGCATGGACGCTTAATCCACTCGACGCCTCTGACCGTTGGCAGGACGCTGACGACGATGGCATGGCCAACTGGGAAGAATACAATGCCATTGCTCCGGAATACAGCGAAACGGATGCCAACCGATCCTCACCTCAATGGTTCGTTACAACCGTTGGCTCGGCGTTTGCCCTGCAGCAATGGCCAAGCATCTCAACGACTGCTTCGTTTGGATCCTTCTTGACACAAGATCAAATCAACATCAGTGGTTGGACTTCCGATCCGAACAACGTTGATACCGACGGTGATGGCATGCTTGACGGCATTGAACACCTGTTCACCGCATGGAACCTCTCAGCCGAAACATGGACGCTGAATCCACTGGTTGCTGGTGACGGCGACTTCGATGGCGACGAAGATGGTTTGATTGATGCGCAAGAATTTGCCCTTGCCTCGTCGAACCCCGAAAACGGAATCGAACACCCAAGCGATGCGCCACTGCTTCACATCGATGGAGATGCACAACAAGCGACGGAGAAAGCTCAGCGTGTGTTCAACATTCTCATCACGAAAGAGACCCGTGGAAAGCGCCTTTTGACCGACTTCAATGGATGGCAGCAAGGAGAGCCACCTAATGCCATCATATCGATACTTTTGGGAATGAGTGATCCAACCAACCCTGACACGGATGGCGATGGGATGTATGACGGATTTGAGTATTGGTTCACCGCATGGAACCTTGACCAGAATCGTTGGAGCATGAACCCACTCATCGATAATGACGTCAACCTGGATACGGATGGCGACAGTTTCGATTGTAACGGAGATGGCGTCATCAGCCAAAATGAAACATTCAGCAATTTACGTGAATGGGAATCCCGCACATGGGGCAAATACCTCGAACGGTCTTCTGTTCCTGCTGCACTTGGAATCATTGACTTCGGTGAAGATGCAATGAACGCATACATGGAAGAAACTGGCATGAGCCTTGTTCAAGCCAAGGATGCGATTTACGATGATTTCGTTGAAAAATCCCAAGACAGTGCTGATCGAATGGAAAAGATCAATGAATTCAACTTCGATAATTTCAATCGAACACTCATTGGCGTTGCTGATCCAACAAGCGATGATTCCGATGGCGATGGAATCACAGATGGTTGGGAATACTGCTATGCTCTCTACGGAATGGAAGACACGACCACCATTAACCACTGGGCATCGAACCCAATCAATCCATGGGATGTCGATTATGACGGTGATCAAGACGGTTGGTATGAGAGAACTGCCTTTGATATTCCAGCCGACCAAGGCACATGGAGTGGGCGAGTGTTCACACCTTCCACCGATGTTATACAGCCTGGTCTTGGTGACCTTCCTTTCACCAACTGGATGGAATGGGACAACCAAACTCGACCTGATCTGAACGACTCGGACGGCGACAGCATTTCCTACACCACGACAGTGGTGAACGGTGCAGTCACAGCCCATGATCGAGATTTCAACCTCTCAGACGGTCGTGAAGTGTTCAAGTACGGTATCAATCCGAGTGACAACGACACTGATGGTGATATGATTCCTGATTGGTATGAATATGCCAAGGCATGGAATGAATCGAATGATAACTTTAGTTCATTTTTGCGCATTCGAGTTGTTTGGATTGACGCTGCAACCGGTGGCCCATGTGACACAGATACGAATTCCTGTTTGCCATTGTCGCAACAAGGCGCAAGTGGGGCACTCAGCAGGCCAGATTTGACCTTCACATGGTTCACACTCAATCCTGCAGACCCTCTCGATGCAAACCTTGACCCAGATCAAGATGGAAATTGGGATTGCACCGGTGCAGGGTGTGCCTACGTGCCTTACACCAACTTCCAGGAATTCTATGCAATCACAAATTCTGATTATGCATCACCGAATGCAGTTCGCCTAAGCGGTTTGATCTACGACGGTGAAATTGTCCTCGAATGGTGGCAGTTTAGAGCCGCTATGCTGGGTCTGGATGAGAACGGCGCAAGCACAGAAAATTACCTAAAAATGGATCAATCTTTTTCCAACGACATCCGATTTGCCTACATCGTCGATGACAAAGATACGAATTTCCTCGTTCTCGATTCTGGTGATGATGAAGTTCATCTTGCCGGCAACTGGACCGATGCTTGGGAAATATACTACCAAGCTTCCCCCTACTCTTCGCCTGTGCGTTCAGTTGGTGAGCACGAATTTGGCTGGTATTTACTCGACTTCGACAACGATCACATCGCTGAAGGTACGGACCCAACAAACTGGGACACCGACGGCGATTGGATGGTGGACTGGTTCGAAGTTCATGATGATGAAGAAGACGGTGTTCGTGGTGATTCCTCGCCAATACGATACGATTCACGTCAGACCGGTTCATGAAATCGTTGTGAAACGAAGGCGTACCCTCTAAAGCCTCATGCCCCTGTGCTCAAGCATGGACCGCGTCATGCATGACAATATTCCAGCCGGCCGCGGCGTGATGTTCTTGCTCTTCATCATCATGGTGCTATCACCAATGTCACCATTGGCAGATGTGTTGGTTCAACCATCGGATGCGGCAGGTGTTGCTCGTCACGTCTACGAGTTCGCAGACGGTACAACAGAGTATGTGGCCCTCTATCAAGGCGGCAATGCAGACGCTGGGGCAGAAGTAGCCATACCCCGTGGTGCTAAAATCACAGATGTGACGATGACGCTTTCTGGCGCCTCAGCCACCGGTTGGTCCCAGATTGTTGACGACGACCGCTCCGATTGGATGCAAGGGCTCCCTTCGGCTGCTGATGCCCGTTCTGGTGATTTGAGTCTGGCCTTTGCCAACACAACCGAATCCTTCTTCCCTCATGGATATGATGAATTCACAGATGGAAATTCTGATGCTTGGTTGGACAACGGCTCGTATGCCTTGCGCCAACCACACACCTCCAACGCAACGGAAAACAGATTTTCTCAACAGGTACTCAAAACCTCAAACAGCCTCACCAAGCAATCCCAAGGAGCAGTTCTCAAGCACCACGATTGGGTGTTCATGTCCAAGTGGAGCGGCTCGACCTTCCACAACATTGTCGATCGCCTTTACCCAAACAACTTGTCTCGTGAGTCGACAATCACTCTTGATGAAGCAGATTGCAGCATCGACTTCCTCCATCCAAGCAGCTATTACGGCTCATATGGATTCCGTGACTGGACCATCACAGATGATGAGCGGATGTTTGGCATCCTCTCTGGTTACCGTTACCATTACAGTGCAACGGCCCCATCACAATACCATCGTGTTGTTGAGATGGATATCTCACGCGACGACACTTGGACGTGCATCGATACCTATGATGTGTCACCGCAATATTCTGATTACACCGCTATCGCATACGACCGAGACACGGAGAACATCTGGATTGTTCACAACAGTCAACGCCGCATCGTCCCCTACACATTCTCCAGTGCTGGTGACGGACAATACCAACGTGGAACGGATATGTACTCTTATTCTTCCTCCTCTGGAACATCGTTCGAGTGTGGGAAAACTGGCCAGCAAGTGCGTGGTTTGGAAGTCAATTCGACCACCTTCTTCATGCGCTGTCAAAAGGGATCCACAAGCCAAGACAAGGATCAACTTGAGGCGTGGTCCATTTCGGGGTCCTCATCTTCACTCGTCCCGCAAATCGGCACTCGACTCCTCTCTGCCCTCGGCTATGGTCTCCAATATGACGGAAGCAGATTCGTCACCATTGACTGTGGCTACTCCACATGGTCCTCATCCACTCTCTACTACCGTGAATACGGTACGGGGTGGCAATACAAGACAACACCAGCGCCAGGTACCACCACATGGTATGGACCAGTTACAACCTCTGGCGAAGACATTGTTGCTGCAAACATGCAGACGTATTGGTCAGCAGCGTCGACCGGTGACCGTGTAGACTACTGGATCTCTGCCGACAACGGTACGCACTGGGAATCAGTCACATCCAATGAAACCATTCACTTCGCTTATCCCGGAACAGAACTTGTCTGGAAGGCACAGTTGATTGGTTCGACGGCTGTCTCTTGGTGGGTCGATGTTGAAATGTCAACATCGTATGTTGCCAGTGGCTCATGGACTTCTGATCCGTTTACGGCGGGGACAAAGGTTGGAAAGGTTCGACCTCAATGGGTTTCGACCGTTCCAGCAGGAAGCACGCTTCAGGTCCAAGTATCAAATGACAATGGAAGCACGTGGTTGCCAGCAACCAACGGGCAGGAAGTGAGTTTCACAGCGGATGAAGCAGGCTCAACGGTTCGCTATGCCATCAGCATGTCAACCACCGACCCAAGCCTGACTCCGACGATGGACAGCATGCTCCTCGAATATGAGGAAGGCTACCCTGACCGTCCGAGAATTGATATCGGGAACGATCAAGTTTGGGAGTGGGAGTCACTTCTCTTCCTGAACGAATCTGCAGTCGAAGCGAGCGACGAGTCCGTTGTTGGTATCGATGTAAAGTTCGCACCCTCGCTCATTGCAGCGTTTAATGACGCTGTCCCAGAAAACGGCGATGGGGACATCCTTGTCCCAATTGCTATCAAAGCGGCAAGTTCCGGCCGCGTCAAGATTTCAAACATCGATGTTGCTTACAAGATGCAAACTCGCGCTGTTGACGCATCACTCGAAGGTGGCCTCGTTGCGCCCGATGGCGCCCACAGAAACCTTGTGACTCGTGTTGCACCAGGGGATGATGTTGACTATGTGACTGATGCGCTTGTTGCTCTCAACAATTCATACGGTGAAAACCCAGCCTTCAGCTGGGAACGTGGTGATGTCTGCACTGTTGTCAGCGATGGTGAAGGCGTTGTGATGTTCGATGCGGCCAATTGCACTTCAACGACTGATGCGTTAGGGGTTGTATCCATACGCATGCCGCTCAAAGTTGATTGGGCTTGGGACGACGAATCTGGGACCGAGGCACTCATCTCAGTCGAGGATGACCTCGGCCTTGCCGTTTCTGCATGGGAGACGAGTTCACTGGATTTGATTGTTGAAAATGATATCCAACTTGATGGCCTACGCGTCTATGAGGAAACAGGGAGGGAACTCTACAATCAAGACTGGGTACGTGGTGGATTCAACCTCACCTTCACTGGCGGAATATATTTCCAAAATTCCCAACTTTCCCCGCTTGCTGGTCAATTCAACATGACCATCATCGGACAAAACGTCACCTATGATGGTGATCCAATCGGTGAACCTGTCGTGTTAGCAGTCGAGCAGAACCCGGCGTTTGGTGAATACAACATGACCTTCACTGCACCGCTTGAGTCCTCGCCGGGTGGAATGATTTTCTACGTCATTGCAAGCGATCTTCCAAATGGTTCCACATACGCCAATCCGGGTTACAACACCCTGCGCTTGATTCTTGACGGGAATTCACCCCTCGTTCTTTCATCAACGCCAGGTGATGGTGAGGAACGCCATGCTGGTCCCCCAGCGCCTGGAGGACAATCACTCAGTGTTGTCATCCAAGATTCAGTCGATCCTCCTAACCAAATTTCATTGCACTATTGGATTGGATGCAAAGCAAGCTCTGCTATTGGCTGCAGCGACTACAACTTTGACGGCTTGCCAAACGAAGACGAATATGAGATGAAAACACTCTCTTCTCCTGAAATTCGAACCGGTGGCCTGAATATTTTCCAAGGATTGATCGATGATTCAATGCTCGATCACGGCCAACGAGTGTCCTTCTATGTGACCGGAAAAGATGCACAAAACAATGCTGTTGCGATGGGCAAGGGCCCAGTGTGCCCAGATTCTACCATGCCGTGTGGCTACGCTCCCGGTGAAACCGTCCCAGATTGGGATAACGATCTTGGCACGTACAAAATCCGTGTCGAATTCGAACCGGAATTGGATTTGGATAATTCGACCATTCTTGGTCACGATGACAAATCACCACTGCACCCCGGTATTCCGTATTCCGCTCAAATCGTTCTCTCGGACCGAAATGGATGGCAAGACATCCAATACGTTCAGTTAGCACTTGGTGGCGATTACGATGACGAAGATACTTCTGTCTTCATCTCACTCATGGCTGACCAAAATGGAATGCCAACTGCTGTGATGGAAGCCGGCTCTGGCAACATCGCCGTTTCGAACCTTTACTCCTCAGTAACGATTGATGAAGACAATAACAGCATCATCAAAATCATTGCTAGGTTCCAATTGACTTGGACCTTCCCTGAAGTCTTTGACACCAATGGGGAATCGAGAATCATCCCGAAAATTTTGGTAACTGATCTTCCGTGCAATGTTGGTGAAGAAACGCCATGTTTCGAAGCGAAGGCTGGCCTTGGTAATGACGCATGGAGTTTGGATAATGACTTCCGATTCGATACAATGGATGGACACATCCGGGCCGTAGAACTGAGGGATGGAACCAACCATTACAACAATGAATTCAGCGAGACACTCATCGGTGCAGGACAAGCCTTGCGAGTGAACGGGCGAGTTCTGTTCTCAGAAGATGACACACCCGCTCCTGCAGGGGCGTTTGACGTCGTGTTTGGTGATTACGACTACACATGGCGAACTTCGACTCGAGATGCTGGTGAGTTTAGCCTCGATTTGTTGATTCCATCCGTTCGATCAGGCCACTTGGACCTGCGATTGGGCCTGGATAACTTGCCGGGTATTGCCTTGGATGAGACATCAATCATCCCTCGCGTTCGCCTTGCAGTCGACAGTTCACGTCCAACCATCTCTGCGATTTCACTCAACGAAGTCTCCTCAGATTCACCTCTCTCGATTGGTGACGCTGGCGACTTGCTTGTGATGCTGGAGACACTGGATGATTATGGATTCAATCTTGATGAACCTGCGGTTCTGCATTACAGAGTGCGTGCGGGCGAGGCAGAAATCTCGCGAGGCAGCCTACCCCTTCCGGACACAACGCCATTCGGTGAGCAATTCTTCTGGACAGGTCACCTTGACCTCACGGATGCTGGGGCCACAGTGCTGCTTCCATCGTACGTCGTCGATGTCTGGGTCTCAGGATCAGATGCTGCAGGCAATCCATTCGATACCCTCGATAATTCACTCACGACACCAATCGCATCGTGGCCACTGGCACTGCTCGGTCCGTCGCTTGACTTGAGTCATGATGACACGGTTCTCTCATGGAGTAACCCTTCACCCGTTGAAGGGGAAGCTGTCTACCTTGAAGTTCAGGTTTTGAATCAAGGCGGTAAGGGTGATGTCGCCTATGTGCTTCAGAAAGCAGTTGAGGGCGGTTTCTGGGCAGAAGTCGTGCGCGTCGACCTCGTTGCCACTGCAGGTGGTTTGACAGAAGCACAAATGGCCACCGTCGCAGATGTGGGCGAGGGTGAAAGCGTCGAGTACCGAATGTTGATTTTAGTCGATGAAGTCGAAATGGACCGCCGAACTGTTGACCCTCTGATTGTCAAGGGCGAAACCGTTCGTGATGGTGACGCTCTTGCACAACAAGCATCCGAAAGCACCTTCGCTATTGTGCTCTACATTGTTGCTTTGGTATCACTTTCCTTAGCAATGTGGATGTTGGTCCTCAATCGCAGGATTCGCACGGAAGGCCTTGAAGGTGGCCTCACCGATGAGACACAATCTGTGGTCGATGAAATGAGCGCTCCTAAGATTCTCCCTGAATTCGGAGATGCGTCCAAAGCAGCACCAATGCCTGCTCAACCTGCTGCGCCGCCCACTCCCGCCGAGCCAGCACCAGCACAACCTGCTGCCCCAGGGCAACGCCCCCCACCTCCACTCCCGCCAACAGGCCTTCCTGAGGGATGGACTCAAGACCAGTGGAACCACTTTGGTTGGCAGTACGTCGAATCAATGAAGAAATGAGGCTTAGCAATGAGCGATACACAGGACGCTGCCGTCGAGGGCATGGTGACGATGCAAGAGCGCGTGGTCAACCTGATCAACCAACTGAGCATGCCTTTGATCGAGGTGAGTCTGGTGGTTGGCCGTCACATCGCAGGTCTTTCCCGTTCGCTTGATGCTCATATCGAAGCAAGTGGACAGACGTTCAGCGAGCGAATCACCGCTCCTTGGCCAATCGAAGAAGGCACTCAAGGTGATGTAAGTGCCACGTTTGATCTGGAAAAGGTGTTCAAAATCATTGATGAAGATCGGATGGATATTCTCTCGACTCTAATTCGCGTGACCCTCGTAGAAATAGAGGCCACACTTGCCGAAGGATTGCTTGCACTGCGACCTTGGGAGGCGTTGTCACGCGCTCAATTGTCCCGAGCGCAAGGTCCAGGGCAGTTGTTCTCACCGCTCGAAATTCCAGAAGACTGGTAATACATGGGTTTGAAAGCAGCTGGTAGGAGGGATAAACATGGCGAAAGGACCCATTGGAATCATTCTCATGCTCCTCGTATTCCTCGCCCCAATGTCAGGGTGTGTTGGCACATCCAATCTTACCAACGACTTGTTCGAAAATCATGGCATACCAGGCGGCTTGACTTTGGCCTGTTTGGATGACAGTTCCTACACACGTCTGGTCATTGAAATCGACTATGAGGAGGGCTTCAAGCCAGAAAAAACCAGCACGGACATGCTTGTCGATCGACTTGAATCTGTGTGTGATAAACCAAATGGTGTGGACCTAAAATTCACCTCGACCACATTCAACCATGAAGGGTCATGGGACGCAGACGATGTTCGTGAAAAGGGATGGGCTGCAAAGGCCGAAGAACCAAGAGAAGGTTCAGTCCTGACGTGGCAAATCATCTTCCCTTCAGGAACTTACGAAGATGACAGTGTTCTCGGTGTTGCGGTTGACGCTTCCACGATTGCGATCTTCGGCGAGTCAGTCGACGATGCTGCAGGCTTCTTTAATCGCCCATCTGCTGAAGAAGTTGAAAACAGTGTGATTGTCCATGAAGTTGGTCACTTGTTGGGCTTGGTCAACCTCGTCTACACTTCACCAGCGGACCATGAAGACAGTGAGAACAAAGGGCATTCGAACAATGAAGACTCGGTGATGTATTGGGCCATCAACTCTCGCTCAGTCGGTTCGTTCTTTTCAGGCGACCTGCCGACCGAATTTGACCAAGATGATCTTGATGACATGGCAGGGTTGGCAGACGGCTCAATTTCTGCTGAGAATCAATTGTGGCGTTCTTAGGCCTCGGTCGTGGCCCCGACCATTGTTGCGTCCCGCCATGCATCGTAAATCGAATACAGGTAGAGGCCAACCCAGAGCACGAGGGTAAGTGCCAAAGGAATCTGTAGCAGGAACCAATCAAAACCCCGTCGGTGCTTGCGATTGAAGTGTTGACCAAGAAATAGGAAAGGGATAGCGGCAAGCAATGCTGCAATCAGAGGCCGAAGTGTCCCCCATGCTCCAACACCGAAGGTAATTTGTCGCCAAACTTCACGAACAAACCGAACTTCTCGACGATCGGTAATGTCCCTTTTTTCTTCTATAGGGAATTGAACAACCATTTCTTCCATTCATTCACCCCGCGCCGTGGCTGTTGGTGTGGTGTCAGCCTTGTCAAGATGACGCTTCTTTGATGGGCATTGGAATGAAAAACCTCCACCAGCAGGGTGGGCCGTGGTCCGTGTACTCCTGACAGGTTTCGAGCCATTTGGTGGTTCGGATGTCAACGTTTCAATGGATGTTGTCAACGCATTGACTGATGCCATGGTGGTCGAAGACCCATGGTCAACGTTGCGTGCTTCCTCCCAACCAATTTCAGTTGAAGTTGAACGCTTGGTGCTGTCAGTTGATGCGGCAGGAAGCATGGCAGTAGCCAATCGAATATCCTCCGGTGAAACTTGGGATGCTGTTCTTCATCTTGGTGTGTGCGGATCCTGTACGGTTCCTAGGCTTGAGACATTAGCTGCGGACCGCCTCGCAATGAGGATTCCTGATAATGCGGGCCGACACATAGAATCGTCGACGCTTTCGGGACATGGCGACCTCCCATCAACAACGCCTGTGAAGCATTGGTTTCAATCGTGGCAGACAGATGCTGAACTTTCGACGGACGCTGGCGCATATTTGTGCAACGAAACATTGTACCGAAGTTTGGAGGCGAACCTCGACCGAACCATGCCAATCCTCTTTCTTCACCTGCCACGTGCATCAGTCTATCCGCTCGAAGCAAGCCTTGAACTTGTCATCCAAGTCATTGCTCGGATGATCCATAAACCTGTGCTAATGGTTGCTGGGTCCCTGCTCCTTCATGAACGCAAGTTCCTTGTGGCTCGACGCGCATCACATGAACGCCACGCAGGGACTTGGGAATTTCCAGGCGGCAAAATTGAATCAGGTGAAACGTTTCAACTCGCCATTGTTCGGGAAATTGAAGAGGAGTTTGGTTGGTTAATTCGTGCTGAATCATCGCTTGGTACATGGCATCATGAATTGCCGGAAGTCACAATCTCATTGGACGTCTTGATGTGTGAATTTGTGGGAGTTCCACCGTCGTTCATACCTACACAGCGGTGGACTTCTCATGATTGTGTGCAATGGCATACCTACGAAAGCAGCAAGGATATGGATTTCACCGGTTCTGACCACGAAGTAGTGGAACGATTGAAAGAACTCGATTTAATTGATTAAACCCACGTGCTTGCTTCACCGTCTTTCGCCATTGAACGCTCATCATCGAGCGACCGTGGTACGCTGTCTCGTCCCTTGTGCCATGTTGCTGCGTGCAACCAATCCATCAGGTTTGGAGATGTCAGTGTTACTTGAATCACGCCACCAAGTGGTGCTTCACCAGGAAGGGGAAACGCGACCTTTGAGGATAAGGCTGCTTGCCTCGCCATCTCGAAAACCGTTGTGTCACCGTTTCGATGTCGGCCCATTGCGTCCAAGGACGTGTCGAGGATACGCTGCGTGTGGAGCATGGAGAGAAAGTGGCCGAGCGACACATGTTCTGCTTCCCACACATGATTGCTTGCAGCACCGAATTCTGGTTCCACCACTTCGCCCGGAAGGGGGAACTCTGGGAACAGAGCATGGACTGCATCTGCCACTTTATTTGGATCATCGGCGCCCTCGAGCACCGTTTGAATGTGGACCGTGATGCCTTCATTCACGCCGTTAAGCTTGACGAGGGGTTGGTCCATGGTGATGGCCAAGGGTTGGTTGCACATGAACATGCCTTTCGTAGGTATGTGGAGCGAAGAGGTGAATATCTCGGGGCGAAACCCAGCAGCATGGGGGCGGCGTTCAATCCAATGATTGCCACCGTCCTTCCTGTGTTAAATGAGGCGTCTCATATTGGGGCATGCCTTGATTCATTGATTCAGCAAACATACCGCTCCTCAAACCATGTGATTTTGGTTTTAGACGGAGGTTCGACAGATGGAACAGCCAATGAAGTCGAAGCAGCCATCCTCCGTTCTGCTCACGCAGATGGCCCGAAAATAGAGCTTCATTCAAACCCAGGTCGATTTGTCGCAGAAGGTCGAAATTTAGCGCTTAAACTGATTCCTGACTCCGTTACGCACGTCCTCGAATTGATCGGTCATAGCACAGTAAAGCCAGACCACATCGCCGTCCTGGTGGAGGAATGGGTCCGGATTTCTGAGATTGAATCTCGCCCATTGGCAGCACTTGGTTGCCGAGTGACATCAAGAGAGGGTGAGTTGGAGGCTGTAGAAGCCTGGATTGAAGCAACACTTGCCTCGCCCCTTGGGAGTGGAGGTGGACAGTTCGAGGCTTTCAAGAAAGCCAGTCCCTGTAAAATACCAGCTTTTGTTCTTCATGCAAGGGATGCTCTTGTCGCTGTTGGTGGGTGGGATGAATCATTCATCTCAAGCCAGGATAGTGACCTGTCCATGCGCCTTGCTGCTGAAGGTTACGCTTTGTGGCGAACCCCTCGGGCAACGGTCCGCATGTCGAAGCGAACCGGATTGAAGCGCTGGTGGAAAATGGGTCACAGGTATGGTTTTTGGAGAACTAAAACAGTGCTTCGCCATCCAAAGCGTATGAGCCTCCGTGAATACCTGCCGTGGTTTGGCCTCCTGCTTACCCTTGCACTTTTTGCTTTAGAAACAAATTTGTGGGTTGTTCCAATTGGGGCATACGGAGGTGCCTTGACCTTGGAAGCAGCCCGAATGGTGCTTCGATTCAAACGCCCATCATTGCTTTTTGGTGTCCCGTTATGCATTTTTATCCTCCATACGAGTTTCTCGATTGGCTTGGTTGATGGTCTTGTCCGACGCGGAAGGGCTGCAACAGATCGCTAAACCACCGACGCATGCGTAGGCAAGATACTTGAGGCGATGTACAGAGCACGGGACGGGGAGCATAATGGCAGGTGAACGCAGTGCAACATCCAAGGGAATTGCAGCATTACCGCTCCTTGTCATGTCCATGATTCATGTCACCGTGACACCGTTGCGTGACATGTTCAAGGTTGAACCCTTGTTGATGTACTTCTTTTATGCTGGCGCATTAGGTGTTGGTATCTTTTTGTGGCGTCGTTCCTCGCAAGTGAAAGATCACGAATACCATCGTTCGAAAGTCATGAAGGAGATGAAGAAAGTCTACCAGGCTGAAGAAGAAGGTGTTTGGCAAAGCAATGCAATACTTGGCTCAGAACTCTCTGCTGAAGCACAACTCAAACTCAAAGGACAAGTTGGCACCATTGATTCTGAGGCACCAGAAATGAACCTTGGAGAAGATGACCGAGTTGATGTCACCATGCTTATGGACGCCTCTCATATTCAGAAAGCAAACCGACGGATGAGTGGTGATGAGGCATTCGGTGATCAAGCCGTTGATTCAACGATTGGTGCTGTTCGGAAAAAATCCCCAATGGACTCGCTGTTGGATTCAATCGGCGGCCTCTTTGGACGAGGCGATGCTGGTGAACAACGCCGGCTAAGAAAACAAGCACGCCTGCAGGCTGCTTCCCAAGCCGCACCCGTCACTGCTCAACGTCCTGTGGCCCCAATCCGTACTCAAGCCCAATCGAAAGACGATGTAAGCCTCCAAGTGACCTCGATGAGCGATGGAGGCGGCATTGATGCCACGGTGAATGCAACCGGAGAGGTCGTTGCCTCAACGGGCATGACGGCTGAAGCAGCCAAGGTCTACGCTTGGGACCAACCAACGCCTCCTTCGGCTCAAGGAAGCATTGAGGATATGGCCATGCTTTCGACACCGATCCGGACAGCGGCGCCCATTGTTCAACAGACTGTTGCACAAGTGCCAACATGCAAGGGTTGCAAGAATGCAGTGCCGGCTGGTGAGCGTTTCTGCCCTCATTGTGGGCTCGATCTTTGAAGCCCTTCTTTGACGAGAAGTTGAAAGAGGTCCTCCGTTAGGCTTGCGTATTGGGTGATGGTGATGTCTGACAAGCGTGACTATTACGAAGTTCTCGGCGTTGAGAAATCAGCAAGCGAAAGCGACCTCAAGAATGCCTTTCGGAGCCTCGCTCGAAAATACCATCCTGATCGCAGCACAGAAGAAAATGCTGAAGATAAATTCAAGGAAATTCAAGAGGCATACGCCGTCCTCTCCGATGCCGAGAAGCGTGCGCAGTACGACCGCTTTGGGCACAACGGTCCATCCGGTTCACCCTTTGGCGGATTTGGTGGTGGCGGCTTCAACATTAACCTTGAAGACATCCTCGGTGGAGATTTCTTTTCGAGCATGTTCGGCGGTGGTGGTGGCCGATCAAACCGCCGTCGAGGCAACGACATACGAATCATCCACACCGTTCGTCTCCTCGATATTTACAACGGTAGCACTGAAGAAATTGAATTGGATTTACCGACTCAATGCGAGCCATGCGGCGGCACCGGTGCAGAAGGTGGCGAAACGAAAAACTGCAGCGATTGCAACGGCCAAGGCAGGGTCAGAATGCGCCAGCAAGTTGGGCCATTTGTGCAGGATGTTGTGCGTGAATGCCCAACATGTAATGGAGTGGGGCAAATGTCAGCCGTCTCCTGTTCGCCATGTGACGGTACGGGTCAAACAACCAAGGCTACGACCTTACGATTTTCCATTCCTGCAGGTGCGGAGGAAGGAACTCGTTTGCGCATGCGTGGGCGCGGCGCCCCTGCGCCACAAGGCAAAGGTCAACAAGGCGATTTGTTCATCGAGATTGAAGTCGAGGAACATCCATGGTTCGAACGTTCTGGTCCGGACTTGATCATGTCCCTCCCTCTTGGGTATGCGGACTTAGTTCTTGGAACTTCGATCACCCTTGAGCATCTCGACGGTAAAGATTTGACCATCAAAATTCCATCTGGTACAAACTCTGGTGAAACACTGGAAATCCGCAAGCGAGGATTGCCCGGTCGACGCTCAGGTGGGCGTGGTGACATCATTGTCTTGGTTAAACTTCACATGCCGAAGAAAGTCAACAAGAAGACAAAGAAGGCACTTCAAGAGGTCAAAGAGGCACTTGCGCCAAATGACATGATCGAGCGGATTAAGCAAGACGCCAAAGAACGACGCTCGTGATCACTCTTCGCTTTGTGACCTCAACAACAACGCTTGCGGCATGCGTGCTGCCGTTGGTTGGCCATCAGAACGACCGTTTAATTCCACATCAACTGCGTCAGACTGGCCACGAATTTCGAGGGTTAGGAAGGTGATGTTGCCTTCTCGCATTGTGTCGAGGAAGATTTCTTCGCCTCGATGTAAGAACCGTGGTTCTACATTGACGACTTCCCAAGGCTGGCCCTCGGGTGCGTCCAAACGGAGTGCTGCGAGTTCCCAATTGCCCTTGAGGACATGGATACCAACCATGATTGGTAAGCCGCCATCTGTCTTGGCGAGCCGCGGGTCGAGGATCCAGGCTGCCATGGCGACGCCTTCTGTACGATGTTGGCCGTCTGGTGATCCCCACGTTGTGCATGCTGTTGACCAATCCAATTGCGCAATGGCTTGCAATGACTTGTCAAGTGACTTTCGCAAGGTATTCGGTTGAGCTCCACCAGAATCCATCTGATGCTTGAACCAAGCAAGTTGCTCAGTCTTGAGTGACATTTCCATCGCTCGCTTTCGATTGGAGGAAAAGATCACGGCAAAGTAAAGGCACGGTGCCAAGAAGAGAAGCCCCATGAACCAACGAGCGACTTCACCCCATTTGACCGTGTCATCATCTGGTGGGAAGTATGGTGCATAGCCTTCTTCAATCATTTCAGAAGCGGTGGAGATCATGTAATTCACTGGGGCCACTTGGGAACCCCATGTGTGGTTGGTTGCATTGGCCACATCCACGTGTGATACCCTGACGAAATGGGTGCCTGGTGGTAATTCCAGAGCCGTCATAATCTTTCCATTGATGATGTGTGCATTCCGTGTGTCCACGGCTTCCCAGATTGCTTGGTCCATTTCCCACATGTCAAGTTGGAGGTGCTCCAAATGGTTGCTCATCAGCTTCACTTGAATCAGATAAATTGAGTCTTCATACCCATTCACCTCGATTTTGAAAACATCTGCGGTGTCGTGGATTGCGAGGGTAAGTTCACCTTCGATGGGTTCTGTATCCATTGCAAGCGACGGCCATGATTCATTGCTTGTCATGGAATTTGTTGGTAATTGCGAGGGTGCTTCGACCATCGAACCCATATCGCTGAACCCAGTGCTTCCAACTTCGATGGCAAATCGCTCACCGTGCATCTTGATTTGGAAAGCGGAAGCATTTGGATATGGGTAAATCATTTGCATAGCACTCGCATCGAACACCACTGCGTTGCAGAGAGCCATGCCCCATCCACTAATTGCTGGATTTGAGCCGTCACATTTCGATGCAGTGCCTGAACATTCAGGGTCGCAGTGTCCGTGGTTTCGATGATGACAGTTGCTTCGTGGTAACCGTTGATCATCGTCTGCTCGCTAAGGTTGAGCATGTGGGACGCAGCGGTTGATGCATGTAGGACTTGTTTGATGGCAAACGCAGAGGTTGGTGATTGTGTGCTCACCTTGAGAATGAATCGCCCTTGATCTTCTGCATGCCAATAGGCTTCATCAGGGCGGGCATTTGTCTCAAGTGCCATCGGTTGAGCAAGGCTTTGATTCAGGTGCACTTCGGTGTCTGTTTGCATGAACACTTCGACTTCTATGTCTGCGGTCGCGTGGAGAATTTGCAATTCAAGCGTGTCACCTTCGCTCACTGGAACGGCGATGTACTCTGCATGGCCGTCCTCAAGCACACCGAGAAGGAATTCAGCATCAGTGAATTCTGTAGAGGGGACGGCTTCGAGGCCGATGTCCACCATTGAGCATGCAGTCGTATGATTGCATTGCCACACCGGTTTACTTACGATTGCTTCACCCGGGCTTGGCCGAATTGTAGGGTTGACTTCATGGATGGTTTCAATGAGTGAGTAACTGACAAGTTCCGACACCGGTGAAGTGATGGTCATTGCAGCGGTTCCATTCGCGGATGCTTGGACTGCCACTGGTGTCGAGGCGTCGTGATCCAATCCATCGACGTTGAGCGTGACCGAGCATTGGTCGCATTCACTTGTCACGCTTGCCCATTCCCCAGCATTGATGCTCCATGTCCGCTCATAGGTTTGGTCAGGGATTGTCAACACACTGATGATGCGTCCATCACGGATGGTCTCTGTGCCATTTAGGGAGGTCCCGTCTTCTGCACCTGCCGTTGGTACTGTCATGTTCATCGTGAACACAATGAAGAGCAAACCCATTGCGCAAAGCGATGATTTCAACCCCTGCATGGTCTTGGGTGCGTGGAACTTGCTTTCAACTTAAGGCACGATTTGCTTCCAATCTTTCAAGAAGCAAAGGCCGCAGGCCAAACCATGGGCGAAGGTTTGGGCCGAAGTGTACTCGCTCGACACCGCTTTGCTCGGATGTGGGGTTTGGGTGACCGAAAGAACCCACAGGCCTACACGCCTGCCCTCATTTTGTTGGAAGGCGATCCCGAAGTGGATGCTACATTGGCTCCATTCACATCCACCAGCACAACAGCAATTCCTTCCACCCTCACATTGAATGGCAGGTTGCCACTTTGCCCACCCAATTTCGAAACCATCGGTCCTTCCTATGAGGTGTCTGTCGGCCATGTCCTTCCTCCCTCGCTCGAAGAAGCAGACGCTGGTGAGGCTGCCGGCACTTCCCAACTCCTCCCCGTATCTTGGCAACGACTCAATCATGATGATTCGTTGATGGACCCTGAGTTGCTCCCAGATGTTGTGGTCCTTGTTGACGCCCTGCAACTGGCGGCCCAACCGGGGCGGCTCGTCGAAGCCATCACCGTGCTCAAACGCCGTTTTCCTGGTGCGCTCTTATGGACTCCCGGACTTGGGGGGCCAGACAATGTTGCTCTCTTGACTTGGTTTGGTGTCGATTTGTTCGATCTTTCTCGAAGTCGGCAAGCAGCAGCAGCAGGCGTGCTATTGACTGCCCAAGGTCCCCGACATTGTGTGCCTACGATGGGTGAAGATGCTTCGATGGACAAGCAAGTTCAGCATTGGGAGTCATCAATCGCTGAAGTACGTGCGGCCATGGTAAGCGACCAAATGCGAGCTCTTGTAGATCGCCAATCGCTGAACAGCGCTCGTTCGGTCGAGCATTTGCGACGCCATGATGCGCTCTGTGCGACCGTTGACGGACTGTTGACCTCGCATGTCGCGCGAACACACTCATTCCCTTGTCACAGTGCATCAATTCAGACCGACCCTCTCATCACCGATTGGGAGGCTTTCATGAGCGAGGCTTACCAAGCGCCGGATGGTTTGGACACAATTCTCGTCCTCCTGCCCTGCTCAGCACGTAAACCGTATCGCCTATCGAAATCCCATGGACGATTCATTCGTGCTATTGGGACTAGTGCCTGCCACGAAGTGATGGTTACATCGCCGCTTGGATTGGTACCTCGGGATTTGGAAGAAGTGTGGCCAGCTGCCCACTATGATGTCCCCGTAACTGGCGATTGGACTGGCGACGAAGAGGCCAGAATCGTACGCATGTTCGCCCGCTTGGTCGATCGACATCAATACAAGCGCATCATCAACCACTCCGGAATGGCGCTCGAGCACCCATCAATCCCAATTGTGGACACTCGCCAAGGCCAAGGTGCTGGAAGCCATGATGCGCTCGAACGCCTTACGGAAGCAGTGCGTGCAGCAGTCGATGAATTCAGTGCACGTGGGCGAAAGAATGAACGGATGCTCCTTGATACCTTTGCAAGTGTGGCAAGGAAAAACATGAGCAGTGACGAATGGGTCACTGATCTCAAGGTTCGTGGCAAACCTCCTCGGTATCGCTTGGAGGCGAACGGGAAGCAGGTGGCGCTTTGGTCCATCGATCGTGGTGGTTTTTCTCTCTCAAAGGCGGTTGTGACCACCCTGGCTGACACCAAGGCACTCCCCGAGGTTCACCTCAAGGAAGGTGTGACATGGAAAGGAGATATTTTTGGGGCAATTGTTGACTCGTTTGACCCCGCCATTCGAAACGGGGCTGACCTGCTTGTGTATCAAGCCGGAAAGGTCCTCGGACTCGCTCGGGCACATGCGCCCGGGTGGGAGTGGCCAACCACTCCGGGGCGCCTCGCTAAGTCGCATCAGCGTCTGTGAATTGTTGACCTACGGCTGAGCAGTAAATCGTTTCTCAACATCACGTTGCGTTGGGAACAAGCGGAGCGATTAAGAAGGGGTGACAAGTCGCCGTTTTCCTTGGAGATGTCCTTATGGCACGTATGTACAAGTCACGCAAAGGAAAGAGCGGTTCAAACAAGCCGTTTGTAAGCGAAGCACCAGAGTGGTCAAACACCGATGCAAAAGCCGTTACAGAACTCATTCTCGACCTCGGAAAAGCTGGTCACTCGACCGCAGAAATCGGCACCATTCTTCGGGACCAACACGCTGTCCCTAACGTTCGACTTGTGCTCGGAAAGCGCATCGGCGCTGTTCTCACTGAGAACGACATCGGTGGAACCTACCCAGAGGACATGATGAACCTCATGCGCCAAGCAGTCGCCATCATCAACCACTTGGGAAGCGGCAACCACAAGGACTTGCACAACAAGCGTTCTCTCGAAATCACCGAATCAAAGATTCGCCGTTTGTCGAACTACTACATCGGTGAAGGCCGCTTGCCATCTGACTGGCGATACAAGCGAGACGAACTCCGACTCATGGTCGAGTGAAGTCTTCCGATCGTTTCACTCGGTAGGCTGATGAACAGCCACCCTTTGCTTATGTGTGGTGGCGACAATGAAGGACATGCTCGCCTCTGCACCATTCGATGACATACGCTCGGTCATCGAGGCTATTTGTGAGACGATGCGAACGGCGTCGCAGATTCACATCCATGCACCCGCAGATGCCGCAGGCGTCCTAAGTTTGGGGTTCATCGAAGCGGCTTGTTTGGATCTTGGGCTGCCGTATGTTCGCCGATTTATGCCGCCTCATCGTACCCTCCCACGGGACGAAGTGGTTCAACCACAGCAAGTGGATGGAGGGTGCCTTGTGTTTCTCGACCCGTTCGAGGATACGTGGGCTATCGAGGACATCAAACAACGTTCACCCACCCACATCACTCCACTTTCGGTGAGCGTTCGACTTGGTACAAGCAAGAATGCACGCCAAGGGGCCCTCGATGTGGTAGCTCAATGTGCAGCGATTGCTTCTGCACTTGCCCCCAACGGACAACGTGTGCGCCGCCTCCGACCCTTTGCTGGCTCAGGATTGTGGTTACGAGAAGCCCTTGACACGACGTTTGATCCCGTTCATACATCCATTCGGGACGTTTTAAGCGAAGAGGGGTCCTTCCGGGTGGTTGCTCTTCCAGATGTACCATCTCCCTCGAACGATATGATTCCTAATCTTTCAGAACGGATGCTCCAACGCCTTACGAAGGCCTGGCCATCCATGGATGTCGACGCCCGCACACAAGCCCTCTCGGAACTTGTCTTGCCTTGCCTCACGGATTCCAATCTCTCAACACCTCGACTCGAAGAACTCATTTGGCATCGCTTACTGATCGCAGATCATCCAGTGGATGTTGTAAGTCAACTTCACACCGCGATGGCAGCATGGCCGAAAGAGGCCGATGCAGCAAAAGTTCATGCCTCTAAGTTGGCGGATTTTTTCATCGTTCACGGGGCTTTCGAACCCTCGAGAGCATCGACGGATTGAAACCAGCACGCCCCTTGGATGCATCATGGCCATTGAACGACTTCTCACCGGGAGCATTCGCGACCAAGTGCAAGATTTAATGTCAACAGAGGATTTGGTTATCGAAGCCTTTCGTGACCTTGTGAAAGACGAATTGAAGGCTCACATCCGCCAAAAGGTCGACGAAGATCCAGAGCTCAAAGCCGAAATCAAAGAGGCTGTCGCCTACTATTTTCACACCAAGGCCCGAACTGTCTATGCTGAATTAAAGGCAACACGAGCCGCCACCCGACTGGGGTTGCGTCTGCTTCCTGACGATCTTCAAGGCGAGGTTGGCGAGGCTGTGGTCTCCTTGTTCGAGAAAGAACTCGGCGCCCTCTTAGAAAAGGCACTTTAGTTGCTTTAACTCACGAAACATCGTGCATGTTATGAGCCAAGTGCGTTTGGTCTGGTTTGAGTGACAATGATGTCGTGGCGTCCAGTGCTTTTTGCATCCATTTTTTTGGTTGCTTTGTTCGCTCCTATGAACAGCACGCTCGTTGGATACGCACAAGCTGAAGACACAACAGTATGCTGTGATTCAGTCGGCGTATCGCTTCACTTGATGGGCTCCGATAGCAGCGGATCGCTGACTCCATTCATTCAAGATTTGACTGAAACAACCATGACGAAAACCATTGCTACCGCTGTGGCGTCCGAAGAAACGGTTGGGACATGGTCGTTGCCCGAGGTTTGGCCTGGGACAGTCCCTGCTTCAACTTGGGAAGTCGAAATTGCTTACGAAGTCACCAACGCAGCAGGTGCGCAGGTGAATGCAACGGCATCCTTGCAGATTGGTTCACACACATACACCGCCCAGACCGGCCCAACGGACTCATTTCTTGGGCAAGGAGAGGGGACGCTACAATTCGAAATTGATGTCGACGCCACTTCGATTTCCTCTTCAAGCAATGTTGTCCTCACAGTGACCGCACGCAGCGTCGTGTTCAACTTACCAACCGGTGAAGCACAACTTCAGTTCCAATGGGGAAGTGAAGACAGAGACTCCGTCATCAAAGGAGATATGCCCCTGATGTCTCTGACATTACTCCAACCTGAAGTGGAAGGCTCAGAAGTCTATTTTTCAGTGGTTATTGACTCATCATGGGGTACGAAAATATTATCCAACTCTGAATCGCTCAACATGCGAGTGAATGGGATTATACTGGAAGGTGATCCAATCGAAACTTCTCAGGGTGATGGTGTTCGTATTACATGGACATGGCTGGACGCCTCCGGTGGGGAAGAATCTGTCGAAGCGAAGGTCGAACTCATCCTGCAAGAGGGCGATAGCATGCTTTCTGGAACGACGACGTTTATTGTTGAAACATTTGATTCAAATGGCGGTACCGGGACATATTATCCACCAGATGAACCCCTACAAACCGATGGTGATGGTAGCAAACTCTCCGTGAGTGGTGTGTTTGCGCTTGGTAGCGGGAGTAGTGGCTTACAACTCACCCGTGAAACCACGATCACAATGGACGACGAGATGGCTTTCTGGATGCGATGGGGGTTGGACCACATCGGCGATGATGTTACGGATTTGTCCCCCGCTTGGCAAGCTTTCGATGAAGGGTCAGTCACTGATGATGACCGAACAAGCCGATCTATTGAGGCAAACGAAGTCAATGAATTCGAAAATCAAATGCAATCGAAATCTGGCTCGGCATCAGGATTGTATTCGTATTTCATGTCTCAAGGTGTAAAGCTGGACAGCGATGAGTTGCTCGGAGAGTACAGAGCGTTTGACTCGATTGAAGTCAAACTCGATCTTCACGGTGAGGTGGATGTGGTGAATCACCCCGTTTCATTGGTGTTCAAGACAGTTGAGGTTGTCGATAGTAAGAAACAAATGGAATTGTTTAGGAATTTTGTCGTTGTACAAACCACTCCAATTTGGTCACAAGTGGACATTTCACTGGAGGGCACGTCCTCTGGCTTTTCAGCCTTCATGAGCCCCACGGCGCTCCAATCTGAAGACGTTGATGTGAGTCACTCCCGATTCCCTTGGGGCGAGACGCTTACCATCAATGCTGAGGGGCTCGACCAAAATGAGAAGTTCACGATTGTTTTTGTTCCAACATCTGACCCACTCTCGGCACCGATGCCTCTCACAATCGGCGTTGGAATCGCATTGTTTGTCGGTCTCTTCGTTGCCTTGCGTTTGTCGAAAAATAAATCCCGAAGCCTGCTTGCGCTTGAATTACTGCTTGTTCCTCTCATCGCCTTCATCCACTTCTTCGCCTTCACATCTTTGTTCGTTGGCGGTGCAGTAGTTTTCACAATTCTATTGTGGTTCATCACTGCAGTATCCAGTCCACGGACTCGGTTACCAGAGGGGTCCGTGGCCCTAGCGCCCTCACAAACCATACCATGTCCCGCATGTTCTACTCCAAATCCAGTGCTCAGCAATGAGCGACCGTTCCGATTTGCCTGCGCTGGTTGCGCCCGTGTCATCAAGCTCGTGGCTTGAGCTCACATGCCAATAGATCGAAGCGTGCTCACCAAACTGCTGGCTTCCTGATAATCGCTTGGTGAAAAGTATCCACAGAACTCATCGTTTGCATCAACGGCCACAACCGCTTGTGGCGAACGCTTCTTGATTTCTGACAAGACATGCTTGAGGGTGTCTTTCTGTTCAACTTTGAGGAAATCCATTTCCATCCATTCGGCACATGTCGAGGTGGTCGCATCTGCGGACTCGGCCATTGCCTTCAAGAACTGATTGTGACCAAGAACACCACGCACCTTGTTGTCATTTGAGAGGACGATCACAATACCGCCGGAAACACTCAACATTCGACGTGCCCCTTCTTGGATTGTATCTTCAATGCCAATTGTGATATGTTCGTCATCGAGGTTCAAGTCAGCAACCGTCTTGGCCATGTTGACAAGACGAGGCGTTGGCTCTATGAGCCTTCCTTTGTTCATCATCAAGAGTGGCTGAACAAAATCGTGGTCGCATCGAGCACTCTTCCATACCCGATTCTTTCCAACTGAACCATGGTTCCCTCTGGGTAGTTATGATGCTCCATGCGCCCCTTATGCTCAATAATCTCGCCATCTTTGGCTACAATCAATGTGGCTTCACAACTCTGAGCCTCGCTTAACCAGTGGACAATGGGTCGCTGGTCACTGCGCTCAATTGAGGCTATGGTTGCTGATTGTCCTTCGATTTCCAGATCGGCAAAGCCCTTCAGACGAAGGTTGCCCTTCGCCATGTCTTCATCTTCAAGCCAGAGTTTCGCAGGTTCAAAGGTGAAGGTGCGCAGTCCCTTTGATGCATGATTTGGATGAACATCAACTTCCACCTGAGAGGGATGGTCCCCAGCGAGGTGGACTCCAACCGGTGATCGGATGAATGCAAGGCGGGGTGCGTCATCATCAATTTGCTTCGTGTTATGAGAAAAGAGCGCTGAAAGAGGCACCGAGATATCTTTCTGCGTAACACCGAGTTCAACCCAAAAGGCTCGGAGTGCTTCTGATGTGATTCCCCTTCGCTTCAACGCCTGAAGGGTCGGCAAGCGAGGGTCGTCCCAGCCAGTAAAGGCGCCTGCTTCGATGTCCCTTCGCATCTGTGAAGTGGAAAAGCCTCCCCACTCGTGAACTTTGACCCTGCCCCAATACATAGTTTCTGGATATGACCAACCGAAGTGTGCGTACAACAAGGTTTGCTTGCGCGTTGAGTCCATCAAGTCCTTTCCACGAATGATGTGAGTTACGCCTTGAAGGTGGTCTTCAACAGCGCTCTGGAAGTCCAACAATGGCCAGACACGGTAAGTGGAACCAATGCCCGGTCGAGGGTGTGGATGGTTCGCAGTGTCTTGCATTCTGAGTGCTGGCCAATCCCTCAATGCCGGATTTTTCAGCGTCATATCTGTCTTGACACGAACGACAGCATCGCCAGGCTTGAACGTGCCATCAAGCATTTTGTTCCACAATTCGATGTTCAGTTCAGGAGAGTTTGGTCGGCATGGACATTCGGTTTTGTCGACTCTGAAAACTTTGAATGCCTCACCAGAACACTGGCATACATATCCAAATCCTTCGTGAAGCATTTTTTCTGCATGCTCATAGTAGTGCGGGATTCGATCACTTGCAATGACAATGCGATGAGGTGCATAGCCAAGCAACCATTCTGCTTCTTTTGGAATGTCCTCGTAGGCTTGAGGAAGCGGTGGTTTGACGACAGTGTCGGTATCGTCAAATCGAAGAATAAGTTCTCCATCCCACTCTTTGGCGTATTCTCCATTGATGACAATCCCTCGAGCGTGCCCAAAACTGAGCGAGCCGTTTGGGTTGGGTGCAAAGCGGAGAACAACCTTTCCTTTTTCTGCATTTTTCAGTTCTGGGAGTCCAATCCTTCGTTCCTTTTTCTCACGCTTTTCTAGCAAGTGAGGTGCTTCATTTGAAAGAATGTCCCTAAGTGCATCAAGGCCTTCGTTTGCAGCCATTGCATTTGCATCAGCCACGGCTTTTGCAATGAGCGGAGAAATGATCTTTCCATGAGGCCGAAGATCCGCCCGTGTCCCCATCAGGCGGCCAATTACGGAGCCTGGCGCTGCCTTTCCTTCATACTCGATGGCGTTCTGCAATGCGAGATGTCGAAACGCAGCAAGGGTTGCTTCATCTGGTGACCAAGACATGGGACTCATTCGATGCTGTCGCCTTCCCTTCATCAAGTGAGTGGAACCAAACATCGGTCAAGCATCGAACAATGTTTGTTGGTGTTGGTTGGGTGCTGGTCGGCTGGGTGGGTCGACATCATGAAGCAGGTTCCATTCTCGTTTCACAGTTTTCCATGACCAACGCAATGCTTCGTGCGGTGTGTCACCGGATAGGAGGAACGGAAGGGCCGCCTTTGTGTTGGGGTCAGATGGGTAGCCTGAGCCGATTGGTGCGCCAATTTCGACCTTCAACGCTTCAATAATCTCATCCCTTCGAACTTTTGCGAGGATGCTCGCCATGCCTACAATAGCGTGGTTTGTATCTGCTTTATGCTCCGATGTCATGGAGGATTGATTCCATGGCCACCCTGTAAGTCGTGCAGCTATTCGGTCGGTGAACCGTTGAGCGTTCACATCACATGCGTCATTGAGAATTTGGACGCCTTGTTCGACTTCCTTCCGCATTGGGTTAAGGGCCTCAGCAAACAACTCGACTTCTAACAGGTTCAATCCATTGTGAATCACGGCTGCATCAATGCGTGGTGGCGGGCAGACAATCACTTGGTGGAGCCAACCACGTTGCCGGGCCTGTTCATGGAACCAATCAGCCATTGCAACCCTCTTTTTGTGTGTCAAATCCTTTGAATCACGGACGCCATACTCCTTCAGCATGGGCAGGTCGGCAGTTGGAATGGCGACAGCGCCCACAACCAATGGTCCGATGACAGGGCCTCGCCCCGCCTCATCGACCCCAGCGGACCACATTGTTCACACATCCAAATCGTCGAGATCTACCATGGACCGTACTTGAGGAAGAGGGACACTGCTTGATGTGGCTTGTGGGGTTGAGGTTCCGAGAACCTCTTTTGGATCATGGCGAACCGTCATGTTAGAGGGTATGACTACATCAGGAAGAATTGCTTCATTTGCCATGGGTTGGGCGATGTTTCCAGTTTCTATATCGAGCAGTAAATCATCAGCCTTTGCGATGGTGCGTAAGTTATCTTGTGCGTCCAATGCTTGGGCCGCAGCGCCATGGACCTCGGCTTGCACAGGAGCAGGCGCTGGTGTTGGTGCCCCAGCACGGTTGGTGAAGGCCTCTTGGAAGTGTTCCGCTGAAACTGCCATGACGGCTTCGTGTTGCACCGGTTTTGGCTTTTCTTGGAACTTTTGCATCCAGTCTTGAGGTGCCTCTTTTGGCTGAGGCGCATGCATTTGTTCGAACAGGTGTCGTTCGGCTGTGCGCTCCTTCCGGGCCGAGTATGCACGTTGGATGATGGCGACCGAAATCACGATTGAGATGATGACCCACAACCACGCTGTGAATATTTCCACGATGGTTGCAATGATGTTCGCCGGGTCGAACCATCCTGCAGTTTCTTCGGTTGCCTGCCAAGGGGTTCCAAGATAACTACCTGTGCTCATTTGAATAAATGGTTCATCGGGGGCAAGTTGAGAGCGCACGGTTGTGTTGACATACACTGTACCATTGCTGAGTTGGTCTTGGGGCAGATCCACCCACGCTTCGATTGTGAAATTAAATCCAATCGGAATGTTCGTTATTTCGTATGAACGAGGGTACTCGATGTTTTCTTCATAAACTGCTATGAAAGGGGGAATAAACGACATTGGGGTCGAATGCGAAGATTGCAGTTGCACCAACAAACCATCAACAGCATTTCCTTCATTGCGGGCCGTCATCGTAATCGAAAGACGACCATTTTTGTCAATCGTTTCCTCGATGTCCTCAAACACCCAACGGATGACTGGAGCAATCTTGGTTGGCACAGCAATAGCGCCGATGATCGTATCCGTTCCACCAAGGTGCATCTCAACATCGACATCTCCAATTTGGAACGCCAGCGCTTCGGACTTGGCTTGGATTTGTACCACCTCAACCAAGATGGTTTCAAACGGGTTCAGGGTCACACTCGTTTCGCTTAGTGTTGCTTCAACAGACGAAGGGGCATCAATGAGGTGGAATGAAAATGTGTCTCGTGCGTTCCCAGTGTTCTCGATGAACAGCGAGGCCGAACACGTGGCGTTCGGCAAAAGAGACCGGCATTCGTCAGTTTGTAGAGCAACGGTTCCATTTCGTTTCCATTCAATAGAGGCGCCGACATCAATGGTTCGCACCCGTTCTTGCGCACCCGCTGCAAACACACGGACTCTTACATCGATGGTTCCAGTGTAATCACCGGGGGCTTGGAAGCCTATCTCGATGGTTCGGGTCTCATTTGGCCCAAGTTCGACTTCCTCGAGACCACCGAAAAGAGCCATTGTCCAGCCGTTTCTTGCAATCCGGTCATCGAGTGTAACGCCGGATATCGGTTGGCCTTGTTCATCAATTGCTTGCAGTGTGATGCTGAGTTTGTTGTCGGTGTTGCCAACGTTTCGAACATCGACACTGATGCGGCCATTTGCACCTGGGTCGAGGATTAAATCATCGTCCTTCGAATCGATTGAAGCATTTCGGTAGGCATCGAGAAGGAGGTCAAACGACCATTGAGACACAGCTCGGTCAAGGCTTGAAACAGCCTTCAATTGGAAGCGTGGACCCGTGTTTGCAAGCGGGCTGCCGTCAATAATTTCAGGAACATCCACCCAGAGGTACACATATGCCAACTGTCCTGGTGCAAGCGTTTCATAGGCATTGACGCCGTCTGAGTTGTTCATAGTCCAACCCCAATTCCAACCGCTGGTTGTGTACAAATTGAAAGTGACATCATCATCGAATGATGCGTTGTTGGTGATGTTCACTGCGACCGAGGTTCGTGTCCCGGCATCGCTGATGAACGAAGAGATGCCAAGGTTTCCGAAATCAAGTCTTGAATACGGTGCGATAAGGATGCTTGCGTTTGCCTGTTGACTCCATTCATCATCATCAACTGATGTGATCTCCAATCCAATTGTGAGTGTTGAATAGGCTGCTGTAGATGTTGCGCTGAGGTTGAATTTCAGGTTTTTGAGAAACCCCGCTTCAAGGGTGTGAGTAAGAGGGAGGCCGGAAATGAGGAGGTCAGAGGGGACGTTCGTTGCGTTAATGGTGAAAGTCTGCTCTTGTGAACCTCGGTTATGCAGGGTAAATTGGACTTCCACGAGTTCATTTCTGTGGACGACAGTTTCCTCCAATCCCACCAAGGTGGCATCGGTTGATCGTGATGAGGGCTGGGCTGCCTCACCGATTGTTGAGGCAAGTGGAGTGGCGCTATGGAGCAGCAGCATCACGAGGATGAGGTGCCAGCGCATGATTGGTGCAGGCCATGACCCCCTTCAACCTGACCCCTAAAATGTGTCAATGTGGGTTCGGATTGTTCTTCAACGTGGTCGGTTTCCAAAGAACATGCCCCCCATTTGGCCCTTCAACAAAAAGAAGCAACCACTCGCCTTGGAGGAAGAAGCCCCAACCCCTATTGTGTATCGGAAAACCGAGGATCAAGGCGTGGATTCTGGATCCACAAGTCAGCAACAAGAGGATTACAAGGCAGCGCTTTCCTTTTTTGGAAGTGGCGATGCGACGGTGCACAAAGCCTCAGATCAATCACAGCGTTACGATGGGGTTGTCGACTCAGCAACACCAGCCGAGCCAGTCTCTTCTCCCGAAGAGAATTCAGTGGAGTGGGTGGCTCATACCGACGGGTACCACTACAAGAAAGCCGCAGATGGTTCATTTGATCCTGTTGCCCACATAATGAACGCTGATGGTTCGTACGAGCCCTATTCGTGATTACCACAAGGTGGGCACAGCGTCGGTCAAATGAGCGCCGTCTTCACTTGATGAATTGACCGTTCGGGAAACCACATGACGGTCCACTAAGAGGTTCAGTGGTTGAGCACGCATGTCTTCACCAGCAAGGTATGCGGCCACTTCGTGTTCTTCCAGAAGAAGGGGCATCCGGTGGTGGACTTCACGCACGTCCTCATTCGCTTCAACCGTCAAAAGGGCAAAGGATTCCACATGGTCGCCTTCAGGCGATGACCATGATTCCCAAATTCCTCCAAGCCAGCACGGGCCTCCATTGATTCGGTGATGGTACCAGGGAACCTTTCCCTGCACAGTCGTCATCCATTCATACCAGCCGTCAGCAGGAACAATGCAACGGCGATGTGACCAAGCATGGCGAAACATTGGCTTTTGGTCAACCGTTTCCGCTCGGGCGTTATTTGGTTCATGGGTGGAAGGTTTTGACCAGCTTGGCCTCAATCCCCATCGCATAAGCCTCATGTGACGAGGCGCTTTACTCCGTTGCTGCAATCCGTTTTCCGTGATTACAGGAACCCATTGAGTTGGTGCAACATTCCAAGATGGAGTGAAGGGAGTGAGCGGGGAGAGTGGCTCGCATTGAATTGAAGCTGCAATCTCATCAATGGGTGTGCCGAGTGCGAATCTTCCGCACATGCTGCAGCCTCACACTGGGTCTGGGAGCGCACGTTCCAATTCCGTAACATCGAATTCAGCGCCGCTTAATGGGACTTTCAATTCGTAATGATGCCCAACATGTGGGTCCATTTCACCGAAGCAACCAACATGGATGCCATCCACTATGACTTTCGCAGCACGGCCTGTGAGCCAAGGCCCCATGTCACCGCCGAGTGGTTCAATCGAGTAATCTGAGGCACCAAGGTCCCTCATGATGGCTTGAATCCGACCACGGACGGCAGCGAATCCACCGTTCTGTTCTGCAACAAGGAAGGCAAAGCGATCGCTGTTGGTATGGTCTCGAACCACGGTCCCCAATTCGTAGACCGCTTGCGGCAGGTCGTGGTGCCTGTTCGAAGCGAGCAGCCTGAACAGTCCAGGCAGGAGGTATTGACGAAGAAGCGTGTGGTCAATGGTGATTGGGTTTGTGATTCGAGTCACTTCACCCATTGCCGGCCACCTCATGGCAACAAATTGATCGGTATCGTTGGACAAGGTGAGGGATTGAATTTGCATCAACCCAAGGCCTTGAAGCGAGTCACGAATGCGTCGGCGAATGTGTCCATCGGTTCTTGGAAGGGCTGTCAATGGAGCACGTGGAACATCCGTGCCCAAGTCTTCGTATCCATGGCCAATGGCCACATCTTCAACCAAATCAATCGGGTGGAGAATATCAAACCGCCAGTGTGGCATCAAAAAGGACAGGACTGTATCACCATCAACCACATCTGCCATGTTTTCAGGTTCCCTTGCAGGGGCATTTTCGACTGGGGAACGACCAAGGTAGGTTCCGCCCATGCGATTCATCGCTGTTTGAACTTCTTCGTCAGTGAGGGCCCGACCGAGAAGACCATTGAGCAACCGTTCGGTCACGGTGTGGGTTTGTGGTTGTGCTTTTGGCAAATCAGAAACAGTTCCATCATAGGCGGTGATTTCAACGGATTCCACTTCGCCTCCTCGTTCTTCAAGTTGGCTTGCAATCAGCATTAAACTCGCTTCACATGCCCGAGGGTCCCAGCCAGTTACGTCGATGAAGAAATCCTTGGTGTCTGAGGTGACTGTGGTGTGGTTGCCGTTGATAATTGGGGGGAAGGAAAGCACTGCATCATTTGCGTCCATGATGACGGGGTACGCCTCCATGCCCTCGAGGAGGTGTGCGTAATCAATCCCTTTTGGGTGGTTGGTGAGGATTGAATCGATGCTCATTGGTTCATCCATGGCAAGCGGGGTGAATTGCGTAGACCCGGGTGCCGTGGTAACGGTGAACGGCGGTACGAGCGTGGCGAGGTCGTGGACGCCAATGGAGGCGCGCTTTCTTCCGCGGCCAAGTGCGAAATGTAACTTCTCTTGGTGATCCATGAGTGCTTTGATGAACGCTTCGTTATCCTCATGTGTTTCGCCAGTGTTGACGTTGCGGACCACGGCGCCCATGACGATGGGTCGGACGTGTTCCAGTGACGGATCGACGCTCATTGTGATGGTGCCTTTCTTGATATCGAGCATGGGCTTTGCTTGCTGTCCGTAGAGGAAGGGTCGCATGGCACGAGTGAGAGTTTCACCTGACAGCAAGTCCGGTCGGTCTGGGAAGATCTCGATGTCGAGTGTGTGCTCACTGCATTCATCGATGTCGGTACCCAATAACGGTAACTCATCAGCCATGCGAGCGATGTCATTCTCGATTCCATGCTTCCCTAACAGGCTTGCAATAAGGTCTTGGTCGATGGAAATTGTTGGCATAATGTCACCTCAACGAGCAAACCAGTGTGGCAAGGGTCGTTCATACCCTACGAGGCGGAGGCCACTGATGGCTGCCGTCTCGTGGTCAAGCGCACGCAAATGCGATCGTTCCAATCGGTCAATTGATTCGATGCCGAGCCTCGAAAGAAGGGATGCCATGTCTTGGTGGAGGGTTTGTAACCAATGAGCCAAATCATTAGCATCGGCCATCGGCACTTCACAAGCAATCACATTGATGCCTGAGGCTTTGAGGACTGCAAGGTCATGTGCGCTTGCTGAAAGACCGAGCAAAACGGCCGTTTCTGTATGTGTCCCCTCGAGGTGAGATTTGGCTGACCTGCCGATCATTGGGAGGGACGCAGCTTCTGGGACGCCGCTGCCGTCTTCGATTCTTGACATGGCAAGGTCTGCTTTGTGGTGCGCAGCCCGAACGTGGAGGTTCGTGGTCCGGCCAAGAGCGCCAAGCATGCCGAACGGCTTCTCACGACCGAGCAGTGTTCGAACAGCCACAAGGAAGCCATCAAGTTGTTCTGAGTTCATCGCCGGTAGGTCGTCGAAATCAAACACAGCACCGGCTGAGGCTGCCAAAAGTTCGGGCGCATCTGCAAGGTTATGTTGGCTGATGAGTGCGAAATCTATGGGGCGGGGGTTCGACTGGGCCAAAAATGGCTGATGTGCAAGGAGGTTTACTGCATGCGGCAGCGCATCTTTGTCCATCGCCAACTCATTTCCGTCCGGAATGATGGCCATCAGTGGGAGTGGCAAAGCAGCAGGTGTTCCTTTGTCACCACGTTCTCCAACGAGGGTGACCGTGTCGTAGGTGGCGTACGGTTGGCTTTGTTGTCGGTCGTTTGGAACAAGGCCGACCATGGACAAATCCGATGCTGACACTTGGCCGCTTTCTTGTTCCACTTGGATGGTTTCTGAGGGTGTGAGGCACACTGAGTCCGAAGGGATGTGCAATTCTTCATCGTTGAGTTGCTTGTTGATCGCCTTCACCTCAGCCGCAGTGAGTGGGCGCAATGAGACGCCAGATGGAGGGGTTGGGCACCGGCCGTTGATGATGATTCTTCCACCCGTCATGCCCGCTCCAGGATCGCTGCCTACATCGCCGTGGATGACAATCAAACCTTCGCTCATTCCGCCGCCAACACGTGCACCTGCGGGGCCTCGAACGATGAGCAACCCGCCACTCATGCAAGCGCCAGCGTCGGTGCCAACACCATCGAGGATGCTGATTTTACCGTCTCGCATTGCGAACCCTGCAAAATCTCCAGCGAGCCGTTCGCAGACGATTACATTGCCACGATTGCCTGCCCCTAAAAAAGAACCAGCGTCCCCCTGTAACGTGAAAGTACCACCGCTACCAAACGGTGAGGTCCACGAACCGAGCACGCCCAAAGCTCGCATTCGAGCCCCTTTCGGGAGGTTTGGGCAAAGGCCTAATTCACCATTCTTTGGAACGGGTTC
>CM001443.1:1385432-1391900 GCA_000246735.1 uncultured Candidatus Poseidoniales archaeon | reverse complement strand
GCAATATTGCGTTTTGTTCAGCAGCAGCAACCAGTCGTGGGCCGAGTTTAGAATTGATGTTGAAGGAGCGTTCAACCACATCATGAGCATCGGCCATGTTGATTGGCTGTTGCTTCCCATCCAAATAGCCTCCCATTTGGAATCGAAGAAATTCCTATTTCATGGATGTGTTTTCCAAAGCGAATGTCAAGGATGAACTTTGTCAAAATCAACGATGTGTTAATAGAGGGTCTTCAAGGGCATATGTGCTGAGAATCATGACCATCAAGGTGGCTATTAACGGATACGGGACGATTGGAAAGCGTGTGGCAGATGCTGTGGACGCCCAAGACGATATGGAAATTGTGGGCGTGACCAAAACGAGGCCAGCGTTTGGCTGCGACTTGGCAGTTCGAAAGGGCTACCCTATTTTCTGCACCTACGATGATGTTGATCGAATTGCTGCTTTCGGCGCTGCTGGCTACACATGTCATGGTGGCTTGAGTGATTTGCTCGAAATTGCAGATATTGTCGTCGATTGCTCACCAGGAAAAGTCGGCGCATCAAACAAAGACAAGTACGTGGCTGCTGGCATCAAATGGATTTTCCAAGGTGGCGAAAAGCATGCCATGACTGAACACTCCTACACTTCTTCTGCGAATCACACCGAAAACCTCGGTGTAGCAGGCACACGAGTGGTCTCTTGCAACACGACTGGTCTCTCTCGAACCCTCGTTCCACTCTACGAACACTGCGGCTCACTTTCTGTCGAATGCACCATGATCCGTCGTGCTGCAGACCCTGGAGATTCCAGCAAAGGACCGATTAACGCGATTAAGCCGGTCCTCAAGGTACCTTCTCATCACGGACCAGATGTGATGACCGTGAAACCTGAGATTCAAATCAATTCGATGGCCGTGGCAGTTCCAACCACCCTTATGCATGTTCACGTCGTTGTGGCAACATTGCCAGAGGGTCACGGACTCACCACCGAATCGGTCCTCTCGATGTGGAATGAACGTCCACGTATTGTCATCATGAACGGTTCAGAAACAGGCATCACAACTACGGCAGAAGTTATGGAATTTGCACGTGACATTGGTCGAAAGTGGGGCGATCTTCACGAAATTTTTGTTTGGGAAGACGGCGTTAAACTTGAAGGCAACACGCTGTACTATTTCCAAGCCATTCACCAAGAGTCAGATGTGATTCCAGAGAACGTCGATGCAATCCGTGCATTGATGAACACCGAGCCTGATTGGATGGTTTCAGTGGCAAAGACAGATGCAGCTATTTCATCCTACAACCACCTCTGATTGAGTGATTCTTCCGTGCCCCGTAGGGGCACAAGCAAGGGGCGTTTTCAAAAAGGTCTGACAAGTGGCAAAGTCATGCAAGCACTACGCCGACCGCTACTGATGCTTGTTTTGCTCGTCCTAACATCTCTCTCACCGATGCTTGCCGTCAGTTCTGAATCTGTTGAATCAATCGATGAACCAACGGACACGCTGATGTCGGAGGTTGAACGCTTGGCACTCGCAGCCTCGATGTGGCACGTTGCGACGCCAACAGAACGGATTCAAGTTTCCCTCCAGCCATCCACTGGCGTTCTCAATATGAATATCGGCAGTTTTGATCCGACCGTTGATGAGCACCCAGCGCCAGGAATTGGCCTGTTCAACGCAAACGATTTCACAACGACAGGGCTTGCGATCGTTCAACTCCACGCTCACGATGGTCAGATTTTGGAAGAACTCATTGATCGCCATGACTTTACCCCACTCGATTTCATTAGTGACGAAGCGTGGCTGGTTCGACTGGCTGACCCTCCTGTGGATTCGATTCGCTCACTTCTTGTCGATGACGATGTGCGTTGGGTCGGTGCTCAGCACCCAGGCTGGCGAATCGACGCTTCCCTGCTTGCAGGTGATGCTTCCCAACGACTGGCATTGATTCCAGCAGCGGATCTTTCCTATGGCGGCTTTGAGTCGCTGAGTTTAGATTTGATTCGGATGGGTGCCCACAATGCGTGGTGTGGCGTTGGTGTGTGTGAAGTTGAACTTCCGCCATCAATGGCTCCCTCCTTCATCTCGTCTGTTGCAAACGATGGGCGAATCATCTGGATTGAACCAACCGCCGAATTCTCGTTGCATAACGCTGCAGCTGCCGCCGCATCTGGTGTCATTGATGTGCGAGCGAATGCTACCTTCACGCTCGATGGATCAGGCGAAATGATTGCCATTGCCGATACTGGACTTGATTTGGATCACCCCGACTTGACAGGTCGAGTTGCAGGAGTCTACACGCAGTTTGGCCTCGACTCATCTCCAGCCGACTCCAACACCGGGCACGGGACACACATCGCCGTATCTGCCATTGGGGATGGCCAATCAAATGGAAACGCTACCGGCATGGCACCAAATGCTGACCTTGTGATGTACGCCCTCGAGCACGACCCCACAGGTGTGTTCGGGCGAATCGGTTCAATCTATGATTTGTTGAGGGATGCGGAACAGAAGACCGCCCGAATCGCCATCAACGCTTGGGGAGCCAATGGAAACTATGGCCAGTACTCCGCCGATTCTCGTTCCGTGGACATCTTCGTTCACGACAAGCCTTCCATGCTCCCCCTGTTTTCAGTCGGTGACCTGGGCTCACAAGGTGCCTCACAAATCACCCCTCCTAGCACTGCCAAGAACGTGCTTGCCATTGGTGCTTCTGAAACGGGTTCGACTTCAGGAAGCGTTGCCTCATTCTCCAGCATTGGCCCAAGCCTCGACGGACGAGTCAAGCCAGATCTTGTGGCACCCGGCGTAGATGTTTGCTCTGGGCGTGCTGAGGAAGCAAAAACCTCTCCGGGACTCACTTGCTCCAGTGAAACCCACGCCAATGGAGATGATGTCTACACCATGTTGTCCGGTACTTCCCAAGCAACCGCTGTCGCAGGCGGCGTTGCAGCATTGACCCGCGAGTTCATTCGCGAAGAGGTAGGCATCAGTGCCCCTTCAGGCTCTCTTGTGAAAGCGGCCATGATCAACGGTGCTCGGGACCTCGGCTCACCCGATATTCCCAACAACGCTGAAGGCTGGGGTCAAGTCGACCTCGATCGAACCGTTCTACCTGTTTGGGATGCGTCTTCGCCAAGCACATCCGCCCTCGCCACGTTCATGGATGACAATACGCCCTTGGATGCGGGCTTTGGCCTCCTCTATGCGTTCGAGTTGGACGCATCTCACGGGATCGATATCACACTGGCCTGGTCGGATGAAGCGGGCTCAGCAAATGCTGCTCAAAGCGAATCCCGGCTTGTCAATAACCTCGACCTCGTTCTGGTTGACCCTTCCGGAAATGAATGGTATGGCAATAACTTCGCAAACGGTTTCACAACCTCAGGGCAAGCGAGCGATTCAGTCAACAATGTGGAGCGAATTAAAGTCGCTCCCGGCACCCTTTCCACGTCGGGTCAATGGCTGGTAAAAGTTCTCCACCGTGGCGGAACAACCCAAAGCTTCGGTCTTGTAGTCACTGCGGATGCAACGCCGACACCTCAAGCCGATCTCGCCCTTTACAACGGGAGCATTATTCCTTCTTCTCCCGAACCCCTTCGCAATGATTTGATTGCAATCCGAATTGGATGGATTAACCAAGGAACCCTTGCCACCGGCTCCTTCCGGGTCATCTTCGAAGACCTCACTTCTGGCGATACGCTGTTCGAAGGAGACCGCTCAGCATTGGCTGCTGGCACCATCGATTCACTCTTGATTCAACATCAATTCGTCACCACAGGGACCCACAGCATGCGTTTGCGAGTTGATACCAATGATCAGGTCGCAGAGATGAACGATGGCACAACTGGTATCGACAATAACATTTGGGAACAAGACATCGAAGTCACTGCGCTCGGTGTTCGTGTTGTGGCACTCAACGATGATGGTACGGTGCCGGTCACTTCAGAAGATCGTGAAGCGGCAGCCATACGAACGTTTGATGTTCGAAATCAAACCGGCATTGATATTCCAATTCACATCCTTCATGAAGGAACTGGAGAGAAAAATGTCACCCTGAGTGTCACCGGCGTGCAGGTACCTCAACCTGGTCGGCCTGATTTCCTTCTTTCGCCAGAGGACACATGGTCAAAGGGTGTCTCTCAACTGGGCCCTTACACTGTCCAAGGGGAAGGGGAAGTTGGTGATTTCCAGTTGCTAACAATCCACCTCGAGGACGAGGATGCGGACCTTAGCGACCCTGCTTCGCCAAGATATGCCCGTTCTGGGACATTTGTGGTCGACGTAACCGCAAGGTACCAAGACAACCCAACAGTTGCCCACACGCAGCGGCTTACTTTCACCATCAATCAATTGGATGCGGTCCTCATTACGCCGCTTGGAACGGAAGGTCTCGAGGCTGAACCCGGTGACTCTGCTGGCTTCCGAATTTCTGTTGCGAACATTGGAAATTCCCCCGCCCAATACTCAATCAGTTGCGAATCTGAGAACCGATGGCAGATCATGCTCAAGGACACGAACTCGTCGACATTGGAAATTGAACCCATTGGCATTCGTGAATACAGGGCGATAAAAATTGACCTGTTTGTACCACCGGTGGTGAACGGCGTTCCGCTCACTGGTTCAACGGATACAGTGACATGTTATGTGATCTCAACGACTGATGCCTCGATGAATTTCAGCGAATCTGCGATTATCACAGTTCTCCCCCAGCAGTCCTTTGATGCTGATTTGTACGACGACCTCGGCCCAATCGGCCCGTCTTCGAAAAACCGAGAAGTTCTCGTCGATAGTGGGGAACAGATCAACATGAATCTGACCGTTGAGAACACAGGAAACACAGACCTTGATTTGAATGTCAAAATCCAACCCGCCAACCCAACATGGCCCATTGAAGTCACCGCTGGAGAACAGACGGATGCACGCCAAGTCTCGATTGCTCTTAGCCCGGGTGAGTCCATCGATGTGCACTTTGTTTTGGGAGTGCCTGGTGCGGCAGAAGAGGGTGATGCCAACAGTTTCGTCATTCGAACGGAGTTCACCTCACAAGTGTTCATCTCAAATACAACGCTGCTCAAGGTCAGGGATGAACTTGCTTTGAACCTTCAAGGGCCAGTGGGCGATGTCATTGAAACTGAGATTGGTTCCACTTTTAGTTACGGGAGTTTTAACGTGACGAACACTGGAAACGCTCCTCTGACGCTTGGTTGGAGCAATGGTTTGGCTCCTGATGGTTGGGTTGTCGGTTTCGCAAATCCGATTACATACCTTGAACCACGGGAAGAAAAAACCGTTCGTTTTGGATTGATTCCACCCCCGAATGCCGCTGCGGACTCACAAGCCTTCGATCTCTTAATCACCGTGACTGGTGGGAACAACGGGCGACTCGTCAACTCATCAGTGCGAGTGGATGTCGCCGTCTTACCATCTCAATTTGCCAACATGACGGTTTCAGATGATAACATTCGGCCATTCCGAAGCATTGTCAAAGAAGAAGGCGCCACACAATCAATTGTTATCCGGAATGATGGCAACCTTCCGATCACTGGTGCACTCAGTGCCCTTGTGCTCGACGTGGACGGAAACGCTTCTTCATCTTGGACTGTATCATTTTCTGACACCGCAATCGAGGGCCTTGGCGTTGGTGAAAGCCTCACTGTTGATGTGACTGTAACGCCGAAGTCATCAGCCTCAAAAGGCCTCATGCTTACACAAATTTCTGTAACTTCTGAAGAACAAACCGTTGGGACGTTCTCAATTGAAACGACCGTTTCCTCTGTCGACAGCAACGGCGGCTTGTTTGCCGTCTTGCCTCTCTACATTTCGATCCCGCTCATCGGAGTGCTCATTGCCGCTGGTGCAGTGCTGGCATTGAGGATGAAGCGAAGTGGCGAACTCGAGGATGATGGAAGTGAACTTGTGGCACCCGATGCTTTCGTCAACCCTGACCACCTTGGTACACGGCGCGACGAAGCACTTGACATTGGTCACGCTGTGAATGAAATCGCAAGCGCAGAAGTCTCCCAGGATGAAATTGCGGCTGCTCTGGCTCAATCCCTCAACCTCCCGCCAGCACCCGCTGCAGTGCCCCAAGGACTTCCTCCCGGTGCCATGCCGCGTGGCTTGCCTGCCCCTGGCGCATTACCTCGAGGTCTCCCACCTGCCGGTCTGCCACCCGCTGGGCTGCCTCTGAAGTCCCTTCCACAAATTCCAATGCCCATGCCAACTCCACTCCCTACGCCAGTTCCTGCGCCGGCTCCAATAGCCGCTGCAGCGGGTCCACCCCTCCCGCCATCGGGTCTGCCAGATGGTTGGACGATGGAACAATGGCAACACTACGGTCACCAGTGGCTCCAACGCAACAGTCAGTGAGTTGGGCGCATCTCTAAAACGGGTCGCCCACTGGAAGCGCTATGAGCAGCATTGTTCTCTTTGGCCCCCCTGGCGCTGGAAAAGGCACTCAAGCCGAACGCATCACCGACCA
>CM001443.1:1373502-1385415 GCA_000246735.1 uncultured Candidatus Poseidoniales archaeon | reverse complement strand
ACCAAACCGGTTTGCCACAGATTTCCACTGGTGACATGCTACGTGCTGCCGTCAAGGCTGGGACCGAAACTGGGACCCTTGCTAAGACCTTCATGGATGCAGGTCAACTTGTACCAGATGAAGTGATTATTGATCTGATTAAGGAACGCATCACCCACCCGGACGCTAAAGACGGCGTGATGTTCGACGGTTTTCCTCGAACCATCCCGCAGGCTGAGGCTCTTGCAACAATTACGGAAGTCTCCCATGTCATCGCCATCGAAGTACCTGATGAGCGAATTGTCGAGCGGATTTGCGGCCGATATTCTTGTGCCGGTTGTGGAAGCGTCTACCATGACACATTCAACCCGGTTGCAGCCGAAGGTTGCGACTGTGGACAATGGCAAGAGAAGCGCAGGGCAGATGACAACGAAGGAACCGTCCTCTCTCGCCTGAACGCTTACCACGAGCAGACATCGCCCCTCGCAGACTGGTATGAATCAGCAGGAATTTTTCATCGCATCAACGGTGACCGAGCCATCGATGAAATCACCGGCGACATCCTAACGGCTCTCCAATAAAGGTGGTCATGTGTCCTCACGCCAGCGTTCTCGGAAGAAAAGCGGGAAGCAAAGGCGAGCCATCGCACAAGAAGGTCAACAACGCTTGATCTCGATATTGAATCGTGCAGACGGTGTTGACGAGCGTTTGCTCCGATCATCGGCTCATCATTTGGTCAAATTATCACGCCGACATCGCCTTCAAATTCCGAGCAAAGCACGGCACTTGTTGTGTCGCAAATGCAATGCACCACATCAGTTTGGTGTCAATGCAAGGGTCCGAATTAAGCATGGTCAGCGAATCATCACATGCCTTGAATGCTCCTCGATTCGAAGGTTTGGCGGCGGTCCCAAATCTCACCGCTCGTCTTGAGAACATTCCCAAGTTCCATGGGAGCATCTTCTTGAACAACAGCCCACAGGGTCGTCTGAGTGCTATGAGTCGTGACATCCCTGCGTCCATTCGTCGTGAGGCTCAATCACGGGAATTTCCACCAAGCATTCGGATTGGTAAGTCTGGGATCACAGAAAACCTCATCGATGAAATCGATGGTCAGCTCAACACGCGAACCCTTGTCAAAATCAAAATTAATAGGGGCTTGTTTGAGCGAAAGGACATTGATGCAGTTTGGTCTCACCTTGCTAAAGAAACCAATTCGACTCTTGTTCTGGCACGCGGAAATGTCGGTGTACTGTGGCGTTGACCATTGACTGGATAGGAAATCCTCAATAATGTCTCCTATGTGGTTTTTTTTATGAGGGCCAGCGGATTGCTACGACCACGACGAAGACACCCATCGCAATACATTGCTTTAGGGCTCTTAGCGTTCACTGGAACGATGATGTTCACCTCCCACTCAATTGCAGGTGGTGGCTCTTCAAGTTCATCTGGTTTCCAAGACATTGAAAACACCCAGGCAGTCTGGGTCGGTCTCGGTATTCTTCTTGGTGTCTATGCGTTAATTATTACAGAATATGTCCATCGTACACTTGCAGCAGCAGTCGGTGGTCTCCTGGCAATTCTGGCACTTGCTTACTACACACCTGCATCGGCAGAGGTCTCCTTCACTTTAGGTGCTGTGACCACGCTCATTGACTGGGAAACGATTGGTCTTCTTCTGGGAATGATGGTTATGGTTGGTATCCTCTCCCACACTGGTCTGTTTGAGTGGTTTGCTGTACAAGCCTACAAACAAAGCGGCGGTTCTGTTTGGACCCTCGTCGTGATCCTATGTTCTGTAACGGCAGTGCTCTCAGCCTTCCTCGACAACGTTACCACCATGCTGTTGCTAACACCGGTGACCATTCAACTGGCGAAGGTACTCGATCTCAAACCAATTCCACTCCTCATTTCAGAGGTACTCTTTTCCAATATCGGTGGCGCAGCGACCATGATCGGTGACCCACCGAACATCATGATTGGTTCTGGTCTATCTGCCGCAGCAATCGAAAAAGCAGGGTATCCGGACTTGATGGATGCTGGCGTTACATTCAACGATTTCATCATCGAAATGGCACCCGGTATTTTGATGACAATTGTCCCCAGCTTTATGTTCATTAAGTGGTTCTACGGTGAAGAATTTGCAGGAACCCGAGTTCGAGACATTGCTGAACTCGAATCAAAATACGGCATTAAGGATGCTGCCATGCTCAAAGTAAGCGGGACGATATTGGCACTTGTTGTTCTCAACTTTTTCCTCCACCCAATCACGCACATTGCAGTTTCTTGGATTGCGCTTGTCGGTGCTGTCTTAATGCTCTTAGCAACCGATCGCCATGAATTGGAAAAACCGCTCGAACATGTGGAATGGACGACCCTCCTATTTTTCGCCGGCCTCTTTGTCTTGGTCCATGCATTGCAGTATCTAGGCGTCATTTCCTTCATTGGCGACTACGTCACCAAAGGTATCGCTATGTTTGGCACAGATGAGGCGGGGGATATCGTTCGCCTTGCCGCTGCAATTCTGATTATCCTGTGGGTTTCAGCAATCGCCTCAGCCTTCATTGATAACATTCCTTACACAGCCACGATGATCCCAGTTGTTATGCAAATTGCTAACGACCTTAACATCGATTTGAACCCAATGATTTGGGCGCTCGCCTTTGGTGCGTGCCTCGGTGGCAATGGTACCCTCATTGGTGCCTCCGCAAACGTGGTGACCGCAGGAATGTCTGAGGAAGCAGGCTACCCCATCTCCTTCAACGAGTTTTTCAAGGCAGGTTTCCCGATTATGATCCTCACGACGGCCATCGTATCGGTCTACATGGTACTTGTTTACGTCATCGGTGCAGATGGTGGGGCAAATGTTTGGAAGGGTGTTTGTGTTGGTATCACAATGTTCGGAATCATCTGGCAAGTTTCCCGTGGTATGGGCAAGGGTAAGAACTTCGCAGAAGCCCTTGTTGACGATGATTTGGATGCCTTTACAGAAATCGCTGGACAAGCAATTGACCGCATCAAGAACATCGCCTCCTCTGAGGAATGATTCGAGACGCTTCTTTGCGCTGTATTGAAGAGTCACGCCTCCCCCGTTGTGGCTGAGGGCCGATATGTTCGAATGCACGATTTGCGGATTGCTTTCCCTTGGAGGCAACGCTTGTCCTGCGTGCGGCAGTCAAATCAGAGTTGATTTGACCGAACAAGATGATGATGGGTCACCCCTGCCAACCGAAGTACCAGGATTGGATGAAGCGGTTGCTTCGTGGAACGATCTTGAGGGCATCGCAACCGTCGAGGCAGCAGAAGAGGTTCCCACCAAGCCTGAGTCAAAAGGCAGCTTACCATTTGGTTTCTCAGGCACCTCCAACACGAACGTATCCCGTTTGCCGTTCGGCATCGGCAGCTATGCGACTGGGATGCCGTTTGACGGGTCCAGTGATGAGGCCCCACTCCCTCTGGTTAGCGAGCAAATTTCGGAGCAAAAAGCACCTGTTTCCTCGGCACCTGAACCTGTGGCAGAGATTGGAGTTTCTCCAGCACTTGTTTTACCCGTTGAACCAAGTCCATCCCCTCCCGTTTCGTCTCCGTCCGTTGAGCCTCTTCCTCTGCCTGTCGAGCCTGCAGCATTGCCTCCAGTGCCCTTGCCCTCTGTCGTGGTGCCAACGCCGCCTCCTGCTCCCGTGACGACCTTGCCTGAAGCCCCAGAATTACCCTCAGTCCCATTGCCTCGGGTTGAGGCGGCAGCTGTTGTCGAACCAAGGCTGCCTCGCATCGAACCAGTCACTACAACTCCGCCGCCTGCAGTGGTGAGGTTGGAAGCGAACACAGTGGTTGCCAACAACGAGCCGTCAGACGACCCTGATGTCCCAGCAATGTGGCGCATTGACGCTGCTGCACCAAACATGGAACAAATCTATGCTCAGTCAGATGAAGTTGTAGAAGTCGTTCACACGATGGATGCAGAACCTACTGTTTACGCGCATGAATCAACCGAGCCAGTTCAAACGATGACAAGTGGTGTGATCTCCTTGGATATTCACCCGGCTCAAGCGCTTGCAGTGCGTCTTGAGGGATTGCCAGAATTGGAGGCGACGCTCAGCCAAGGATACGAAGCGCTCGGCAATGAGTCGTGGGCGCAGGCTGCCATCGCCTTCCAAAAACTTGCAGCACGTATGCCAGGTGATGCGGCTGTGTTCAATAACTACGGTCTTTCGCTGCTTCAACGAGCGCTCACAATGGCGAAAAGCTCCGATCTCGAACTTCAAACACTTGCTTCAACACAGTTCGAATCTTCCATCCTTGCGTTAAGAGAGGCTGCTAAATCCGCACCAACTGAGGGTACCATCCTCCTCAACCTGGCCCACGCTCTTCTCGTCAGTGGTCGAGCTGAGAAGGCCATTGGTCTTGTGCAGATGCACGATCAGACACAGCCGCAGACCACGGTGAGCGGGAATCTTCAGGCCGCTGCTTTGGTCAGCATGGGCGAAAGCGGAGCAGCAAAATCTCTTCTTCAACGATTGCATCAAGATGAAGTGGTGCAAGCAAATTTGGACCGGCTCTCCTACTGATGTCAACTGTTTTGGTTGTTGGAAGCAGTAATCTTCCATGGCTCGCTCTGAATTCAAAGGAATTCGGCGGACCTTCGCCCATCAAAATACCCTCAATTTAAGCCCAATTTTGGAGAAATGACAACATTAAAACAGGCTCGCTATGTTGCATATTACACACCCTCTGTTCACACCCATAGCCGAGGTCCAAACCGATTCGTTCATATATGGGTGGTAAGTCGGGGGGATGCTTAAGCACCCTGATATGCAACATGTCGGGGGAAGGGCAGAGAGAACCGTCCCTGAGGAGGCGGTTTTCTGTGGAAGCCGAATTGGCATGAATTAGATACCGAAGGGTTACTCGCATGGTGTGTGATAACATACATGTGATGCTACAACCCAACTGGGGGATCGCTCGGCTCGAGTGCCGACGAAGGTCGTGACAAGCTGCGATAAGCTGCGGGGAGGTGCATGTATACCATGGATCCGCAGATGGCTGAATGGGACTTCCTGTATCTTCGGATACAATCGCGATGCGATAGGGAACCCTCCGAATTGAAGCATCTTAGTAGGAGGAGGAAATGAAATCAATAGAGATTCCGTGAGTAGTGGCGAATGAAAACGGATCAGGACAAGCCGAATCCCGAAACGAAAGTGAGGGAGATGTGGTTGTCAGTCTTTTGTCTAAGTTATGGAAGGTGAAATTGCCTGGAACGGCATAGCCAGAGAGGGTGAAAGTCCCGTAACCGTACATAATATGACCACGTGACTGTCAAAGAGTAGCATGCGTTGGAAATCGCGTGTGAATGTGGGACGCAATTAGTTCCAATCCTAAATACAACTCGAGACCGATAGTTTACAAGTAACGTGAGTGAAAGCTGAAAAGTATCCTTAGCGGGATGTGAAAAGAACGTGAAACCAGTTGGGTACAGGCTGATTGGGCGTGAAAGCGATGATATGAGCAGCGTCCAGTCGTGCGTTTAGAAAAATGCCCCAGGGAGTCTTGATCATTGGCGAGGTTAAGCGGTTGATCCGCGTAGCCGAAGGGAAACCGACAAGTCCGCAGCAGTTTACTGTGAGGGACGAAGTGTGCTCGCTTGGAGTCAATGGTGGAGGACCTGAAGCCCGACGATCTATGCCTGGCCAGATTGAAGCCCGTTGAAAGATGGGTGGAGGATCGAACCGTTGCTGATCTGCAAATCGCTCGGACGAGCTGGGTATAGGGGTGAAAGTCCAATCGAGTTGGGCAATAGCAGGTTCCGCGTGAAAGTACTCGTAGGTACACGTTAGTGGAGATTGATTACGCTGTAGAGCACTGATTGTGCGTTTAGGGGGAGCGATCCCTCGGCGTGCTGCCAAACTCCGAAGGTGTAATCGTTGTAGATACTAGCAGTGAGTGATGGTGGGTAAGCTACCATTACGTAAGGTGAACAAACCAGCCTGAAGTTAAGGTCCCTAAATATCAATTAAGTGTCACAGACAAACCGTGTCCGTGGTCGAAAACAACCAGAAGGTGGGCTTAGAAGCAGCCATCCTTGAAAGAGTTCGTAACAGATCACTGGTCTAGCTTGCGGGCCGGGAAAAGGGACGGGGCTCAAATTGATTACCGATACTTCAGACCATCGAAAGATGATGTGGTAACGCGGCGTAGTGTATGGACGGAAGGTAGGCTGTGAGGTCTACTGGACCGTATACTAATGAGAGTCTTGGGAAGAGTAGCAGCACAGTGTGGTGAGAATCCGCACCGCCTTATAAACCAGGGTTCCTCGGCACTGTTTATCAGCCGAGGGTTAGCCGGTCCTAAGGTCATTCTTAACCGAAATGATCGAAAGGGAAATGCGTTAATATTCGTATGCCTCCCATACAATATATGGTGACGGCTTGGGCAAAACTTGTGGATCATATGTCAGGTCCACTTGTACCAAATCTTTGGAGAACTGTCACAGTGAGAAGAAGATGAAGTCCCAGGTCCCGTGAAAAGCCGTATGGGATGACCGTACCGAGAACTGAAACAGGTGTTTTAGGGTGAGTAGCCTAAGGCGTATCGGATACAAGTATCGCGAGGGAACTCGGCAAAATAGCTCCGTAACTTCGGGAGAAGGAGTGCCAGATTGGGAACAATCTGGTCGCAGTGACTAGGGAGCTCCGACTGTTTAATAAAAACATAGGGGACTGCCAGATCGAAAGGTTGTGTATAGTCCCTGAATCCTGCTCAGTGCTGGTATCTTAAATCGGGTTTCAACCTGACGAAGGACCAGTAAACAGCGGGGGTAACTATGACCCTCTTAAGGTAGCGTAATACCTTGTCGCTTAATTGGCGACTTGCATGAATGGTCCAACGAGGGCTCCACTGTCCCCGCGATACGTCCGGCGAAATTGACTTTACTGGCGCACAGTCCAGTACATTCTACCCGCAAGCGAAGACCCCATAGAGCTTTACTGCAGCCTGTCGTTGCATAGTCGCTTTCCATGTACTGTGTAGGTGGGAGATGTTGATCTCCGGGACGTCAGTCCTGGAAGTAGTCGAAAATAGAGACACCACCCTTGGAGAGTAACTATGCTAACTGTTTATCAGGACACCGATTGGTGGGCAGTTTGGGTGGGGCGCCACGCGCTCGAAAACCTAACAAGCGTGCCCAATGGTCAGCTTAAGTGGTTCAGCACTCCACTGTTAACTGTAAGGGGAAAAGCTGGCTTGACGTGGATCGGCACAATAACGATCGACGATGCGAAAGCAGGGCCTAACGAACCTACCAGGCTTATAATTGAGGCCGGTAGATAACAGAAAAGTTACCTTGGGGATAATTGAGTTGTCACCAGCAAGAGCTCACATCGACCTGGTGGCTTGCTACTTCGATGTCGTCTCTTCCTATCCTGGGTCTGCAGCAGGACCCAAGGGTGGGGTTGTTCGCCCATTAAAAGGGATCGTGAGATGGGTTTAGACCGTCGTGAGACAGGTTTGTTGCTTGGTGGTAGAATCGCATAAGGTGTTTGATGGAAGGGGTCCTTTAGTACGAGAGGAACGAGGGCTCGGGGCCACTAGTTTACCAGTTGTCTGACAAGGCAATGCTGGGTAGCCACGCCCTGAAGGATAAGAGCTGAAAGCATCTAAGCTCGAAGCCACCCCAAAGACGAGACACCTCAGAACACTCGTAAAAGACGAGATTAATAGAATGCGGATGTAAGTACGAAGCTTCGGCGACGTATTCAGTCCAGCATCACTAACGTTCGAGCATCTTTTTTCGTATGTATCCGCACCTCGAGTGCTCTTCGTCTAATAGTTCATGCCAATTCATATTTCATTGCGACGTTTTTATCGTCGCACTCAGATCCGATTCGAAGGAAGATGGGTGCACGGTCACAGCGGTAGTGTTTACCTGGTCTCATTCCGAACCCAGAAGTCAAGCCTGCCTGCGTCTCTCCCAATACTGTGGTACGAGAGTCCACGGGAAAGGAAGTCACTGTGCCCCTCTTCTTTCACCTTCGGGTCATCCTCAAATCTCACTTCGGTGGGCGCTTGGCCGGTTGCTCCTTTTGGAGTGCCGGCCTTTTTTGCGTTCAATAGACTGATAACACATACCCGACAGCACCCCAAAAGAGGACACCTGTATGCCAATTCACACAGCGGACATTTTCGGTAGCGATCAAGTGGGTATTCACCTTGCTGCAGTCGGAAAGGTGGTCCTCCATCCTGCAGAATTGCCGGTTCATGTTCTTGAGAAAATTGAAACATCTCTGGAACTTGAAATGCATCCAGTTTCCATCGGCGGATCGAATCTCATAGGGGCTCTTGTCGCTGGCAACAGCCGAGGTATGGCTGTAGCTGATATTGCCACAGAAAGCGATATTGACGCTCTCACTGCCTTCGGTGACGTTGTCGTCATGGAGGGTGGTGTCAACACCGCTGGTAACCTTCTTCTTGTCAATGAGCAGGGCATCATCGCATCACCGAGCATACCCACAGATGGACTTGAAATTATGTCTGAAGTCATGGGCGTGCAAGTTGCTGCGACGACCATTGCCGGTCAGGATGTTGTTGGAAGCTTAGGCGTCACCAACGACCAGGGCGTTTTACTCCATCCAGACGTCACACCTGAAGAAGTTCTCTTGATCGAAGAAGTGCTCGGTGTTCCTCCTATGGTTGGCACTGTTGCTTTCGGTTCCCCATATGTCGGTGCTGGTTCATGCGCTTCCAATAACGGTGTCATCGCTGGTACGGAAACGACCGGGCCTGAGTTGAACCGAATGGAAGATGCCCTCGGCCTCATTTGAGCCGTTCGCTCCGACTGAAATGTTCAAAGGCCTCATTTCACGGTCATGAACTATGGCAGAGATGCTCTATCAAGGCAAAGTGAAGCAAGTTTGGTCAACCGACGATCCCGATATCCTCGAATTCCGGTTCACAAATCAGATTTCCGTGTTTGATCAAATCATTCCATCCTTGATCCCACGGAAGGGTGAATCTCTCAACCGTACCACTGCGCACTGGTTCAAGCTCATCGAGCAAGAAGGCATTTGTGGAACTCACCTTGTTGAAGTGAACGCTGCTGATCGCTGCTTGGTTCGAAAGGTCGAGGTCATTAAGGAACCTGGAATGATTCCTCGTGATATGGAATGGGTTTTTGTCCCACTTGAAATTATTTGTCGACACTACCTCTCAGGGTCGGCATGGCGCAGGTTCCAACGTGGCGAACTCACACCGGAACAACTTGGCGTCGCCGCAGACTGCGAGTACGGTGCCAAATTGGAGAAGCCGTTTCTCGAAGTTACGACAAAGTTCGAGGCATATGATCGGAACATCAGCAATGATGAGGCCCTTGAGATTTCCAACATTACCGAAGATGAATTGAACGCTATCTTTGACGCAGTGCTTCGGATTGATGATATGATTGAACGGGAGGCGGCAAAGAACGGATTGATTCACGTCGATGGAAAGAAAGAATTTGCTCTTGGACCAAACCGTAAGGTCGTGCTTGTCGATACTTTCGGTACCCTTGATGAGGACCGTTGGTGGGATGCTGAGGCCTATGCAAATGGTGAATGCATCGAATTGTCGAAGGAATCAGTTCGCACGCATTACATCGAAACAGGGCATCAAACCAATTTGAAATCAGCTCGAGACAGTGGTGCTGAGGATCCAGCGATTCCAGCACTCCCTCAGGAAGTCATCGATAGCACCGCCGCACTCTATGCGTCAATGTATGAGCGACTTACTTCGTCTCCATTCTGATTAGGAATGGGAGCGGAGGAACACGCCTACATCACGTCGCTCTGCAGCACGTAAGACTGCGATGAGGTTTTTGCTTGCATCTCGCATACCACCATCAAGTGGTTCGTCTGCAGTGACACTCCAGCCACGTCCAGCGAGGCCAAGCCGTAGGGTGCGAACTTCTTCGCCTGAGAGGTATCCTCTGATGTCCATTCCTGCTTTCCCTTCATTGTACCTGTGATGGCCGATGTGTTGGTCACTTAATCCATGGTTCAATTTATTGAGAAGATCTAAGATGTCGTCCATGCCAATTCGTTGCGTTAAGGACGCTTGTTGGTGGTTCGGGCGCATGTATTCAATCATGTAACTGATTGGTGAACCGTCACCAAACGGGAACCTGCCAATTCGCTCTCTTGCTTTTCCGTCCCCTAAGGGAAGGGCACGCCCCTCACTTGTCAGCACGATTGTAGCAGTGAAAAGGAGGGTCGGGTCGTCCCATGCAATGCTTGAACGGTCCCTTGGAGTTTCAATCCCTTGGCTGGAAAGACGTTCTGCTACGGATGGATTTGCATCAATCATTTCTGACCATTGTGCGTTGTCTCCTGATGCAGCTTCCTCAAGCGCTGTGACCATGCGTGATACAAGTGTGCCATCGCATGCATCGAGGGTGATGAACGGACTTGTGCCGCCATCCAATCCATCAAGGTCCATATTGGCGGCTTCAGCCGATGCATCATAAGGGCTTGCACCCGTGTTGCTCACTGGTTACCAAAGAAACGACGCATTCTGTCTTCTCTTCCCTCTGCAGAAGGTTGGTTATCCGTCAATTCATCCCGCATGGATGCTAAGCGCCCTGATGGTGTTACGTCTTCTTCATCCGGGAGGTCAATGATTTCCACTGTGTCCACTTGCTGTGACTCTTCTGTGACGATGCTTTCGGAAACCGGTTCTTCTGTGAGTTCGAATGAAAATTCATCTTCTTCCTCTTCGACTTGTTCCACCGGGCTCGGTTCTGCTATTGGTTGTGTTGTGTCGGTAGGAAGTGGCTTCAGCTTAGGTTTCGAACTTGCTTGCTGCTTAGTGCCCATCATTCCTGTCAAGTACGCCACGACCAACAACAGACTTGCTACCACAAGCGAAATGACGATTTCACTGCTTTCGACAATTGGTTGTTGTGCTTTAATGTAGAGAGCGGTCGCCTCATTATCGCTTGGATCATCATCAAGGTCATACGGAGCTTCACAGGTCAGCGTTGCCTTCAACTGTTTATTGTCTGCGAGTTCCGAAGGTGCTGGGATGATGACGATCGGCGGGAAATCCCCTTCTGCAATATCGATCACTCGTACAAGAGGTTCGTCCAGACTGTTGTCCACCGTGTTGACCTCGACACGACAGTTGACGTCTTCCAAGACGTCGTAGGATGTCCTCTGAATGCTGACCTTGAGTTCTTCATCTGCTGTGAACGAGAAGATACCAACGTTCCATCCCGATGCTCGTGAGACCACTTCAACGGTCTCTTCATCGAGGATGCGGCCGTAAGAATCCACGACCAGCACAGTAATGCTCATTTGGGCGGCTTCTGGTGTCCATGAGGTGACATTCAACTCATATGTTCCGTTTTCACCACTGCCCAATGAAATTCCAGATGAGCGCAGTGGCACCGTATCGCCTTGGTCTGAGATGAGCATAATAGTAGCCTTCACCGGCGCTTGATCCGATGCAGTGACTTGACATTCGCCCACACTTCCAGTCAGTGCAATCCTTCCAAGCGTGCTAAACGCTTGTTCAATGAGGTCACAGTCTACATCAACATTCGGGAGTGTGTATCCTGAGGTGAAAATGGACATTCTGTTGCTGCTGTCGGTGGATGATTCGAGAAGCAGTTCGTTCTCGTCGCTTCCCATGGTGAATGAAATCGACCGTTCGCCGAAATCAACTGTATCACTGCTTGTGAGGCCGCTGTCCACCGCTTGACCGAATTGAATGGTAATCGGGGTCCCCTCTCTCGCCAAATGAACCGGGGTTGTATGGAAGGTGTGGGAGCCATATTCAACTTCAAGATCGTGCGTGATCTCACCTAATGATGGATGGTTGATTTTGAGGGTCACAAGGAAACGCTGCTGATTCCAGGTTTCATCAGGTGTGAGCATCAAAGGAAGGCCTAGGAGTTGCCCCGGG
>CM001443.1:1371039-1373487 GCA_000246735.1 uncultured Candidatus Poseidoniales archaeon | reverse complement strand
CCATTGAGCAACCATCCGGTTGGTAATCCATCGACTGAAATCTGCACCACGGCCACATCATTCCCGTTGTTATCAAGCCAAGCCGTTGGCATTCCACCGTCTTCGTTGACCTTCCAAGTACCGCGATGCTCAACGCTGATGTTTGCCTCTTGCCCAACACGGACTGGAATTTCTTGGACGATTTGGCCCGCTCCATTGGCGTCTGAAATACGAATGCGCAGCACACCTACTTCGCCTGCCAATGCGTCTTCCGGAGGTGTGACAAACACGGTCATTGTCGTTGACTCACCCGGGTTGACGGTTTGACCATTCGCTGGCAGTTCAATCGGCCATCCTTGCCCAGCTTTTGTGAACCAAGGTGCTTCGGGGTGGTTGCCAAGTTGGTCGACTTTCAGGGTGAGGTTTTCGCCCCCTGGTGCGATTGTGAGTGAAGTGTCCGAGAGGTTGAATCGCCAAGCAGAAGCATGAACAACTGAGAACTCAACGGTTTCGTTACTGACATAGACATTTCCGGAGTACAAACTCATCAAAAGCATCGCATCGGTCATGAACCAAGCATCGTACGGCACAGTGAATCCGATGCTCATCGATTGTGTACCATTGACATCAATTTGTTCACTGCTGTTGCTTGCAGCGCTCCAAGTGGATGTGTCGTTTCCAGCATGTGTCACTTCAAACGACGGGTTGATGGTGAGGGTGTCAGGTGTGTTTCCAATGTTTTTCACGGTAAATTCAATGCTTACTTCGTCGCCTGGTGCCACTTCCGTTGTTTCAACATCGATGTCGTTAATCTCCCAGCGGTAGTCTGGCTCAGCCTGTACGGTTAATGCGGTTACAGCAGCGATGTTGCCTTCACCCTGCGATGTCCACGTAAACTGCAACTGGAACGGGTTGAGGGCGGGGGTGTCTTCGTCAAGGACCACATCAACCGTTGCGATGGTGGTGGCAAGTGGGCCAAGGGTTCGTTCTGGATTGTAAATTGTGAATTCAACCTCTGGTTGGGGCGTAATGTTTGGATCCGCCACAATGGCGCCTGTGAGAATGAACGTATCCTCGCCATTGCCGGGGTTTTCGAGTCGGAGTAAGACTGATTGTGTTTCACCCACCTTGAAATCGACGGGTTCGCCAGGAGTGAGTGGAGTTGGATCAAGCACGGTCGCTGCTGAACGGAACACTTGCAATACGTGTAATGTGATGTTGAGTTCGTAGTGGAGTTCTGTTGATTCAGCGGTCGCAAATGCGTGACGCTGAGGTACTGCGTTCACTGGGAGAACCAGTTGGAGAACTGCTGAGGCTGCTCCCCCTGGTGTCCCAACCATCTCCAATGTGGTTCCATTGACTGAAGCATCGCCAGTTGCCGACCATACCCAACCGGTCTGAATCATTTGGGCTTCGGCCATGTTCCATTCGAGGTGGCCATCGGCCGGGAGGGTTGCTTCCAGTGACCATTCGAGTGTGGAGTCGGGAAGGGTGCGGATGTGTGAGGGTGATGCTGCAAGCTCACTTGCGTGGAAGTTGACATCCATGTCTTGGCAAAGGGTGTCTTCGCCACTACCGATGCAAACGGTAAGCATGCTGCTGGTTGAGGTGCCAAGGGTGGTACTCGCAGGTACGCCAAGGGTGGCGAACAGTTCAACGTCTTCGTTTGGCGCGAGCGTGAGTGAGAACACTTCGGTGCCATCTGCTGTGTACAAGGCAGGCGTACCGCCCCACGATGGAGCCGTCCAATCAATTGAGGTCGTGCTCTCTTGGGCGTTCCCAAGGTTTTCGACCACAAGCCATGCTTTCGCATCATGATTCGGACGTCCAATTCCATCCGACTCGCTGAGCCCTGCTGGCCCGACCACTGAAAGGCCACGCGTCCGAAGCACTTCGATCGGAAGGCGCAGAGTCGAGGTGACTGCTTCATCATCGTCGAGGGTCAGCAGCAAATCGACATAGGAGTTTTCGTCACCCAAGGCTGTGGAGGGAACGGCGATGCTAAAGTCGACGATGATCCCAGCGTTGGGGGCAAGGTTGGGATTGAGGTTTGCACCTGTATTTGGTGTAAAGGACCATGCAGAGGGAAGGGCAGAATCGTCGATTGATAAGGTCCAATCAGCGGTGCGTGAACCTGTAGCCGTGAGGGCGATTTGAATCGTCTCAGTGTTGCCGGGGGCGATCCGAATTGGATCAAGGGGCGGATCGATGCGAGCCACATATGGGTCGACAATTGTCAACGTGACTGATTGGTTGTTGTTGTCCTTTCTGGATTCAGTCAAGTTGTTGTTGACATCGAGGACGAGCGTGAATTCATGTTCACCTAGTGCAGCTGTGAAGGTGGCACTGAATGTCAACGGACCACCTTCGCCACTCGGCGAGACTGGCTCAACATCTGCGAAGCGCTCACGAGTCAATTCATTCCCATCCATGCGCAACACAACGTCAACATTGTCTTCATTGTCCAGC
>CM001443.1:1361076-1371022 GCA_000246735.1 uncultured Candidatus Poseidoniales archaeon | reverse complement strand
AACGTTGGAAAAGGACCCTGTCACGGTCACTGTGTCTCCTGGATCAGGGCTTGCTGGGTTGAAACTAATACCTCGGCCATCTGCAAGGGGGGCCAAATCGGTGGCAAGGTGAGAGACCAATGTGTCACCAATGAGGATGTCAATCGTGCCGTCCCCGTCCATGTCGGCTGCAGCGGGGCTCGCCCAGACTCGATGAGGCATGGCGAGGGGCGATGACCATGCATCGTTGATGTCGGCAGAAGCACCGGTCTCACCATCAAAGCCGTACAGTCGCATACCGAAAGGAACAATCAACTCAGGTGCATCATTCCCATCGATGTCAAGCCAAAGTGGCGAGGCAACTGCAATCTCGTCGTTGTCATTACCAGCACCTCGTTGGAGGTCCCTTGACCATTCTTTGAGCGGTGTTTCATCGCTGATGTCATGGCAACCCGTCAAGCCTTGGCGGTTGAAAGAAAACTGCGATTCAGAGTACCATGTCACCCAACACAAGCGGTCATGCAATCCGTCACCTGTGGTGTCGACCACCAAGGGTTCAGCATCAGCGTACCCATTTGGTGTTCGGAAATTGAAAATTTCAGTCGTGGATGTCATCTCCATGCCAATGAACCGTGCTCCAAGACCTGATGTTCTTCCATTGGCATCGGTTGGGACAGTGAGGATCATTTCGGGGGCTTCATCGTTGTCTAATTGAGCGATGACAGGGCCTGGGAGGCGGAGGCGTGGTGCATCGGAATCAGAATCAGTGCCTTGAACAGCCACACGTTCCCAATCAAGCGAACCCGAGGCTCCATCAATTCTCCAAATCCACATCGACCCACCGTTCGAATCAATGGTCGTCAGCACAATCGCAGTGGTGCTTGAATCAAGGGCGGCCCATGCTGGTGACGATGGGTGTGTGCCCCGGTCAAGTGTCACTTGCCAGTTTGAATCACTTGGCACGCTTGATGTTAATCCGAACGAGAGGACGGTCGGGTCATTGGATGATTCATCCACGACCGCCAAGACCAGTTCTGGTGTTCCATCAAGGGCGAGATCTGCGACGAGGGGTTGCGTAATCGAGAGGTGATTGCTTTGCGATGTTGGTGCGTGTGGGCTTTGGATGCCAATTCGATAATCAATATCGGTATAACTCCAATATTGCTCATTTTCGTGGCCTGATTTCTGCCAACCTGATTCGCTGCATTCGAGCTCGGGTGACCAAACTTCGATGTTCAGGGCGTTGTCGGTGTCGTACACGAGCACAATTTCCTGGCGTCCGTCTTGGTCCACATCGACGATGGCAGGCGTGGAGCGTATGTCCTTAGTCACTCCAATATTTACTTCCCAAGCCAACTTGGCATCATCGCCTGAAACAAGACTGAGGTAGGTGTTTGTCCCATCGTTGTGAACAAGAACTGCGAATAGATCGTCTTCTGCACAGCGTTCCTTGGCGGCCTCCGGGGCAGTGATGCTCGCCGAGAAATCAGCAATGATGGAGCCATACAGGTCGCTTCCATCATCGAGTGCTTCCCAATTGACACCAGGGTTCTCAATGGTTCCTAAGACGGTGACATCATCTACAGATCCGTCTCCTGGTCCGCCATTAGGGCCGTGTGCAGGCATGCTGCCATTGTGCGTGGGTGTGTGGCCAAATTGACCCCATGGTTGTTCAAGACCAGTCCATGATGCACCTGTGCCCGTTTGCATGCTCGGGTGTTCCTCATCCAAGTCGAGGGAAGGATTTGGAGCGACGAGAAGGGGGGACAGGGATGCCAGAACGAACATCAAAACCGGCACCAGCGCCGAGGCGAATTTCCGCCCGCTGTCCTGCGTTTCGCTGGTCATGAATGCACAGCAGGTTCCGGGGGTTGTTATGGGTTATGGCGGTCTGCCTCCAAAAGGAGTGATTCTTCTGAGGGCGAGCGCATCCCAAAACAGGTTGATGTAGCGTGATTTTATCCATCCCATCGGCCGAATGTTATGCGAGTGGATTAAATAGAGGTCGTTGGTGGCAAAACTGACTACGGTCGACTTCTCTCCAGAGGCGAGTGCCGGTGAAGGACGGAATGGGTTTCCCACTCCCCTTCACATCTTGCCCTCGAGCGGTCTTCCGCAGAGGTGAACATAATGTACAAAATCGTATCAAGGGAAGACACAATCCGCATTCCTGCTGAATACATGCGCAAGGGCGCATCCTTGAACGACCACATCGATCGTCTTTCGATGACAGCGTTCGAAGGCCGTTTTGATGAAGAAAACCGTTTCATTCTCCTCACCACCAACCACGAACCCTTGGGCCGTGGTCGAATCATCCACGGAGATGGAGCAATCTACCAACGAGTTCGTTTCGATGCAGTTCTTTTCTGCATGGAAGACTACGAAGTCGTCGAGGGCGCAGTTTCAGAAGTGAACGAATTCGGTGCTTTCGTCCGAATTGGCCCAATGGAAGCCCTTCTCCACAAATCACAAATCATGGATGACATGGTCGACGCAAACGTCGGCATGGGATGGATCGAAGGTCGCCAAACCGGTCGCCGAATTGGTGTTGGTAACTCAGTGCGAGCCCGTATTGTGTCACTCTCTCCAGATACTTCTGACCCCCGCCGCTCCAAGATTGGTTTGACAAGCAAGCAACCTGGACTCGGCTGCCACAGCTGGCTCGATGAGGACAACGAATGAGGTGATGATGCATGGCTAAGAATCCGTTTGCATGTGCAGAATGCCACCTCGTCTTGGACGACGGTGTTGACCAATGCCCTCGTCACCCATCCGCTCAAGTCTCGACCGATCACCAAGGCTATGTGATCATCATGAATCCAAACCGCTCAGAAATTGCCAAGCGTTTGGAAGTTGAACTACCAGGCAAATATGCTCTCAAAGTAAGCAACAGATAAGGAGAGGAACAGTATGGAAATCACAAACAGAATCGAAAACAAACTACTCAACCGTGTGGAAATCAGTTTCCGCTGGCAACACCTCGGAATGGCCACCCCTTCTCGTAAGGAAGTCATGGATCTTGTTCGCACCCTTGAACCTGGATCGAACCCTGACTGTATTGTTGTCAAGGACTGCAACACACGCTTCGGACAGCCATTGACCACCGGTATGGCGTACATCTACAACGACCAAGAATCAATGAACGTAGAGCCGGAATACATTCACAAGCGACACGAGCAATTCTGGACCCCAAAGGCCGAAGAATCCTCCGAAGGAGGTGACGAGTGATGGGCGACGGTCCTAAAGCTGGCGCAAAGTGGTCCAAGTACACCGTTGGTGAAGACGGTACTTTGACTCGCAACGCAGAGTTCTGTCCAGAATGTGGCCCAGGCGTGTTCTTGGCCGTTCACAAAGATCGCAAATCCTGCGGCCGCTGTGGTTACACCGTGACAAACGAGTGAGTTCCCTCGGATACTCACTTGCCTTTTCGAACACGTTGAGCGCAAGCGTTGAATCTCCACCCATTTACTGAGGTGGTCGCCTAGAGGGCTGAATCGATCCACTCACCGTTGTTCAGCAACATCATCACGCGCTGTTCGACTGAGAGAATGTGGACCGGGATTTCAGGCATTGAAGTACGCTCCACCCCATTTGTGGACAGTCGAAGTTCCTCGCGCCAGCCAGCGACACGCCATGTTTGCTCTTCTTCATTCCAAAAGGCATGTTGGACCGGACCGGCCAGTTTTCCTTCAACCATTGTTACGCCTTCATCCAGCCACACAACGGCACCGTCATCGTAGACCAATAATTCATGGATTCCATCAGCGTAGACTTGTTGGAGAACGCCATCATAGTGAAAGACACCGGTTGAAAGTAAATCTCCTGAACCTGCATCATACGATTGGGTCCCGCCACCTCGTGACCAGACCTTCAATTGACCTTTTGAGTGGGTAATCGAAACAATGTCGTTTGCCCGTGGTAGCTTTTTCAGTTCTGCCCATGTTGGTAATTCCACACGCCAATGTTCACCAGCGTCCCGGCCCATTGCATAGATGCCCTTGTTGTACAAGACGAATGCAAAACCGCCGGGGTGGCCACACAACGCTAGTGGTTCAGCATCAAGGACATGGGACCAAGCTGATCCAGCAGGATGAATTGCCGCCTCGATGCTGGTTCGCGTGCGTAGATCGCCTCGTTCAACCCCATCTTTGAGTGGTGTGTCGCATTCAAAGGCTGCCATTCTTGCCATCAAAAGTTCGTGATCGACCCATGTGGCAACAACCACATCGTTCGTTATGCAGGTGTGCCTAACACCCATTGGAAATGGCTTCCGCACATCACCAGTGGGCGATAGCGCAGCATCAAGCTGTTGAAATTCGCCATCAATGCCCACAGCGAGGTGGCCATTTTTGTGTGGGATGACCGTCAAAGCGTGGAAGGGTACCTTTGGTGGAAGTTCCCCCGTCATAGGACATGGTCGTCGGGGTGGTTTGTCAATCCTCCCACACAACAGAGTGAAAAGACAAGTCGCAGTGGTGGAATCATGGGTGCGGACGGGGTTGTGCTCATCGCTGTGAGTGGGGGCGACATCGCTTCGACCAACCAGGCTGATTTTATCCGAAAAATTGGAACATGGTCATCCTTGCCCGCCGTCGAGGGTTTCCCTGCCTACGGAAGTCGCCATGTTCGAATGTGGGTTTTCCCGGATGGTGTCTTGCGTGAAGACAACATCGACCAACGTTGGTTTGATGCAACAGGTGAAACGGTTACTGAGGTGATCTTTCCATCACGGCACGTCGCAGAAAGTGGGCGGGCCTGTTTGACAGTTCACCCAATTGGCGTGATGCAACTTGATCCTCGCAGTCATGCTCCATACGGTGGGAAAGCAGGGGACGCGCCTCCACCTTCGACGCGCCTCGCCTCCTGGTGGCGTTGTCTTCTTGAGCGCACTCCGAATATCGACTTGGGTGAAACGTTCGACGTCTCCCTTGAAGTGACTCATCATGGTCCTTGGCTGAATGTTCCATGTTTGTTCATCGAAGTTGGCTCCACATCGGCAACATGGGGTCACGCTGGTGCAGCAGAACTGCTCGGCCAACTGATTCACGATGGCTTAGGTTTGGATGGAAGTGCGGGCTTTGGTGCATGGAATGAAGATATGAACAAGGGTGAACCAGTTCTCATCACATTGGGCGGTGGACACTATGCTCCTCGGGGGAACATGATCGCCTCAACAGAAGGTGTTTGGTTGGGTCACATGCTTGCAACCTATGCATTGCCATTTGATGAGGAACCAGTAGAGGGCCAAGTTGCCTCGGGCTTGTGGCGACAATCCATCGATGCAGCCCATGCTTCGACCCAGCGCGCCTTCCCTGGTGGGAACATCGTATTTTCGATGGACAGAAAGGCGTTCAAGGGTTGGCAACGACAGGCCATTCGAAAGCACTTGGCAGGGTTAGGAGTTCCACTTCTGAAGCGAAAAGGTGTTCTGGATTTAGTAGAATGAGGCATGGCGTTCAAACATATGAGCAACAACCCTCAAGAATCTCCTGCACTGACAATGAGTCGGGTGAAGCCATGGTCGGTCTATTTTCTCGAACAGTTGTGGCCGCTACCGTTCGTATGCCCAAATGGTTCGTTGGATGGGTTTCACGCCGATATGTGGCGGGTTCAACGCTCGATGATGCGCTGCGAATCATGAAACGCCTGAGCGATGAAGGCGCATGCTTCACAGTTGATGTACTGGGTGAAGAAATTTCCAACATGGAAGAAGCCCAATTTTTTCTGGATGAATACGTTCGGGTTCTTCAAGCAATTCGCTCCACAAACTTGGATGCCAATCTATCGATTAAGCCGACAGCGTTTGGTTTGCTGATCGACAAAGAAAAAGGAATGGCGAACATCGAGAAACTTGTTCGAATGGCCAACGAGCACGATATGTTCGTGCGCCTTGACATGGAAGACCATCGAGTCACGACAGATACGATTCAGGTGGTCATTGACTTGCACAAGCAAGGGCTCACAAATGTTGGTACTGTGCTTCAAGGTCGCCTGTTTCGAACCCTAGATGACATCAATCATCTCGAAACTGAACTCGGCCCAGCAGCAGACTACAGAGTGTGCAAAGGAATCTATCTTGAACCGGATAACATAGCATACACTGGTTATCAAGACATTGTTGATGCAACAAATGCCTCCATCGATCGTATGTTAGCGGCTGGTGCGTACTGCTCGATAGCGAGCCATGACCTTCCTGTCATCAACCACGCAACATCAGCACTGGAATCGTTCGGCATGGGTCCAGGAATTGTGGACCCCCGAACAAATTCTGGTGATGCGAGGGCTTTCAAAGGCCCCGGCTATGAATTCCAAATGCTTCTTGGTGTACGTGGACCACTTCGTAGAAAACTGGCCGCTGCAGGTCACCGCACTCGGGTGTACATTCCGTATGGCGAAAAGTGGTATGAGTACAGCATACGTCGTTTGAAGGAAAACCCAACCGTGGGTGCTCAAGTTGCCAAGGCGTTCCTGATGCCTTGGACCAACCGTCCATGATCAGCGTCGTGGCTGCTTCCTGCGTCGATTGTTCGGATCGACACCCTTCTTCGTGATTTCCTTTGGAAGCACTGGGTTCGGATTGAAACCGAGTCGCCCCTCTTTCCATGCCTGACGTCGTTCTCTTGGCGTGCGTGGTTCAAAGTGTTCTGGATTTGGTGGTTCATGCAAGTACATTCGCTTGATGTCAGGTGCATCGACTGTGCCGCGGAGTGTTCGACCTCTACCAGTATGAATGGCTCGGATTCGCCATGTCTTTCCTTCGACATCAATGAGATGGCCAGCGGTGTACTTTGTGCCTTCTGGAACAGTCAGCACATCTGCTTCAGATTCCTCGCCTCGTGTCATGGTGAGTTTTACCCGAACCATGTCAGATCGGAGAGCTGAAGCTCGTGCGATGAGGCTTGCTTCCGCTCGCTTTGCCTTCTTTCCGCTATGGAGCTCAATTTGATTGATTCGCCAAAGTTTCTCGTCGTCTTGGAACACATCTTCCAGTTCAATCATCTCATCAGCATCGATTTCCAATCGAGAAGTGCTTGATCGGGGGCCTTCAGTGAGGATGAATGGAATTTCCACGACTGGCGGTGGTCGGATGTGCACGGTGTGAACCTTGCTGCAATCAATGCATTTTAACAAATAATCTGCGCCAGTGCCTTTCGGTTTCTCGTTGAGAATCTCATGACCAGTCATATCGTCGCAAATCGGACAGTGAACAGCGTTTTCGAGAAAGACTTCCTCTTCTTCGAAAAAATCGTCCATCGATTCGTCGTCTTCCATGCTGTTCCCCATGCTCAGCGCGCAATCCCTCTCGTTTGAAGTCACCGGCGCATGATGTGGCTGGATGCGAGGCTTCAAGGGGGTGCCACATGAGGCCAATTCATGTCAAGTGAAGCGGAGACCGATGCGACGCTCGACAAAGCTGATGCCCTTGCTCAGTTGTTGAGTGCAGACCCACTGCGAAGCAGAGACGAGCCTGAAATCGCTGCGAATATAGGATCACAACTCCAGCACATGGGCCTTTCTACATGGTCCATTTCTGTTCATCGACGGTTGAGGGATGCCCTGGCCCGTCTCAAACCTCAACGGATCATCGAAGTTGGCGGCGGCATCGGCCACCGCTCGGCTTGGGTGTATGACCTGTTCACCGTCGACGGATTCACTCCAGAGCGGTATGACATCATCGAAAATGGGGCTAAATTTGCCGTGATCTTGCATCGACTCATGACCCGCCACAAAGGGGAGTCCTACACTAAAATTGTCGTTGGTGTGCTCGATGCACTGGTAGGGGAAACCCTCGCATGGAAGGCTGCTTCATCCACAGGACTGGAAGTAGGCGATTCACCAATTCAACCGGAGGCTGATGCAATCATTGTCGATGGTACAAACGCACAGAGGGCAAAAAATGTAGAACTGATGTTGCCATTTCTGGCCACAGGTGGCGTTTTGTTCACGCTCGAGCCTGACATGCCGGTTGGCGATGTAGAGCCAGAAGATGAAGAAGGTATGGAACTCGTGAATGGATTCAATGCATGGATTGAATTGATTCAGTCGTGCAATGAAACGCACCATATTGGATTCATGCCACTCTTTGGTGGTACATTGGTTGCAATGGTCGCAAAGTAATCATTCGTCTGGGTTTGCAGCATCAATGAGGGCCTTGATCTGTAATAGACCATAGCCGTAATTGTCATCATGGCCAGTTTGGGAAGGTCGTGGTAGGGAGGATTGTTGAATCCATTCTTTCACCTGATTGATGTTTGCGATGTCGTCTTGAGTTCCATTTGCAGCGAGTTCAGGGTTGTTTTGAAGCAACAATGCAATGGCTCCAGTAACGTACACTGTTGCGGCGCTTGTTCCATCGCTTAGCGACCAAGTGCCTTCTTTGTTGATGACAGCGACTGATTTTGCTGGCGCCACAATTTCTGGTTTCTTGTGTGGATCGGAACGTGGCGTAATGATTGGCAATGGCCATATGCGACCGTTATTATCTCCAATGGATGAGCCTTCCCAGTGAGTTCCCGATTGCGTTGCTCCGCCCACGCAAATGACGGCTGCTTCACTGCATGGCGTAGCAACATCTCCATCGTCATCAGCCCCACCATCATTCCCTGCTGCTGCAATGACAAAGATTCCAGATTCAACGGCATCTTCAGCCGCTTGAGCTGATGAACGACCATTGCCAAAATTGAACGGCAGAATACCAGGCGCACCGCCGAGGGAAAGCGAAATGATTTGTGCACCGTTTTCAGCACACCAGTCGATGGCATCGGCCACCACTGTGTCGTCGCCGGACCCGTTTTCTGCGAGTGCTTTAGCGACCAGGAGGTTGACCTTAGGCGCCACACCTTTCATCCATCCATCAGCGACCAAAATCCCTGCCATACTCGTACCATGTCCGTGGTCATCGTAAGGGTTGTTGGCTCCACCAACGAAATCCTTCCACTTCGTTACTTTTAGGCCATCGAGGTCCTGATGGTCAGGATTCAATCCAGAATCGACGATGCAGACTGTGACGCCTGCCCCGTTCAGGTTGACTTGATCTGCTTGGATTAAATCCTCGTAAACACGTTGAGAGTCGAGGGCAGCATCACCCGGGCGATAGCCTGTGAGTGCATCTCCATCGAACAGCACAAAACCAGCGTAAGCAAGGCTCACAATCATAATCAACGTGATTGAGAAACTGACGATTTTTTTGGCTGTTTGGATGTCGTCATCGAGTTGTGGTTGATGGGTTTGTGGAGGATGCAGGAGTGCATCTTGGCCATTCCAGATGTTGGGTTGAGCCATTGTAGGCAATGGTTGGAGGGGCGGTAACACCGCTCCGTCGTGCTCGTTTGGAGCACCCATATCACTGCCGTTCTTTTCCATTTGAATCAACTGAATGCCTGGACTGCCTCTTCGAAGGTGTCAGCAAACAGTTTCACTTCTTCCTCGGTGTTGTAAAAATATGCGGATGCTCTGAGTGACCCATTGACATGACCCCTGGCGTTGAACCAGGAGTGGACACAGTGCTGGCCACTCCGGACCATCACACCAGCTGCTTCGTCGAGCAAAAGTGCGATGTCATGGGCGGGAAGATCGTGCATTAAGATCGAGCAAATACCGCCTCGTTGTGCTGGGTCTGCTGGGCCAATGATGTCCACGCCAGCCAAACCACTCACTGTATCGCTCATGATCCTGTTCAATTTGATTTCATGCTGCTTAACAGCGCTCATGTCAAGTGCCGTTAGGTAATCAATCGCGGCCCCTGTTCCAATCATGCCGGAAAAATGCCCCAGACCACCTTCAAATCGGGCCGGTGGTGCAGCCCATTCGATTGAATCATATGTTGAAGTTTGAACTGTTTGTCCTCCTGCTTGGATGGTTCGTAAATTATCCAACAACTCGTAACGTCCCCACAAGCCACCCATGCCAGAGGGACCACACATTTTGTGGATTGAGAAGGCTAGGAAATCGATGTCCAAGTCTTGGA
>CM001443.1:1354654-1361060 GCA_000246735.1 uncultured Candidatus Poseidoniales archaeon | reverse complement strand
GACGCTCATGTGTGGTGTTGATTGTGCCCCGTCGACACATATCAACGCACCATGGTCATGAGTAATTTTTGCTATTTCTTTTATTGGGAGGGTGACGCCGTCGAGGTTTCCAACATGGCTCATTGATACAAGTTTCAATTTCGATCCTGCCTCAGCACATGCTGCCTCAAAGCCTTCGAGGTCAAATGAGTTATCTGGATTCGATGCAACAATCCGATGGTCAACGCCTTGCTCCCGTTCGAGTTGAAGCCATGGGACTAAGTTTGAGTTGTGTTCTCGGTCGGTTGTCAACACCACATCGCCTTTTTCCCACTTCATTCCATGTGCGACTTGATTCAGTGACTGTGTTGCGTTTCTTGTGAAGACCATTTCGGTCTTGCTGTTTGCATTGATGAAGGTCGCCAACTTTGCACGCGCCGTCGCTGTGTGTTGGGAAACTTTTGTTCCGTATCTGTGGACAGAGCGACCACCACACCCTGGGCTTGTAGTGTAATAATCATGAATGGCATTCACGACAGAATCTGGTTTCAATGTCACGCATGCATTGTCGAGGTATGCGAGATCTGGATCTGCTCTCAGCGTCGGGAAATCCTCTCTAAGTTGCTTGAAATTCATCACCACACCTCCACATCGGACAGGAAATCAAGAACGGGTGCATTGATTCCACAAGACGGGCAATCATATCGAGTCGGTGTCGTTGCTTTGCATCGTGGGCACGTCTTGCCGATAGCAGATTGACCAGTGCACCCTTCAGTAACACAGGGCACAATGATTTCACCGCTCTTCGATCGTGATATACCCACTTCTGTATTACATTCAGGACAAATTGACTTCCCGTCGTTTGAAATGAGCGTGGTTTCGGTTTGAACCATGAGTTCCGCGTCTGCGGCAATGGCTGCTTTTGTTCGCACCACGGTGTCTTGGCCAAGCATCCGTTGTGGGTACCAAATGACCATCATCAACACAGGGAGAGAAAGCAGTCCAAACACAATGTGTATGAGAAGCGTGCTCATTGTTCCAACATTTTGATCAGCAACGAAATGCGCTCCTGCCCAAGATGAAAGCGTTGTTGTGCCCGTCCAAGTTGCCAACATGAGGCCCCAACCACTCAGCGAATGCTCAGCCATTTCCATCTCCATCAAGCGAACATCTTCGTGAAGGTGGTATTCTTCGATGTGCAAGTCTCGTGTTTCGGACACAGCTTTCCAAAAGAAGTAAATGAAGAAGAGAACCACGAGCACAACCAGTGTTCCCATCATCATTTGGGAGGCGTTCACTCCAACCGGGAAGGTCGGATTTTCGTTGTGGTACAACAACTGCGCTACAATGAATAGATTCCAAAACACAAGCAGTGATATTGCGTGCGTCCGCATGATTGGAAAGAGCGACCAAATCTGGACTGCGAACCAAACCCACAGGATGACTGAGATGATCATTTGGAGGAAGACGCCACTCGACACGGATTGAATCCCTTCTGCACCAATGAGCATTGGGTCTCCCCCGCTCATTACCTCAGGGGAAAGTGTCCCTAGCAGGAATGCCACTGCTCCGAGGGCCATTGTAATCCAGTGCTTTCGTTCCCATTCAAAGATTGCAAGTTTTGTTTGAAACTGTACTTCACATTGGAGCCGGTCAAGAGGTGCTGCGAGCTCGTGAAGGCTTGAAACAGCAAAGAGTGGTGAGAAATCACGAAGCCGGAATGGCATGTCACCATGGTCGGCAACTGCGGCATCATCCCCTTCGGAGAGAGCCACAGAGTCGGGACCGAGTTCCTCGCTCATGCACTGGCTAAGAGGTCACCCTTTGAGTTCTTTCGCTCGGTCCACTACATTTTCTCCTTGATATTTTTCAGTGAGCATTAAACGGAGAAGGCAAGTGGCCGAGTTACAAGCCGAGATCGCATAGCCTGGTATTGCGCGCGACTGGAAATCGTGTTTCCTTTGGATTCGGGAGTTCAAATCTCTCTCTCGGCGCTTTTTTGAACAACTGCGTACGCTCCACCCGTGCAAATGCGGTCACACAAAGGCACGAAACTGTAGATGGTACGAGTGTTTCGATCGAAGTTTCCACGAGATATGGTCCAAGTTTTTACTTTAGAGCGCTCCTCATTAAGTTCAATAACACACATTTGTTTTGTCTTCATGGCATCAGACCATGTTGTCACTGCGTCAGTAAAGGTTAGGCTAATAGAAGGGGATCTCATCATCGAAATATAAATTTCATTCCGGTTTCTCTCCATTTAACCGGTTTCCGGTACCTTCGGAGGAATCATGGTCTGGAGAATACCCACCGGGGTAAGAATTTATACAAGCGCGAAAAAGTGTTGATCATGAAGTACAGTACAAAGTGCTACGATTTGTCTGAGAGTTCTCGCTTCCAGAATGCAATCCTTGCTCTTATTGTCATCAATGCAGTGACCATCGGGTTGGAAACTTTTCCACTGCCACGATCTGTTCTTTCGGCCCTTGAGGCTCTTGACTCCCTTATTCTGTATATTTTCATCATTGAATTGATCATTCGCCTCATTGGCAATGGCCCTCGCTTTTTTCGTGATTCGTGGAACAATTTTGACTTCCTGATTGTTTTATTTTCGATTGCACCAGCATCCGGACCGCTCAGTGTGCTTCGTGTGTTCCGTGTGTTTCGAGCACTTCGTTTGGTCTCGAGTATGCCTGAGATGCAACGCATGGTGGAGGCCATGGTTCGGTCCTTACGTGGCATTATGGCCATCAGTTGGTTGCTTGTCATCGTCATGTATGTATTCTCAGTGATGGGTACGATGTTGTTTGGTGATGGTGGAGATGCAGGTGAGATGTATTTCGGTAATCTTGGTCTTTCGCTCTTTTCATTGTTCCAAATTATGACCCTTGAATCTTGGTCCAATGGCGTCGCTCGGGCGATTGTGGACGAGCAAGGGTGGTGGGCAGCGAGTTTCTTCATTGCTTACATTATCAGTACTTCATTCACCTTTCTCAACATGTTCATCGCCGTGTTCACCAACACGATGGCTGCCATCGACATCGAGGATGAAGACAATCAAGGTTTTTCCAAAATTCTTCATGACATCAAGGCCGAAATGGAAGAGCTAAAAACCCACATTATGGCTCTAACCCCTCCAGATCAAGAGGAGTGAATGCTTCAGTTCAATTGGTCGATTATGTTTGGAGCAGTTGAAGTGGAGCCACCGGCGAGAATTGAACTCGCGACCTCCTCATTACCAATGAGGTGCTATACCGCTAAGCCACGGTGGCAGTAGTCGTGGCGACTTACCGGACCAATATAACCGCTTCGCGTCGAACTGAACCTATAGAAATGCAAGTGCAAGGCGAAGTGTTGCCCTCAAAGGCTATAAGGTGATTTTGACAAATGTTTTTTTGGAGAAGGCAACTTCTCCGGATGGGATGGGAAATGAAGCGAGAGCTTGAAACAAAAACGGAGATGCGCCAACGAGTGCGAGATCTTCAGAGCCAAGTAGATGAACTGAAAGACCTCGTGAACACGTTACTAAGCGTGATTTGCGAGGAGCCAGATGGGGTGCACAGCGGAGCAGCACCGACCATTCCTGGCCAGCCAGCGAACAATTACTGCATGTAAGGCTCAACCTTTGATGACGGCGAGTGGGTTCAAACGAACCACTGGTCGGGCAAGGTCAGCACGTTCAGTCAGGGCTATGACTTCATCAACATCCTTGTACGCATCTGGTGCCTCTTCTGCAAGGACGTTTGGCGTTGATGCATGGATTCGAATGCCTCTCGCTTCCAACTCGAGTTTGAGGGCTTTGCCATCGATGGTTTTCTTTGCTTTTGTTCTCGAAAGCGCTCGACCCGCACCGTGGCAAGATGAGCCAAAGGCTTGGTTCGTGCCCTTCTTTGGTCCGGCCAAGAGCCACGAGCCAGTTCCCATGTCGCCGGGAACCAGCACCGGTTGTCCGCTCTGTGCATAGTGACCGGTAAGGTCGCTGTGATCGCCGCCAAAGGCACGGGTTGCTCCTTTTCTGTGAACACAGACCTTGCATTCAACACCATCGATGTGATGATGCTCAACTTTGGCAATGTTGTGAGCAACATCATAGAGAACACGGGCTTCACCATCTGTTCCAAGTTCAAGTCGAAGCACTTCGCGAAGGCGATGGGCAAGAGCACTGCGATTGGCAAAAGCGAAATTTGCTGCGGCGTTCATGGCGTCAAAATAAGACTGGCCTTCCTTACTGTGAAACGGTGCTGCCGCCAACTGTCGATCTGGGAGCGAATAGCCCCATGATTCCTCGACCCACATGCCGTTGCTTGAGCTGTACCTCGATTCAAGGGCACGCACGTGATCGCTGCAGACTTGATGCCCAAGGCCACGGGAACCAGAGTGGATCATTGCAACGAGTTGGCCTTCGTATAAGCCCCATTTTTCCGCTGTTTCGGAATCGACTGTTTTTCCAACTGTTTGAAGTTCAAGGAAATGGTTTCCGCTTCCAAGTGTGCCGAGAGCACGCAACCCACGCTCTCGTGCTCGTGTCGAGATGGCAGCCTCTTCCGTGTGGAGCATTCCTTTCGATTCAATGTGGGCAAGGTCTTCGTCAAATCCAAAGCCAAAATCGACAGCAGCATGCGCCCCTCGTTGAATCAAATCGTCCAATTGTTGGTTGTTGATCTCAAGTCCACCCTTGCCCGAGGCCCCCGCTGGAATGCGACCTGCGAGTCGTCCAGCCAGTTTCTTCAGGTTTGGGATGTCGGATTCCGTAGCATCCAATGCTAACATTCGTACGCCACAATTGATGTCAAAACCAACTCCACCAGGTGAGATTGCTCCTCCGAGTTCACCCGCTTCAGTGTCGGTAGCAATCACGCCACCAATCGGCAGTCCGTAGCCAAAATGCCAATCAGCCATCGCCCATGCTTCGCCAACGATTCCTGGAAGGGCAGCAGCGTTGACAAGTTGTTCAGGGCCACGGTCATCAGCATGGTTCAGGAGATGCTGGTGGTCAGTCACAAGCCTCGCGTCGACCTTCATGTTTCCATGAGCCTTGATTCGCATGGTCCCATCACCCTCGTCGGAGAGGTGATTGCGCCAATCTTCGCCCATGAGTGGGCGTTGGGTGAATCACCTTTGAGCGTTGTTCAAGTCAAATGGATGATTCCACGGCACAGGTTTCAAGGGGGAGGCGTCGCTCGCAGAGGCGTTCCTCCTTGGGTGTGTTGATATGAGTTTGCCACCAATCGATTTAGCCGTGTTCCACGAAAACGGTTTTGTCCGCAAACAATGCACCATCACATCCTTGTGGTTTTGGACCACCGACGAGGAGCGAGTCACTTGTGGCGACACAACAGAAGATGAGTATTCTTTCATTGGTGCCCCTCTCATTCAGGGCTACCCTATGCGTGGAAAAGCGCTTAAAGATGCCATGCGGGAAACATTTCTGAACTTCTTCGAAGAGCGGGAGCACACACGCGTCAATCCATACCCTGTTCTCGCACGATGGCGGGATGACATTCACCTGACCATTGCGTCCATTGCCGATTTCCAACCCCACGTAACGTCTGGCGAAGTCGAGCCACCCGCTAATCCTCTCACGATCTCCCAACCGTGCATCCGTTTGACTGATGTTGACGCAGTGGGCCGTTCTGGGCGTCACCTGACGACGTTTGAAATGATGGCTCATCACGTGTTTAACCGGCCTGACGAAGGACGCATGTTTTACTGGATGGAAGAATGTGTTCGGTTCTGTCATGACTTGTTAACCGATGCTCTCGGTATCGATGCCAATGAAATCACCTACGTTGAGAACCCTTGGTGCGGTGGTGGAAACGCCGGCGCTGCAGTTGAAGTCATCGTCGGTGGCCTTGAACTTGCCACACTGGTGTTCATGAACATGGAAGAGCATCCTGAAGGTAATGTTGAGCTTAAGGGCGATCGTTACAGAGAAATGCCACTCCAAATTATCGATACAGGCTACGGCCTCGAACGCTTCTGTTGGGCTGCCGCGGGAACGCCAACCATCTACGAATCCATTTATCCTGAATCCACAGCATGGCTCAAAGACCTCGCTCAATTCTCGACCATCACGGCCCAGTGGCCCGATTTGGATTTAGATGCCCTTCTTGGTGAGATGAGCCGGCTCAATGGAATCATGAACATTGAACCGGGTGTCGATGCTGAACAACTTCGCTCGACGTTCCTTCGTCGCTTAGCAGAGCGGGGGGTCGAAGTTACCGGAGAACAATTCTCTGCCGTCACTGAACCACTGGCAAAGATTTACGCAATTCCTGACCACCTTCACGCCTTGTGCAATATGTTGGGCGACGGGCTTGTTCCGTCGAATGCGAAAGCCGGTTACCTTGCTCGCATGTTAGCACGGCGCACGCTCCGGTTGAGGGATGAACTGAACCTGACAGTTTCGTTGGCTGATTTGGCTCAG
>CM001443.1:1346929-1354638 GCA_000246735.1 uncultured Candidatus Poseidoniales archaeon | reverse complement strand
TTGGTGGGGCAACCATGAAGCAAACCCACGCTGGATTGTTGGGGATCCTTGAACTTGAGGAAGCTCGGTATGGCGAGATGTTGAGAAAAGGTGGCAATGTCATCAACACTCAACTAAAACAATTGCCAAAAGACGCTGAACGCATCCCTGATGAGACACTGTTCAACATGAACGATTCGCATGGATTGGCCCCTGATATGGCGGTAAATTTGGCAAGGAAAGCAGGCTGGACTTCAGTGTCTGTCCGCACCGGATTTGCAGCAGAGATGGCAGAACGACACGCCAAGATGGCAAAGAAAGCTGCGCAGTCCGTCGAAGCAAAACCACTCGTTGAAGAGATCCCTACGCTGCCAGCGACCCAACTCTTGTATTACGACGATGTTCAGCAGCAAGAATTCGATGGTTCAGTCCTTGCTTGTTTACCATTGATTGGAGCGGACGCACCCGACGGTGCAACCCATGCAATCATCTTGGACAAAACCTGTTTCTATCCCGAAGGCGGTGGTCAAGAAGGCGATTATGGTGCCCTCAAGACCGCAGCAACACAATGCACGGTTCTCGACACGCGCAAGGTTGGCGACCATGTTCTTCACCTGGTCGACGGAGCATTCGAAACTGGGGACCTCGTCCATGGCAGCATTGATTGGAAGCGACGCAAGCAACTCATGGACCATCACACTGCGGTTCATATTGTCGGCGGGGCCGCACGTCAGGTGCTTGGCCCTCACATCTATCAGGCAGGCGCGAACAAATCAGTTGAGATGGCTCGTCTAGACATCACCCACTTTAGCCGCCTCAACAGAGCAGACCTCGTCGCAATCGAGGCTTTGGCCAATGAGGTGCTTGTTCAAGTCCAGCGGACTGAAAAAACAGAACTCAACAGAAAAGATGCGGACAAGAAATATGGTTTCGACTTGTACCAAGGTGGTGCTCCGAAGGGCAGCTCCATCAGAATTCTGCGCATCGCAGATCACGATATCCAAGCCTGTGGTGGTACGCACCATGACGAACCAGGGCAAATCGGTTCGATTCGCATCGTACGCTCCGCAGCCGTTCAAGATGGCGTCGAACGTTTACATATTGTAGCAGGTCAGGCAGCGCTTGACTATGCACACGAGCAAGATCAAATTCTTAGACAAATCAGTGAGTTGTACGGTGTGCCGAATGGTGATTTAGCACGCACATCTGAACGGTTCTACAGCGAGTGGAAGGAACAACGCAAGCGAATCGAAGCCCTCGAAGCAGAAATTGTGCGATTGCGAACATCAGGCGGTGGTTCCGATTCACAAGAGGTCGATGGTGTTCGAATCGTCATTATGGAGGCACATGGGAACCTCAAGAAAATGACAAAGATGCTCAAAGAATTGACACTTGACGCAACCAAACCAACCCTTGCGGTGTTGGGGTCTAAGGAGGGTGGCGGCAAAATCATGATTGCTGTGACGGAAAACACGATTGCATCAGAGCGATACAACGCTGTTGATCTTCTCAAAGAAATTGCCCCTCACATTCGTGGTGGCGGCGGTGGCCGACCAACCCTTGCTCAGGGCGGTGGCTCGCACGCAGAAGGTCTTGATGATGCGCTGAATGCTGCGCGTTCCTCTGTTGGGATTGCGGACTAAAGAGAACGCAATGCTTCACGGTCAAAGTGGGATACTGCAATACGTTGTGCTTCTTGAATGTCAAACCACTGGACCTCAGCAATTTCCTCTTTTTGTACGTCCAACGTGCTTGGATCTCCGTTCCACTTTGCTTGATATGTGAATGATACGAAGGAAATTCCCTCATCCGAAAATATGTTTTGAGTGACGATTGGTTCGTTCCCTTCCAAGACAATTTCAAGCCCGAGTTCTTCCTTTGTTTCTCGAACGCAGCCGACAGCCGGGTGCTCATCGTGGTCCATGTAACCACCAGGGAGTGTCCAAAATCCTCTGAAATGCCCTCGCTCAACCTTTCCCAAGAGGACTTGGTTTTGATCGTTACAAATCATGACTTTGGACACCAATCGATGAATGGAACGATAAATCGCTTCTCGAGCGATTGGGTGCACTGCATTATCGCTGATTAAATCGTCTTTCAGTGCCCAGTGGCTGGGCCAATCGATTTTCGGGTATCCTTTGATCACCATGCACACTTGGTCGCCGAATCCAATCCGTGTTGGTCGAAACTCAATCCAAGGAATCTCCATTGCGTCCACTTCGTCTCGAGTTGGCAGACGAAGCATTGCATCGGTTGACATCCGACCTAGAATTGGCAGGCATGGCCCCTTCCCCGCCGCATCGACAAGGAGCACCCGTCCATCGTGCTCAAGATGAACAACTTCGTGTGGGTGCATGATACACGGTCAGCACCATGCCACATCAATGCTCGTATGTGTACCATGTTCATGTTCGGCTTATGCTTCAAGTACCCCGTCGTTTTGGCTATGGTATGGGCTTTCTTCAATTGAATACAACCGGATGGGCAATGACCTACCTTGTTTGGGATGAATCAACCAACCAGGCAGCTTTGATCGATCCTGTATACGACTTCATCGACCTCTACACAGAGGCATTGGAGTCCCGTAGTCTCAAACTTACACACGCCATGGCCACCCACACCCATGCCGACCACATCACTGCATGTTTTGCCTTGCGTGAGAAGTTTGGCTGTGAGTATGTCATGTGGCACGGTACTTCCTGCCTCGGTGTCTCGCAATATGTCGAGGATGGAGATTTGCTTACCATTGGTGATACTGACTTTACGTTCCATCATGCACCGGGTCATACAAGCGACAGCATGCTCATTGAGACGGTTGGTCATGTGATGACAGGGGATTTTCTTTTCACTGGCACCGGAGGCGCTGGCAGAGACGATTTGCCGGGCGGCCGAGTTGGCGTTCATTGGAATTCACTTTCTGTTCTGGATCGCCTTGACGGCCACCTAATTGTGTGCACGGGTCACGATCCCCCTGGGACCGAAATGAAATCACTCAACTGGAACCGTGAGCACAACCCAGTCCTCAAGATGACGAGTTTTGCAGAGTACGAAGCTTGGCAGGCCGAAGTGACGGCGGGACTTGGCTCAGTCTCAAAAATCAAGACAGCAGTACCTGCAAATTTGTTCGCAGAAATCCCAGAAACAATTCCATGGTTGGATTAAGTGAACACACATCCCATGCGAATGCATTTGAAGGGCCACTGAAACCCAAAGCCATGCGCTCCTCTTCGGCACGTGGTGTTCTCATCGTTCTCAGCCTCCAATTGCTCATGGTGGGAGCGTCTGCAGCCCCTCTTTTGTCATCGATGAATCCCGCAGGGGATTACAGTCGAATGGACGCATCGCTCGAGCAGGCGCTGGAATCCTCAGACTTCGATGCGCCACTTTCTGTCGTGTACCAACTCAACAGCGAAGTTACACAACAAGACCGTACTTGGCTAGAACAGCACGGTGCTGAACTCTTGGGCGAAGCACCACTCATCGATGGCGGCCTTTTCGAGGCCTCTGCAAGCGATGTACGCATCATCAGCGAGTGGTCGAGAACAGAGTATCTTGAACTCAATCGTGAACTAGAATTCTTCTACCTTCCATCTGAATGGGGCGGCGATCCTGCTCCTGGGATCATGATGCATGAAACCACACATGTGGTGAATGCGACCACCTCATGGCACAGGGCGATCATTAACACCGATGGAACAGTTGCCTTTGAAACCGACATGTCGTTCACAGAATGGGACGGGGACGGGACAGCAATTGTTGACCTCGACACTGGTGTTGACGCAGGCCATCCTGATTACGATTACCTCGGCCCATGGGCTGGAGACAAGACCCTCTACTCTGCAAAGTGGGACGGTGTTTGGACTGAGACACGCAACTCGGACACTTCCTCTGGCCACGGCACCCACGTCGGCGGCACGATTGCCGGCAATGGCGACGCAAGTGCAGGCCGCCGAGCAGGTGTGGCGAAAGGTGGACAATTGGTTGCACTTGGCACCGGTGACGGGGCTTCGATTTTTGCAGCCGAACAGGGGCTTGAATGGACCTACGAACATTCGATTCCCGGACAAAATGAATACCACATTCGAGTCGTCTCAAATTCGTGGGGCACTGACGGAGACTACGATCCAAACGGAGCCGTTGCCCAACTCACAGACCGACTCACTTACGAAAATGGCGTCGCTGTTATCTTTGCCGCATCGAATTCCGGTGGCAACGGAGCTGAATGTGCTGGTGGCTTGAAAACCAATGTCTACGCCAACACTCCCTCTGCGATTTCCGTTGCTGCACTCACCCATGACGGCACTGCAGTCACTTCATTTTCGAGCCGAGGGTGCATGAATCAAATGCACACTTGGCCGGATGTTGGCGCACCGGGAAGAGACATCTGGGCAACCGCTCCACGAGGAACTGCCATCGATGCCTCCACCAAAACTCAAGGAGATCTGTACTACATGGCCATCTCGGGAACGAGCATGGCAACACCCCATGTCGGTGGAATGGCTGGCTTGCTGCTGAACGCTGCACCTTCTCTCACAGTGGCGGACTATCACCGTGAAGATCACGACGAAGGCGATTCGCTTGTCGGCGGAGATGGTTCGGCTGCATACGGGCAATTCGATGATTGGGAAACGGCCAACTACTCTCGTGTTCACGAACTTGAACTCATCCTTGAACTCACGGCAACATACGAAGGAATGGCCAATTCGTGCGAGGCTGGTAACGATGACGATGCATGCAACGACGTTCCTGCTGAGTGTTACCGGTCAGCCACTGGTCGTTGCCATGATTGGCGGGTTGGTCACGGCCTTACCGATGTCGATGCGGCCGTAGCTCTTGCTCGAACGCTCCAATTAATGCGAGATCAGAATGGTGACGGGATCGTTGATCACCCAGAGTACAACGTTTGGGATGCGTACGAGATTTATGATGCCCTTCGAACAGAGGAATCCATTTCAGTTGATACAGACCGTGTCCGACATGCGTGGAAAGGTGATTGGAACAACTTCAACAACGGCCAAGATGGCCTGGTCTATTACACCGAAGATGCCCATTATGTTTGGATTCCAAATGGCAGTTACAACATGGTGGTTCGATTTTCACCAACCGAAGTTGATGTGGAAACGGCCCAAATCGGCAATTTACAGATGGAAGTTGACCTCGGTGATGATGGATCGAATGATGCACAGGGCCAGGGTACTCGTGTTTCGGACACATGGATTTACGACCTCGATGTGGACTCTTCTCATTGGGGTACGTGGGCTGCGTTCGATGTAACCGGTCAAGCGATGGCTTTCCTCGGATTGTTCGAGGACGCAGAATTCTTTGAAGCAAGCATCCCTTACACCGTTGACGTCGTACTTTCACTCGACCTTTCAACCCCTGTAGACATCTCCATCCCACAACGCCCTGACTTCTATTCCGACCTCGATCCAACAACCCGTTCGGACAATTGGGATGACGCCTATGAAGGCCAACTTACCTTCACACGACCAACCTACAACCAGTCAGCACTCATGCAGGTCATTTCACCAAAGGTGATTGCGGAGGAGGGAGAACAGAATTTCTTTGGCGCTCTTGGCAATGTGTTCGCTGAATACACAGGTGCTTCGATGGTGTTCGGATTGTTCGCACTGCTTTGTGCTCTTGGCGTCGGCTATGTTCTTCGGAACACTCGAGAAGATCAACCGCTCACATTGACGAATGAGCCTGTTGATGCAGAATTAGAAGGCTAACTCAAAGTGGGTTGTCCGGAATAGTTCCCTTGTGGTCAGATGCAGGCAATGCTTGTAAATCTGCGAAGGTCAATTGGTCAGGTGGCGCTTCATTTAACGTCGTCAACCGCTCTTTCATTTCCATTCGTACGTGGAAATCGATGCGACCTTTCGTTCGAGTCAAGTCGTAGGACAGTGGGTTAATTGCCTCGATGATTTGGCTTTCGAAGTCATCTTTGACTCGGCTTCCACGCCAAAGTGAGTAGCCCCATCGGAAGGCGATTCCAACAACTGCTGCACCATACAACAGCATGAGAATTGAAGTTGCAAACAGGACGGCGTTGCCTGAGCGTGATTCGTCGAGGAGATTCCTTCCAATCAAGAACACCAATCCAATGCCAACCAGCGGCTTGAGGATGCTTTCCAGCCATTGGTCAACGGGGACCAATCGGCCTTTTGCCGGGTCGACGAATACCAAATCAGATTCAAAGGCGGTGTTCATCACACTCAATGCCCCCAAGAGGACAATGTAGAGGCCAGTGGCGACACTGAGTTCAATGACCCATGAATCAAGGTTGAAGGTCCAATGGACAATGAGCCAAGCGAAGAGACCCAAAAATGCACCTTGCGGAACGTGGTTAAAGTGAGTGACGTGCTGAGAGAACTCATTCATTTTCGTTGCGTCTTGTGCTGTGCCTCTGTGGGGTTTTGGGATATGGATAATCTGCCAATGCATCAGTTTCTCGATCGCCGTCAAGCCTCTCACCAACAACCGCCTGCGGATGAGAAGCATCTCAATCAAAATGAGCATCGGTAGCCCAAGAAGAATAACGGGTAATGCCATGACCGCCGCAAGTGGGAAGATGATGATGGTTGGCAACAAGAGAAAATGTGAGAGCGTCAAAGGATGAAACAGGTCCGCTTCAATCAAACGCTGCTGGCTCGGTTGGATGTGAAGGCTTCGTGCCACATCGTCAAGCGTCGCACGAAACGGGGCGACCTGCCGCCCAGCATCGATGATTTGTAGCACTGTGTTCCGATACTGAGATTCTTCGTGACCAGTTCCAGTGAACAACCGCCATGCAATTCTCATTGGCAAGGCAAGGAAGAGCGGGATTGACAGCAATCCAAGCGCCCACAACAATGCATTGACATCGACCTCAGCCATGATACCCCTCACGCCAGCCTATGGCTGAGCCCGTTTCAAACATTGGGGCTATGTTCGAACATGACCTAAGATTCATGACCTTTCTCGGTTGCACACCGGTCATGGCAAGAATCGCTGTCACGGATGGTATGGCAAAAGATGCCGTTGCTCTGCTTGAGGAATCCGGTCATGAAGTGGTTCTTGGGGCCATTTCTGCTGATGATTTACTGAACGGGGCCCTTTCAGAATTTGATGCCATTGTTGTTCGAAGTGCTACGAAAATTCCTGCTGCTGTCATTGAGGCAACAAGCGACCGGTTGCGTGTTATAGGGCGTGCAGGGGTCGGAGTTGATAACATCGATATTGAGGCAGCTGGTCAGTCCGGTGTACCTGTTGTGAATGCGCCTCGTGCTTCCACTCAATCCGTTGTTGAGTTGACCATTGGACATCTTCTGTCATCCTTACGACACATACCTCGTTCAGATCGTGGTCTGCGCAACGGCCAATGGGAGAAAAAAGCCATGAAAGGAACTGAACTTTCGGGGAAGAATCTCGGTTTGATTGGTTTCGGCCGCATTGCGCAAGGTGTTGGCACCATCGCACAAGCCCTCGGTATGGACGTTCACACCTACGATCCCTACCTCCCTCCGAAAGTCGCTAAAGCACAAAACACAATTCTTCACAAAAATGTCGACACTCTCTTCGCCAATTGCACGCACATTTCGATTCACTGTAACTTGAACGATGAAACACATCACTTGGTGAACGCAAAGCGCCTGGCTCTGATGCCGGGGCGGTCGAACGACGGCATCGATTGTGGCAACCACATCGTGAACTGCGCCCGAGGCGGCATTATTGATGAAGCGGCCCTG
>CM001443.1:1327075-1346914 GCA_000246735.1 uncultured Candidatus Poseidoniales archaeon | reverse complement strand
GCGCTTGAGGCCGGTGTTCTTTCTTCCGCTGCTCTTGACGTGTTCGAAATCGAGCCCATCCCTGCCGATGCCCCACTTCTTCAGCATGCGAACTTCCATGGCACACCTCACATCGGTGCTGCTACATTGGAAGCTCAAGCACGTGTTGGCCTCGACATCGCCCTCGCTATAATGGCCGTCCTCGATGGGAAGAAATGTGACACAACGGTCAACGCCCACCTGCTCGGCTGATTCACTTTCACTTGAATCATCGAGGGTCATGCGAAAGATGGTTGTCTCCCATTCGATGCTTTGTGCATGGGTCGAACAGTACCGACATGGCGGATGCGCATTGAAGATGAACTGAGGGCATTGGAGCCATTCCGTCGGGCGCTTCCTTCGACGGAAAAACGACTGTTTGATGAATTGTTGACAGGGGTTCGGAATCGAAGAACTGCTGGTGGTATGTTGCCATCACATGAAGTTTGGAAGCCGATGCTCCTGTCCATGATTGTTGAAGTGATGGCGCAAAATCAGCACTTACAACGGCGCATTGAGGCCCTTGAACACAACGGGTTGGGTGGGCATGAACGGGACGATTCTTGATGTTCAGCCCGCTCAGAATGGCACCTCGCTGGATGTGTGGTTGGTCGACGATGCGAATGGGTGCATGAAGGTCAATGTCCCTTGGTGTCCCTCAATCCATGTTCATGCAACTCGGCAGCGATTGAAGCATCTCTGGGCGTGGTTGGAGCAACCCGAAATCCGAGACCGGTTCGGACTCGGCATGATGCGGATTCACCGATCACGTTTGTCGCTTGATGCGTCTGAGGTCGATGAAGTGCTCGAAATCGATGTCCATAACAGTTGGAATTTGAGGAAAGCAGCCACGCACATCGAGTCGAGAGGCCAGTACCAACATTTTACCCTGTATTCCGTTGATGCCCATTTGGCTCAGCGTTTTCTCGTTGAGCACCGTGTGGCTCCGTTTCAAAAAGTCGTTTGGGTCGATGGTGTGTTCAATCACGAAGGTAGGAATGACGACATGAACCCAACACTCGACATCCTCCACATGGCGTTCGTCTACAGCACGGCAAACGGTTTTCACACTGCGGATGCTGAACTTGAACGGGTTGAATTTCGTACGTGTACCTCGGAGGGCACATGCGATGCCACCTCACTGCCAACAGTGAGCATCACGCGTGATCTTGCTCGATGCCCATCTCACTTTCTCAATCAACTGGAAGCCACAATGGCGGAACTTGACCCTGATGTTGTCGTTACGCATGGTGGCGATGGACTCCATTTTCCTGCGCTGATGCGATTAGCTCGGGTGTCAGGTGTTTCACTCTCCTTGAGCCGAGATGGTCGTCCTTTAGCAGCACGAACTTCAGCACGGACCCTGCACTCTTACGGGCAAACCTTGCACAAAGATGGCTACATCCCTCTGTATGGCCGGTTGCACATTGACAGAGTGGGGAGTTTTATTGTTCGCGAGGGCGGGTTGCAAGGCTTGTTCGAACTTGCGCGTCACTCGCAACAATCCCCTCAAGATATCTCTCGACTTTCCCCCGGTTCGGTGATCAGTGCCATTCAAATGCGCACTGCGATGGAAGATGGAGTGCTGGTGCCTTGGAAAAAGAATCGACCAGAAGACACGAAAACGGCATGGTCGCTTCTTCACGCAGATCGCGGCGGGCTCTATCTCGACAGCAAACCCGGTGTGTATTCCCATGTGATTGAATTGGATTTCGCAAGCCTCTTTCCGAGCATTATCGCCACGCGAAACATTTCAACTGAAACGCTCAATTGCCCCTGCTGCCAAACGGAGGGTGCTTCATCCTCTGCGGCTTTTGTCCCCCTCCATCCCGATGAAGCAGAACGTGTCTTCACCGAACGACATGCACGGCGCCACTTCGGCGCAGGCTTGTTTCCTGTTCGTTCGTCTAAAGCGCTCCCAGTGCCCGGTTTACCATCGCATACTTGCGCACGTGTCCATGGTTTTCTTGGACGCATCGTTGCGCCCCTCATTGAGCGCAGAAGGTTCCTGAAAACGCTTGTCCGCAGGAAAGGTGACTCCTTCGATCAACAACAAAACGCTCTCAAATGGTTGCTCGTCACATGCTTTGGTTACACTGGTTACAAGAACGCTCGGTTCGGACGCATTGAGGCGCATGAAGCCATTTGTGCATGGGCGAGGGACATTCTGCTCGAGACCATCGACATGGCAGAGCAAGATGGTTGGGAGGTTCTCCATGCCATCGTCGATTGTGTCTGGATTCAGGATCGCCGGCAACGAACATCAGAGGAACGTGTGCATGACGCACATGCGTTTGCTCAGCGGGTGACTGAGAAAGTAGGCATCCCACTCGAGTACGAAGATCAGTATCGATTCATCGGTTTCGTACCAAGTCGAGTTCACGGAGCAGGTTCGCTGACGAAATACTGGGCCTTTGGGCAACACGGATTCAAGTTACGTGGTGTCGAAGAGCGGCAACATTCCACATGCACATGGATTGCCAACATGCAACGTGCAGCGCTCCAACTTTTGGTTGAACATTCTGATGAGATCCACGGCCTTCCAACACTGGCCGGACAACGAGCAGTGGCGCAGTTGTTGCACAGTGAACTCGATTTACTTCGCAGCAATGAAGTGGCGCTGGAAGAACTTGTTGTCGCTCGTCGAATCAACCGTGAGCTCGACCAGTTTGACGTGGCGACTTTAGCTCATGCTGCCCTGCTCCGTGGGCGGCTCCACGGCGTCACGATACCACCAGGCGGCAAGGTGAAATTCGCTGTGATTGCATCGAAAGGGACGGTCCAGCATGAGCGTGTGATTCTTCTGGAAGAGCTGATGTCGAGCCATCCTCGAAGGGAACGGCCGAACATAGAGCACTATCAAGCCCTCGCAATCCGCGCCATATGGGCCATCTTGTCTCCCTTCGGCTGGGATGAGGAAGAAGTTACGACAGGCCACAAACGCATCACACTCGAATCATTCACTGCATGATTGAGACTTTCTCTCATTCAATCAGGTGGTCTGTTCGCTGATCGCTTTTGGCATCAAGTCCAGTGTACCGATTGAGATTCATTCCGTGTTGAGGCCATTGACCGATGGCGCCACTTGGCTGGTGCGAAAGCCAACGCCGTATGTTTCGTCCTCGACCATGGACATGTTCTAACAACTGGTGAGTTGCTTGCCGTTCGACCATCCTCAGCAGTTGTTGGTGGCGCTTCGACTCTGGTTCATGCCGGGTGATGACGAGGACAGCGGTGTTGTTCCGTTGTGCTACACTGTGCAATTCTTCGATGATCTGTCGCATTAAGCATCGAGCCTCATGGTCACTAACTTGCCGGTCAAGATGCATTGCAATTGGGGCGTCAATGACCACCAAAGGTGCTGCGGTGATGGAGACCTCACGCCCGAGCCGTTCCACAAGTGTGGCCAGTTGGTGAACGGTGAACCCCCTCCCTACATACAGGCGATGCAAGTGTTCCCGAGCCGACGAATCCCGCACTGGGAAACGGTTGAGGATACGCGTAGGGTTCATTCGGGATGCTCCATCAATCCAGTGCACGCATTCGCCTTGCATCAACGCCGCCACCGTCCAAGCCTCAGCATATCTTCGCATGCTGCGGCCCGCATGGCCGTAGCCACGCAGATGGTAGACATGCCCACGCATCGGGGCAATCACATCGAGGTCGAGGTTCACTTCTCTACGTTGAACTGGTGCATAGGTTGCCATACTTTGGAAGGTTGAGAATGAGGCCCTCTTTCCTTCGCCTCACCCGTCGGATGAAAGTGAATGTAATCACGCTCCTTCACGTCATCAACTTGAAACACCGTGGGCAATGGAGACGATGCATGAGGGCGGACGATGTGCAGCCCTCTTCGGAAGAAGAAAGAATTCTTGTTCACTGTGACCTCGACGCTTTTTTTGCCTCGGTCGAAATTCTTCATCGTAGCCTTGACCCCAACCGACCGCTGATCATTGGCTCAGATCCACAAGGTGGACGAGGGCGTGGAATTGTTTCCACATGTAATTACGCTGCGAGGACCTATGGCATCCGTTCCGCCATGCCGATTGGCGAGGCGTGGCGGCGATGTCCAGGTGCACCATTTGGTCCAGGGCATTACATCAATGGCACGCGTGGACTGTACAGCCGTGCTTCTCGAAAGGTGATGGCCATATTGCGGGAACCTGCGCAACATTTTGAAAAGGCTGGAATCGATGAGGCCTATCTTGACATCACTCAAACAGTGGATGGTGATTGGGATGCTGCTTATGCACTGTGCCGCGAGTTGCAATCATCAATCGAGGACCAATTGGGATTGACTGCTTCCTTTGGGATTGCTCCGACCAGAATCCTCGCTAAAATGTCGAGTGAGATCAACAAACCAAATGGTATTTTCCGACTCCTTCCGGACGAAACCTTGGATTTCTTCACGGGCCGTTCATTGAGGGATGTGCCAGGGATCGGTCCAAAACGGGCCACGCAATTGGCCGAATGGGGATTCAATAGTGTGGATGAGGCCTATGAGCTCGGTGAGTTGGCTCTTGGGCGAATCGCAGGCGAACGGTTTTCATCGTGGTTGGTCAACGTCGTGGATGGTTCGACAAGTCGGGAAGTCAGTCCATTGAGGAGCCGAAAATCCATTGGCAAAGAAAACACCTTTGGCACGGACCAAACCGATAAAGAGCATGTTCTCCAGCATCTCCAATCACTTGTTCATCATGTGATGACGAAAGCAAAATCTATTGGCGTAGCAGGTCGATTATGCGAAGTGAAGATCCGGTACACTGGTTTTGAAACGCACACGCACGGCCGTTCAATTCCAGTAGCGATGGATGATGTCGATGTGTTTGCTCGCCTTGCAGAGCGATTGTTTGCATTGAATGTCGATCACAAACGGTCCATCCGTTTGATCGGTTTTAGGTTGGGTCAACTGGCGATGCCATCGACCCGGCAGGCGAAGCTTCTGCTCGAAGAAGAATAAATCACTCAAGCGAATGCATTCGTGTGAGGATTGCTGTGAATGCTTCAAGTGATTCAGGAATCTTGACACCACTTACTGGCTGGTTGAGTGAGATTCCTTGCTCTTTCTTGTAGCCCCATGTGTCACCGTTGAATGTTTGAAGCGTCGAAGACAACGCTCGGAGAGCGTCACCTTTCTCAGTTCCCATAGCGACCTCTGGGTGGGCCTGCTCAGGGAAAGCATCGACATCAACAGCTGATGCCTCGTAGATGGTGGAGGATACGTGATGGGTAAAGAATGGGCAAACCGGAGTGAACGCTGACATAAAGTCACGAACCACGCGGTGGAGTGTCCATGCAGCGTTTGTATCCTCATCGTAAAGTCGTGATTTGACCATCTCAAGGTAATGGCTTGGCAACACGCCCGTTCCGAATGTTTTGAGGGCCTGTGTCGCTGTGTAAATGTCGAGGGTTTCCCACGCTTTTTGGACCGTCTCCATGGTTGCTTGGAACTCTGCCAAAATCCATTCATCTTCAACAGCGAGGCCATCGGGACATGTATCGAGGTCTTGAGGTACATCAAACTGGGATGCAAAGCGGGCCACGTTGAACAGCTTTGTCAAAACGCCAAAGTATTTCTTTTCAATTTCTTCAGGGTTGATGTGGAAATCGTCGCCAACTTGAGCGTCGCAGGCTTTCCACAAACGGAAACATTCGCTACCAATTTTGTTCGCCCGCAGGCTCACGGTCTTGTCAGGGCCTTTGACCTTCCACGATCCAGTTCGGCCGCCTGCTCCACATTCTAATACGGAGTCGGCATCGATACCGTTGCCAAGCGACTTGCTCATCTTTCGGCCCCAAGGGTCCATGCCCAAACCATCAATCCAAACATGTTGGAAACCTGGCTGATCGAGCAAAAGGGTGGATTTCAGTAATGTGTAGTAAAGCCATGTGCGAACGATTTCTTTTCCTTGGGGTCTCAAGGCCGTTGGGAATGCCTTCTCAAACACGTCCGGATGGTTGAGGTAGCCGCTTACGAATAGGTTAGAGTTCGATGAGTCCATCCATGTGTCGAACACTTTTTCTTCGCCCACGACAGTGCCGAGGTCTTTTTCCATCTCTGAAAACGTACCGAGTACTTCTCGCGATGAGCGATCAAGAACTTGACTTCCCTCCGGTGGTGACTGGCACCAAGGTTGGACATACATTCCGGTTGGAGGAACAATGATTTTGTCATCGTCATCACAATACCAAATTGGAATTTCCGTGTGGTACCAACGTCGCCTCGAAATTGGCCAATCAATGCTAATGTTGTCCATCCAGTCAAGAAGGAACTGCTTGTTTCTTGGTGGATGAAATTCCATCGAATCTGCATGTTCTTTGATGCGATCTTGTGTGTGGGTTTGACGTACATACCACTCTTTTAGCAAAATAATCTCGACTGGATTCTTTCCTCGCTCTGAAACTGGAATCTCTTGTTCCCGTTCGACGACATTGACCAATCGTCCTTCGGTTTCGAGGTGCTCAATGGCTGCAGAACGTGCTTCGAGGACAGTCTGCCCAGAAAACGGTCCTGCAAGTTCGGTCATTCGCCCATCGAGATTGATGGCTTGGAACGGTGTGAGGCCGAGTTCACGAAACACAGCCACGTCGTTCTGATCGCCAAAAGAACAGACCATTAGGACACCGCTGCCAAAGTCAGACTTCACCGATGGGTGCGTTTTGATTTCGACGCTCGTTTCACGGCCATGAACGGGCATTGGCAATTGAATGCGCTTTCCGACCAAGTGGCTGTAGCGTTCGTCATCGGGATGAACCACGACCACGCCACAGGCGCAAATCAATTCTGGACGGGTCGTCGATATGACGATCTCCGTTCCATCCTCACACGTCCACTGTACATCGATGAGTTTGGTTCGGCGTGGCAATCGTTCAACTTCCGCATCGGCAATGGTGGTTCCTTCGACAGGGTCGTAGATGTTTGGGCGCAAGTCTTCGATGATGGCTCCTTTCTTGAACAATTCAATGAAGATCGATTGAGTGACGGTCCGGTATTCTGGTGAATCGGTAAGGTACTCGCGGTCATAGTCGCATGAGAGGCCAACCCTACGGGCGGTTTTCCTCATAGCTTGTGTGAATTCCTCAATGGTTGTTTTACACATTTCTAAAAATTCAGCACGGTCGTATGTCTTCATCTTTCTCTTCGTGTTCTTTTCCACAGTGAATTCGATGTTGATGCCGTTGCGGTCGACGCCCCATGGGAAGTAGACTTCCTTTCCGAGCAAACGTTGCGATCGAGCAATAACGTCGATCATCGAATATTGTGCTACTGCGCCGATGTGCCACGTGCCTGATGGGTATGGTGGAGGTGTATCAATAACAAAGAATTCTTTCCCACTTTCAGGTTTGAATGCATACCTGCGTGCGTAGACCTGTGGGTCTTCTGTATGCGCTTCTTGGATTCGCTTTTCAAGGTCAATCGACCATCGTTTATCGCTTAGTCTCGGGGCTGGCATGTGCCTCACCTGGCCCCGCACGCATCAATGGAGCGGGTCCATTTGGGGCTGACAGGGCTCACCTTTCAAACCAACGGGTAGCCCGAATGGACTCCGAGTTCTTTCTTCCTAATTTCAAAATGAGTGGACAATTCGTAGGTAGGGCTTTGAAGTGTGTGTGCCCCCAGTGATGTGAAGGGGGTTCACAATGCCTAGCGACGGAGCATCAAAATCACCAGAAACGGGAGGTGAAAGCGTTGCAGGTCGCGTATCCAACCTTGCAGAATACAGCCGCTCTCGCATCCAGTCGAGTGCCGTGGATTTGTCCGCTCGGGTGAAGGAATTCAAGCCAAAAGACGCTCTCGATGCGGTCCTTGAAGCACCTGATCGATTCAAGAGAGAATGGCAGAAAAATGGAGCAACGGGCGCCATAACTCGCTTCCCACTTGTGACCGTTGTAATTTTCCTTATGATGACAGCCTTTTTTGTGACACAATCTGGTTTTCTCGACAACACACGGTTCGATGATGATTTAGATAATTCAGCACTCAACGTGAACGGAGATTTAGAAGTCTATCTCCCAGACGGTTCGGAAATTGCCAAGTTGCTCGGCAAAGTTGAGGAGGATTGGACCACAAACGTCATGGTTGTTTACATCGAAAGTGATGACCGAAACATCACCGATCAACGCATTCTCCAAGAAATCAGCTATGTTGAAAACAAACTCAACCCAGAGATTTCCGATCCTAGTGATGACGTTATTTACATTCTTTCACTCTCAACCGTCCTCAAAGAAGTGAATTCCAGCGCTCCCCGAGTTCGCAAGGCATTTATTGACCAAATTGGGCAACTTGGGTGTGGTGTCCAGCAGGATGACGATTGCGCTAGCTCCGAGTTGACTGATGCACTCAACAGCATTCTTGACGACACAACCGCCACCTTGGAAGGTGGCTACGAAATACCGTCGCAACAAACCATTGACCTGATCATCAGTGAGATGTACGAGGATGATGGCACACCGACGCCTGGTCTTGACAAATTGGCACGAGATATTAGCGATGGTGCAGTGGATATTCCTGATGGGAAACTCGACCGAGCAATCATGGCGATTGCAGTGACAGAGGACAAACCAGCAAAGGAAATCATCGAAAACACCCAAGAACTTCTCGATAACATCAGCAAGACCCCACGCCCCTGTGAATTCAATCCTGATGGCACCCCTGCGACTGCTGAGATGTGCACATGGGATGACTTTGAATTGACCATGACGCTCACTGGCCCGGTACCAATCACAAATGCAGTGACAGAATTTTCGTTTAAATTGTTTTGGTCCATTTTCCCATTGGCCGTCGTGCTCGTGGCAATGGGTCTGTTTGTCTTCCACTCTGACTTGTTGCAAGCAGGCATCACTGGAATTCGTCCCATTCAAGGGATTAAGGTCGTAATCATTGCAGGTTTACCAACGCTTTGCGCCGTGTTTTGGACACTGGGGATCATCGGTTGGACTGGTTATGAGGTCACGATGACGGTGATTATTGTTGGGCCGATTTTACTGGCACTCGGGGTGTCTTATGGATTGCACATCACCAATCGATACGCTGAAGAAGGCGGAACGAAATCTGAGAAAATGAAAGCATCGTTGTCATCGACTGGAAAGGCGGTCTTCCTATCTGCGATCACCACTGTGATTGGATTTATTTCCCTGGTATTCACGCCAATGGCACCAATTCAGACGGTTGGTATTGCTTTATCAGGAGGAATCGTGGTGGTCTATGTATTGACGATGTTTATGGTTCCAAACCTTACATTACTCCTGGATTTGAGAAAGCCAAAACATCCACCGCTTCGGGCGTTTGAGGTCCTTGTTGACATTCCAGTCAAAAGAAACGTTGGCGTCATTGGATTATTTGTTATGCTGATTTTGTTTTCCGCAACCGTTGGCCAAGCAAATGTCGAGGAAAACATCGATTTACTTGGCATGGCACCTGAAGAAGAACTGCCAGTCATCAAGATGAAGCAATACAGCCGTGAATTTAGTTCAGGTCAAATCGGTATGGTTTTGATTGAATCCAACATCAGTGGGGATACCAATGATAATGATCAATCAAACGATGACCCCGCTGCGAATTTACAAGCAATTGACGAACTTGAAGGGCTTCTCAATACAGTGGACGATACCACGGCGGTATCGATTGTGTTTTTGATGAAATCCACAGGTATTGCGCCCACCGTTTCTGGTGCTGGAATCAATGAATTTGTTCAGGCAAATCCTTTGATTCCCCAAGATATCAAAGACACAGCGGCAGTCTTGTTAGACAATTCCGTGACGCAAGACGCTTCGTTCTGGGATCTGCTCATGGCCCCAGATGACTTTGGCCTTCCAGGTGGCCCTGAAAGCGAAATTTTCCTTCTCAATGTCTTCTATTCGTCCATCACCGATGAAACACGAGAAATCTTCATCAGCAAAGATTTCAGTCGGAATTTGATTTATGTCGATATGCCATATCTTCCAGTTGCTGCAACAAGCGGAATGGTTGACGATGTCAACGGATACGCACGAGGCTTCTCGACACCCTACCAAGGAGACCAAGCGAATGAACTTGCAGGCGTTGCTTCAACAGCAATCGAAGTCAACGAACTGATTGTTGCCTCACAATGGACTTCTCTCGGCTTTGCTGTCGTTTTGACGCTGATCACCCTCGCCATTGTTTTCAGGGATGTGAAGTACTCAATTTGGACCACATCTCCGGTCATTGCCACCGTTGCCATGCAATGGTTGGTGATGTGGCAACTGGATGTTCCGTTGTCACTGGTCACGGTGATGATTGGATCAATTCTTGTCGGTGTTGGTGTTGACTTTTCGATCCACATTGCTAACAGAATCAAGGAATTGGGCGGTGGCATCGACGCAATTCGTAGTGCTGCCATCGGAACAGGTATGTCCTTATTCGAAGCGGCTGTTGTTACAACGCTTGGTATGCTCACCGCATATCAAATTCCGATTCCTGAAATCAAACCATTCGTCACTGTTATCTTGATTTTGCTGTGGGTTGCCGCAGCGAGTGCATTGATTCTTCTTCCAGCCATCTTTGTCACCCTCGAAAAAGCAGGACTGGGTGCGGTCGGTGGCAGAACTTCCATGGCGAAACGGCTTGGACTGGGCAATGCGAAAACGGTTGATATCGATGTACTTGACGCAGCATTGGTCGATGATGTCGTGGATGCTTGGTGAGGAACAGTTCATAGAAGCCCGACTTTTGGGTGAATCATGGTCAACTATTGGTTGATGAAATCAGAACTTGATGTCTACCCATATACTCAACTCGTGGCTGACGGCTCCACCCATTGGGACGGAGTTCGAAATTATCAGGCACGAAACATGATGCGCGATGCAATGAAGGTTGGCGACTTAGTTCTCTTCTACCATTCGAACTGCAAGCCACCTCACGTCGCAGGTGTTGCTCGGGTGTGTAAAGAGGGCTATCCAGACCACACGTCGTGGGATGCATCGAGCAATTACCACGATCCTAAATCAACTGCAGATTCACCACGATGGTTCATGGTGGACATTGAACCGGTGATGGAGCTGCCTGATTCTGTGTCATTGCCATCGGTTCGAGACAACCCTGCCTGTGAAAACATGCTGTTGATCCGCCGTGGTCAGCGCCTTTCAATCCAACCTGTGGATGAAGACGACTTTGCCACCATTTTGACGATGGGCGGGGCATCGTGGGACTCCATCTAACTCAATGTTCAAGAATGGACTGCTAAAGCATGAACTGGTGAGGCAATGAAAACGCATCAAATTCCCGTCGCACCACGTGCATCGAACATTGAATACGCCATACGGGATGTTGTTGTTCCAGCGACAAAACTGGAAGAACAGGGGCACACGATCCTCAAGTTGAACATTGGAGACCCAATCGCCTATCCCGGCTTACCTACACCACAACATATGGTGGATGCCTATGCAGCAGCTCTTCAGGATGGGCATAACGGGTACTCGCCTTCGTACGGATTACCCTCGCTCCGGGCTGCAATCGCTAAGGACGAACAGCGAAAGGGATGGCCTGCAAGTTCCGAAGACATCTATGTTTGTCACGGGGTGACTGAAGCGCTGCAGATACTCTTCGCTTCGGTGCTGTGTGAAGGCGACAAAGTTCTCGCACCAGGTCCACATTACCCACCATACATGGCCTACCCGCAGATGTACGGTGCGACGACCGTTGAGTACAGGCTCAAACCCAATGACGGCTGGCGCCTTGACCTCGATGACATCCGGGCGAAAATGGATGCTTCTGTCCGTTTACTTGTTCTCATCAATCCCAATAACCCATGCGGCAGTGTGGCGAATGCAGAAGAAATTGCAGGTGTTCTCGACATTGCCCGGGATTACCCTAACTGCATTGTTGTGGCCGACGAAATTTACGATGGTCTCGATTTCACTGGCGAACATGTGAGCGTGGCGAAGTGCTCGACAGATGTACCAGTTGTTTGTCTCAATGGGGTCTCTAAGGTCTACTATGCACCGGGTTGGCGAATCGGCTACATGGCGATTCATGATCCATCAAAGCGAATGTTGTTGGTTCGCGATGGAATTGAGCGCATGCTCCGCTCACGCCTTTGTGCTTCAACACCAGCCCAACTCGGCTATCTTGCTGGTTTGGAATCAGATCGCTCTTGGATGAAGGGCTATGCGGCAAAGGTTGTGCAGCAACGGGATATATGTGTGGAACGCATTCGCTCGATTGAAGGCCTCGAAGTGCAATCCTCGGGTGGCGCATTCTACATGTTTGTCAAACTCACCGATGAAAAGTGGGCACTCGATGACAAGCAGTTTGTGCTGGATTTGCTCCATGAAGAGCATGTACTCGTGGTGCATGGAAGTGGTTTCTCTCCAGAACTCGGCCGTGGACATTTCAGAATTGTTTACCTTCCCGAGGTTGGCGTACTCAACGAGGTCTTCGACCGAATTGAGAGGTTCTTAATCCGTCATCGCTAGTGTCACGTCGCCGATGTATTGATGTTTGATTGGTGTGACGCTCGGTTATGAATGGGAAGGCTCGTAAGGTAAGGTTGGCCTTGCTTTCCTCCATTTTCCTGATTCAACTGCTCCCTCAAGCGGCAGCGGCGAGCGTTACAGACGTAAGCGATTTCCGTCTCGAGTACTTCTATCCGGCGATTGTTGCGTTTGCCATTGCTATTCCCGTATGGCGTTGGTTCATTCCAAACCAATTGGCTAACCTCCAAGTCGCCTTCGAAATTGATGATGACCTGTATGAAGTACACCGAATCACAAGAGATGTCGATGACGCCCGTGCGTTGCTACAAGAGGGTGGCACTGCATTCGGCGTTGGGCTCTACGTGATGGGCATGACAGGTGTTCTCCTGTTGATCACTGAATTACTGTTCGACGCAGATGTTTATTTCTTGCCGAATCTTTTCCTGATCGGAGTTTTGGTTCTCATTCCGGTGTTCATTTCACCTTGGGAGACTTTGAATGCACAACTGGTTGGCACTCGAAAATCCTCGGCTAAATCGAAGGGCTACGTGAAATTCGTTCGACGGTTAACCACTCTTCTGATTCTCCTTGGGGCCACGTTTGCGGTGGTCTTGTATGGAAGTTCCCAATCAACTGGTGCTGCCACAATCCGTCCTATTTGGGTGGCAGCCGCCATGCTTACCTTCATGGCACCAACCATCTTTGCCTATGGTCGAATCATGGGGGCCTCTTGGAACATGATTCTGATCAACAAGTGGCGAACCGCAAACGGTCGAGCAAATCCAATTGATCCTGATAAGCCCAGATTCCTCAACCGTTTGTTTTCTCTTTTGCTGGTGGTCTTCCTTCTCACCATGCCAATCACGGCCCTCAATGGAATCATCACAGTGTACCACATTCTCTTCAACGATGTTCCTGAACAGCGAGCTTTCGATATTCTCAACTACGGTGGTGTCCTTGGTTACATGGTCTTTGAACGCGTTGACCTCATTGCCCAAATTCTCTTTGAATGGCAATTCATCAAAGAATTACCTCAATTCCTTTCGCTTTACCTTTCGATGAACATTGCAATTGTCGGACTGGCGTTCATTTTCGAATTAACTCGTAACTTGGTCCTCGGTGGGCAGTCGTTTGGTGGCTTGTTTGGTGTGACCCTCGATACGCCGAGGGAAATTCGTACGGAGGTGGAAGCCCAATCGAGGCAATTGACGTTCGCCTTTGCTGGATTTTCCGGTTACACGGTTCTGCTGTTGATTTTGGTATGCTACAAAGAATTCGGCTCACTCATGCCATTCACTGACCTCTTGGAGGCTGATCGGTTTGGTTTTGATGAGCGGGCTCGCCTTGAAGCAACATGGATGTTTATTGCACTTGGCCAAGCCGTGTTTTTGTTCACATGGGCCTTGTCGATTCTTCGTTTCCGTTCGCTTCGTTCATTGCGGTTTGACTTGAATCCAGATGAACGCAGGGAAGGTGCTGTTACCTTTGCACAAGGCGATTGGATGCGCACCCTCGTGGAGGAGGCCGCAATTGCGGAAGATCTCGATGCACTGATTCAATTCCAAAACCGCTCCATTGAGGGAGACCCTTCGTTGATTCGCCATGAAAAGGCACGAGCCCACATGTGGGAAATGGCGATTCGTGGGTTGTGGCCAAAAGCCATTGAAGAAGCCAAGAAAGTGCTTGCACAAGCTGGTGGAGATGATGACATCTGCAGAATGATTGTGGCAGTGGGTCACATGGCTTCGAGGCGTTTGGATGCTGCTCGAGAAGCACTCCACGGTTTGCAACAACCTGAAGGATATGATGAACCTGAATTATTGGCGTTTGTTTGTGAGTGGCTGGATCCCTGGCAAGGCACCGTTGAAGAAGATGATTTCTGGGATTGGGAGAACAATTCCTGCATCGACCATCTTCAGATCTTGATGCGTATGCTCCGTGGTTGGCAACCATCCCCTACTGACCAAACGATTCACAACGACCGCTTGACCCATGTTGCTCAACTCTCGATGGTTAGTTTGATGCGCGCTCAACGTCGACACGACGAGGCGTTGGAATTGTCACTTCAACTGGTGCGAGCAGAACCTCTCGGTGTCCGACCAAGAATCGCCGCTTCACTCTGCTTAATCGATAAAGGGGATTGGCACAGTGCTCGTTCCATATTGTCAGAACTCAAAGTTAGTGATGGCCAAGACCCTCGCGTGCTCGCGCTCGCTGCCATTCTCGGTCAATCCGTTGACAGTGAAGAATTGGAAGTGGCTCTTGCGGTCGGCGGTGGTCGAAAAGTTCGCCAGTGGATCAATGAGGCTCCAGTGAACCCAGTCGCAGGTCTTGTGGTGAAGGGTGGTATGGATGAAGCGATTAATGCCAATGTCCTAATTGCTGCTCATGAAGCTACGCGCCGTGGCATGCCGCCACGGTTCAGTTTTGGTTGGCTGAATGTTATTTACAACTACTTCGTGTTGGGTCCTACTTGGATTGTGTTAGCAATTTTCGTCTATGGACAACAAGGTCAACTTGCTGGCATCCTCGTATTATTTACCCTCCTGCTTGTTCACATTGCGTCCCGTCGCTTTGCACGTCAGCAACGCCGTGTCATCCGCCATCGTGATCAGAAAGGGATGGTTTCCTATGCCAAACGTATGAAGCGATTCAAGGTCAAACCTGAGCGTGGCAACATTCCCGTCGGCACACATCTTCTGTTGTCTGGTATGCTCGTTACCGTCAACGGTGTTGTGCTTGATATTGGGCTGCCTGCATGGCTCAGTGTTCGCCTTCCAAAGGACACCGAGAAGGCTGTTAAGGCACGACTGAAGCGTCAATCTAAATCCATCCAAAAGTCTCGACCACCTCGGCTTCAGCCACTTGGCGATGGATGGTGGCTCAAACGGCCGAAAGAAGAAGGAGCAGATGTTCCAGCACTCGAACGATTGATTGGTCAACCTGCGTATCGTGGCCGACAACAGCAACGCTCGAGGAAGAATTCCCCCTCCACTCCTTCAAAAGCCAAGGCAAAAACAGCATCTCCAAAGTCAGTAACCGATGTGAACCTTGGAAAACGGGGCATACCCACCAACACAAGGGTCTCTGAGCGTGTTCAAAGCCGACCAAAAACGAGCAATGTCAAGGTAGGAAGCAAACCAACTGGTCCGAATGTTCGCCCTGGTGTGGAGTCGGAAAAGGACGATTCCATTGATTTCAGTTGAGACAGTCGTCATCGAACCACATCAATGGGTTCAAAGACCGACCAACAAGTGAGCAGAGCATGAGCAGAACACATGGTTCATGGACACCGAGCGCGTCAACTTTGGACAAAGCAAATGCAGTCATGAAAGCCGCTGCTGACAGTGGTGATCTCTATCGAAACGGACTTGGAATGATTGCCTCAGAGAACATTGTATCTCCTATGGTTCAAAAAATTGTAGCAAGCGATCTCCATGGTCGATATGCAGAGGGCCTACCTGGCAAGCGATATTACCAAGGCTGCGATGATTTTGATACAATTGAAAGCATCGGCATTGACCTCGCGAAGTCAGTGTTCAACGCACCGTTTGCCAACATTCAGTCCACATCGGGAACCGTTTCCAACATTGGGGCACTCAAAGCACTCGCAAAGCCGGGTGACAAAATCACCGCAGTCTCAACGGCCGATGGTGGTCATATCTCTCACGCTCGAATGGGTGCTGTGGGACTCCGTGATCTCAATCTCTCCACCTACCCTTGGGACGAAGATCGAATGGAACCGGATGTCGATGGGGCATGTGCTCTAATTCGTGATGTCGAACCAAAAATTGCTTTAATCGGTCAGTCAGTGTTTCTGTTCCCCACTCCACTTCGAGAAATAGCCGACGCTGCCCATGAAGTTGGTGCCAAGGTCATGTATGACGGTGCCCACGTGCTTGGACTCATCGCTGGCGGTGTGTTCCAAGACCCTCTACGAGAAGGTGCGGATGTGATGACGGGTTCGTCCCACAAGACCTTCCCAGGGCCTCAAGGTGGTTTTCTCCTTTCTAGCAGTGAAGACCCGGCCTTCCAAAAACGCCTCAACAATGCCATCTTCCCAGGGGTTTGCTCTTCATACCATCTTCACCATGTTGCTGGCAAAGTCATTGCATTGGCCGAGTTCGAAGAATACGGTACTTCATACGCTGAAGATATTGTGGCGAATGCCAAGCACTTTGCTGCTTCTTTGGCCGCAGAAGGCTTTGATGTGCTTGCCGAAAGTCGAGGCTATACCGCCTCTCACCAGGTGTTGACTCGCCACGGTTCCAAGGATTCTGGGGCTGGTGCAAAGGCAGCAAGATTGCTCGAAGACGCTGGGATCATCACCAACATGAACATGCTTCCCGGCGATACCAAGGCCATGACTCCATCTGGTCTCAGACTCGGTGTTCAGGAGTTGACCCGCGTTGGCATGGGTCTGCGAGAAATGGAAGAAGTTGCAAAACTATACGCTCGGGTTCTCATTAATGGCGAAGATCCAATGATGGTCAAGAGGGATGTGAATGCATTGAAGGCTGACCATCAAACGATTCGATATTGTTTCAATGAAGATGAGCAAAGCGGCTATCCTTTCTGAGTGAGGACCATGAGTGACCTTTCTGAGTCGAAAATCCAAGGCTACATGGATGCCTTGAACTCGGAATTCACATCGACTGATGGTTGCATAATGGACTCGACTGGAAGGCCATGGATTCTCTGGAAAACGACCGATTTGTACGCATGGTGGCATGCCTTTGAAGCAAGTTCAAGAACGCCTCTCGGTCGTAAGTTCATGAATGCCTGCGCCGACCAAGAAGAGTATTTTTTAAGGCACAAATCGATGCTCGATGTTGGCTGGTTTCGACGTTCGAAACGTCAACAGGATGTCATCCAACGCCGTTGGAATACTTACGGCTGGGGCTCGTTTAATGTGGTGAAGGAATCAGCACAGACCTTACTTTTTGCACCGGTCGCTGCTGGTTTTGCGCTTGCCAGCAAAGAGCAATTAGCAGGACAACGGTTCAAATCCGAATGGCAACAACTTGGACAAAAAACCATCCAATTTGAATGGACTCCAGACCCTGCGAATTTACCCCCTGCGCCGGAACTCCCTGTCCTCCCTTGGGGTACTTTTTCTTCCTTAGCAATGGACTCAGTTGCGATTCTTTCGGAGCTCGAATGGCTCAATGGGGGTTGGGCTCTTGCAGGGGAATCAGTCACGTTTCTCCCCATGGATGCCTTCACACGACTTTTCCACACGTGTCGAGCGTACCAGCACACCCTCGATTCTGAACACATCAACGCTTGGCTTACCCCACAATTGACAGACGGAGATCGTTCGGTTTTTCTTATGATTGCGGCATCCATGGCAGGACTCGTTCAATCAAGCGAACGCCCGATTTACATCGAAGGTACATCGAGCTGGTCCACCCTAACAGAGCACTATCTTGCTCCGTATGGCTGGGGGAGACCAGTGAATGTCGAATCATTGGAATCGCCACATGGTGTACGATTCAAGCTCATCGACTCACCAATGCTTCCGTTTCTCGTTGGCTGGTTGGTTGCAATGTGGGAGCGTGGACACGGTAGAAGTTCGAAATTTTCGCTCGAACGGTTGGATGCTTTTTGGTTGCTTGAGGTTGATTCGCGTCTTGAGTACAACTGAGGATTAGTGGTACGAACGGATGATGTTTCATTCCACAAATCTGCCCATCTATGGTTAAGGACTATAACCACTACATGGTGTGGGGAAACTTGCACAGATGTGCGGGGTGTTCTTTATGTCGCTTAATCACAACCAAATGGCCTATGCCGCTATTGTTTCTACACTCATATTTGGCTCGATCTTCGTTGGTCTATCCGGCTACTTCCAAACCAGTGAAGGGCTCGGCGGATACGAAAGTGCTGCTGAAGAGGATTTGATTGGGAGCGGTACCTCGTTAGGAATCGCGACCGATACTGACGGTGACGGTCTCTCCGATGTGTTGGAAAACACGCAATACGGTACGGATCCCGAGGATCCAGATACCGATAAAGACGGAATGAGCGATGGCTGGGAAGTCGATCATGGTCTTAATCCCCTTGACAATGGTGAATCTGAAGATTTGCTTCAAGATCCGGGCGATGCGGATACGGATGACGCCAACATCGCCAACGAAACTGATTCTTGGCCAGATCCAAGCCAAGGACCAAACGGTGACCCTGACCGAGACGGTTTGATCAACAAGATTGAGGAAGAACTTGGAACAGACCCACAACGAAGTGATACCGACAATGACGGGCTTAATGATCGATGGGAATCCCTCTACACCATGACGGTGCAAACCCCTGGTGGCGATGTGACATTGTTCGACCCACTCAACGGAAACTGGGATTGCCTCTTGCTTGACCAAGCCATGGAGGACACCCTTTCAACACGATTCAACGGAGAAGACGGTGCAGCAGATTGGGACGAACTAGCAAATTCCATCGGGGCCCATTCCTGTGACATGGTCCTTGATAGTGATGATGACGGACTGGCAAATTTTGAAGAAGAAGCGTTCGGAACAAACCCAACTGCCCGTGACTCTGATATGGACCTCATCGACGACATTGTGGAAGTATCCAACACGTCAGTCGGCCTCTTTGTGGGCGTTGGTGAAAACTGCAACATCCCTCTCCTTGAATCGATCAACCGTGCTGCTCCATTCCAAGACCAAGAACGCTCTTGGTTCATGATGGACATGGATGGCGATGGATTGCTCAACGGACCATCCGACTGGGATACAGACGGCGACGGTATGCCCGATGGTTTCGAATTCTGCTATTCGAACGTGCTCGATGAGCCAAATAACAACGCACTCGAAACCCTCAGCCCATCCAACGCATCAGATGGATACGGCGACTGGGATGAAGACGGCATGAACAACTACGAAGAGTACCAAGTTGCAAACATCTTCGGACCAACGAACTTCACCTCTCCATGGCGCATGGACACCGATCTTGACGGAATGCCAGATGGCTGGGAGTCTACGAACGGCCTCCACCCTCGTGACGGTGCAAACGGAGACCTCGACCCCGACCATGATGGCTGGGATGCCGATGGTGACGGCGGCGTTCGATATGAGACCCTCGAGAACACGGCTGTCGTGATTGGCATCGATGTAATTGAAGACCAATGGGTCGAAGCAAACAGCACGGTTGCACGAGCACAAATCACACTTGCTGGTGGGAACAAACAAACAATTCCAATGATTGCTCCGGTATCAGGCTACGTTTACGAAATCCATGTATCGCTTGGAATGGCTGTCGAATCCCGATTGTTCACATGGATGGAAATTGTCGAACCTGAAGAACAATTCACCAACTTGATGGAATACAATGCTCGCGATCGTGACGGTGATGGAATCATCGACGAGTGGTCGA
>CM001443.1:1325588-1327059 GCA_000246735.1 uncultured Candidatus Poseidoniales archaeon | reverse complement strand
ACACTCACAGTACAGCTGGAGTTCTCTCAACCCAGACACTGACGGTGATGGTTTGATTGACGGCATTGAAGTCATGGGCTGGGAAATCCTCGTTGTTAACAACGGAGTCATTCGCACATGGGTGACCTCTGACCCTGGACTTTTCGACACTGATGAAGACGGCTTGTCTGATTACAACGAATTTGCTACTGTTTGCACAGGTGGATCAAACGCATCCAACCCTGACACTGACGGCGATGGACTTGGCGACCAAACCGAAGCCCTCGCTGGCTTCTCTTGGGAAGGCGTTGCTTACTTCACCAGCCCCTGTATGTTCGACACCGACAATGATGGGCTGGAAGACGGTGAAGAAGTGATTGCTGGCAAGGACAACTTCCTTACCCACGCCAATAACTCCGACACAGATAATGACAGCCTCATTGACGGCAATGAAGTTCTCTTCGTTCCACGTCCCTTCCAAAACCCAACCAACCCCCTGATTAACGACACTGATTCCGATGGAATGCTCGATGGGTGGGAGATGCAGGTCAAATCCACTGAAGAGAACACCAATTCTCACAGCCTTTGGGTTGCCACCTCTTCATGGGAACGCCCAGGTTGCGTGCCATCTCAAAACAGTGATTGCACAATGGAAGCTGGCGGCTATGTTTGGCAAAACAACCTCGGTGGATTCGTCATCGAACCAATGTTCCAAGTTTCCGAGATGAACCTTACAGGTTTCGCCATGCCAGAAAATCCATTCTGTGGTTGCAATGGCCGTTGGGCGTTAGACCCCTCGCTTGACTCGCTCAAGGACGACACGTACGACATCGATAACGACTCACTGGCAAACGGCGCTGAAGCACCGGACAAGTGGAACACAAACCCTGTTGATGACGACACTGATTCTGACATGCTCCCAGATGGCTGGGAAGTTTACTACTCAGGCCTTGCTCTTGAAGCCGGCATCGTCGACAATGCATCGATCAACGCCTACGGTGCTCGTGGTGTGCTTGACCCATCAATGCCTGACAGTGACTTGGACGGAATCCTAGACGGATTGGAAGACCCTGACGACGATGGTTTGAACCGTACTGGTTTGATCAAGAAGTACTGCCCAGGTTACAATGATACAACAAACTCTGAGTGCAACATTAACCCAGATTCACCAGACGGCAAGCGATTCTATGATAACCTTGAGAATTACACAAACTTCGAAGAGTTCCAGAACGGCACAAATCCAATCACAAATGATACAGATGGTGACGATTGGAATGATGGTCCTGAAGTGTACTACCAAGACCACGATGAAGACGGCATGGCCACTGGATGGGAGTTCCACTTCAAGTTCGATCCATTTGACGGTGTAGACCGTATGGTCGATCAAGATGGTGACGGTCACGTGAACTACTGTGAGTATAAGTGGGACACAAATCCGAGGGACCCTACAAGTTTCCCTGGTCAAGGAGAATTGTGCGACCCGTTCGCACAA
>CM001443.1:1321565-1325573 GCA_000246735.1 uncultured Candidatus Poseidoniales archaeon | reverse complement strand
ACCTGAATCGTAGAGCAAATCGGCCTAAGATTCATGACCAACGGGGTCCGACAGGTCAGTATGAGGAAGCGTCATGCATCGCGAGCATCGCTCGTTTCCGTCATCATGTTGTTGTTCACAATGCCGTTTGCTCCCGTTTCGGGCGCGCCATCGGGGTCACAAACTGATGAATTTCAGTTGGATTTTTTCCAAATCGACGGGTATCACTCCACAGATTTACTTCATCTGAATGGTACTGCAAACATGCCTCTTCATGCCGCTCAATGGCGTATACATGATCACCAAACCAACCCAGACTCTCCCCCTCTACTCACTGGCGATTATCTCTCAAGCGTGACACCTTCGGGGGAACAGCGGTGGAGCTGGACCCTCGTTGTCGATGTTTCACAACTGAACTGCACATGCGTTCTCACCATTACTCAAGTCGATGAACATCATTCACCTCGGGCACACATCTATCTCTACCTCGGAGAAACAGACCATCGCCCTATTCTTCAACAACCGTTGCAGTCAACTTACCTATTGGCCGGTGGTGATCTCGAAATCGACATCGTGGCGATCACTCCTTCTGGAGCGCTAAATGATTCAGTAATTTCGTTCACAGTGTGCGAAGCGCCAAATGCAGTCTGCCTCAAGGAACCAGAGCCAGTGAGATTAAACTCAACATTGACTGACAAACTTCACTTACATCTCAATGCCACAACGCTCACATTAGATGATGGGATTTGGAAGATTACAGTGGTGCTCTCTGATCGGACGCTCACGGCCTCCAACTCAATCTCATACACGCTTCAGTTGGATCGTCACGCACCCGTTGTTGTGCTTACAAGCTCGGTTCAACAATCACAAGCATCGCTTGCTATGGTCGACGAGTCATCCGTTGACGCTGTGATTTATGAAGGTGAAGAAGTCTTTTTCACAGCCGAGGTTAGCGACGGCTACGAAGGTGAATCAGAGGTGCTCACATGGTCGAAGATTTCTCCAAGTGGACAAGTCTCGACTTTTTCCGATGCGTCCTTCATTACACCTGCGAGTGTGACTTTTCTTCCCGTTGTCGCTGGTGAGTGGAGCGTTGTGCTTCTTGTAAGAGATTCTGCAGGTCATTTAGTGAGGACAACATCAGCGTTTACCGTCACCAACGCGGCCCCTATGGCTCAAGTTTTCCTTGATGGTCTACAGATCCAGCAAGACGATGTCCTTGTAGCGCCATCAGGTGATTCATGGGTCTTGAATGCAAGCCAAACTACGGATACGAGCAACGATGTGTCATCACTTCGCTACCAGTGGTATGTCGATGGAACATTGATTCAGAGCCAAGGTGCCGTCTTCGAATCTGCCAACATCAATACGACAGGAAGTCATGAACTGGAACTTGTGGTCGTTGATGATGACGGAGCAGAAAGTAGGCTTGTATTTTCCCTTGAGATACCTCAAGACCAAGTGTCTGGTTCAGAAGGGATGCTCGGTGGTAACTACTTCACGCTTGGTCTTGTCTTTATCATTGGAATTGCAGGATTCCTCTTGGCAAGAATGGGTTCAACCGAACCTGAAACTTCCTTGCCTAAATGGCAGAGGAAAAAGTAATCAGTTTTGCGGGGTGAAATTCCCTCTCAAGATGCATGGATGAGGGCAACGGTTGAAGATGGTGGGCCGTCTGGGAGAAGCATGTACGATGCTGCGTTGAAGCATGTCGGCTCAAAGCCTGAGCCGATTTCAGTTGATGAGTACGCACGGCGAGTGAACCGCCTGACTGCTCAACTCCGTCCTGGTGACCTCCTTATCGTGCCTTCTTCCCCAAGCGCAGTTCACTCAAACGATGTTCATTATCCATATCGGACTCAAAGCGATTTGCTCTATTTGGTTGGATGGGATGAGCCCGAGTCAGTCCTCACAGTTCACCATTCAGATGATGGGTGGATCCGAACGATTTTCGTTCAGCCAAAAGACACCCTCAAAGAAATTTGGGAGGGCCGACGCCCTGGTGTCGAAGGCGCTCTCAAGGGATGGGCAGTTGATGCTGCTCACTCATGTAATGATCTTGAAGAAAAGATGAATGAGTTGCTCTCCTCTTCGAAACGAGTGCTCATCCGCACAGGCGTTCGCACTGATTTGGATACGCTCGTCATGCAATCATTGCAACGTCGTGACCGTGCACGCCAGCATTTTGGGACTGGACCTACATCAATCGAAGATCCAAGCGCAAGGATTGCCGAACTGCGTTTGCGCAAATCTCCTGCAGAAATCGAACAAATGAGATTCGCCTCAAATGTCAGTAGCATTGCTCATGTAGCAGCCATGCGGAACACAAAGCCTGGGCGGATGGAATATCAACTCCAAGCTACCATTGAAGGCTTCTTTGTCTACGCAGGAACCTCAGGGTGGGCCTATCCTTCTATTGTTGGATGCGGTGACAATGCCACTGTTCTCCATTACCATCAGAATAACGATGTGTGTGAAGATGGCGAAGTGATTCTTATCGATGCTGGTGCTGAATACAGGGGCTACGCAGCAGATATTACACGTTCTTGGCCAATCAATGGAACCTTCACAGAAGCGCAGAGAGAAATTTACCAATTGGTGCTCGATGCCCAACTCGCAGCCATTGACAAATGCCGACCAGGTCTACCGTACAATGCTCCCCATGATGAAGCACGCAGGGTGTTGGCAGAGGGACTCATTGAACTTGGCGTCATTGAACAAACCCTCGATGAGGCATTGGACCTCGAAACCGGAGATTTGCGTAAGTGGTACATGCATAACACCGGTCATTGGATCGGCTTGGATGTTCATGATGTCGGCACTTACAAACCAAACGGGGAACCAAGGTTGCTCGAAGAAGGCATGGTGTTGACTGTGGAGCCTGGCCTTTATTTCGGTGCTTGGCGACCTGATGTGGATTGTCCTGAGCGATACGCCAATCTTGGTATACGAATCGAAGACGATGTCCTCGTAACATCAAACGATCCAGATGTCTTGACGGCAGCCTGCCCCAAAACCGTCGAAGAAATTGAAAGCATCACTGGCAAACCTTTCTGAGGCGAGGGTATGGCTTGGGAATCGATTTTGCAACAACAGTCCGCCTGGACCGCTGAAAGGGCCGAGGAACTACGCCTATCGTCAGAGGATGCACTTACGCTGTATGACGACGCACCACTCCATCAATTGATGTCTGCTGCTCACAATCGACGTATCGCTATGCACGGCCCATCAAAGGTTACCTATCTTGTAGATCGAAACATAAACTATACCAATGTCTGCACCATTAATTGTCAATTCTGTTCATTTTACCGACCACCGGGTCACGATGAGACATACACGCAATCGTTGGAAGAGATTTCCGGTCGAATCGCAGCCCTGGAAGAAATCGGAGGCGTCCGCATTCTCATGCAGGGCGGCGTCAATCCCGAACTCCCCTTTGAATGGTACGAAACATTGCTGTCTCACATTCGAACCAACCATCCAAGCATCGCAATTGATTGCTTTAGTCCGATCGAAATTGAGGGCATTGCGGAAGTGAGCGAACTCACGACGCTGGAAGTCCTCACTCGCCTCAAAGCTGCTGGCATGCATGGCCTTCCAGGCGGTGGGGCTGAGATGCTGGTGGATGATGTGCGAAAGGATGTATCTCCTAAAAAGGGACTCCCTGCCAATTGGCTCCGTGTGATGGAAGAGGCACAAAGTTTGCAACTCACCACGAGTGCCACAAATGTCATTGGGTTTGGCGAATCAAACGAGCAGCGAATCGAACACATGCGCAGGTTAAGATCCTTGCAAGATGAATCACTGAGCACTCATGGAATTGGTTTCACTTCGTTCATTGCTTGGCCAGTCCAACTCGAGACCAACAGTTTTGGTCGCAGGAACCGAGGTACAAACAAGGTGCTGCTTGGTGCTGGTTCATCAGAATACCTTCGCCACGTAGCTGTTTCTCGCCTTTTCCTCGATTCGATTCCAAACATCCAATCCTCGTGGCCAACCATGGGTATCAAAACAGCGCAGATGGCGCTT
>CM001443.1:1319658-1321548 GCA_000246735.1 uncultured Candidatus Poseidoniales archaeon | reverse complement strand
TGGTGGTGCCAACGATGTTGGTTCCACCATGATGGAAGAAAATGTTGTTTCTGCCTCTGGAACGACAAAATTTAGCGCCAGCGAAGTTGAACTCCAGCACGTGATACACAGAGCGGGCTTTGCACCCCAGCGTCGAGACAGCGATTACGTGTTCCTCGAAACGCCAATGATCGACGTGGACCACGCAGATATCCCGGCGCCCGTGCCATCCCAATTGTGAAGGCCATCAGGCCGTTGTGTTGTAGAACACAACCCAAATTTCAGCGTGAATGTTTCGTTGCCCGTTTCCAATGCCGTCGGAGGGTACGTATTCTTGACCATTGAACAGACCTTGGTAGGTGAGGTGATTGTTTCCACCTGCGGAATCAGTCCACAAGGTGATGTCATGGGTCCATTGTTTGACATCTTGTCCAGCACACCAGCCCGCACGCCCGTATGGCCACGAACCAAATTGGTTGGCAACGACTCCATTTGATACTTCATTTTCACAACCTTCATTCGAGTACACGAGAGGATGCCATTCATAGGTCGAGAATCCATTCATTTCGTAATGGTGTTCGTGATCACAAAATTCTGCACAATTTGCATTGTCCTTTCCAAAGCCATGCCCGGTGATGGTCGCAACAATCTCAACTTTGGTAGCCCACGATGGCACAGTGAAATTGAGTTGGCGGTTATACCTCGATTCATTGTTATACGTCCCATCAAATTGGCCGCCAGTGAACGCAAAGACGGCGTCTTCACCGCGTTCTCCTGAATCCCAATCACTCAACAAGAGGGTGATTGTCAAATCTCCCTTATTTGCGCCTCGATACTTGAAGGTTCGATTGTCTTCATTTTCCAGCATGAAAAGATAGGGTGAAATGTCAGTTAGCCACTTTCCTTCACGACCGTATGTGGTGATCCAACGCATGAACTCGGTGCCACACGAAGAATCATTGTCTCGATCGCAGATTCGTAGGTTTGCCTCGTAATCCCATTCATGGCAACCACCGTAAGTTCCATCTGACTTTTGAAATCGGTTGACACGATCGTCACAGGCATGTTCATGGTATACTTCGAGGGTGTCATATTGAGTTAGGTTTGCAGGGAACTCAGCACTTTGGGTTGATGTAAACCCACCGCCCCAACCCCCTGAGTGGCGGTCAAAATCCCATAGAGTGACTTCGTGTATCGCCGCATCACTTCGACGGATTTCTACAGGGAATTCTGCATTCCATTGGTGAGGCTCATGAATAAGGTGCATTGCATCATTGGTTTGTGAGGTCCAAGCATACAAAGAGCCAGTTTCTCGTGCTTGTTGGAATCGGTCAATACCCATGTAGCGGGGATTGTTGAAACTCGAAACCATGTCACCAATACCTCCTGAAAGAGTACCGGCTCGTTGGTCAATGTAGTGAATTCGGTCGGCCCATAGAGTCTCTTCATTCGGGTTGAGTGCATTCTCGACGGCGGATTTTCTCTCAAGGACGTCATTGTGGTATGTTGTATCAAATGAGCCATAGAACAAATGCACATTTTCCGGTAACGCTCGGATGAACGGCCCAGGGCTTTGGCCCCATGTTCCTGCATTCGAATTTCCAGAGCTGTCTGTGTATTTGAAGACAAAGAAATAGACGTCGAAACCGGTCCATTCTTGCTGGAAATAAAATGTCCCATCAAGCGTAGGCATGGAGAAATGTGGCACAGTCTGCATTGGACCATTAAGGCTGGAAGCAGTCTTCCATGGCACAGGTGATTGAACAATGGCGCAGCCATCAGCATCGATGGTCCACTTCACCGGCGAGTCTGGACAAAGGTCGTTATTGGCTGACACACCATCTGTATCTATGTCTGCACAGCCAACTTCGTTTACCTCAAGGCCGACAGGCGTACCCTCACACACATCCA
>CM001443.1:1302050-1319642 GCA_000246735.1 uncultured Candidatus Poseidoniales archaeon | reverse complement strand
TTGTCATCGTCTTCGTCTTCAGATGCATCTGCGCACCCATCATCGTCGAAATCAGTTTGTGGGTTGCGGGTCCATGATGTGAATCCCTTGGGGCAGAGGTCGTCTCCATCCAAGGCCCCATCGTTGTCATCGTCGTCGTCTTCATCGAGATCCAAACAACCATCACCGTCCCAGTCAGTGTACAAGGTTGAGCCCCAACCGACCCTACCGTAAGGGCAAGCATCATCGACGTCGAGGACATCATCATTGTCATCATCCTCGTCCTCATCCGTATCATGGCAACCATCCGAATCGAAATCAGCATCGGGAGTGGAAATCCATCCCAATGAATCAGGGCACCGGTCATGCAAGTCCAGCACGCCATCGTTGTCATCGTCGTCATCCTCGTCGTTATCTCGGCAGCCGTCGTCATCCTTGTCGCTGTTTGCATTTGATTTCCAACCTTCTGCCTCACCAATTCCGTTTGGGCATCGATCACTTGAATCAGGGATACTGTCTCCATCAGCATCTGCGCCGCCTCCTTCGAGAATTACCAGTGTCCCAGTGGTGTCTGAAAGGGATTCAAATTGTCCACATGTTGCCGAAGTTGTGATTGTCATCGTGGTTTCAATTTCCGTGAAGTCAAGAAGAACCTTCCAAGTTCCATCTTCTTTCACAACGATGCTACCGGAGGATCCGTCAGAAACTGAATACCCCATGGTGCATGTATCGATGTCCTCATGCGTCAAGGTCCCTTCAAACCAAAGGAGGTTTGGTTCTTCCAAAACCTCACGGACGGGTGCCGTGAGCACAGGTGCCAATTCTTCAGGTGGCATCACTTCGATTGTATGAGTGATTGTAGCAACCGTCGGTGCAATTGAATCGGCGTCCGTCGGCTCGATGGCGATACTTACAGTGTAGTTTCCAAGCATTGCGGGGAGGAATTCGAGAGCATATCCGGTCGTAGTTTTCGACCACCCGTAGGCGTTTACTTGCTTGAATTCCGGGGTGGCGATCGAAGGAGTAAGATCCCATCCTTCACCTTGGTAGGTGACTTGCAGTATGATTGGTGTTCCGTCGAGGCCAATGGTTTCAACCGGTGATTGCCAATTAAGCAGGGGTGCTTCGAGCGACACGGGCTCTTCAATTTCCTCCACCACCTCTGGCTCAACCGCACCTAAGCACCCTGCAAAGCCAAGCAACGCGACGAGAAGAATGGCTGGAAGCACGCCTTGTTTCATGGATGGCCTTATCCGGGGCCGTCTTTCAATGTGTCGTGTTCAAAGTTGATTCGATTCAGTGCGACCATCATTTGTAGGGAGTGACTGAATCTTTGCAGGCTTCGTAGGGTGAGCCACTGTTAGAGGTTGGACATACATGAGCGAACCGCCCTTTTCCCGCTCGATCCTGATGATCACTTCCCAGTGAATTCGAATGAGCGAGGTAGAAACTGTGCCCGGCCATTGATTGGGCGGGGCATCCAATTCCATTGTTTCTGAAACCCAAGGTCGGCGGCCACCAAATTCCATAACTCGCATTGGTCGCAAAAAAAGGCCACCCTTCACTTCATGATGTTCCATTGGGGATTCTTCTCCGCCTCCTGTTCCATCATCAAGCCCGATTTCCCAGTGATGCGGAAGGGAGGTCGTAAGGCCTGGTGGAGGCTGTGAGGCTGTCGAACGCCCCAAGGCTGCAAAGACTTCTTCTCTAGCAGGCGACAATATGCCGACACGCCACATTACATCGATGGCCTTCCAATTCTCCGGGCGCTCTTTGAATTCAACGCTTAATGCGAGAGACTGACCAGCTGTTGGTACGCCCTTACACTGAATGACGGGGTCGACTGGCGCTGAATTGAGAAACGATCGTTGCGACACCAAATCGACGAAATTTGCTGCCACACGTAGGATGAGAGGTGCAAACAGCAGCGGGACAACGACAATTGCAAGGGCCGGGTAATCGAGAAGTCCAATTCGAACAGTGCCCGTTCCTATGCCTGGAATGCCCATCGAACTCAAGATTGGTTCGATGAACAAATAGGCCAAGGCTAACAGGAGCACGACGACTGAAAACGACATGAATTGTCGAATCGCTTTATGGATGGGATTTGGTGTGAGGTACCAACCTTGGCGATGACGTTTCACAATTCTAGGAATTTCTCTTTCTTCGATATACTCGTTCTTTCGCTTGATGTTCGAATCGTCAAAAACCTCATTCTCGAATATGTAACGCTGTTCGACCAACCAATTGCTTTCAGTTCCCAGTTGGAAACTCGGTGGTTGCTGAGAAAGAAACTCAACGACATCGGAGGGACCCACATCCTCGGCAATTTCAGTGGTGAATGTCGCAATTGGCAAGGTCTCAGGGGCAAACCTGCCGGGTTCAAACGGAGGGTATCGCACACGTTGCTCAAGTTTGATTTGTCCCATGAGCAACCCTCTAACGGAACATCAACTTCGTACCTGCTCGAAGTGCAAGGCGTCGAAATGCTGGTACTTTTTTGATCAGCGCTATGCCGAGGGGGACTGGCTTTTCTATGTCGCCGATTTCGTTGATTAATTCAAGAACATCTTCCCGTGCGAAGTTGGTGAAATGCTTGTTGAGTTCTTTGTCAGTTGTATCAGAGACGAGCAGATTTCTCAACGTCCGTGCTTTATCCTGATCTTTTTTCATTGCCATGAAATGCTTATTGGTTATTTTTTGGAGTTGCTTCTCCGACAGTTGATCGGATGTAATCGCGTCGGAAAGCGGTTTGAGAATGCCTTTGATTTGGCGGAAGCCTGGGCCAATACCTCCACCTGTGGTTGGTTTAGCCATTCCAGCAGCATCGCCAAGAAGCATGACCCTGTTGCTCACGGTTTTCTTAACCATACCACTGGGAATTGGACCGCAATACCTTGCAGTTTCGGTTATTTCCGAAAACCGGTCACTCCACATTTCGTGATTCAACAGATCTTCGTAGCATTGCTCCACGCTTTTACCACCAAGTCTGTCGGGCGTTGACCAAACCCCAATTCGATGGCTTCCAAATCCCGAGGGGATCACCCAAGCGAAAAATCCCGGTGCGATGGCAGAACCGCTGTACATTTCCAACCATCGCTCTTTGCCTTCATAGCCTTGTACTTCCGTTTGGAAACCAATCATCATCTCATTCGGACGCCCCATCTTGAAGTGGCGCCTTGTCCAACTGTGGGCTCCGTCACAACCGATGAGTAACTTTGTACGCATCTTGACATGTTCACCATTGATGTTGACCTCGACATCCACGCCTGTGTCAGTTGCCACGGCGTTAACTGGAGTTGAATGGAGCGATAGTGTGGCACCGGCCTCCATGGCTTGCTGAACCACGCCTTGGTCGAATTGTTTTCTGCAGACAACATACGTTCGCAATTTACCATCGGTGCCAACCGGCACCAATGTGCCATCTGGACCGTGAATACGCGCTCCATCAATTTCTTGCAGGACCGAGCCGTAAAGCGCTACTTCATGCATTGCTTTTGGCGTGACAAGGCCAGCGCACTGGAATGGCCTGCCGATTTCGCTGTGCTCTTCAAGCATCAGGACTGAATGCCCTAAGGATGCGAGATGGGTCGCAGTTCGCCCACCTGTCGGCCCTGCGCCAACGATGATGACGTCCCAAGAGCGGTCGAGCATGTTTGGAACAACGGAGCGACACCCATGAATCTTCGCTCAAGAACTGCTGCGATTGCAGCTGTTTTCGATGTTCAGCGTTTGGCGAATTTGTAACCAATGCTCTCGTTCTTCTTGATGTAAATAGAAGATGAGAAGTCTTTGTTGGTTTTCTTTGACTTAAAATTGTCAAAAGGACCGAGTGTCTTCTTTTCGATGAGTTCTTTTGCTTCTTCGCGTGTGATTTCTCGCTTGGAGATCTCTCTTGCAATTTGCAACTTGCACCCAACAGAGCCTTCCTCAGGTTGGTAATGTGTTTCTGTTTCAACAATGTTGACCTTGTGCGTGGGACAAATTGCCACCACACCTTCGACGACTGGGAAGCGGGTTGCATCAGCTGCGGCCTCACGTGGCGGGAAGTCGAATTTTACGCGAGTGTTTTCGATCATCAAGAAGGCCTTGAAGGGTCGGCCTTTCTTTGAGGTAAAATCTTCGAGAAGGTCAGACTTTCCTTTTGTCATGATGACCTTTGCTTCTTCGGGAGTGATGAATCGCTTGCACATTTCCTTTGACAAACCTCGGAATTTGCAGTCATCGTAATCGCAAGCGTACATGGTTTGCCCAATTCGGATGGTACCATGTTCGCAGGACGGGCAAGGGCATAGTTCCTCATCATTTTCGTCAGTTGATGATTGTCCACCACCAACAAATTCGACGCGACCTTCGTCCGTGAGTTTGACAGTCGCCACATAGCCTTCGCCAGAGCGACTGAAGAATCCGTGCAGATCAGTGAGTTCACGCTCTTGCAACAGGCGCATGGCCGTCACACGGTCGAACCAACGGCCGCTCGTATCTTTCCAAAATACGAAGGAACATCCTTTGTCGCGTCCTTCATTTTTCTCGCATTGATAGGAGAGGGTGGTTTCTTGAATTGATGCTGAACATGCTGGACAGGCACCAATTGATTCATCTTTTAGATACAACTCTGCTCGGTCGTGATTTTTGATTCGCTCCACAAGTGAAGTTGTCTGGTTCACGATGGTTTGCATGTAGGTCGATTTCGGGTCGTCTCCGCGCTGGACACGAAGAAGCGATGCTTCCATTTCTCCAGTGAGTTCAGGTGATGTAATCCACTCGACAGGAATTCTACGGAGCACGTCGATGATTCGAATACCGTGAGCGGCTGCACTGATGCTGCCTCCTTTTGCACGCAAAATGTAGCCACGATCGACCAACTTTTCGATTGTGTCAGCACGGGTCGCCGGTGTGCCAAGTCCCTTTTCTTTGAGAGCAGCAGCTAAATCTTCGTCTTCGATGTGCTTTCCTGCGTGTTCCATCAAACGGAGCAGTCCTGCTTCCTTGAGTCGACCTTTGGGTTTCGACTTCTCTTCCTTGAATTCAAAATCACTGATATCTGCTTTACAGGGATTCGTGGGAAGTGTGTTCCATCCATCAGGCAGGTCTTGTTTCTTGGGGCGGACGGCTCGCCATCCTGGGCTCTTGATGGTGCGGACTTCTTTGAGAAATCTTTCTTTTTCGATTGTTGCAATGCGCTTTTGCACATCCCAAACAGCCTGTGGGTACCATGAGGCAAGGAACGTTCGTACGATGAGGTCATACAACTTTTTGTGATCTTGGCTCGTGAATCCGTCTGGTATCTTCCCAGTTGGAATGATGGCAAAGTGATCGCTCACTTTCGCATCATCAAAATTTCGACCCGTGTTTTGTAATCCATCAGAAATTAACGTGGAACTGAGGTCGTTGTAATCGTCCTGCGCCCCAAGTTGACGGACGATTTTAGAAATTTCTTCTTTCATGTCGGTTGGCAAGTGACGGGAATCTGTACGTGGGTAGGTCGTGAGTTTTAGGTCAGCATACAAATTCTGGGCGATACCGAGTGTTCGCTTTGCAGACCACGACCAGAGGTTGTTGGCTTCACGTTGAAGGCTTGTTAAATCGAAGTTTAGCGGTGGCTTTTCTTTTGCATCCCTTCGTGTTTCCTCGACATCAGCCTTGGCGCCTGATTCGATGATGGCCTTGAGACGGTCATGCTCGGCTTGCTCGACGATTCGGTGTGGTTTGTAGTCCGGTTCATCCGGATTGTCAACGTGATTTGTTCGTTCCCAACGAGCGTTCCATGAAGCTTCACCGGCTTTGAAATCCGCATTGAGTTGCCAGAACGGGAGGGGCTTGTGAGCGAGGACCTCGAGTTCATGGTCGACGACCATTGCAAGCGTTGCTGTTTGAACACGGCCGAGGGAAATTGCAGCACGTTCATTGCGCTTTCTTGGAAGGAATGAATTTGCGATTCGTGAACCGTTCATTCCAATGATCCAATCTGCTTCAGAGCGTGCGTATGCCGCATCTTTCAATGCATTGTACTCTGTACCATCCCTTCGCCCCTCATACGCTGTTGTGATGGCATCCTTGGTCATTGATTGAAGCCACATTCGAGATGTCTTGGCTTTAGATTTGGTGTGTTGGACGATGGTTCTGAAAATCAATTCTCCTTCTCGAGCAGCGTCGCAGGCATTGACGATTTCTGTCACTGATTTATCCTTGATCAGTTTTGAGACAGCAGTGAGTTGTTTCTTTCCTCGTCCACCGATTGGTTTGTATTCGAATGTCTCAGGAACGTAGGGAAGGCGGTCTACTGTCTTTCTCCAATCTTTGAAGGCGGCATCATAGTCATCCATGTACTTCAATTGAAGAAGGTGGCCAACGGCCCATGTAACGACGATCCCATCACCTTGCCAGTGTGTCTCATGTTTTCCTTTCACACCGAGGACGTTGGCAATATCATTGGCGACGCTTGGTTTCTCAGCCAGAATTACAATCGTCATCGTTCTATACCGCACCGCCGAGGCTACTTGAACTCTCTCTATACCCTTCTTTGGCTCCAGATACTATAGTATCTGTATGATAAATCTACAAAAAAGTAGCATTTTTTAGTCATTCACCCGTTGACCAACTCTGCCTGAATTTTTCTTCATCCCAAGGTCGTTCACTGTTTGGTCCACCGCATCCAGCACATCCAGGGTAGCCCGCCTCTAACAAATCTTCAGATGCTTCGAGAATTGCAGCCCATGCGTCATCAGTTTCAAGCGGTATCCAGCACACATTCACGGCGGGCTCTTCCGGGCCAAGTCGAACAATCTGGTTTGTTTTTGCAGATTCTTCAATGGTCTGCTCCACTTCGATGAAGGGGGCTTCTACCTCGATGACTGATGGGAATGAAAGCCTCGATGGTTGTGCATCGCCCATCATGAGGACGAGTCGATCGATTTCTTCAACGAACCGAGCCGGCGTTCGTATGATGAGCGAATCCTCACGTAAGAGTCTCCGAGCAGCCTCGCGAACGGCCGGCCACATTTGGTCATCAATCCGCACATTTCACCCCAACAGGCCGAAGTCTTGAAGGATGTCGGTTCGAGGCATCATACATGGGAATCGGCTACAGGCTTACGAGTCGGCCATTCCTTGCCGTTCAAGACTCTGAGAAAGCCCACGGTCGTGCCATTCTTGGCCTGAAAGTTTTGAGCAGCAACCCAGTCACTCGAAGCGTACTTCGCGGAATGTATTCTCCTAAGTCGCTTCCAGTTCAACGATTTGGTTCTCATTACCCGACACCATTCGGACTTGCAGCTGGAATGGATAAGCGGGCGGAGGCCATTCGTGGTTGGGAATCTCTTGGGTTGGGCTTTATCGAAATTGGTGGCGTGACTGCGCTGGAACAAGGTGGGAATCCAAAGCCGAGGATGTTTCGTTCCGGAACTTCCAAAGCACTCGTGAACCGCATGGGGTTCAACAATCCGGGGTCTCAGAACATAGCTGGACAACTCGAAAAGCACATTTCAAAATTCGGCAAACCTTCAGTCCCATTGTGGGCGAATTTGGGAAAATCCAAACTGACGCCGTTGATCGAGGCCCCCGCTGACTATGCAACGACCATGGAACGTTTGTGGCCTTATTGCGATGTCTTTGTGATCAATGTCTCATCGCCAAACACCCCGAACTTACGTGAGTTACAGCATGATGATGCACTGGCATCGATTGTTAAGGCCTGCAATGCAGTGAACATGACAATGTCGCAGCAACACCAAACCAGTGTGAAACCACTCCTTGTGAAAATTGCACCAGATTTGTCTGATGATCAATTGGTTGCGGTTGTCAACACAGCCCGTGAAGCCGGTTGCGATGGCATTGTTGCAACGAATACCACCATTCAGCGTCCCCAAGCAACCACTGACAAGGACAAAAAAATCTTCGAACAAACTGGAGGCATGAGTGGTGCACCAGTGAACGTCCGTTCGACAGCCATGATTCATCGAATCTATGAACTGACCAACGGGGAATGGCCAATTGTTGGTGTGGGTGGAATTAGCAACGCAGAGGATGCATGGGCAAAGATTGGCGCAGGTGCTTGCTTGCTCCAAGCCTACAGTGGCTTTGTTTTCGAAGGTCCTGCACTCACAAAATCAGTCGTTAACGGCGTTCGAATGAAACTTCAACAAAGCCCTTACGAATCGTTTGACGAGGCGATTGGCTTTGCACACCGTGAAAGTCCACGGGTTGATGAATGACCGCAGTATGGAGGGGACTGAATGTACGCTCGTAGGACCCGCTTTCTCATTCTTGGGGCCGTCATCACGATTGGCCTGTTGGGTGTCATCCTACTCCAGGCACCCGAGCCAACTCGAGCCGTCGATGATTTGATGGAAAACCCTGATGCATATGTTGGGAAAGAAATTGCAGTGCGTGGTGAAGTCTTGGATGGCAGCATCGATAACAGCACACTGATGTTCATTCTCCACGGTGAGTCCCACGAGTTAAGCATCGATTATTCTGATGCCTCAGTCTCAAACGGTCTGGGTGACAATCGGACGGTGTACGCCCAAGGCACACTCACATTCGAGGATGGAGTCTATGTGCTTGAAGCAGACATCATCAAAACTTCATGCCCTTCGAAGTACGAAGAAGAACCAACATCAGAATAATCATCCTTGAACCATTTCCACCGGCTCAACGCTTAATTCCAATGGGTCACATGAGAAAGCATGGCTTCGGGTTATGAGGGCAAAACAGTCATCCAACTCAAGGGGCTGTGCCGTGAGAATGGCCTCCCTCTTTCGGGTACAAAATCTGTGTTAATCGACCGGCTTCTCGACTTTGATCAATCAAAGTCATCACCGCCATCAAGTGTCCAACTTTCAGGCTCCACTGAGGAGGGTGATCCGTTGGGTAATTCGGAACCTGCTCCAACGGAAATGAATGAAATCAGTTGTGTCAAATGTGGAACAATCCTTCGAGTTCCAACGAGCTATGAGGGTATGATTTCGTGCCCTTCCTGCTCAACCAGACAAGATGCCTCTGGAAAGGCAGAACCATCCAACAGTGATTCAATCTCCACTGATGCTGGCCCATCTAAAACTCAACCAGTTGATGGATTTACAAACCAACAAAAATCAGTTTTCATGATGTTGGTCGGTGTGGGGATTAGTTTAGTTGCCACTTGGTTGGTGCTTGCTGAGTGGAATCTATGGTTTGATTGTGCAGTTGAGTATACTGGCTCTTCTGCATATAACGAACTTGGGTGTGGCCAAAACACCTTCTTTCCTACAATGTTCAAATCTTGCTGTTTACTTCTCCCACTCGGATTCTTTCTCGCCACCTTTGGATATAATTTCGGTCAAAATCAAGATGTGGTACCTCAGGTTCACACTGGTGCTGTTTCTTATGATGCCCAGGATGGACCCGTTCAGGGCAATCCACCAATTCAACAACCTGCCCAATTACCTGTCAATCAACAAGGTGCCTTTGGAAAAGCCGTGCAATCAACTGCGCTTGGGTTAGGGGTGGGTATGGCAACGGTTACAGCGATCGTAATAGGAGCATTTGCAATGCTTGTGTTTTTGTTTTTGCTCCTCCTCAGCGTTAGTTAAGCAGTGCAAGACGATGTTATGCCCTATGTGGGCTTTTTTGAACGGTATTCAATCGGCAAATGTTGCCATTTGTCTGTTCGATCACCTATGTTTGCATACCAGTTTGGTAGGACCTGCTTTGAGGAAACGGCGTATGTTTGGTCATGGGTTGCGTTCAAATAGAGCAAGTTGTAGGATTGGACGGGATAGGTGGGGAGCTAGTCGTACCCTGTACCACAAATCGACTTTATGGTGGACCGAACGCCTTTGGGCGGCGAAAGCGGCCTTTTGGTTTCCATACGCGGACATTGATGTCTCGCCCCCACATGACTCGGGTGCCGAGAACTGTTCCCGGTCCCGGAGGGGAACAGTAATTGGATAACCGGGGGAACAGGTCAGGCCGGGAACGGAGCAGCCCTACCTGGGGCCATGAGTGCTGTGGGGTCACGGGATGGAGGAAGTGTGTGGGCTTGGCCAAGAGGAACGAGCGTCCACCTTAGGCCCTCCCACTTCTTTCCTAAATGTCAAAGACCACGTCGGCAACCCATCCGGGTCCAGCGAAATCTGGTACTTCTTCCCACTTTGAAACCGCAGTTTTTCCAGCTTCAACTTCGAACACCTGCAATTCGTGGGTTGTAACAGCCTTGATCTCAACTTCCTGCAGAACATCATCTGCGTTGACCCATGACACGGAGGCATGCGCTTGCAGTTGCTCCTCGGTTGAACGAATCATGATGTTGCATGCAACGCACCACTGCCGGTGAACTTCAGCCCGGTAAAGAACTTCTTCGAGCCAATGAACCAAGAGCATCTCATAATCTTGATTTCCCGATGGAATTGAAACATTCCATTGCGCAGTGTGGCGGATGAGGCCATCGCTTGTCACCGCTGATTCATCTGAAATCAGAATGTTTTGCATGCCGATTGTCACTTCATCAAAAAGTCGGATCATCGATGGAGCGAATGCTCGCAAACCAATGTCGGCAGTTGTCGGTCGAGGCCAAGCACTCACATGCTCACCTCAACGCTTGGAAATTTGTAGGTTCCAGGTCATCTCTCCAATGCGATCCACGAGATCTTCTCGGCTTAGTGAGAAGGCTTCGGTACGCTCAGCACCAAGGATGCATTCACATGCTGCGTTGGCCAAAAGTGCAGTGTTCTGAACCGAGAAAGATTTTGAAATGGCGACCGCAATGGCCACGGCAGCCGCATCGATGAGACCAATCATTTGTCGCAAGTCGTCGAGGGTGCACGGTGCATGAACCGTCTCTTCTTCAGCGGAATAAATTGTGACGCCGGCCTCACCTGAAAGGACGACGAGGTGTTTCCAACTGTGTTGGTCGATGAGCCGTTGTGCTGCATCAGCACCCGTGGCACTCCCCAGTCGCCTGCGCATCAATTCGAGACCTTGGGCTTGGAATAAAATCCAGTCCACACCATGTGTTCGGTGCAATCCAGTGAGTTTCGGATCTGCAATGATTGGTACATTCTTGGAAAGGGCATGCTTGATCAGGCGATCTGCACCTGAATCATTCACAACACCTTGTCCATAATCTGAGAGAATGACAACCTTTGCGTCCTCTAATTCATGAATGGCTTGGTTGTAAAGGGCGACCGATGCCTCTTCCGGTACTGGGTCGTCTTCCTCTATGTCCCATCGAAGCAGCAACTGCTCTTCTTGGACGAGGCTTTCTCGGGTTGCAAGCAAGCGTGTCTTGACTGTTGTTGTTCGTCCCTCGACAATCGCAATACCGTCTGTTTTGACACCTTCGTGATCAAGCGCATCAAGGATGCTAAGTCCTGCTCGGTCATCACCAACCACGCCAAACAAGTGGCTCTGTAATCCCATGGAATTGAGACCTCGGGCAACGTGGGCCGCCGCACCAACGTCCTCTTCGCGCATTGTTTCGCGGAGCACTGGGACGGGAGCGCGTGAGTTGAGGTTATTTGCATAACCATGGATGTAACAATCCATGATGACATCGCCAATGAGAACAACTTTGGACATATCCACTGCCTTCAGTTCCCTTTTCAAATTGGTCAATTGGTCGTGAACTTCAACTTCTTCATCAGACATCCCCATGATTCTTCCTCCTCATTCATTCACGCCGTCTCGTAATTCGGCCAAGAGTGTTGCATGTTGTGCGTCTGTAACATTGAGTGACACACGCAAGGTTGCAAGCATAGCGCTCTCATCACCAGTGATGACGCCATCAATCAACGCAGTTTCGAGTGTCTTTCTGTATGTTTCCACATTTTCCGACCGGTGAGGTGTCACCTTTGCTTCGGCCAGAAGCTTATCGTGTGTGAGGCGATCAAAGCCAAAGGCAGTTCGGACCGTTTCAAGCAATCGGATTTCATCGTCAACCAATTCACCATCAATCAATGCCTGTCGAAGCATGTCGAGGTAAATCTCCTCGGGTGGAGGTGCCTTTTGTTCCCTTCTCGCCTCATTTGAGAGTCGTCGAACACGTTCAGGGTGCATGCCAAGGAACTCAACCACTTCTTGCAAGAGGTGTTGCTCATCTTTCGTGATCTTGCCATCTTCCCATGCACGGGCGAATAAACGGCGGACAAGATGTTCACCAGCCTGTGCGTCGAGCGAGGCCACACCTTCTGGGTTCGAAACGGGAGAAACGACTGGATTTTCGTGATAATTCATCCCTTCGTCAATATGCGAAAGGAGGTCGAGCGTGGCTTGCCCACCCTTTCTCAGGTCGAGCAGGGTCTTCATTTCCCCATCACAGCGAACTTTTTGGCCAAGAATTGTGGTGCGGAGGGTTTCTGCCGTCGTTTTCCCCGTTTGGGACAAGCCATACACTTGGCGTCGTTGTTTACTCCCGGGAACATGTCGTTTCGATTTGATGATGTCACCACGAGTTTCCAATCGCTTTAACGTTCGAGGTACGTGCTTTCGCTGAACATGGATTGCGGCAGAGATGCCAGCTTGGGAGACGGCTGCAGGCGCTTCCCATTCACCTTCTGGAAGTCGGTGGTCGAGCAGGTGCAGCAATGTGCGCTGTTCGGTCGTGAGCGTACCGAGATACCCGTCAACCAATGTGCTCCCCAGACCGTTGTCAACGCCGGTAGCACATAGGACAATCGGTTGACCAACGAACTCAAATGAAGCGTTCACAACGCAAGGCCATGGGGCGACAAAAGCGAACCTTCACCCCTCGTGTGCGAACCACGCGCCCACTTGGCGTTCCAATAACGCCGAATCAAGCCCCGGGTGTACCGCTCGAGGCACCATTCGAAAAGGACGGTCAGTGGTACATTCCTGCTCCCCTCGCCTCAAGGCTCCATCAAAAGAGCGCCATTGGCCGAACGGAAACTGAAGGTGGCATCTATCTTACCAGTGAGGAAATTCTGTTTTGCCATTGGCACCGTCATGTTCCTTTGCCTTCCGAGGATTGGTTTGCACAGAGCGTTGAGTCCGATCCTGACTTGGTGGCTCGCGCCGTGGCCTTTGATGTGGCTCGAAGTGGTGGCGAACTCATTGTCCCCGTAGCGAACCTTTCAGCGAAACGGAACTTTTCCCCTTCCGCTTCTACTTGGGCGCTCCGATGGAACAGAGAGCAGAATTTTACCAAAGAAGACCCAGTTGCGCATGTCAGATGGGTTTGGACAACTGATGACGTGAACTGGATTGAACTCGAGGCATGGACGGCTGAGGTTACAAGTCGTGGCCTCTTAGCTGAACTTTTTGTCATCGATGAAGAACTCGATGTCACGATGTATCGGCTGCCTATCATCAGCTAGGCCGGCAATCAAGCGACATGGGCCACGCTTACTACTGAACAAATTGAGGAATTGCGCACCGGTTGGTCTTCGAGAATACCACGAGGTGAAGGATGGTACATTCCTAGCGAAGGTGAATGGCCATGGGGCGCCATTGGCGTCGAACACCTTTCAGGGCGGCATCTCAGAAATGAGGAAGGATTGTGGCTTTCTTCCAAACTCGAAGAAACTTCCCTACCGAGCCACCTCGCACTCTATGACGATTTAATGGCGCGTGGCGTTGTCTTACGCCCTGGTTTCAAATTTGGCAGTCAGTGGCGGATCTATGATGCGGCAGTTGGCGAAGCACACGCACCATGGTTGCTCCTTCCATCTGAACGAGCACCGGTGAATTGGAACGGTGCATGTTTGTCAGTTCGCCTTGCCGAAGGGGTTCACAAAATTTGGGTTTGTGCCTTTGAAAATGAATCAGCGTACCGTTACCTCAAGATGCAACGTTGGCTTCCAGGGCGTTAATCACTCATTCCCGTCCACAGGTCGACCCCATGGGTCCAGTTCTTCAGAAGGGTTTCCTATCGTGAGATCTGGTTGAGTCTTCTGTTGCTCTTCTGGTTGCGTCTGGACCGTTGATTTCGACCGCTTTGAATCAATGAGTCCCATACCGACCCAAACCGCTCCAACGAGGCATATGATACTGAGAATTCGGCCGGGAGTGCGCCATGCGTCCAGCGTCGAGGCATCGTTGGCTTCTGCTGTGTAATCGAGTTCGTAGGTCCATCTGTGACCGTTGTTGTCAATTAAGACCAATTCACCTCGCACCGTCATTCCATCCAAGAGCAATCCATTGGGTTCGATCTTAATCTCAAAGAAATCGTTGCCGTTGAGCACGGCCCGGTTTTCGATTGTGGCAACCCTCGACATTGGCCCGTCGAGGTCTGTTGTGAACGATTGGCTCCCGTCACCAATTGATGGTAATGCAATGCGAACAATCGATGATTCAAAGGCATCCAATGTACCAACAATCTTCGCCTCGATAGGAATCCGTGCAAGGGTGAGGATTTTGCTTGAAAGGTCAATACGGCTTTCGTCGCATTCAATCACACCACTGATGAGTGATTCAGAGTTAGCCGTGCCATTGTAAGAAAAGGTGAGTGCTACGGATGTGATGCCAACGCTCACAGTGTTTGGTACCAATACAACATCGCGACCATCTGTCATCGTGAGGTTGTGAGTGAGGTCACAGTCGATGCCTGAATCAATCTCAAGGAGAAATGGTTCAGATGGGAGGATGACAGCACCAAAGTTAGGAGCATTTACTTGAAATTTTGATGTGCAATGAGGTGCAGTGAATTGAATCGTGAGGTTCTCCTCACCACTGACATGGGCCGTCCACGACACGAGAATTCCATCATGGTCGCGAATGAGGACGCCTTCTGCGCCAAACTTCGATCCGTTTGTGAACAAATCGCTTGCTTCCCCATCGTTGATTCCCAGCAACATCTGATTTCCTTCATCAGCTTCAATCACTCGAAGCCATGGTTGTTCCACATCTCTGTTTAATTCGTTCCGTTCTTCATCTCCGATGCTTCGATCTTGTTGAGTGACAAGAATGCCGTGGCCCGGCAAATGACGATCAAAACCAACATCGGAGTGATGCTCAATCCATATGAATTGGTTTTCTCCAAGTGGTATCTTCAAAGCACTGCCCCCTTCACTCATCCCTTCCATCAGAATGTTTGGGCCAATGCAAGGCTGAACACTTGAGGCAGGCCATGTCAAATCGAGGGTAGAATACCGTTCAAGACCAATCAATTCCATGGTTGCAGAGGTGCCTAAGGCAGGCCATACGCCACCGCCGTTCCAGTTTCCACTTGCCATGATGTCCCAATTCCCAACACCATGCCAATCCGTTTGTGGATTCGTATCGTGAACAGGATAGAGATCCAATGCACCCATCTGGTGCATCATTTCGTGAAGAATTGTGCCCATCCCGCTTGACCCAGTTCGCAAACTCGCCATTGTATAGTGGCCTACGCTGTGTTCGTTCGTCACTTGGATTGGTTCTTCAAACTGAGTAAAGTGACTCCAGATTTTGTTTGTTTGACCTGGATTTTCTTCCTGTCCCTTTGTTGTATGGAGAATCAGAACTCGGTCGACGTTTCCGTCATTGTCCAAATCGAACTTCGACCAATTCACATCATCAGCTCGTTGGCGAATGACTTCTTCTGCTAAGTTCATTGGTAAGAATTCACCCTGAGAGTTTGTGTCTCGACTTCCGCTGCTGTCTGCTCCGTAGACTTCGACGTTATCAGGTGCGAGGGATACATCCGGGTGGACAAGCACGGTCAGTTGCGTCTTTTGGTCAGTCAGTTGTTCGATGTAGGATCGTGCCACATCATCCAGCATGAGCTGGGCTTGGTTCGTACCCCATGCTTCGCTTGCTCGATCCTCTGGGAATTCAGTCACTAACACAAGCCATTGTTCGTTGGTCTGAATGCCAAGCAACTCTGCGTCTGTTTCATTTGGTTGAACTTGGTTCTCTCGAACCCAGGTGTCGATTGTTTCTTCATTGGTAAACGCCCAACTGCTGGCCAAGAGGAGCGCCACCAATATTGGGACGCCGACCCTTGGGTTCATGATGTCACCTCAATCCCATTTGGTTTCAATCCTTGCGATGCTCGTTTGTTCACCAATACGATTCTCACTTGGTTGCGGACTCACGCATTTGGGTGGAGGTTTCGTATGTGGGCCCCAATTTCTTGGGATTTTATTGTGAAGGCTTCGTAATCCTCTTGAGCGATTTCAATGAAGACCTCATTCGGTTTGAGTTGTTGACCCCAAGCTATTGAGGCATTGCTGACCATGTAGACATAGTGTTCGTCAAGATTGCGTTTCATCACTTCCACCACTCTGTTGAGTCGCTTTGACTCAGGCCATGGCTTCGAAAGTTGTGCGACCATAATTTCGAATTCGATATCAGCACGGTGTTGTGGCTGAGTTCGATAGGACTGCCGTTCGAGTAAATCCATTCCGTTTAGACGCATGCCAATTGAACGACAGTTTTGCTTGAACTCCTCACTTAGCGGCTTTGAGGAACATCCGGTGATGTACGCATCCGTCGTTTTCGCGTTGAGGGCATCTCCATACAGGAGTTCTCGTTCGTGCGCTGACGAGCACAAGCCGTTGTACCGTAAGACTGGGACATTGATGTTCAATGGTGAAGGAAGCGGCGTTGCAGCACCATCACAACGGCATTCCACAATCAGGGGCCTGCGCACACCGCCTTCATCGTCCATCAGCGTGACAGATCTCACAGACTGCAGGGCTGGTTGCTTGAACCATCGACCGCACGTGGTCTCAATGACCAAAATTGAAGTAAGAATCAAAAGGAACGCAAGACCGCTAAATTCTGGAAGGGATGCATAGAGCAGCATGAGAACGAGGGCATAACATCGCAATCGCCACCAATCTGCAGTTTCCTCATTGAGCACACCAATAAATCCAGCAAGGGCCATGCCTAAGATTGCCAGACTGACGACCGTCTGAGTCCAAATTACTGCTAACACAATTGAGAGCATCAACACTGGATCGTATTGAGCGCTCAAGCCCATTTCAGTTTGAATACCATGCCCGTATTGAAACGTCATCGGAACGAGGAACACCAGCGTTGTGAGCGTGAATGCGAAGGCAATACAGGTGCCGCCAATCATCCAGCGCAGCATCCACCTCCGTTCATTTGGCAGCAGGCCTTTGTTGCTGAACGCCCAAAGTTGTTGAATGATCAGGGGTGAGCAGAAAAGAATGGCAGAAATGGTTGCGCTTAACCATCGGACCGCACTCCATTTCGCAGGGTCATAGAGGTTCAAGCATCCCTCTGTGCAAGGGTCGATTTGGGTAAGCACGACTTCCAGCCATTCATCGATTTGGGTGGAGAAGACAAATGTCAAGCCTACGATGACTGCAAAAATTAGGGTGACACGGCCTGTTAATTCATCGAGATGATCTTGGACATGTGTCCTGCTGTCTCGTTCCAATTGCAGTGTCATGGAGTGGCCTCAATCCTCCAGTACGTGGGGAGTGTGATTAGGTTCAAACGAGGTCTTTCGCTTCAGGCTCTGCTCGTGCCTGTTCGATGGTTCGGTAGACACCGTACATTGCCCAGAGGGCGCACATTCCAACTGTGAGTTGGATTTGCCATCCAGAATCATTGTCCATCACATAGGCGAACAACAGAAGCAAACCTGCGCTGAGAGCGCCACGCCGGAGGCCTTGAGGGATGGCGAGGCTTTTGTCGAGGTGCTCATGGCCACCAGCAAATTTG
>CM001443.1:1285150-1302034 GCA_000246735.1 uncultured Candidatus Poseidoniales archaeon | reverse complement strand
GTCGAAATTTGCGCTGGTAGAACTCGCCCTGAATCACTGCTGCGATGAGCAGGATGGAGAACGTTGCAAAGTAGTAGATGTTCCCTTCTTCGAAGAAAGTTTCAGCAATTTGTTCTTGGCGTTCTGCTTCTGCTACTTCTGGGTCGACATCGGCAACGAACAGACTGTCGTAATCACCAACACTGATGGTGCGGACGGCTAATTCCTCTTCGCCATCATTGGTCGTAGAACCAGGCTCAGAGATGGAGAAAGATAGGATGTTCCATGCATCACCTGCATCGAAGTTGCCGTTTCCATTCACTGCATTGCCGACGAGTTGGAAAGGAATGATCCCCACATCTTCACTTGGAGCGGTCCATGTAAACACCCAGTCGTTTCCAACTGCGTTTTGTCCGATTGCGCCAGGTTCATCTTCGACAACAGAAGATCCTTCGCCCGGTGTGAGTGTTCCCATGTTGTAATCCCAAATCATGAAACCTCCAGCTTCGTTAGAAGCGTGTTGAAGCGAAACAGTGAACGTGTACGTTTCATCGAGTGTGTAAGAGCGTGGTACGCCGGAAATCGAAACAACGACTTCAGTCGAAGGAACACCATCACCGTGACAGGTGCAACCAGTTTCAACAACGAGTGAATCACCGTTCTTCCAAGGTGGTCCACCGGGCATTCCTAATGCAGGTGCAGCGAACAAGAGAACCATCAAGCCAACCATGAGGAGACGGGTATTGCGAGATAGCATGGACTCACCTTGATGTTCCCACTTGACCCAGCCCTTTGAACATTACTTCATGCCCTTGAGCCAAATGCTCGCTCACTGGGTTGGAGTGGTCCATTCAAATTTCTTTGACTGCGGTGTTTAATCCACTCATCATGGCCTTTCCATCGCCGAAGAGCATCATGGTTTTGTCCATGTAGAACAAGTCGTTGTCAACACCTGCATAGCCAACCGAAAGGGAGCGCTTGATGATGACCACGGTTCGTGCTTGATCAGCGTCGATGATTGGCATACCTGCAAGCGGTCCCTCGCCGCTTCGAGCTGCCGGGTTCGTGGTGTCGTTTGCACCAATCACAAGCGCAACATCACAATCTGGGAATTCACCATTGATTTCATCCATCTCGATGAGTTGTTCATATGGCACGTTGGCCTCGGCGAGGAGCACATTCATGTGACCAGGCATTCGGCCAGCAACCGGGTGAATTGCGTACTTAATTTCAGTACCAAACTTCTCTTCCATAATGTTGGCAAATTCCTTCACGGCATGTTGGCATTGTGATACAGCCATTCCATAGCCTGGTACAATGATGACTTTCTGTGCCCCATCGAGCATCATGGCGACTTCATCAGCGTCAGAGCCCACCTTGGTTCGAGTGAGATCTTGCTTTTCTCCACTTCCACCAAAGGACTTGAACAGCACATCGATCAACTTACGGTTCATTGCTTTGCACATGATGAAGGTAAGAATCAGCCCTGACGCACCAACAAGCGACCCTGCGATGATGAGGACAGAATTCCCGATAATGAATCCAGTGAACGCTGCAGCAATTCCAGAGAGTGAATTGAGCAATGATACCACAACGGGCATGTCTGCTCCACCAATTGGCAGGACCAACACAATACCGAGAAGGCAAGAAACTCCAATGATGCCCCACATGTAAGTGGTGTTGGTTGGTTCTTCAATGCTCATGTAAATCATCACGATGACAGATAGGAACAAGAGAACCTTCACCGGGTTAAGCCATGTTGGTCCCCATGTTGGGGTCTTGATCCACTTTCCGAAGATCTCCACGCCGCCTTTGAGCTTGTACATTGCAAGCAATGATCCAGTTAGGGTCATCCAACCAACGAGGGCAGACAATCCTGCAGCGATCATTGTAACCGTGAGTGCAAGACCTTCTGGAAGGGTGTCAGCATCCCCGATGTACTTTTGAATTTCAGAGAGTGCGACAAGAGCTGAAGCTGCACCGCCAAATCCATTGAACAATGCCACGAGTTCAGGCATCCCGGTCATTTGAACGCGCTTTGCCATCAAATATCCAATGGCAGAGCCGAGGATGAGTCCTCCAGCAATCAATGTCCAATCAATGACGCCATCGCCTGTCAATTGCATCTCCAAGATTGTCGTGATGACTGCTACGAGCATTCCCATGGCACCGAGTTGGTTGCCAAAGGGGGCGGTTCGAGGGTGGCCTAATTTCTTAAGACCAAAAATGAACAGAGCGGCCGAGATCAAGTAGCCGATTGAAACCCAGTCTTCCATCTCAAGCACCTCCGCGCTTCTTTCCAGCAATCATGTTGAGCATTCTGTTGGTGACAGCAAATCCGCCAACCACATTGATCATGGCGAGGGTGACTGCAACAAACGCAAGGATGCCTGAGATTTCTGTGCTTTCGTTCTTAAAGGCGACATTGGACCCGATGAGTGCACCGATGATCGAGATTCCAGAAATTGCATTTGCACCGCTCATAAGTGGGGTGTGCAAGGTTGCTGGCACTTTGGTAATCAGCTCGAATCCGATGAAAATTGCAAGCATAAACAGCGTGATGTTTCCGATTAAGAATTCTGGCGTCATTCGAGTGCACCTCCAAGGCGAGTTTGTTTTGGATGTATTTCTCCATCCTTGCAGATGAGGACACCACCCATGCCGTTGACATAGAAATCACTGCCTTCAGGTGCACCGACGAGGATGTCGTCGTCTTCCGAAATCATTACTTCGCCATCTTTGACCAGTGAAGTCATGAAGGTCGTCAAGTTGTTTGAGTAGAGCATGCTTGAGGTTGTGGCAAGCGTTCCAGGGAGGTTGGACGTTCCAACGATGATTACGCCGTTATCGGTTGTGATGACTTCGCCTTGAACCGTGTCTTCACAGTTCCCTCCAACATCTGCGTTCATGTCAACCACCACAGCACCTGACTTGAAATTTTGAACGGCAGTCGATGGAACTGTGATTGGTGCAGGTCGGCCAAAGATTCGAGCCGTTGTGACAATGATGTCTGCATCGGCTGCAACACCACAGACGGTGTCGTTGACCTTCTGAATGAATTCTGGGGTCAATGGCTTTGCATACCCTGATTCGTCTTCGAAGTCGTCCATGCCATCGACTTCGATGAAACGTCCACCGACCGATTCAATTTGTTCAGCAGCGGACTTTCGAACATCGGATGCAAACACAACAGCGCCGAGACGCTTAGCGGTTGCAATCGCTTGTAAGCCCGCAACACCGCTGCCCATGATGACGACCTTGGCGGGTCGAATGGTTCCCGCTGATGTGGTCATCATCGGGATACCCTTTGGAACATGGGCTGCACCGAGGAGGACTGCTTTGTAACCAGCGAGGTTGTCTTGTGAAGAGTTGACATCCATGGATTGCGCCCTCGAGAGACGACGTGGAATCATGTCCATCGAAAGAAGGGTGACGCCTGCTTTCATGCACGCTTTGACATGCTCCGGGTTTCGGAATGGATCTGAAACGCAAGCGAGGTTTGCTCCTTGTGAAATTCCATCGAGACCGGGGAAACGGATGCAAACAATGTTTGCACAGCCAAGTGCGTCCGAACGGGAGCCAATGGTTGCGCCTGCTGCTTCGTAGTCAGCGTCGTGATAATTTGCTGCTTTACCAGCACCTGTCTCAATCACGACCTCAAAGCCAGCTTTGAGCAATTTCTTCATGCTTGAGGGCACGATTCCAACACGAGTTTCGCCTTCAGGTTCCATTGGTACGCCGAGTTTCATCTTGTTGCCTCATGCCCAATCCCCACGAATGTGGGTGTGGGATGTTTTTGTCCAACGGAAGGGGGTTTTTAGATAACTCGCTCATGAAGACTGATTTTTTTCATCGGGTTGAAGGAAGTTGATTCCGTCTCGGAACCTACTGCGCTTGGTTTTCAACCATGTTCCTTATGGAGGTCCTTTCACTGGAACTGACAACGAAGGGACAACTATGGCGAGTAACCGAAAAAAAATTGCAGTGATTGGAGCAGGAAATGTTGGCGCAACATGCGCATTTGTTTTGGCTCAAATGAAAATTGCCGATATTGTCATGCTTGACATCTATGAAGGATTTGCAAAGGGCAAGGCTCTCGACATGTCACAGAATGGACAAGTTTTGAATTACGACGGCGCTATTACTGGCACGGCCAACTACGAGGACATCGCTGGTGCTGAAGTGGTCGTCGTGACATCCGGATTCCCACGCCAACCGGGAATGACTCGCGAAGACTTGATTGCTAAGAATGCAGGAATTGTTCAGCAAGTTGGTGAAGGTATTCGAGATCATGCTCCTGATGCAACAATCATCATGGTCACGAACCCGCTTGACCTGATGACCTACCACATGCAGAAAGTCACAGGATTCCCTGCAAACCGAGTGTGTGGCCAAGCAGGTGTGCTTGACAGCGCACGCATGACCCACTTCGTGGCAAAGGCTGTTGGATGCTCAGAAGAAGATGTTCAAGCAATGGTTCTCGGCGGTCACGGTGACACCATGGTGCCACTCCCACGCTTTACCACGGTTGGAGGAATCGCCATCACGCACCTTCTCGATGCAGAAACCATCGATGCAATATGCAAGCGGACTGCCTCTGGTGGCGGAGAAATTGTCAAGTTGCTCGAGCGAGGTTCTGCTTTCTACGCACCTGGCTCGGCTGCAGCCATCATGGCAGAAGCAGTGTTGAACGACCGAAAGCGTTTGATCCCTGCATCAGCACACCTCACTGGTCAATACGGTCTTGACGATGTGTACATTGGCGTACCCGTCATACTCGGTGCTGGTGGCATTGAGCGTATTTTGGAACTGGAACTCAGTGAAGAGGAACTTTCCTCTCTCCAAGGCTCTGGAAATTTCTACAAGTCACAACTTTCCGAACTTCTCGGGTATTGATTAAACTCTAATGATCGCCAGTGAACGGCTTGCGCCCTTCGTTGTAATCTCTGATGGTTGAACTTCCTCATTGGCAACAATCGACAAGGTTCGTCCTTGCTTGTTCCTGCTGATCATCCGAGTCAATACTTCTTGGCCGATGTAACACCCTTTGGATGGGTGTACGTCCTCCGAGAGTCCACATGCCAGCGCATGGTGTTTCGCCGTGATTTCATAGCCAGGCCATGGGACACAGCGTTCAATTCTCCATGCGTGGAATGAATCCAAATTTACTTCGGATTCAACATGCTTTCCAACAGTTGCTACAATCAGATCATAACCACCTTCCAGATGACCAATTGTGACGCCATCGTTTGTCGAGTGTACCCCTCGCGTCGAATCATCATCTCCAAAGCGAACATAAAATTCATTATTTGCGGATGCGTCAAAGATGGAAACATCTTGCCCCAGAATTCGAGGGGATACATGTGCGTGGAGAGCGTCCCAAAATGGGGCGTGGCTCACACAGGCGACAAAATCTCCCATGTGAAACAGCGCTACACGATCGATGACCTTCGCAGTGGTGGTTGTAAAGGTCGTCTGTTGGCATTCGCCCTTGCGTAAATCGAGCACTCGATTTGTCGATAGGCCGTCAATGAATGTGAGGACATCTGCACCGCGCCAGACGCTCAAATGGCCTTCTAAGTAGCGGGCCGTTTGCATCCAATTTCCCTCATGCGAAGGATTCGCCGCATCCACATGAGGAGTCAGCATTTGGATTGTTGATTTTGAAACCGCCGCCCATAAGTCGATCGACATAATCAATTTCGATACCATCTAAGAGATGGCTGGAAGCGTTGGGTACGAGGACTCTGAAACCGTTGATGTTGACTTCTTGGCAGGATTGGTCTGTCTCTTCGATGATTTGCAAGTCATACATGTACCCCGAGCATCCACCAGATAAAACACCGACAAGAAGTGCCATGGAGCGGTCGTCGCCAAAGGCATCTGCAAGCATAGCTTGTGCATTGTCAGAAATGGTCAAGGAGACCTCGACGACATCAGGTTTGACCACTTGAATTGGTCCAGCGGTTTCACAGGTTCCACAGTCCATGCCATTCCCACGGGAGACTCGCCTAAGAACCTGCGCTCAAAGGACCGCTTCATTCTGCTCGGTTTTACATTGAATCTCAAAATGACAGGAATCAGTTCCGTCACTCGTGCACACTCGTTCTTTTGAGAGAACATCGACTTTGTGACGAACCATCACAATTCCTTGTAAGACGCCTTCATCGAGATGGCAAAACATGCCACCAATGGTCGGCTTTCCACCACAGGCGCCTCCGTTCCGAACAACGACTGATTCTGGTGGCATCCCCTTTGTGACAATTTCACCCATGCCAAGTTGACTCCATTCTTCTGACAAATGAGACCAGAATTGCTCATCGCTGTCAACACTGCTCCACTTGTTGGCAAGTTCTTGTCCTATTCTTATGCCCACGCCCCCCAATACCTCGTTAAGGTCGATTCCGAGCATGGACAGCGCAGCAGCCTGAGGATTCTCTTGGACGGGAATCGGATCTCCTGGTCGTCGTAAGAACGCATTCGGTGGTGCTAACGATCCATCGACGCTTTGTCCAAGGGAGGTTCGCAACCGTTCATAATAGGACCCTTCACCCAAATTCAATCGGAGTGGTTCAATTATTTTACCTTCAATGAGCCTTGCTTTTGCGGCTCTGTAGGAGGTTCCTGCCCCCCATTGTATGACCATCAGTTCAAGTTGTGCTGCGAGGAAGGCTTTCGATTCAATCAAGAGGGCGCTGTCATTCTTACCTCGCCCTGTTGGTGTTTTTTCTACGTTGATGAATTGAAGGCCAACTTCGTCATCCACATACACGCCCTGGATGCTGAAATCTTCATGGTGTCGGACTTCAATCCGAGTGTCCAAGTCATCGAAAAATTTGACGGTTTTTTCGTTGAGGGAAGTGGAAATTTTCACAACCACACCACGATTCACGGCCTCAATCATTGCCTCAAAGGCGACTGAACGTCGCAGGTGGAAAATTCCCCAATGCCCGAGCATCATCCAAACGGATTCTTCAGCTTCGCTCAGAATCGATTGGAGGTTTGCCATGATGGCATGTCGGTCCTTCAACACAGTGAAATTTGGTTCCTGATGTTCGTTGTCATGAGAAAGCAGGGCCAAGTGTGCATCGGATTTCATTTCCCCAAGATGCTCCTGCATTCGTCGAAGGTCCATCTCCGACTTGCGGATGAGCAAATCAAACACCTCTTCAATTTTAATTCCTAAGAATCGCATGGGCTTGTCGAGCGTCGCTTTGATGAGCCCCATATCCTGCATTTTTCTCAATGAATTATATGCATCCATTCGAGAGATCCCGATTCGCTTGCCCACTTCACTCGCTTTGGAAGGGGGATGCGTGGCTAAATCCATCACAATTTGAGCATGTTTTTCTTCCATTCCACACTCGACGAGTCGAGCATGAATATCCATACTTGCAGTTTCGGACATAGCAGCACCTTTGTTCAGTTGCGACGGGCCTTTCGAGCACGTTCCTTCTGAAGGATTGAGCATCGACGAATTTGGTCCCTTGCACGGGCAACCTCGTCTGGTTGCAATCCGCGAGGTATGGATTGTTCAAAGCACTTGATTGCGTCAGGATACCGCTCCATCTCTGCGTAAGCACTACCCATGTTGTACAGGGTCTTGCCGCGTACCTCAGCAGGTCGGATCAGCATGGCTTGGTGATATGCTTCTACACACTTCGGGTATTGTTCAAGATAGTAGTAGGCATTTCCTTTACCGTTGAGAATGCGAATCAACATGTCATCATCGTTAGCGAATGATGGAAGAGCCCGATCAAATGAAGACAATGCTTTGTCGAATTTACCATCATCAATCAACTGGACACCTTGGTTGTACCAAGCGATATCCTGGTTGGCGATGGACATTGAGTTGACCTCTCCCGGCGTTGTTAGGGCCACTCGAGATGCAGCATCGAGAGCGGCTTTTGCCAAGTCGACTTCTGGTTGTGGTGCTTGTTGTGCAACCAATGGTCGCGCTTCAATTGGCTGCATCAGAATATCATTTCCAGCATCATAGGCTGGTTGCATAGGTGGTTGTTGTGTGTTGAATTCTGGTGCTTGAGGTTCATTGTTGAGACCGAGTGCACCCATGTAAAAGTCAGCAGCGGCATCATCGGGGTTGGGAGGCACTTGAGGTGGCACGGGCACGTTTGTTGGTGGGGCGAAGGCTCCGGTTAGAGTTGGGGCGACCATCATCACAGGCTCCGCAACGGGAGTGCTCATCAATGCATCGAAATCTGGTGCTGGTTCCACAGCCGGTGCTGGCGCAGGTGCTGGTGCTGGTGCTGGTGCTGGTGCTGGCGTTGCAGCAGGGGCTGCAACTTCTGGTGCCGGATTTTGCTCCAATCCGTTTGCCTTTGCATGACATTTTTGTGCGGTTTCTAAATCACCCGCATTTTCGAGTGAACGAGCAAGTCCACGCCAATTCTCAGCGTTCTGCCCGTCACTTTGGATGAGGGAGCGCCATAATGTGACCGATTGGACATGATCGTTCGCCGCAGAATAAGCCCGGGCATGAAGTTGTGATGCGCCCTGACCAAGCAAAGCGAGTGCTTCTTGTGCCATTTGTGGTCCTTCAGGAAGTGTAGGCGGGAGGCCTTGTGATGCCTCGAGAACATGTGCTTCACCTTCTGCAAGTCCAACGAGGACTTCCACAAGTTGGTGGCGAACTTCGTTCGACGGATCTGCGTTGATGACCGCCCTTGAGGCCGTGAGGTAGCGCTCAATGTCACCGATTTCATAACAAAGCATGCTGCATTTGAGTGCTGCCTTGAGATAGGTGGGTTGAGCGTTGAGAGCCTGCATGTAGGCATCAATTGCCTTGGCTGAATCTCCCTTGCGCTGATGAATTGATCCAAGATTGAACCATCCGCTTGCTTGAGTTGGGTCGAGGGTTTGTGCATGCGTCAATGCACCAATGGCGTGGTCATCGAGATCCAATCGGGCCATTGCACCTCCGGCGATTCTCCAAGCACCAGCGTGTTGTGCGCCAATCGTTTTCAAATGGGGCTTGAGGAGGTTGAGTGCATCTCCTGGGGCTCCGGCTCGAATCATCTGAGTCGCTTGTTCTACGAGTTGGTCGAGGTCAACTGTTGGCTGCGCTGGCGCCGCTTGGGGGGTTGGTGCAGGTTCAGGGGTGGCATCAGGAATGGGTTGGACATCAGGAACAACGGTGGTTGGTGCAGAAGGTTCGACCACGGGTTCTGGTTCGTCATGAAGCAATGCTGGTTGGCCTTGAAGTGTCACTTCCACGACTTCGGTTGCTGCAACGACTTCTGCAGCCGCCATCAATTCACTGAACTCAAGGTTTTCATTTCCGTCATCATGGTGGATGGCTTCTGCAAGGACAGCTTCTCTGTCAGTTGCGCCGGTTTCTTCCATGACCTTCTTGACTTGTGCTTCGCTGAAAGTTTGAGTCGGTTCGTTGACAGGCATTTCTTCAATTTCCACAGATTCACCGCTTCCCTTGCACCGAGCTTGCAGTTCAGTAAGCGTCGGGTGACCTGGGAAGAACACAAGCGCCCTTGAAGCCATATCATAGGCACCAACTTCATCCCCAATCCGTTCCAGCAAAATGGCGAGGTTGGCCGTTGCTGGAGCGTGTTCTTCGTTGAGGTCAAGGCAAATTTGGAAGGCTTGTCGAGCGCCACGTGCATCTTGTTGCGCTTCGAGTAGAACGCCTCGGTTGAACCATGCCATGTCGCAGGAAGGATCAAGCGCAATGGCTTTGTTGAAAGCAACGAGTGCTTCTTTTGGATTATCATTTCGAGAATTCTCCTCGCCCTCTTGGAGCAAAGCCGCGACCTCTTCTTCGATTGTTGCCTGTTCGTCTTCTTGAGGTGCGTTCATGTGCGCATATGCTTCTGCAGCGTCAACTAATTCTTGCTTGTTGAGATAACCGTTTTCATCCCCATCCATCGTTTTTGCAAACTCGATGAATCCATTTTCGTCTTCGATGTTTTGGGCGACAACAACTTGTCGCATGACCTCGTCAGAGTATCGCTTTTCAGGAACAAGTGTGGGTTCTTCGGGTGCCATGGAAATTCCAGCAGACTCCAAGGCTGCTGCCATCGAATCGAGAACTGAATCGGTGACCATGTCATCTGCACCTTCTGGATTGGACGGCTCAGATTGAGTGTTGTCGGTGTCCATTAGTGCTTCCCCGTGTGAAGGGATAAAGTGTGTCGCATAAGGATTGCTTCTCGATGCGTTCTATTTTCGACCCTATGTTGAAATGCTTCGGCACCGACGACGGCCCATGAGCGAACAACCCCTTCGAGTCCTAGGACTCTCTGGCGAATACCGATCCACATCGAAGAGCGGAATGATGGTGAACCATGCACTTAACCTTGCTAAAGAATCCGGTGCTGAAGTATTTTTTTGGGATTGCAATGAGAAACCGTTACCGTTTGTGGGAGAAGATGGATGCTGGGACAATGCAAACGTAAAGGAATTTCAAGAACTCGCTTCCTCATGTGATGCCTACCTCGTGTGCTCTCCAGAATACCACGGCACCATGTCAGGCGTTATGAAGAACACATTCGATTGGCTTTATGACAAGCACATTGGCGGCAAATCTGTTGGTTTGATGTGCACCCTCGGTGGTATGCAGAATTCCAACACCCTCAATCACATGCGCATCATGCTTCGTTGGCTTCACGCCTGGCCAGTTCCAGAACAACTCGCAGTTGGTCACGTCAAGGAAGCATTTGACGACGATGGGGAATTGACAGATGATGCCACCAAAGAACGCTTGAAGTCGCTCGTCGATTCAGTATTAAAGGCCGCTACAATGTTGAAAGATTGAGACCCATGTCAACACAACGACCTTTTTTTGAGGACGATTTTGGAGGCAAGTACCTTCTGGTCGAACCTGGTTCCTTCGTGATGGGCGATTCGCTTGGTAACGGGCCAAAAGGGGAACGACCGGCGCACGAGGTTACCATTTCAGATCCATTCTTTTTTGGCGAACGCCCTGTCACACAAGCGCACTGGCAAAGCATCATGGGCGAAAACCCCTCCAAATTCACTGACGGATGGGCTGCAGGATTGCGACCGGTGGAAACGGTTTCTTGGCTGGATGCACAGGCATTTATTGATCGATTGAATGAACGAGATGTTGATTCAGTTCGACTCGGATTTACAGGAGAATGGCGGCTTCCTAGCGAAGCAGAATGGGAATACGCCGCTCGTGCTGGAACTTCATCGAGATGGCCCTTCGGCGATCGTGATTCAGAATTGAATGACTACGGTTGGCACGCAGGAAATTCGGGCGCAAGTACACGAGAAGTAGGTCAAAAAAAGGCCAATCCATGGGGATTCTTGGATTTATTCGGTCAAACTGGTGAGTGGTGCCATGATGATCATGCTCCCAACTATGAGAGCCATACTGGGACCCAACAAGCCCATGTTGATGCAGAATCCCTCCGTAAAATTCACCGCGGTGGATCTTGGTTTACTGAATCGGACTCGACTCGAAGCAGGGCACGAGCATCTGCCCCAGCAACCCAACGAGGCGATGGCATCGGTCTTCGACTTGTTTGGGCACCCCGAAATGCCAATGTATCAACATGAGGAGGACCTATTATGACGGTCCTCTATCATAATCCTCGGTGTTCTAAATCTCGCACTGCAGCAGCGTTATGCGAAGCATCGGATATAGATGTAGACATCCATCTCTATTTGGTCAACCCACTTTCGAAAGAGGTCTTGCACGATGTTCTCTCTCGTCTCGATGGACCGATCTCCGCTGCAATCCGAAGCAAGGATCTAAAGTTCAAGGAGGTAGACTCCTCATCACTCGACCCCGAATCACTTGATTCCGTTGTTGAATTTTTGTCGATTCATGGACACTTGATGGAACGGCCCCTGTTGGATACAGGGTTCGTCAGCGTTATTGGTCGCCCATTGGAGCATCTTGAGGCTCATCTGTAGGTTGTTCATCACCGTCAACAAGACTGGCGTCAATTTTCATTGACCCGTCCAAAGGTGCGAGCGTCTGATGAGCAGGGACCTCTCCTGGTTGAATCGACCATTTGTGGGTGAATTCAGAGGTGAGGACCGTCATTAAATTCCTCCTCTTCAATGCATCGATTCCAGCCGCTGTTCTGTCGACGACTGGAGCCATATCTTCCTGAAATACGTCGTCCATGTGCTCACAAATTTCTTCAAATGTCCGAGATCCGTTGCATAATTCCCATAGCATGCTGTTCATGGGGTCAAGTGGCCGCCTCACCTCTCTTGGCGCACGGAAAATTTTGGCCAGCATTCGCTCAAAGCGATTGAATCGCTTCTCGATGCGCAGGATGACTTTACGGCCAGTAACTCCGGCAAGATTTGGATGTCGTTCAGGCTCTCCAAACCTTGCCCACCAAACAGGGACACGGCACGGGTACATGCCAGAATAATGGTGAGCGTCTTTGTCTGCAATTTCCATTCCATCACCTAAAATTCGAGCAGTGTCCATGAAAGTAAAGTCAACATGGACATCACGCCGAGAAATGCGGAAAGCCTTGTTGCCTCGACTCGTTCGGTAAAATTTCTCAGAAACCAAGTGAGAACGCCAAAGATCATGACCATGACCCATAAAGCGTACCAAGCTCCAGGGTATGTGGCCATGATGCTTGCTGATGTGGGTTATGTATCATGCTTGTCCTTCGAGCCGGTTCAAGTATTGGTCACCATAATGCTTCCACTGCTCCATCGTCCATCCAGCTGGTAAACCGCCATCAGGAAGTGGAGGATGAGGTACTTCTGTGGGCATTGTGGTTGTGGTTTCAATGACATTGCCCTCTGTACCCTGGCTAACGGGCGGTCCGTTGGATACGGGGGGCCCGGCTTGGGTGATTTCTGGGACGAACTCTTTTGTTTCATCCTCTTCAAAAATTGGTGCTGCGTTCCGTTTTCTGAGCAAAACTGTCAGCAGGAGCGTGAAGGCTAAAACACCTGCCATCCCTCCAGCAATCACTTCGATATTCATTGAAACATCATCATTGGCACGTTCAGCAAATGTGAACACTTGTGCGTCTTCCCATGTGATTTGTCCATCAATGCTTGTCACAGAAAAACTGACTTTCTCCTCAAGTGGACCGGCCATTCGGTGAAGGGTGCATGGAACGTCGGTGAGTTGTGGAGTAAGGTGGCCAGCCTCGAATGAGAGGTTTTGTCCCTCGTCACCTACGAGGACACCGTTACAAACAATTTGCCAATCATCTGGAGCATCGACCTGTAGCATGACCATTTCAGTTTGACTTGAGGTGCTGGAAAGGTTGACGAACAAAGGCACACCTACACCAGTGGCATGAATGAGACCGGATGGTTCACTTAATTCACCCGAGAGTTTTCGTTGTTGGTCAACGATGATGAGTGCATCATAGGACAACTGGTAGGGCTGCTGCTCTTCATTCATGCCAGCAATCACTTCGAAGGAAACAACAATCCGAGTGTTCAACATCAAATCGTGTGGGAGGATGAGATCCATCGTAAGGTGGGTGTACTGGTTCGGTGCTAGCATAATTTCCACTGCTTCATTGGTGGGTTTTGAAGTGGAGCCAATGCCTGTTGAGAAGAAAGCAACAATGCCTGCGTTTGGTGGCGAGGATGAATACATGCCTTTGACGATGATTCCATCATCCATTGCGTTCCCAATGTTTGTGAGGTTTGCTTGAACACTGACGGTCGTCCCAACCATAGCATAGGTGGATGCACTCGAACCTTCAAGCGATGGAATCCGAACGGAAGCTGTAATCGTATCAATGGATGCAGAGTTATCTGATGCATCGATGTCAACTTCACCCATAGCGTCGCTTACGGTGAAGGTGAGGGTGTGAATCACACTGGCGCTTTCCTCGCTTGGAAGGTAGATGTAGCCCTCTACTGTGATATTATTCGTCCCTTCTTGATGTGAGTTCAATGCAATCGGTCCAGTGGTGTTCTCTCCGTCCACGCGGTAGGAAACGGACCAAGTCGATGGGAGGGTTTCAGCAGCCAGCAAAGCGGACGCCCCCCATTTCCATTGTTGACAAGATCGAAAACAAATTTGTTGGAAGCACCCGGTCTCAGTTTGTCTGGTGCATCAACTAACGAAAGACCAAGATTTCGAATTGTGCTGACTTTGATGCCTTCAAATGCATCGCCTTCGATGCTCATGCCGCTTCGTTCCGATGTGATTTTTGGGGTGAGTGCGGGTGCTTGTTCCCCTGCCTGAGCATTATCAGGTGCCGTCACTACTGCAGTGAAGGTTGTCGTACCGCCGGGATTGATCACCGCATCGGGCCGTGACGGCTGCTCGATCATCCACATTCCTTTGGGCTCATATTCAACGGTCATGGAAAAGATGTCCTGTCGAGATGCGTTGTTCCAAATAGTGAACGATACGGTTTTTGATTCGCCAGCATCAACGAACCAATCATGGGATGCTTGAGATGATGTCATGCCCACATAGGCTTCGCTGATCATTGAGGCTGCAACGCCAATGTTGAGTGAATGGAACTTTTCTGTGTTGTTTTGGGATGTGGCCTGAAGTGAAAACGACACAACCGTGTCTGGTGTAGCATCAAGCGGCACAGTCATGCTCAACCCGACAAGCACAGGCTGATCGGCTCGAACCAAAATGGATGTTGATTGCGCCCAAGAGAATTGAACACCCCAGCCCGATGGGAGTGCTAACTGGTCGAGAACGAGATCAAAGACATCCGTTGCATCACCGATGTTCTGAATTTCAACATCAAAGGGGCACGTGTAGCCAGGCGGGCATGAAGGGCGCTCTTCAGGTTGAATGATCAATGGTTCTCGGTCGGGTAAGACTTGGAATTGGACCGGAAGGGACGTGTTCACAGATTGATGCTGGCTTGAAGTCGCCGTGAACACGAGCTGGTTGAAGCCTGTTGTTGCGTTTTCATCAGGCATCAATTTCATGTGAATGATTTTGGTTTCACCAGGTGCAAGAAGGACGCCTGTTTGTGTGTTGATCGACACGCCAGAGTCGTGAGCAAAATAAACATCCCAATCAACTGGCAAGTTCTCCACAGACGGCATAACATAATCAGAAATGTTTCCATCATTGGTCAGTGCGATTCCGACGCTGCCCCAATCACCAGGCAGGGCTCCATTCGTCGACACACCGGTTGATGAAATAGCGTATTCTTTGGGCTTCACTTTTTGATCATAGACAATGACAATATCATCCAGCCAAAAACCAATGTCATTGTCGATCGCATTGGATGTGAAGACAAACTGAAAGGTCGTCGCTGACGAAAATGCACTCGATGATGCAGGTACGAGGGGTGAGGTCGCACCTTGATTGGCAACCGAAAACGTCTGCCACGATGCTCCATCGAGGAAGGCCTGATCAATGGTACCGCTTAATGTTCCAAGTTCTGAGATTTGTCCAGATACCCCATTTTTGATTGAAAATTTCATCTCATCGCCTTGTTGTGAACTCCCAGTGTAGAAAAACGACACACCATTGGTTTTGGTAGGGGCGTTCACAGCGTCAGACATGTCGATGGTTGGTGTTTCAAGGAGGCTGGTGGTCGATGCCCCATACGTGGAAGCCTCGCCATTTCCAACATGGCACGCACTTCCTTCAGAAAGGGACGTGTCAGAGTTTGTACCCCATTCATTGGTTGTGGTCCATAGGGAGAGATCATCACAGTTGAAGTAATGTGAGGCGACAGTGAAATGACGGTTGTATTGGTTGTTGGATGGTTGGTCGTCGAGCACCGTAGAGGTGGCAATGGCCTGCAGCGAATGGTTTCCCGCATATGTTGGCGTCACCGTGAAGCCAATGCTGTTCGAACTGCCTCCATTGAGGGCTGACATTTGCTGCGTCACATTGACCATTTCGAACAGTTGGTACTCATCGTGGAGAATTTTCAATTGAACATCGATGGTACCGGACGGATTGGTTCCAAGATTTTCGATGGTGAGTTCCACATAAATTGGCACATCAACAACGGTGTCAACGACGTACAACTCTGCGGGTCGGTTGAACAATGGGATCGGATGGTTCGAGGAGAACATGCGGTAACGTGCTTCATCTGAGCTCGAGGTGTACGAGAAACTAACATCATTGACGGTCAAGTCGACACCCGTTGCTCGAGCGTTTGGCGCAAGCATGCTGTCGTGTGTTGATTCGAGTTCTGCCAGAGGTGAAAGCGATGCGACCAGAAACAAAAGAACCAACACAAATGCGGGTTGACTGTTCATGGCGCTCGTGTCGCTACAGCGCTTCAACATATATGAGGAAACTGGCGTCCATCAAGCGGTCTCTTCTGTGGAGTTGAGTGCATCTTCCACTTCCTTTTCCGAGTTTGCCAAGCGGACTGCGTCCCTCTTTTCCTTCGCATTTGCGGCAAAGTAGACTGTGAAGGATGGAACGAGAACCATCGAGAAGCATCCAACCACTGCTGCCAAAGCCCACATGAATTCAGTGGCTGTGTCGACTGAGAATGGTTCGAGTGAGGCAAAAGCTTCGTTGACGGTGATGATGCTGGTGCTTGGTGCGGTGGTTCGGTTTCCGGCTTCCACGATTTCAATCCGTACGAGGGATGGTGAATGGGTGTATTCGATGGCATTGCGGGCTTTCTCGTTCGCTCCGTCAGATGTTTTGGCGTAGACCGTACCATTTGACCGTCGAGCGGGATCGGTGCTGGTAAGTGCATTGATGGTGACTTCGCCGCCATCTTCTGCGAACACTGTGTGGGTTGAGTTGAGGTAGCAATCTTCACTGCAACTGAAACCATCAGCATCCTCTACTCCCAACAACGGATGGCTGAATAAGCCAGCGGAATTAATGAGCCGGACTTCAGCATTATCTGACAGTTCAACAGCGGTGAGGTTCACCCATGTGAGGTTGGCACCGTTTGCCGGGATCGACCATGTCCATGTGGTGGTGTTTTGATCGTCCTGGTAGTGTGACAC
>CM001443.1:1283560-1285134 GCA_000246735.1 uncultured Candidatus Poseidoniales archaeon | reverse complement strand
GATGCATCTGTCTGATAGAGGTAATACGATGGTGAAACAGTCGCACCGTAAACGGCGTACGAAAGCATGAAAATCAACGTGAATGAGAGCCCTAGCAGGGTTCTCAGCAAATTGGGATTCTGAGCCAAGGCCTTCCTCATCAATTTAGCGACGGCCGAGCCCTTGATGAACCCTTGTCTGTTGGGTTAAACACTGCAAGAAATCGTTACAGTGCTCGTCCTCCCCGTTCGTCGATGACCCGCTCTCTTCATATAGGGGCGTAAGGTCGGCAAATTGCTTGGTGTAGTGTCATGACGACTCTCTATGATATCCCCGCAGAACTCCTGAACCCCGCACTTGCTGCGCGACTCGCTGTTGAAAAGGCAGTTGAAACGCCAGATTGGGCCGAATTTGTCAAGACTGGCGTCTCCCGTGAGCGACCTCCAAGCCAAGATAACTGGTGGTTCCTGCGATCTGCCGCACTCATGCGCAAGATTGCCCGTGAAGGTCCAATCGGTGTCACCCACCTCTCTCAAGCCTATGGTGGACGCAAGGACAACGGTGCCGCACCAAACACTCCAGGTGTCGCATCCCGCCACATCATTCGCACAGCGCTTCAACAACTCGAAGCATCTGGCCTCGTCGAAAAAGTGCCAACACGAACCGTTGACACTGAAGAAGGACCAGTTCAACTCTACGCAGGACGTCGAATCACCGCTGCTGGTCAGAAGATGATTGACTCCGTTGCTCACGAATGCCGCCCAGCTGCGGAAGAGCAATTCCCAGGACTTGCAAAGTACTGAAGAGGACGTGAAGAGGGTGGCCAGCATGTCGACATCACACGATGATGAATTGACCATGCTTCGTGAACAACGACGCGCTGCGCTCCAACAACAACTTGAGGCGCAAGCCAGCCAACAAGCCGATGCTGAAGTGAAAGCTCAGCAGGCACACATGGAGGCGGCACAACTCGACGCAGCCATGCGCACCCTTCTCACCAACGATGCACGATCTCGCTTGGCAACCGTAGCCATGGCAAAACCTGCACGTGCTTCCACTGTGAAGCAAACGATTGTCCAACTCCACCATGAGGGGAAGTTCACCGCCCCAATGTCTGACGAGCAACTCAAGCAGTTGCTCCTATCCCAGTCGAAGAGCCGCCGTAGTGCGTCCATCCGAAGAATCTGAAAAGGTGCTCGAACATGTCAAGAAATAAACCAGCAGCAAAGAAAATCCGCCTGATGAAGGCTGGCAAGCAGAATCGGCGTGTCCCAGTTTGGGTCATGCTAAAGACCGACCGAAACACTGTGTCGCACCCAAAGCGACACCACTGGCGCCGTAGCAAGCTCCAACGCTGAGGTGAATAATTATGGTACGAGCAAACGAATCCGAACTCACCGTTCCTCTCCGAAAGGCTTGGGGAATCACCCGATACAAGCGAGCGCCACGTGCAATGCAGATCATCCGCGAGCATGTGATTCAGCATCTAAGCGTCCGAGAAGACGAAGAAGTGTGGATTGACCCAACCGTCAATGAGCACATCTGGTCACGGGGCATCGAAAACCCACCTCGCAAAATCCGACTTCAAGTGACGC
>CM001443.1:1270878-1283544 GCA_000246735.1 uncultured Candidatus Poseidoniales archaeon | reverse complement strand
GACGCGTCACGATGAACCGGATATTCCAATCGAAGTCAAATTATACACGGAGTGATCAATTATGGGAAATATTCGACCAAGTTTTATCAAAATCAGAGCCATCCATCTTGTTGAAGATCACGGTGAGAAATTCACCAACGACTTCGAACATAACAAGCAAATGGTCCAACAACTCACTGACGTTGAGTCAAAGAAGTTGCGCAACTGGATTGCCGGGTATGTAACCTGCTACCGACAGCGCCGAGTTGACTGAGAAGGTGCATCTACGTGGCTCTGCGGGTCAACTGGGACCGCACGCCAGTATCGGTTCATCACACAAGGAAAGATGTGCTAGAAGCACTCATTCTTTTCTTGAGAAACAGCCATGGCGTCAGGCGTCGCTCGATTGTTATGGAAGATAGGGAAGAAGGACCAGGTTTCCTCTTTTTCTTGTACCAACCTTGTGACCCTCGTTGGATTGCATCGTTTGATGTGGCCAAATTTCCAGAAGAGGAGTGATTTCTATCGGCGATCGAAGTGAAATCCCATTGCCCACCTCGGCATACAATCTTTCCATTGTTTTGATTGGTGTATCCCACCCGGGAAATTTGGGGGCAGTTTGTCGAACAATTCTCAATTACGGGTTCGTTCAACTCCGACTTGTCAATCCACAGTGTGATCCAAATGATGTCGAAGCAAGGAACAGGGCCAAGCACGCTGGACGTGTTCTTGATGGGTGTTCAGTTCACACAAGCCTCGAAGAGGCAACCTTCGATGCATCCCTGATCATCGGTACTTCTGGTAAGCGAGAAATTGGCTCAAAAACTAACTTCCGTCATTTTGTATACCCTTGGGAATTAGCGGAACGGTTGGAGAACTTTGATGGAAACGTCTGTTTGGTTTTTGGTGAGGAAGGAAAGGGCATGTCAACAGAGGATTTACAAAAATGCGATTACCTCGTCACCCTCCCGACATGGGAAGGTTATCCAATCGCAAACTTATCCCATGCAGTGAACGCCTGTGTCTACGAACTTCATCGGTCCCGCGTTTTAGCACGTCAAGGCCAAGAAGCAGGCATACCAGACATTGTTCCATTGGAACGTGGCATCCCTCCAGAATTGAAGAAGGTCCTCATGCAAACAGTTCGTGAGTTGGCTGATGCGCTCCCTGGCAATGACGAGCGCAGAAAGAGCTTCGGCCATTCCCTTTCCCGTTCGATCATGAGGTCAATGCCAACCCAAGGTGAAGCCAATCGATTGATTGGCGGTCTGCTCGATGCGACGACGGCCATCCAATACGTGGAAGGCAATGATGCGTGGCGCAGTCAACGCAGGCGCAAGATCAGCCGTGAAGAAGAATGAGAGTTCAAGCGTGCCAAGACGCCGTGCTTTTCGGGGTTTCACGAACATGCATTGCTACGAGTCGCAATCGATTCCCGTAAGCAGTTGTGATGTGTGGCTCCACTTGGTCAAAGGCCCATTTAGCGAGGTTCTCCGCCGTTGGGATGAACGGTACGACAACAGTTCGATGATCGGAGTCCATTGATGCAAGTGCTGCCCTTGCTTGTTCGTCGTGCTCATAGACCACGAATGCGTGATCGACCACATCATGGATATGGACAGTCAAGATATGGCTTACATCTGAAAAGTCCATGAGCATACCTTCGTCCGACACACCTGATTCCTGCACGACATCACCCTCTATTTCTGCTTCGAAACGGTATCTGTGGCCATGCATGTGCCTGCATTTGCTCTTGTGATTTGGAACTCGATGCCCGGTATCTGTCTCAATGTAACGTCGTATTCGTGTTGTCATGATTCTTCCTCCTGGAAATGAATGGATGCTGAATTGATGCAATAGCGCATGCCGCCATGTTGTCGAGGTCCGTCGTTGAAGATGTGTCCCAAGTGGGCATCGCATTTCGAACATCGTACTTCGGTTCGGACCATGCCATGTGAACGGTCTTCGATGTGTTCAATGCCCGATCGAACATGTTCTGAATGGAACGAAGGCCATCCACATCCAGAGTCAAATTTCATTTCGGATGTGAACAGAAGATGATCACAACATATGCATGTGTATGTACCAGCGCGTTTTTCATCCCAATAAATTCCAGTGAACGCCCGCTCTGTACCGCTTTCACGGGCTACGTAATACTGCAAATCTGAAAGTTTCTCTTTGTAGTATTCATCCTTGTGTTGCCGTTCAGTTTCCAAGGCAGCTTCGAGAACAACCGACCATTGTTCTGTGTATTCAATCGGGTCGACCAAATCAAGGGCGTTGAATGCTAAAATTCGCTCTACATCCGAACCACTTCGACCAGAACTTCGCCCTTGCTCGTCTGGATTATAGGAGGTGATGGTGTTTGCGAACACTGTGTCAAAATTGAGACCTGTTGCATCACAGGCGTTCAAGGCGTCTTTTAGGATGGTGATTTTGTCACCTTCAAGGTATGGTAGAAAGAACGAAATCCGCTCGCTGTCCCAGTTTCCTATTGTGAATGCATGATCGAGAGCTTGGTAGAATTCGGGCCTGCAATCAGGATAAATGGCATGATCGCCTGAGTGGACGCCCAGCGCGATCGAAACATCAGTGCTCTCTCGTTCTGCAACCGATAGGGCATAGCCGTAGAGAATCGAGGCAAAGATTGCATTGCGGTTAGGGACCACCGTTGCCTTCATCTGATCTTCTTCATAGTGTCCTTCTGGAATGATTCTTTCATCGTTAATGAGGGCCGATTCAAACAGCGACATTGCCGATGTTAGATCGACGATTTCATGCTCAACATCGTGACCTTTTGAGCGGAGATAGTCGATGTTCTTCGTTGCACGATCCACTTCGATGTCATGTTTTTGACCATAGTGGTAGGATACACAACTCACCTTCGCGCCATCTGCCAAGAGGCGGATCAACAATGAGGTTGAATCCATCCCACCAGAGAGGGCCATCACTGCTCGCTGAACCATCAGTCGACACCCATCCATTTGTGAGTTTGAAGGCTGAGGCGCCAACCAGGGTTGGTTTTGACAACGGCTTCAGTTTCTGCGAAGTTCTTACCATTCCACTCAATCGACTCTGTATCCATGTAACAAGGCTGAAGAAAGGCATGTTTGAACCCTTGTCGCAGGTCATCGTACATTGTCAAATCTTGCCCAACGTACACGCACTTCAATTCATCACCTGTGCGTTGTTGTATTTTCACGCTTGGATACATTTGGTCCTTGGGTGAGACGCACACCCAGTCCAGCAATCCATCTGGAATTTCGATTGTGCCGTTGGTTTCGACTGAGAGGTTGTAACCGCGCCTTTTCAAAAGGCGTTGAAGCGGCCATAGGTCATGGAGCATCGGCTCACCGCCTGTGAAGATAATTCGTTTGCAATCATACTTCATCACCTGACCAAGAATGTCGAGCGCTGTCATCGTAGAGTATGTTAGAAAATCAGTATCGCACCATTCACATCGGAGGTTGCATGTCCCGAACCGAATGAAAACATGAGGGATGCCTGCATGGAATGCTTCGCCTTGAACTGAATGAAAAATTTCTACAATCGGATACTCTTTTGCCAAATCCGCTGGGTCATCAACTTCCTTTTCACCAGCAATGCCGCATGATGCAAACTCAGTCATTCGAACACCTCAGAGCGGGCGGGATTGGATCAGTTGCATCAATTCCTGACGTGCTTCAGGCTTCTCAAAGAAAACGCCTCGCATGGCAGATGTTGTCATGATGGAATTTTGCTTTCTCACACCGCGACAACGCATGCATCCGTGGGAAGCTTCGATAATCACCGCAGCGCCTAATGGATTGAGAAATGATTCAAGATCATCTGCGACACCCTTTGTAATTCGTTCTTGATTTTGCAACTTACGTGCGTGCATATCGACGATTCGAGCCAGTTTAGAGATCCCGACGATTCGATCGACGGGGATGTAAGCAACATGCGCTCGCCCGCTGAATGGTTGAAGATGATGCTCACATGTCGAGTGGAATTCAATGTCACGAAGCAGAACAATGCCGTCATATCCCTCGCCGTTAAATGTAGAATCCAAGATCTCCGCAGCATTCAGGCCATACCCTTCAAAGATTTCTTGCCAAGAATCAATCACACGCTTTGGGGTCTTGCTCAATCCCTCCCGGTCAGGGTCGTCCTCAAGGTATGCCAGCAGTGTACGAACTGCTTGTTCTGCTTCATTTTGCGTGACCATTTTTACACCTGCCGTCCGTGGCGTGCATCAATCTCATCCAATTGATCCAAGAGTTTTCTGCAAGCAGTACGAACTGCATCAGCAAGGCTGACGAATTTATGCTCGTCTCCGACGTGCTTGCGCAAGTCCTCAATCAACTCGGCCGGCATGTCCAATGAAATTTTAGGCACATTCCTTCGTCGAAACTGGCACATATAAGTATTCGTATGGTAATACTCTACTATTACTTCCGGCGCTGCTTGAATGGCGGACAACGAGACTCTTTCATCACTGTCCGAGCGAACGTTCAAGGCATTCCGTATGTGACGCAAGACCGATGACAGTCATGATGCAACCAAACGACGCCTTGCAAAACCTGCACAACCTTCGTTCCAGAACAGGGGAAATGGACACAAAAGGATTGTCTGATGAGGTAATCGCCAAGTTTTGTGAATTGGATCCAAAACTGACCCAAGCCATTACCGAAGCAACAGAACGATTTGAGGAAATTGTGTCTGAATTCGGTGAAGAAATGCTTCTCCGAGATGAAGCATCAATGGTTGATGAATTGCAGGGTGGCTTCGTAAATTTTTACGCCCCCGCTACGGTCAATCCTTACGTGGCCCTCGCAGGTCGCGGCCCATGGATTGTGACTGCATATGGAGCGGTTCTCCACGACAACGGTGGATACGGCATGCTCGGAGCCGGTCACGGCCCTGAAGGCGTCATTGCGGCAATGTCCGGGAATTGGGTGATGGCAAACGTCATGACACCATCGTTCAGCCAAAAGCGATTGGCAGAACGCCTCGAACGAGAACTTGGCCACACACGTGGTTCGTGCCCGTTTACCAAATTCATCTGTATGAACAGCGGTTCAGAATCAGTTACGGTTAGTTTGCGCATTGCTGATGTCAACGCTCGAAACCATACAGGTCCAGGTGGGCGCCACGAGGGGAAGGAAATCAAACTCCTCGCCATCGAGAAAGCCTTCCACGGTCGAACCGACCGTCCTGCTCAAATCTCCCATTCTTGCAAAGGATCCTATGATAAAAACCTCGCAACCTTCAGAGATCGAGACAACCTCCTTCTCGTCCCTGCAAACGACATTGAAGCGTTGGAAGCAATGTTCCAGCGAGCGAATGATGAAAACTGGTTCATCGAACTAATGGCCATTGAGCCTGTCCAAGGTGAAGGAAACCCAGGCGCTTGTGTTGAACGTTCATTCTACGATGCTGCCCGACGGTTGACCCTCGAGCACGGTTCGATGCTCCTTGTCGACTCAATTCAGGCAGGAATTCGTGGTCAAGGCTGCCTTTCAATCATTGATTATGACGGATTCCAAGATGCCGAAGTACCTGATCTTGAAACATGGTCCAAGGCATTGAACGCCGGACAATACCCACTTTCCGTCTTGGGCATGAATGACAGAGCAGCTGAAAACTATGTCGTCGGTATCTATGGAAATACGATGACGACCAATCCTCGAGCCCTTGAAACCGCATGCGCAGTCTTGGATGGCATGACGCCAGAATTGCGCACCAACATCAAAGATCGGGGCGATGAATTCGTCGAGAAACTCAAGGTGTTGGGTGAGGAGTTCCCTGGAATTATAACGAAAGTTCAAGGTACGGGATTATTGCTCAGCGCAGAACTCGAACCAACAAAGTTCCCAGTCGTTGGATTTGACGCAGTTGAGCCATGGTGCCGACGTCACGGTCTCGGTGTAATTCATGGTGGCGTCAATGCCCTTCGATTCACCCCACATTTCGGGATAACATCCGCAGAAATCGATCTCATTATCGATGTTGTACGTGATTCACTCGTTGCCTTTTCGGCTTGATTACGAAAGACTTGTCACGATGTCTTCGCGTCCAAACTGCCGGCTTGCATAGTATGCTGCAAGAGCTGCATAGAGCAAACTTGTTCCCGCCCAAATCACAATGTGTCCGGGGATGATTCTGTTCATCAACAATTCACGGAGTGCTAACAAGATATTCACAACTGGAATGGCAAACCACACTGATTCAATGCCGTCGAGGTTAATGACTTGTGTAAACAATGCAGGGAAGACGATAAGGAGCAACATTGGAGCGAGAATTGACCCTGCCTCCTTGACGCTGTGCGATCGCATGGCGAGCGCTAATTCGATGGCTACAATCATCACAGCAAACAGAAGTATGGCTGTGATCAAAAGAAGAATCGCTGTGAACGAAAGATCGGGTAATCCAATAAAACTCGATGAAGCAAGGTATCCAATAGCAAACAATAATCCAAAGATTTGCAAAATAACGCCGACACCAGTGATGGTCGCAACAGCAGCCCACTTACCAAGCAATAATTCGAGCCTTGTGCATGGAAGGCATAGAAGCGCTTCCAATGTACCCCGTTCCCTTTCACCAGCGGTCATGTCAATCGAGGGCTGTAAGGCGCTTGAGTAGGTCCATATGGCGAGGACAAGCGGTATGAAGAGAGAGAGTACCATGCCGGCTTGCTCTCCACTTGTCGCAACATCACTCTGACCTACATCACCATCCCACCTCAGTGGGTCGAGTGTCGCATTTACGTCCAGACCTGAATCGGAAATTCGTCGTTCTACTTCTTCATCTTCCCACTGGTTGAGGGCGTCTAAGAGGCGGTTCCATGCCTCATTCGATCGCTCAGAAGTCGACAAATGCAGAATGGCGTAGTTCCATGTGGTGTTGTCACGCTCGATCCGCAAAACAGCATCCACCGACAAATTACGTACTCGGTCCATGTCCTCGCCGGGTTCTGAGAGTGTTGTGAGGTTACTCAAATTCTCCAACTCAAACATGATTCCAGCCCCGTTGATTGCATCTTCGAGACTTGAATCCAACTCGTTTGATTGGACGATAATGGAGAGTTCCAATGCGTCAAGTTCAGCTGCTTCGGATTCCAAAAGAATCGGGAAGAGAATAAACAACAACGGGAACATCAGCAAGGGAATGACGATGATGGCCATGATGGTGCGCCAATCTCGTACGAACTCGATGACTTCTTTCTTCGCAATTGCACGAACACGAAACATGGCGACTTTACTCATCGGTTTCCACCTCGTTCATGGTGACTTGAGGGGGTTTTGGTGTGAAAAAAGAACGCCACCAGCCCGTGAAACGCCCCTCCTTTCCATCCTCTTCGGTCCGTGGTCGAGCGGTGTCTTTTGTGAGCGCCACATATGCTTCTTCCAAGGTCGTGCTGTCCGTCGATTCCAGCAGAGCATCAGGGGAGCCATCAGCCCGAATTTCACCGTTGTGTACAATGACGATTCGATCGCACACCTGCTGTGCTTCAGAGAGTTGGTGGGTTGAGTAAACAATCGTACCCCCTTCATTCTTCAGTTGTTCCACGAGGTGTCGGACGGTCCGTGCGCTGGTGATATCGAGGCCAGCTGTTGGCTCATCGAGCAACAAAATCGAAGGCCCATGAGCCAATGCACGTAGCAACGCGGTCTTTTGGCGCATGCCGCGGCTGAAGCCTTTGGTGTGCCGTCCAAGGCTGTCCAACATGTCGAGATGTTCAGCGAATTTGGCGGTTCTTGCCCAAGCGTCCTTGTCCGAGATCCCATGCATTCTCGAATGATATCGAATGTTTTCCCATGCAGTGAGCCTTGAATACAGTCCAGTCGATTCAGGAACAACTCCGAGTGATTGTCGCATCTTGTCCACTGATTGTCCGTCAGGCAACGATATTTTCCCGGAAGTGGGAAGATAGACGCCTGCCATGAGACGTAAGAGCGTGGTTTTTCCTGCACCATTGCTTCCGACGAGGCCTACGACCTCACCTGACCGTATTTCGAGGTTGATTTGATCAAGAGCCACAAGATCTCCAAAGGACTTCGACACATTAGAAATCGAGAGCAGGGGTGTCATCAGTTCACACCTCAAGAAGCACGGCCGGATTCAACAGCTGAGTTTAGACCAGGGTGCTTCTCTTCGATTCTGCACGCTCGAGCGAGTTGCTGTTTGAGTTGTCCAAATATTTCTCGTTGTGGCACGCCCATTTCGACAAGGTTACCAATCATATTGAACGCCCCTTGAATTGCACCAGCATCAAGATACGCATCGTTGGTGATTTCGCCTGTTGAACGTAAGACCTCCAATCGGCTAGCAATGAATTCTGCCTCCATTCTGACACGAGGTCCATCCACATGAGGGAGGGCAATGAGTGTATCAACACAGGTTCGCATGGTTTTCACTTTGCCAAGGACCACTATGAGGGTTCCCCTATTAGGCTATGAAAAAGGGCTCAGTGGTTCGATTCAGTCAATTCAACGAGAACGCCACCAGTTGACTTCGGATGGACAAATGCGATTCGCTTTCCACCGGCACCGAGCCTTGGTGTTTCATCAATCATCACAACACCATTTTCTATCAAGTGGCCAATCAGTCCTTGTAAGTCTCCGACTCGAAAGCAAACCTGTTGAACCCCTGGCCCTCGCTTATCGAGGAATTTTCCGATTGGTGTGTTGGGACCCGTTGGCTCCAATAATTCAACCATAGGCGGATGGTCATGTTCTCCTTGTATGGATGATGTAGAGAAAAATCGAGTGGTGACACCTTGATCGGCTACCGTTTCGTCGTGGGCACTCATTTGCAAGCCAATCAAATTCCAGAACAGGCTTGCATCATCGAGGCTGTTCGTTGCAATTCCAATATGATCAATGTGGATTGGCCCGAAACTCATTTTTTCACCTCAGAACCCACTTGGCGCCATCCATGTGCCAAAGACATCTTTCATTGCCTGCATAATTTCACCGAGTGTGCAGCCGGCCTTGACAGCTTCAAGCACATGAGGGAATAGATTTTCATCGCCGTTAGCAATTTCTTTTATTGTTACCAAGATCGCCGCACAGGTTTCTTGATTTCTGCTTTGGCGGAGATGTTCCAACTTTTTACACTGGGATTCACCAACTGTTGGGTCAAGTTTCAAGACCTCAGGTTTCGAATCTTCATCCATGACGCCATGGTTGACGCCAACAATTTTGCGCTTGCCACTTTCGACATCATTGAGATGGGAGTAGGCTGCGTTGTGAATCTCTCGTTGCTGCCAACCTTGTTCAATTGCTTTCATTGCTCCACCCAAAGCCTCAATCGCCTGAATTTGTTCAAGAGCCTCATCATGAATTCTCTTGGTAAGTTGTTCCACATGGAACGAGCCACCCAAAGGATCCACCACATCGGCAGCGCCACTTTCTTCAGCGATGATTTGCTGGGTTCTTAGCGCCACAGTTGCCGATTTTTCAGTTGGTAAACCGAGTGCTTCATCATATGAATTCGTATGCAAACTTTGTGTGCCACCGCAAACGGCTGCCAGTGCCTGGATCGTCACTCGTGCGACATTGTTGAGAGGCTGTTGGGCAGTTAAACTGACACCAGCCACTTGTGTATGGAAACGAAGCATTGCTGATTTTGGATTGCTAGGGTGATACCGTTCATTGATCAATTCGTACCAAAGTTGCCGTGCTGCTCTGAACTTCGAAGCTTCTTCAAAGAAATCATTGTGGCAGTTGAAGAAGAATGACAAACGAGGGCCAAAGGTATCAATGTCAAGACCAGATTGTATGGCCGCGTCAACATATTCAAGCGCGTTGGCAAGTGTGAAGGCCACTTCTTGCACAGCCGTTGATCCTGCTTCCCGGATATGGTAGCCTGAGATGGAAATGGTGTTCCATCGAGGGACCTGTGCTGCACAATATTCGAAGATATCAGTGATCAATCGCATGCTTTGCTGCGGTGGGAAGATGTACGTGCCACGAGCAATGTATTCTTTGAGAATGTCATTTTGAATTGTTCCAAGGACCTGATCGGAACGAACACCTTGCTCTTCCGCGACGGCGATGTACATGGCAAGCAGCACCATCGCTGGGGCATTTATGGTCATTGATGTACTTACTTTGTCGAGTGGGATTCCGTCCAGCAACTCTCGCATGTCATCAAGTTGAGAGATTGAAACGCCCACCTTGCCCACTTCCCCATATGACATCTCATCATCTGCATCAAGGCCAAGCTGTGTCGGCAGATCGAAGGCCACTGAGAGTCCTTTTTGGCCACGTTCAAGCAACAGTTTGAACCGTTCATTGGTCGCTGCGGCACTGGAAAATCCTGCATATTGACGCATGGTCCACAGACGTGACCGATACATAGTCGAATGGATGCCGCGAGTGTACGGTGGTGATCCTGCATTACCAATTGATTGGAGGTCAACTCCAGATTCTGAAACAGATTCAGGAGTGCTTTCCAATGGTAGATTGAGACCACTCAAAGTGTTCCACTCGTCTTTTCGCAGAGTGACCATGCCCCATCCAAGTGGAGGGACTTCATCAACACTCGCTTCAATCAGTGGTCGTGGTGACCATCTGGTCCGTGCACGTGGCCATGAGCCAGTTCTTCCTCAGTAGCTTCTCGTAGTTCAACAATTTCGACGGAGAAGGTCAGTGACTGGCCAGCGAGTGCGTGGTTGAAGTCTGCTGTAACCGTCTCTTCGGTCAAACTTGTGATCGTAAAGGGGGAGGGTCCGTGTGGCATCTGCGCAACGAGTTGCATTCCGGTTTCGAGGGTTGCTTCTTGTTCGAGTTGAGCGAATTGTTCTCGAGGGATTTCCATCACTGCATCATTGTCTCGGTCGCCATATGCTCGGTCTGAGGAAAGAGTGAATTCTCTGGTCTCGCCTACCTTTGCTCCCATAATTTCTTCTTCAAAACCTGGAATCATTTGCTTGTGGCCTACCAAGAACGTCAATGGTTCGCGTTCTTCACTGCTGTCAAAAACTTCACCGTTTTCTGGCAATGTTCCTTTGTAATGTACGCTTGCTACCATGTTTTCGCTGACTGTATTTTCTGTCATTGTCTCACCTTCGTGTTGTCATTTTGTTGACCAGGTCCCGGAGCTTCTGAGCGATGTTCTCTGGGAGAATTTCTTCGAGTACCTTCTGATCGATGAACTCCATTGATTCAACTACGCCAATGCGCTCCCCTTTGGCCCATATTTGACCGAGCACATTGGATCGGTGCTCTTCAGGAATGGAGGGATTGTCAAGAAGATCTCGTGCGGCGTACTTGTATTCGAGGTACTTTTGTCGGTTAAGTTTCTTTTCTTGCTTCTGTCGCCCGCCGCCTTTCTTGTCGTGGCGTCGGCGTTTTCTGCGGCGATCTGTGTTGGTTTTAGCGACCGTTGCTTGAACGGTTTGGAACACGTCTTTGGATTTGACCGTTGGTGTTGCAGGCGTCACCTCTACGGACGTAACCTCCGGGACTGTAAGTGGTGCTGTAATTGCCGCCGAAGCATCGACGGTTGTTGGCTCGGCGACAATCGGTTCGGCAACAGCCTCGATTGCTTGCTTCGCCTTTGATTTTGCATTTTGGCGCGAAATTTCCGATTTTCTGCGGAGTTCAGCCAATCTGTCTTCATTGGACACTTGTGGCTTGGGAGGTGGTGCTTTTGCAACTGAGTTTGTGATGGTAGGGGATTGTTTTTGCTGTGCTGAAGTTGGTGTTGCAACGGACGTGCCGGAAGGGCCGCCCTGCTTTTTCATTCGCTCCATTGCTTCTTTTTGTTTCTTAGCCAGCTCTGTCATTCCAGTGTTGACCTGTGGTTGGTTTGGAGCCGGACGGGGAGGAGCGGCGCGTCGTTCGACGGTTTTGCGTTCAGTTTGGCGCTTATTGCGCTGGGCGGAAGCATTTGGGGCGAACGGGTTGAACGGTTCGTCCCTCTTTTTTCTTCCGCTTCGGTCGCTAATGTGTAAGGCCCCCAACTCAATGCCGCTTGTGACCGTATAAAAACAATGAGTGTGATGATGGTCACTCAAACGGCCCATGTGACGGGTGTTTGGTCGGTACGGAGGTACTGATCTACAGCACTTTGTTCGTATGATGTGACCCTGCCATGTTCGAGTTCGATATGACCCAGCAACGCAATCATTGAGCCATTATCAATGCAATACATACGAGGGGGGGCGTGCGATGTTGCTTCTCGCTCACCTGCCATAAGCGTGCACATTTCTCGCAAGCGAGTGTTGCAAGCCACGCCACCACCAAGAAGCAGTTCGGATTTCCCGGTGTGAGCCAGGGCCCGTTCGGCAATTTCAACACAGGCTGCAAATGCATGTTCTTGAAGTGACCAACAAACTGCTCCTAGTTCCGCTCCATTGTCCAAGAGACGCTGTGCGGCAGTCATAACACCCGAAAAGGCAAGGTCCATGCCGCGAACTGCGAAGGGTAACTCCAAACCGTCGAGGCTAGCATCGGGGTTCTTCCCAAGCCATTCCGCCGCTTTCTTCTCAATGACTGGTCCTCCTGGGAATGGGATTCCTTGGACACGAGCAAATTTATCCAACATGTTTCCAATCCCAATGTCGAGCGTTTCTCCCAGCACGCGGTAGCGCCCATCTAGATGTGCGATGACTTGGGTGTTTCCGCCAGATACATAGAGAAGAATTGGGTCTTTACAACCGCATTGCTGACGACCAATTTCTATGTGAGCTACGCA
>CM001443.1:1265357-1270861 GCA_000246735.1 uncultured Candidatus Poseidoniales archaeon | reverse complement strand
CAAAGGAAAGCGTATGTGCGGTGGATTCAATCCCCACTGTCCAACCCTTTGGCATGTTTCGCCCACAGAGCCATTGTTCTTCAACCCTCAGCCCCTCCGTCCAATCATGCGGACCGTTTTGCTTGACTTGGGTCCACTCGCTCACCTCGCTGGTGTGGGGGCTCTTGTTGGGACTTCCATGTCCGACTCTGATTCATTGGTAAGTTCTGCTGGAAAAGGAATTGTCGTAGTTAACGGTGTGATTGAATCTATTCAAGAATCATCTGCACTCGAAGAAGAATATGGAGCGGGGGGGATCCATTCAGATGAACTCCGTGTGATTTCACTTGAAGGTCACGCCATCATACCCGGCCTTGTAGATGGACACAACCATCTCATTTGGGCAGGGGATCGTTCAAACGAGTTAACACTCAAACAACGAGGAATGTCCTATCAAGAGATTGCCGCACTTGGTGGTGGCATCCAGCACACAGTTCGCCAAACGGAACAGGCCAGCGATGAGCAATTAATCCAATTGTCCTACCAGCGCATGCGTACAGCGCTTCATCATGGAACGACCCACATGGAAACCAAAAGCGGCTATGGTCTCAGCACAAAAAGCGAACTTACCTTGCTTCGTGTTGCGCACCAGCTCAGTCAAATGAGTCATTTACCTAGCATGGAATTGACGTGGTTGGGCGCCCATGACACTCCAAAAGGGATGACACGATCTGCGTATGTCGAGGAAATCCTCTCTGAACAACTGCCTTCAGTTATCGAACAAGGCTATGCTCATGCCGCAGATGTCTTTTGTGAGCCAGGATGGTTCACTCCCGAAGAGAGTGAGGACATTTTGGTGGCGGCTCGGAATGGCGGCCTCACACAACGGATCCACATCGATGAATTCACAAATGGTGGAGGTGGCGAATTGGCTGCTGACCTGAAGGTTGTGACAGCGGACCATTCTCATTACACTCCCGATGAAACGCGAATGAGGATGGAGGCGGCCGGCGTTAACACCGGATTTTTGCCTGGCACTCCATACACGATGGGTGCAGCGTGGCCATCATTTAATCAAGCCATTACAACCGAGTGCCGTTGGTCGATTGCGACCGATTTTAATCCAAATTGCAATATTTTGAGTTTACCCTTCATCGGATCGTTATTGGTTCACCGAAACAAAGTCGACCCACTTGCGACGTTGGTGGCGGCCTCCCGCAATCCTTCTGAAACGACGCCCCACCCAACTGGTTTGACTCATGGTCGAATCGAAGTAGGGGCTGTTGCAAATTTGAACGTCCTGAACGGCGTCCAGTGGGAATCATGGTGCAACCAACCCGGCACATCTCCGTTTAAGGCAACCATGTTGAGTGGCGAATTGCATTATCATTGAATTCCCAAGGAATCATGTCTCAAAAGTATTTACAATAGGACCGAAGTGATGCCCATGAGTTCCGAAATCAAAAAGGTCTTCGTTGAGACAGTGGTTTGTGCTGGCGCACCAGGAAAAGAAGCTCGTTTCATGCGAATGCTTGAATCACGTCAGACATACAAGCGTCGGCAAGAGGGTTGCCTCGCTGCGTGGACTGGAACATCCATCGATGGCGCTGGGATGGTGTTGGTTCAGTCGGTATTTGTCGACAACAATGCCTGGAAGAGAATTTCTGATGAAGTCATGAAAGCACTCGACTCAAAAGATGGCGGCATGGAGTCAGTTTTGGCAGGTCCACCATTGGTTGGCATGTTCGAAATTGATCCTGAGAAACTTCGTTTGCCACAATGAACCAAATGTTGCAGATTCGCGTACCCCGTTGTGTCGCATAATGTATGTTATACGACAATGGTCGAATTCGCCGCAGCTGAATGAAATCACAAATTGGAGTAAATGTGCTGCAGTAGACCGTTTTTTCCGGCACCACTGTTCAGATTGTTCAACAAATCCATAATTCCGCCCTTCGAGGAGGGGGTAGGAGGCGGAAAACATACATTTCCTCGTAATCCGAATCATTTCCATCTGTCATGACGAAGCAACTAAGAAATGTTGGCCACACGAACACCTGATACACATGGCAACTGTCGAAGGATTCTGTTTGAAGTGCAAGACGTACGGTCCAATCAAAGATGGTCAACTGATCAAAATGAAAAATGGACGAACGCGCATGGCAGGATTCTGTTCTGAATCTGGGTGCACAGGAAAAATTTCTAAAATCGTGTCGTGAATCAAGCCAGTTCAACCGATGCGGTTTAATACACCTGTTCGTAGGCCAATTTACCTAGGGGCTCGTGGTCTAGGGGTTATGACGTCGCCTTGACATGGCGAAGATCGAGAGTTCAATTCTCTCCGAGCCCACCAATTTCGATTCTACTGCTTTGATGATTATTAGTTATTAGCAGTTCAGTAGGTATTTGCTGTAAGTTCTAAATCAAGTTTCATTAGACATTATTCAATGTCGCTGAGATCTTCTGGTTCAGGTAGATCCAGTTCATCCGGATCGACTCTTGAGAGCGGTGGCTCATCGACCTCTTCCATCGTAAAGTCGGACGAACCACCTTCCCAGGAGATGAGTTCCTCAGTTTCTTCAAAGGATTCTTCAGGTGCCTCTTGTGCAGCTGAAAGCGAATACGCCGTTGGATCGATTGGCGCCCGTTCAACCACTTGAGTTTGCGTGTCAACCACTCGCTCTTCCATGTGAATGCCCGAATGGAATGTTCCGCATTCTCCACATCTGACGGTGCCCTTTCGCTCAAGGCAGCCACATGTTGGGCAGGCTGCTAAATCCGCGTACGTCCGCAGGGGGTCGGCTTCCACCGAATCACTCCACGAACATATCTTCTTGGTAACCTGTGATGATGTCGCCGGTTTCATCTTCTTCGATGGTGACGGTTTCTTCTTCATCATCAAATTCGATGATGGTTCCAAAGACTTCCTCGTCATCAAGACTCAATCCAATGTGGGATCCGATGTCAATTTCGCCGTCGCCTTCATCCGCTTCTTCTGCTTCTTCGTAGGATTCATCATCCGCTGATTCTTCTTCGTCTTCAAGTTCTTCAGCATCGTAATCATCTTCCAAAGCGTCTTCCATTTCTTCCTCTAATGATTCAGACTCTTCGTCGTCGGATTCTTCTGCATGCTCTTCTTCAGCATCGGCCTTGTCATCGTTGACTTCCTTCATGGCTTTTGCACGAGCTCGCCATGATTTCATCAGCACCAGGTGGGCGTAGAGTGAACCGCAAAGGCCTGCTCCTCCGAGCACTGCAAAGAGGATGCCGTCCCAATACCAACCTGCAGGCATTGATGATGATTCACCTGCAAGGGGGGTGAGTGAATTCTTACAATCTCCGATTTGGTAATCAGGATCGCAATCATAGATGTCACCATTTTCCAAACCATCAGTGCGAACTGTATCGCCCATTTCGAGAGCGACAGGCCCGCCGGTGCCGTCAACTGAAAGTGGGCCAATTCCGCCAAAGGCGTTGAGGACAATGAGCGCAATGAACATGCCAAATGCGAGGTGGAGAAGTGGCCAAACCACATCGTTCCATTGCTTGCCCATCATTTTCTTTTGCATGTCAGTAGGGAATGGCTTTGCTTCCTTTTTCTTGCTGATAATGGCATCATCATCTGCTGCTTCATCTGCATCGTCAAGTGCTTCGAGTGCCGTGATGAATTCAATCATGTCAATACTTCGATTGTTATCATCGTCCACTTCGGAGAGGAATTCTTCAATGTCCTCTGATGTCACTTCATCGTCAAGAAGGTTCGTGAGTGCGTTGGTGAGTTCCACTACGTCGACATCACCGCTTCCGTCTTTGTCCAGATCGTTGAAGAATCGGTTTGGTGAAACACCATCCTCGTCCATTGCATCCGCAATCCGTCGGATCAGGGATTCAGGTTCATCGGGGGTATCATCATCGAAATCTTCGCTTTCCGACGGGGCTTCCTCTTCAGATTCTTCGTCTTCAGATTCTTCCTCTTCGAATTCCTCTTCTTCAGCATCGTCTTCGAATGATTCCTCTTCGAACTCTTCATCGGGTGATTCGACTACTTTTGCATCTGATTCTTCCATGCTTTCGTCTTCGACACTATCCTCTTCTGTTGAATCCTCTTCAGCATCCACATCGATAGAAACCTCTTCTTTGAGGGTCGCATCTTCAGGAAGTGTATCACCTGTGATGGTCGCATGAAGTTCATCAAGATCGATTCGCCCATCGCCATCCGCATCGATTGTTTCGATTAGACGTTCAACTTGCGACGGTGGCAAGTCTGCGAGATTGAGGCTGAGGAGGCCGGTTTTCAATTCATTTGAATCAATTTGTCCATCGCCATCGGTGTCGAATTTTTGGAAAAGCATTGGTATTGTAATGCCGGTGGTAGCAAGCCAATTACGGAGGACATCAACTACATCATCTGCGATGAATACAGTGCCACAATGGGAGCATTTGGTTGAATCAAGAGGGACCAGTCCGTGACATGCACCACACTCACCAAGCGCTTCATCCGACACACCTGAAAAGGAGATGTTACACTCGGGGCATTGGTCAGAATCCAATGGAATAACGGCTCGACACGCACCACATTCTCCTGTAGCGACTTCTTCTGTCTTCTCTTCGGTCATGGACACACCTGTTTGCCCGACGACAGCAATGGATATAATCATTCATAGTCTTTCAACGGTTACCCATACCAATGGAGGACCAGTAATGTCAGTCGATGGGGGGTTCGTTCTTGAGAAAGGACACCTTTTCAGCAAGGAGTTTGAGCAGGATGCAGAACTCTTAGAATGGCTTGACAAATACAGTCAATCAAACGGGGAACACCTTGTTTATGTCTCACGTATGCCACATCGTCGACTCCTCAATCAAATCGATGTTACCAAGATTGAAACATATTGGATGACACATCGCGCAGGCCAAGCACATATTTCACCAGATCTAGATCATCTGCACGCCCTGGTTCAATCGCGAATTCACAATCATCACGGGCTTATTGTGGTTGAAGGACTCGAATGGCTTGTTTCACTTCATGGTGAATCAACGCTGCTCAACTTCATCAGAACACTCCGAGATGATGTCCATCGCACTCAATGGACCCTGCTCCTTCCAGTTGATGCCTTGGCGTTCAACTCCATATGGCTTGCAAGGTTCAAGCGAGAGGCTCCAGAACTTGTGATTCAATCGTTGCCGAGTGAACAGGCGCCCACCCCTGTCGAAGAAGCGATTGAGGTTTCGAATTCCCAGGTCGAAGTTACAGAAGAAGGGCTACCACAGTTGGTTATGCTCAACCGATTGCCCTCCAATGGATTCACCCGTCCACTTCTACGGAAACGCATCTTACAATGGCGGCGTATGGGGCTCGATGTGTCTGAAGTTGAACCAGCCCTCCACATGGACGATGAGGATGCGTTTGTCTTGTACTCGACCGTGGAGCAAAAAGTACGAACCGCAGTTGAACTCGAACGCGCCATTGAACATCACAAATTAGCCTTCACAGCGAGCGAACTCACAACATCCAAATTTAGAATCCG
>CM001443.1:1264984-1265342 GCA_000246735.1 uncultured Candidatus Poseidoniales archaeon | reverse complement strand
GGGACTGGAAGAAATCCGTGTGATGATCGAATCCATCTAACGTGGGATTCGACCTAATTCGGCTTCGATTCGTGCCAACCACGCACCTTCAGCGAGTTCGTGTGCAATATCAATCAGTTCCTTACTTGTGGATCGATCTCCATCAAGTGGTTTGGCGATGGTACGAACCCGTTGCTTCAACGCAGCTACGTAGGGTGATGGCGACAATGGTTCAAATTCAAGCGCTTCACACGCCACAAACAGTTCACAAGCCAAGACTTCTGAAAGGCGCTGTGTGGCCTCCAACAGATTCCATGCGGCGGTTGCGCCCATGCTTACGTGATCTTCTTGTCCGGCAGATGTGCTTGTCGAGAAGGCA
>CM001443.1:1263579-1264968 GCA_000246735.1 uncultured Candidatus Poseidoniales archaeon | reverse complement strand
GAGCCGGATCCAGCATTTGGTCAATCCTTCGTTCCGATATGGATCCGAGTTCAAACAGTGCTGCTGCCATCGAATCTGCAGCCAACGCAATAACTTCGCCATGAAAATTCCCTTGGGAAATCACTTCATGTGGGCCGGGGTTTTTCGGTTCTGGGAAGATGAGTGGGTTGTCTGTGGCGCTGTTGAGTTCAATATTGAGTGTGTCCGCCATCGACCAATAACGTTGCAACACTGCCCCGTGGACCTGTGGGGCGCAGCGGAATGAATAGGCATCTTGGACCCGTTCACAATCTGCATGGGAATTGAGGATTGGCGAGTTACCCATCAACGCTCGGATCCGCTGTGCGACGAGGTTTTGTCCAGGATGAGGGCGAGCGTTGTGCACGCGTGGATCTGATGGTTGGACGCTTGCTTTGCGCGCTTCCATGGAGGTGCACAAAATGAGGTCTGCGAGTGGGAGAAGGGCGTTCAGTTTTCGTTCAGCAAGGGTCAAAAATGCCAGCATTTGGCTCGTACCGTTGATGAGGCTCAAACCATCCTTTGCTCGTAATTTTATACCAATTAAACCGTGTTCTCGTAAGACGGTTGACGTTGGCGCAGGCTTGTTTTCGGCATCGAGGACCATGCCTTCTCCAAGCAGTGCGAGCGCCATATGAGACAAAGGGGCTAAATCCCCACTGGCGCCCAAACTACCAATTCTCGGGACGAAGGGTACAATGTCGTTATTGAGAAAGTCGACCAACTGCTTCAATACATCTGGATGGACACCAGAGTGTCCTTTTACCAGGGAATTGATTCGAACGGCCATCATTGCGCGCACAGACGATCTCGACATTGCATCGCCAAGAGCGGTGGCATGGGAACGGATTAGATTTGTTTGGAGTTGAGCCAAGTCATCTGGTGAAATTCGTTGATGTACCAATGCGCCGAAACCAGTGTTGATGCCATAGACGGTCTCCCCTCGTTCAAGAATTCCATCAACTACATTTCGGGCGATCTCTACCTTGCCCCATGCATCATCGGAAATCTTGACATCTGCGTTATTCGTTGCAATACGTTCGACTTCTGCAGGGGAAAGGGTCGAGCCATCGAGGTTAACTGTTGGTCGCATCATTGTTCACCATCCGTTAGGGCATTGAATATGATCTCATCATCTGCATATTCCGGGAGGGTTATGGAGAGCTTTGGTTCTGCTGCCATGGCTCTTTTGATGGCAAAATTAGCTCCATCATTCCTCGCCCATGCCCGCCGTGCTACGCCATTGTTGACATCCCAATGGAGCATTGATTGAAGGCGTTGTTCACAGGACTCACTTCCGTCAAGGAGCATGCCGAATCCACCATTCATCACTTGACCCCACCCGACGCCACCGCCGTTGTGGAGACTCAC
>CM001443.1:1258354-1263562 GCA_000246735.1 uncultured Candidatus Poseidoniales archaeon | reverse complement strand
CCATATCCGCCGTCCACATCGAGCCGTCACGAATGTTTGCAGTTTCTCTGTAGGGGCTATCTGTACCAGATACGTCATGATGGTCCCGACCAAGCACAACCGGTCCCGAAAGTTCACCATCGGCGATGGCCCTGTTCATGGCTGAGGCAATTTTTCTTCGACCTTCATCATCCGCGTAAAGTATTCGTGCTTGGGAGCCAACAACCATGTTGTTGTCTCCAGCTTCTCGAATCCATCGAATGTTGTCCTTCATTTGCTGCATGATTTCAGGAGGTGCTGTTTCCATCATCGATTCGAGAACTTCTCCAGCGATCCGATCTGTGGTTGCCAAATCTTCTGGTTTCCCAGAGCAACACACCCACCGGTAAGGTCCAAAGCCATAGTCAAAGCACATTGGCCCCATGATGTCCTCGACATAACTTGGGTATCTGAATGAGCCATCTGGATTCAATACATCTGCACCAGCCCTGCCTGCTTCAAGCAAGAATGCATTTCCATAGTCCCAGAAATACATACCCTGTTCCGAGAGGGCGTTCACTGCCTCTGCATGCCTGCACAAAGTTTTCCTCACTTCATCTGCAAATCGTTCAGGGTCGTCAGAAAGCATTGCAGCTGATTCATCATAGGAAAATCCTGCTGGGAAGTAACCTCCTTGAAATGGATTGTGAAGACTTGTTTGATCTGAGCCGAGGTCGACACGAACGTTTCGTTCGACGAGGCGTTCCCACAAATCGACAATGTTGCCAATGAACCCAATTGACACGGCTTCTTTTTTCTCTGCAACTTCTACCATACGGTCAATGGCTCGGTCGATGTCATCCGTAACTTCCGATAACCAACCTTGTTCGTGCCGCTTGTGAGCTGCGTGTGCATTTGATTCTGCCACGATGCATGATGCCCCAGCAATAACCGCCGCTTTTGCCTGTGCACCTGACATGCCACCGAGCCCTGAGGTGACAAAGGTCACACCACCCAATCCGGAATCGCCGGAGATTCCTAAGTGGGCTCGGGCTGCGTTCAACAATGTGATCGTTGTTCCGTGGACGATACCTTGTGGTCCGATGTACATGTATGAACCAGCCGTCATTTGTCCATATTGGGTTACACCAAGCGCATTTAGGCGCTCGTAATTATCTGGCGTTGATTCACTTGGAATCATCATTCCATTTGTGACAACAACACGAGGTGCGTTGATGTTAGAAGGGAAGAGGCCCATTGGATGACCAGAATACATGACAAGGGTTTGATCGTTTTCCATTTCCGAGAGGTATTTCATCGTCAAACGGTATTGAGCCCAGTTTTGGAAGACAGCGCCGTTTCCACCATAGGTGATCAGTTCATGAGGAAATTGAGCGACTGCTGGGTCGAGGTTGTTTTGAATCATCAGCATAATGGCTGCAGCCTCAGGAATATTTACAGGGTAATCATCGATTGGGTGAGCCTTCATCTCGTACTCAGTAGGTCGAAATCTCCACATAACAATACGGCCAAATGAATTCAGTTCATCTGCAAATTCCTTAGCGAGCAGCGGGTGATCTTTTTTGTCAAAATACCGGAGTGCGTTGCGCAATGCCAATTGCTTTTCTTTTGGCGTCAACACTTGCCTTCGTTTTGGTGCATGGTCAACACTTGCATCCATGCCTGGGTGCTGCGGCATTTCATCTGGAATGCCTTCGGCGATGTAGGTCCTCAAACCGTTCATCTCAGCGCCCATGCTTCTGCGAAAAGTCGCCCATCCTTGAGCGTTCGTATTGTCATCTACTGTGGCGTCCCTTTGATTGCATCAGGTCGCCATAGGGTGAAGAAGAGTCCAGATGCGACCATAATGACTGAAAAGATGATAAATCCTTGTTGGAGGTTGAAGAATTCGTTCTCCAAGAGATACCCCGCTACTGCGCTCGAGATGGAAAAGGCGATTGACATCATCAGCATGTCCATCGAGAAGACTCGCCCACGAATTTCATCCTCGACCCATTGTTGTGTCAGGATTGTTGAGAGAACCCAATTAGCACCGCTCGCTGAATGGGCAAGGATCACGAGGACAACAGTGAGATAGAGGTTGAATCCAAGTGTCCATCCGACGAGAAAATAAAACAATCCTGATACTGATACAAGGAGTCCCACAAGAACTGGCCATCGTTCTTCATCCAAGAAAAATCGGCGTGAAACAATTGGCCCGATGCCGGTACCAATGCCTCGGGCGAAGAAGAATATTCCGAACCCAAGTGCCATGCCAAACCCATCGATGTCCGAACCAGCCACGAGAAGGAATACGCCAGCCAAACCACCACCGGCGATGTTCCATGAAGACTTTGCAAACACAATTCGGAGCAAACGTTTCTCCCCGTATATCCGAGCCCATCCCTTTCGGATGTTCTTGAAAGCGGTCGTGAGCAGAGGTCCTTTCAAGTCGTCTTCGACAGTCTGTGGTATACTGAGCTTCCGCAATAAAATAGCACTGAGCGCGAACGTGAAGGCATCGATAATGAAGGCTGCATTTGTTCCGTATAATTCGACGACCACACCTCCGAGCATGGCACCTGTGCACAAGGCTGTGGACCAACTTGCCGCATCCAACGCGTTCGCAGTAGCGAGATCTTTTTCCGGAACAATGTTCGGTAGGGCAGCACGTTCGGCAGTCACGTACATGCCATGGAGAATCATCATAGATCCAGTGAGGACATAAATCCAGACGATGTCCTCTGCGCCTCTGATGAGCAGAAAACTCAATGCTAAAATCACCTGAAGCCAATTTGTCCAAACCATGATGCTCTTTCGGTTGTAACGATCTGAGAGCAAGCCACCAAAAGGTTGGAACACAGCAAAACACAACATTCGGATGGTGAACAATAAGCCTAGAAGAAATTCTGATTCTGTGTTTTCGTATATGATCAAAAACAGTGCAATGGTGTTGAACCACTCACCGAGCATCGAGATCACTGATGCAGCCCACAGCCGCCTAAATGGGGCGTTTGTGCGGAGAAGTTCGATGTATCCAATTTGCTTCATTCTTCTTCATGCCCCGAATGTTGCGTGTGGTGTGAGTCGATTGATACGATGACCCATTTTGAGGTCGGAGTGTTCGATTCAGCGGCTGTAGAATTAAGAGGTACGAGGCTGTTTGATTCGGGGAAGTAGGTGGCGATATTACCTCGTGGGATGTCATAGGCGACCAGTTGCCATTGTCCCGAAGTTCGTGTTTCTCCTTGGAAGTGGCTGGTGAGTTGGACGACATGTCGGTTTTTCCAACCTCGTTCGGCCATGTCACTTGCGTTCATCATGACAACCCTTCGATTCCCGTGAATCCCACGGTATCGATCGTGGACATCATAGATGGTCGTATTGTATTGATCATGAGATCGAATGGTCATCATGACATATTTGTCATCATCCAAGGACACATCTGGTAGAGGGTGCACAGTGAAGTGGGCCTTGCCATCCTTTGTTGCGAAGCTTCGTGTGTCTCTGGGGGGATTTGGCAAGGCGAAGCCGTTCTCTTGTCGGACGCGTGCATTGTATTCGTCAAAGCCGTGAAGTGATTTTTCCATTAAGTCACGAATTCCATCGTAATCACCAACGAGACCTTTCCAGTCCAAATGGAGGGTTTTGAGGCTGGCTTGTGCGAGTCGTGCGACGATATCAGGTTCACTCAACAGTGTGGGTGAAGCAGGTTTGAGCGTTCCAGTTGATGTATGAACGACGCCCATTGAATTCTCCACCGTGACAAATTGGTTGCCAGAGGATTGCACATCGCGTTCCGTCCGTCCGAGGCAAGGAAGAATCAATGCGGTTTTTCCTGTAACGAGATGAGAACGATTCAATTTCGTGGAGACCTGAATTGTAAGGTCGACGGTTCGCAATCCTTTCGCAGTGGCATGTGTGTCCGGGGTTGCTGATAGGAAATTGCCCCCCATGCAGAAAAAGACCCCAACCTTTCTGTCCTTCATGGCCCGGATTGCATTCACGACATCGTAGCCATGTTCCCGAGGCATGTTAAATCCTAATCCTTGTTCCATTTTATCGAGGAACGCATCAGTCGGTGCTTCCCATATACCAACGGTACGATCGCCTTGGACGTTCGAATGACCGCGCACTGGGCAAAACCCTGCCCCTTGACGGCCCACATGGCCACCAAGGAGGAGAAGATTGACGACTTCTTGGATAACAGATACCCCGTTTGGCTGTTGAGTCAATCCCATGGCCCAACATGCAATGGTTGCTTTTGATTTTCCAAGAATGGTGCCAATCTTGACAATGGTCTCTTTGTCGATTCCCGAATCACGAACAATGTCCGCCCATTCAATTTCATTTGCTGAGGCGACCAATGCATCATAGCCAGTTGTTGATGCTTGAATGAAGGCTTCATCCAAACCGCCAAGTTCCAAATGAACTTTGATGAACCCTTTGAACAATGCTGCATCGCCACCAATTTTCACCTGGAGATGGTGATCGGAAAGTTGGGTTGTTTTGAGATTGAGTTTCATGTAATCCTGAGGATGCTTGAATCGTTGCAATCCACTTTCAGGGAGCGGGTTAATGTGGATTACAGTCGATCCCTTGTGTTTCGCATCTCGTAATGCAGTCAGCATTCGTGGATGGTTCGTGCCAGGGTTTTGGCCTATGACAAGAATGACATTCGAGTGGTTGAAATCGTCCAACGTAACAGTGCCTTTCCCAATGCCAATGGTTTGGCCAAGGCCCTTGCCGCTTGATTCGTGACACATGTTTGAGCAATCTGGCATGTTGTTTGTCCCCAAGGCCCTGACATAAGCTTGGTAGAGAAATGCTGCCTCGTTTGAGGTTCGCCCTGAGGTGTAAAACACTGCTTCATCGACTGAATCCAGGTTTTGAATAGCATGCCCTATTGTCTCAAAAGCATCATCCCAAGACAGTGGTGAATAGTGATTTTCACCTTCTTTCAAAATCATTGGATGTGAGATTCTTCCTTGCTTATTCAGCCAATGGTCGGACTGCTCAGCAAGGTATTGGATGCTATGTTTGGCAAAGAATGCCGGGTTAACTGTGGCTTTCATAGCCTCATCAGCGACCGCCTTCGCTCCATTTTCGCAAAATTCGAACGGCGTTCGGTGATCGGGGTCCGGCCAAGCACATCCTGGGCAATCGAATCCAGCCTTTTGGTTGACCATGGTCAATGTTTTGACCGTTTTTACGAATCCCATTTTTTTGATTCCATGCTTCATTGAAGAC
>CM001443.1:1256131-1258338 GCA_000246735.1 uncultured Candidatus Poseidoniales archaeon | reverse complement strand
TGTCGACTTCACAAAGCTGTAAATCCGCATTCCAAGGCTTCTCGCTGCATCAGCAGCCAATGTCGAACATGCACCTCTGCATGCAAGGGTTCCGATGCCTGCGCGTGCAGCCTTAGCAACAATATCCCAGCCGCATCTACCAGAAAGGAGCAAGATTGCATCGTTTGGAATGCCATCTCCAAGAAGGGCGAGACCTACTGATTTGTCAACTGCGTTGTGCCGCCCAATATCCTCTGCCACATGCAGCACGTTGCTTCCAGGAACGTACAATGCCGCTCCATGCATGCCGCCAGTGTGGGCAAATCCATCTTGTTGTGCATTCATTTGCTTGAAAGCCTCATTGAGTTCATTCAACGTGACGATGCTGTGTTCGTTCCCAAAACCCGGCAAACCATCGATGAGCGAATCCAGTCCAGAAGAATCACAGGCACCGCATGATGATGTGACAATGCGCGTTCGGTCTAGGTTTTGATTCGCCATGAAAACGGTCTGAACGGATGTTATGTCGTAGCCACCTGCGAGCGTTGATTCAATTGAAACGACTGGATTTTCTTCAATGGTGTATCCTTCGCAGACACAATGGCCGATAAACAGGGCCTCAAGGTGAGATGGAGTCCCCAGGAGCGTGACAAAGGTCCCATTGGCGTCATTGAGGCGGAGCAGGGTTTCCTTGGCGAGATGATCTGCTTCAACAGTTCGACCGGTTTGTGATAATCTTTGAACCCCGGTTGGCCGGTAGAGGTCTTTCACGCTGTTTCCTCTCCAGACTTTAGATGGCCGAGATCAAAGAATTCAAATTGGAGTTCAACCAATTCAGCACTCGACTTGGCTGCTGCATACGCCTCAAGTGGCTCTTTATTCAATTCAAAGAATCGTTCACCCCATCGAAAGGCGCCAAGTACCTCCCTTGCTTGTTCCACACGGCCGAGGAGGAAGAGTACAGTTGCGATTGCTTCAGCCGTTGTGAGGCGTCCGGGTTTCCCCCAATTGACTGGGTTCGCTGCTAGGAGTAACGGAAGCATTCTTGGTTGCAATCGCGTCCGTTTCATGACTTGTTCAACACTCGATTCAATGTGCGCCCAACTGCAATCAAGACCAACGATTGCTCCGCCGCGTTCGAGTATGAGGTCGTGGTCTTCCGGACCGAACACCTTGCCGCACAATGGTTCCAAGATGATGCCACGCCTTGGAATGGTGTTGATTTTTTTGTGAAGGCGTAGGTTCCCACGTTTGTTTGCAAGCACAGCAGTGTTTTTCTTTGGATCGTCTTGAGCCAACCACAGAGCATGGACACCTACTTCTTTCACGTGAATCACTTGTTATCGTTGAAATAATCGCCAAGCGTCATGCCGCGACTTGAACTTCGATCGATTTGTGTTGTTGTTTCTTCAGAAGCAATGACCCAGAGAGAAATTCCCAGCACCCGTTCGAACTTCTTTAGCACACCATCGGTCGGTCGTTTTCCCGATTCAGCGGCTTTGATGATGTTGACTGTTTCTGCCATACGCTTGCCAAGTGTTGCATGGTTCCAACCCTTTGCTTTTCGGGCATTCGTGATTCGTTTTCCAAAGTCAGCAGCCAGTTCCTTTTCCGCTTTGAGCATGATATCCTTACCCTTTTTCCCTTTTGCAGCGTAAGCGGATGTGTGCGATGGGCGAGCGTGCATCGATTGAGCTTTCGCAAGCCCTGGTGCAGTTTCCTTTGGCCCAAGGTTCATCTTGTCGACGCAACGGCCGCAGGCAGCAACTTCTGTTTTTCCAGTCTTGACTCGCTTGACTGCCACTTTCATGGCGCCACATAGTTCACAATCAGCCATAAAAATCAGTCCGCACCTTGTGGTTATGTCGACATCCTTTGAAGGCTTCGTCGGATGATGTTGCAAGATATATGGCCCTTGACTTCTTAAACAGTCGCCGATTAGCAAAAGTGATTGCTATGGGTACGGATGTGGAACAAAACGCACCTTCGAGAGTCATGCCTCAAGAAGATGACCTCAAAAATCTCGAAGATGCATACGCTCAGTTACAAGATCAAGCGCAGAATTTGATTAATGAACGGTCCCAGATGGAGACCGATATCCGTAACCTGAAGAAGAGGGCGCAACGACTTGATGATGAAGTCAGACTTCTCAGGGCCCCACCTCTCATTATCGGCCACCTCCAAGATGTTCTTGACGATCGAACCGCTATTGTCCGGTCATCAAACGT
>CM001443.1:1253530-1256116 GCA_000246735.1 uncultured Candidatus Poseidoniales archaeon | reverse complement strand
CGGTACCGTTTTCCAAGTCTCACTTAACCAACGACTCGAGCCGAAAACTCTGAAGCCGGGAACCCGGGTTGCACTCAACCAAGATACATTGGCCGTGATCGAAGTGCTCCATGATGCATGGGACCCGATGGTGAGCGGCGCGGAAATGGTCACAAAGCCAGATATTTCATACGATGAAGTTGCTGGACTTGATGAACAAGTGGAAACCGTCCGAGAAGCAATCGAATTGCCACTGACTTCGCCTGAACTCTTCCGCAAGGTTGGTATTACGCCGCCAAAAGGCATCCTCCTCGTTGGTCCACCTGGATGCGGTAAGACTCTTCTCGCAAAGGCCGTGGCGAACCAAACTGATGCTACATTCATTCGCATGGTCGGCAGTGAGCTTGCGCAGAAATACATCGGTGAGGGTGGCAGAATGGTGAGGGAGTTGTTTTCACTGGCAAAAGATAAATCTCCAGCAATTATTTTTCTCGACGAAATTGATGCCATCGGAGCCAAGCGCTTGGACGGTTCAACAAGCGGTGACCGTGAAGTGCAACGCACGTTGATGCAATTATTAGCAGAACTCGACGGATTTGATGCACTGGAAGATGTAAAAATCATTGCAGCAACGAACCGACCCGATATTCTCGATGATGCACTTCTGCGACCTGGCAGATTCGATCGCATCATCACCATTCCGTTGCCAGATGAGAAGGCGCGCAAGGCCATTTTAGCGCTTCATACCTCAAACATGTCAACGAAGCGAGTGAAATTGCAAAAAATTGTGGAAAAGACCGAAGGGTATTCCGGTGCAGAATTGAAAGCAACGTGTGTTGAAGCCGGTATGATTGCCATTCGAGACAAGCGAAGTTCGGTTACCAATGATGACCTCATGCTCGCAGTAGCCCGGCTTAACGAAAAGAAATCGAATGCTGGAAGGACCTCGACACCCGATCGACTTTACAGTTGATTGGACAGTTGGCACTGTCAACATTCAAAGTCCGAGTGGGCCGAACAAGGTTCATGGACCGGATCGTCGAGTGCGTACCGAACATTTCTGAAGGCCGTGATGAGGAAAAGATTCAGCGTATCGTTCATGCGGCATCCAACATCGTAGGATGTGCTGTTCTCGGGGTTGAGCCCGATTCCGATTACAATCGAACGGTGATCACCATTGCTGGTTCACCTGGACCCGTTTCAGAAGCAGCATTTGCGCTCGTGTGTGCCGCTATCGAAGAAATTGACATGCGCGAGCATTCAGGCGAGCATCCTCGGCTCGGTGCGGTCGATGTTTGCCCATTCATACCGCTTCAAGGTGTGTCGATGGAGGAATGTGTTCAGATGGCACGGGACTTGGCGGAGAAGGTTGCTACCGAATGTTCAGTGCCCACATATCTTTACGGTCATGCTGCACTGCACGAAGAAAAGACCCTCTTGTCCACCATTCGAAAGGGCGAGTATGAAGGATTGGAAGCTCGCTTGAGCGGGGGCGAAACGATGCACAATGAGGCCACACGTTTCCCAGACTTCGGCTTGATAATCTGGAATGAACAATCGGCTAAAGCAGGCGGATTAACCTTCGGCGCACGGGGTATTCTCGTCGCATACAATGTGAATTTTGAAGAAAAAGATGCTGTCGTCGCAAAAAAAGCAGGCTCCTTGTTACGATCAACTGGAAGATTGGTAAAACAAGACGATGGAAGGCGCATGCGATTGCCGGGAATGTTACCGATGGTGCAAGGCATGGGCGTTGTGCTCGAATCTCATGGCATCAGTCAGGTATCAATGAATCTGAGGGATGTGACAGTGTGTCCAATGCATGTGGCATTTGAAGCATGCAAGAGTGTTGCGGCAGATCACGGAATCGAGACACCGGGTAGCGAACTCGTTGGCTTAGTTCCCCTTTCCGCAATATTAGAGGCGGGAAGGTGGTACGCTGACCAAGGAGAAACAGACGAGATTTCTTTGGTTCAAGCGGCTATTCGGGGGCTCGGGCTCAATCAATTGGGAACTTTTGAACCGCATCAACGAATCATTGAATATGCATTACAAGGGGCGTTGGGACAATGAATTGGATGGAGATGTCACTGTCTGACTTTCAAGATGCCCTTGCGTCAAAAAGTGCCACACCCGGCGGCGGTACTGCCGCAGCAGTTGCATTGGGTCAAGCTGCTGCTCTAACTGAGATGGTCTGTTCGTTAACGATTGGTTCGGAGAAATGGTCGGAAGGATGGTCTGCAGCCGAGAACGCTCGTGTTGTTGCAGCCGAGGTGCTTTCCCACGCCGGTCGTCTCGCAAATGAGGACAGTGCGGCATTCGACACAGTTGTTGCTGCGTTCCGAATGCCGAAGGCGACTGAGGAAGAAAAGGAACTTCGTAGAAAATCCATTCGCGAAGGCACCTTACGTGCCGCCTTGGTGCCACTGGAAACCGCAAAAAAGGGAATGGAATTGCTCCACACCCTCGAACCAATTGCATCCAAAGGGAACGGAAATGCAGCATCCGACGTCGGCGTAGCCTCCCTATTGGCAAGTGCTGCCGTAAAGGGTGCTTTGTTCAATGTTGAGATCAACGTTGCTTCGTTGCCGCCTGAGATGGCAGCGG
>CM001443.1:1252689-1253515 GCA_000246735.1 uncultured Candidatus Poseidoniales archaeon | reverse complement strand
AATCCAAACTTGATCAACGAACCTGAGCACCGGTCGTCATGTCACCGTCAATGGTGATGAGGCGAACATTGTCATTTCCATCGTCTGCAGCGAGCATCATACCTTCAGAAACGACGCCACGAAGGGGTCGCGGTTTCAAGTTAGCCACGAAGACCACAGATTTGCCCATCATTTGCTCAGGGGCATAAAATGCTTTCAATCCTGCACAAATTGTGCGTTCTTTGTCCGAACCATCGTCGATGGTAACGACATAGAGTCGGTCTGCATTGGGGTGATCTTCGACAGATGTGATTTTACCCACTCGGAGATCGACTTTCATAAAGGTGTCAAATTCAAGATACGTGGTTCCTTCTGGTGCTTCTGGCATTTTTGTGTCTCCTTTGGCTTTTTGCTTCTTTTTCTTTCCACCCTTTACGCCGTGACCTGGGTCATCAGCAGCCACATCTGTGGCCTCGGCAAGGGCTTGTTCAGAGGCAAGAATTTCATCGAGTTCCAACCGCTTGAACAACGGAGTAGGCGGGGTTTCGTCCCATGTCATTTGGGCATCCCAATCAATCGCGGAATGCCACGATTGTGCAGAAACGTCGCCCTTTTGACCAAGTGACTCCCACAGCCTTTGAGCGCTAAATGGCATGAATGGTTGTGTTGTGATGGCTAGGAATCGAGCAATACGCCAACCGAATGCTAGGTCAGAAAGTGACTGTGTTCTTTCTTGAGATGGTGTGTCATCTTTGAGGTACTTCCAAGGGGTTGCTGATTGGAGCATTTGATTCCCGTATTGTGACGCATTCATGACCGACCTCAAAGCTTCCTTGTACCTATGCCG
>CM001443.1:1247352-1252673 GCA_000246735.1 uncultured Candidatus Poseidoniales archaeon | reverse complement strand
AATTTGTCCCGGTGTGTTTGTGTCAGATCCATATTTTCAACACCGGCTAATGGACCGGTTTCTCCGGATGGCAACCGATGGCCAAGTGTAAGCACTCGGTGGACAAAATTCCCATAGGCCCCAATAAGTTCAGTATTGATTTTCTCGACAAAATCAGGCCAATTGAAATCTGTGTCATGGTTTTCAGGCATGTTGATGCCAAGATAGTACCTCAAAGTATCCGGATCGAATCGTTCAAGGAACGACGGTAGCCAAACTGCATGCTTTCTTGATTTGGAAAATTGCCCTCCAGCCAGCATGAGATACTCCATGGCAGGGACGTTTGTCTCGAGGGCTAGGTCTCCCGGGCCAGGCAACTGAACCTTGTCTTCAGCAGTCTTCCCATTCTTTGCATGATTGAGTCCCATAATCAGGGATGGCCAAATCACAGTGTGGAATGGGATGTTATCCTTGCCCAAGAAATAGAGGTGCCTTGGCGTCGTGCCATCTTCAGAAATATTCCACCATTTCTTCCAAGCATCTTTTCCGTCTGGGTGACCTGCTTCGTTGGCAATTGAATCCGCCCATATTCGAGCACACGTTGAGTAGCCTTGAACGGCTTCGAACCAAACATAGACGCATTTGCCTTCCCATTCTTCGCCATCAAGCGGGAGAGGGATGCCCCAAGAAAGGTCCCTTGTAACGGCCCGCGGACGAAGGCCCATGTCCAACCATTGCTTTGTCATTGCACGTACGTTTGATTTCCAATTTGTTTGTTGAGTGGATGCATGTTGTTCAAGTGCTTCCTGGAATAAATCCAACCGGTAAAACAAATGATCGGTGTCACGAATTTCAATTTGAGCGCCGGGATTCATTTTTGACACAGGGTTTTGCAATTCTTCGGCCTCATAAGTAGCACCACAAGCATCACACTGGTCGCCTCTGGCACCATCTGCGCCACACGCTGGACACGTCCCTTCGACGTACCTGTCTGGAAGGAATCGACCGGTCCCATCTGCATTCTGTTCGTAATACTGCTTCATTGTTTTCGTTTCAAACAGCCCTGCTTCATGCAGGGAAAGGAAGTTTTCCTGAACCAATTCTTTGTGACGCTCGTCTGTTGTGCGGTTAAACAACGCGCCACCATATTCAATGCCTCGGGCATCCACTTGAGGCTCCCAACTGCAGCCCAAATCGAGAAGTGCTTTGCTGTTGAGTGAGTGGTAGGTGTCGACAACTTCCTGTGGAGTGATGTTGTTTTGCTCAGCAGAAACCGTGATGGGTGTGCCGTGTTCATCTGATCCTGAAACCATGAGAACACGGTTTCCAAGGGCGCGCTCGAAACGAGCTTGGATGTCAGGTGGTAGGTAACAACCAGCAACATGGCCGAGGTGAAGCGGGCCGTTGGCATACGGCCAAGCGACACAAATCAGAACATGCTCTTCGGTCATGGCAAATCGTTGGGCGCATGACTTAGCCTTAAACTCATCATCGATGCACTCCCGCTATCGATTGTATTGGGTGCAAACCAACGCTCTGCATTCCGCTGAATGGCATCTTTGCAAAGCGTCATTTTGAAGAACCCGATACACATGGAGAGGCTTGCACCGGACGGACAGGAGCCCTCGAAAATCCATGGAATATTCTGCAATGGCAGCGGTAGGTACCGCAATTGATAGCACAGGGGATGGAGACCTTACTCTTCTCATATTTTACGTAGCACTCGCACTTGGTGTGTCGTTCTTGTGTTCGATTCTCGAAGCAGTTGTCCTCTCAATCCCTCATACACAAATTGCGATGTGGGAGAAGGAAGGGAAACCCACCGGAGCAGTCTGGGCATCCCTCAAGTCCGATGACGCCGTGAAACCGCTTACAGCAATTCTGACACTGAACACCATCGCCCATACAATGGGTGCAGCTGGTGTTGGTTCAGAGGTTGCAAAAATTTGGGGGGCCGATGCGCTTACATTCGCATCGATTATACTGACGCTTCTTGTGTTATTCCTATCAGAAATCATTCCTAAAACGCTTGGAACTGCGTACTGGAAGCAACTTTCTCGTTCAACGGGCTGGTTGCTCCAAAAACTCACGTTGGTTCTGAGTTTCTTGATTATTCCGATTCAGATGTTGAAATCGATCTTGCCAAAGGGTGGACACGCCCTTGTGACCCGTGATGATGTGGCCGCTCTTGCGGACCTCGGTGAAGAAGAAGGAATCATTGAAAAAGACGAAGAAACGGTCATCCACAACCTCCTCAAACTACGAGAAATGAATGTCATGGAAATCATGACGCCGCGTGTGGTCATGAAGGCCTTCGCCCTAAAATCGACGATCAAAGAGGTCCTCGACGAACACAAAATCATTCGTGTATCTCGAATTCCAGTGTATGAAGACAATATCGATGACATCTCTGGGATTGTAATACGTTCAGAACTCCTCATGGCTGCTAGTCGCGATGAGTGGGATGTTACAATGAACGAATTCAGAAAAGATGTTATGTTCCTCACGACCGATACATCGGTTGACCAGGCCCTCGAAATGTTCCTCGAACATCGCCAACAATTCGCCGTTGTTCGCGATGAATTTGGCGGCACTGCGGGGCTTGTCACAATGGAAGACGTGCTCGAGACATTGCTGGGTGAGGAGATTGTTGATGAGTTGGATGAAGTTGACGATATGCGTAAGCTTGCTCGAGATCAAGCAGAGCACCAAGAATCAGAGTGAACCCTGATGTTCTAACCAGTGCTCGATTGCATCGTTGCGGTCTTCATTGATCCGCGCCCCAGAATGTTTCAATGACTCAAGAGGGATGCTCGTAAGGAATCCTTCGTTTTCGGGTTTGCGAATAGACCTTGAGAAGTTGTTCATAGTGCCCCATACCAAGCCGCTCATCTGGAACTGCTTGAATGCAAAGGATGGGTAGTTTTGGAACCCCCCATAGTGGAATGTTAAACTCTTCAACCCTCGACCAGCGTCCAATTTGTCCAATGGACTCATTGAATCGCTCAATCAAGCGCCGCCTGTAAGTTGCTCGCAAGAACACAGGGACTTTGTACCCATTTGCGATTTCGTCCAAGATGGGCTCATACATGGTCATTGGCGATTCCAAAATGATTCTATCAAGTGGATGTGAGGCCACTCGGAGGGATTCTTTCGAAGCAAGGCGCAGACCAATAAAACCGCCCATACTATGGCCGTAATAAGACACACTGGATACATGAGAAGGATCGATGATGGTTGCCAGTTCAGTCACGACAGATTCGACGGCTTTCATCGAACGGTATGCAGACCAGTGGCCATACTCGCCGGACGAGCCATGGTTGGGTAGTTCCACCATTACAACATGCCATCCTCGGTCGGTGAACCACATGGCACGATCTGCTACGCTTGATGAGGAACTGCGCCAGCCATGAACCATTACCATGAGGGGGGAGGGTGATGTTCGGAGGTTCGATACGGTGTTGATCGGGCAACCATTGTGATCAAAGAAGTGGTTGGTCCATCCTTCACCTTCAAAACTTGGTTTTCGACGGCCAGGGAGGAGAAATGAGATGCCGACATAGAATTCAATGACGGTATGGTATAAGCCGATGACAACAATACATCCGACCAAAAAGGTGGGCACGTCCATGAGGCTGAAAACGACCGTTGCGAGGAACGTCATGGCAAGGCCTAGGCCAAATCGTGCGAAGCGATGATCGTACATGAGTCTCAACTGTGTTGATTTCACTCTGTGTTCTCGCTGTCCTTGGATTCATCTTTCGATGTATCTTTCGATTCTTCGGAAGCCACCTTGTCTGTGGAAGTATCCTCCTCAGGCACCTTTGTGGCTACCTTAGCCACTTTCTGTGCTTTCTTTTTCGAAGCAGCTTCTCTTCGTTGTGTGAACGAGTCACCGTAGTTGCCCATTCTGTTGAGGCGGGCTGCGATTCCAGACATTTCTTCACCCTCTTGTGGGACATACTTGACGAGGAACGCGCCAAAGAGCATGTCATACAAGCCTTGGTTTTGATCGCTGTTGGATTTGAAGCGTCCATCGATGATTCGGGCGACGACGAGGACTAAACCAATAAGCAAAAACACAAGGCTAACTGGGAGAAGTTTCCCTCCGTCATCGAACAATCGCCCCATGAAAAACACAACAAGGCCAAACCCAGTGAGACCCATCAGGCCGACTGAGTTAACGAGGAATCCGTGAACTGGATTCGGTTTCGATTCATTAGCGGTAATGTAGCGAGTTCGTGAGATGAAATTTCCAAGGGTTCTTCCGGTCATGATTGGAATGACAAAGACGTTGGTGATAATCATCAGGAGAGCAGCGATTGCGGGTAAGGTTGGTGTTGATCCCGAGACGGATACAATTAGGGCGGCCGACAAAACACCGAAATTCCATACGAAATTCATAAGCCAAGCAAGGAAGCGTGCGTTCTTTGTGGCAATTTCATAACCCTCTGGCAATCCTGTATTGTTGAGAATTGGTCGTCGATCTTTTGCAGGTTTTGCGGCACGTGCTGCTTTCACGGGTTTTGCAGCCTTGACGGCCTTGGCTGGTTTGGCTTTTGCCACAGCAACAGCCTTGACTGGTTTGGCCTTTGCAACAGCAACGGCCTTTGCCTTTGGTTTCGTGGAGGCCTCTGACGTTTTGGTCGAGGTGTCGCTTGCTTTGTCTAGTAGTCCCATGTTCTTCACACTCACTGATACTGTGCACCTACTGTGCTATAAATCGAAAATTCCGAAGATGCTACGAAGGCGTCGATGTCTTCTTGAGCCATGTTTCCAAGTTGTCCATCGACAATTGCGAAGAAGGCTGCCCGCAGTTCATCATCGGCATTGCTAGGATCGCTGCCGACTTCTTGGTAAACTGCAAAGTCTGGACTTTCGACGAAAGCGTTTACGATTTCTTCTGAAAGATTGGAGCCAAGCAAATCGTCCACAATCGTAACAAATGTCACGAAGAGGTCGTCCTCATCTTGCTCCTCGTCGGATACGGCTTCAGCGGTGACTGGTCCGTCGCCTTCACCAGCAATGATGGATTGAAGATTCTTCCTTTCCTTCATCAAATTCTCAAGGACGGGGCGTAATTCTGCTAATACTTGTCCATCTCCTGCTGCCTTAGCAGCCTGGTATTCTGGCCGTAGTGAGCGTAGTTCGTCTTCAATCGCGGTGAGTTGGGATTCAAGGTCATCTTCCTCTTCTTCGAGCAACTCGACAACCGGGGCGTCTCGTACTTCGGAGACTTTGTCATCATGTTCCTTTTTTCGGAGGACAATGATGTCTCGGTCGAGTGAATGTCCAAATCGGTCTGCATACCTGTCGAGAAGGGATCCGGCATCTGCTGAGAG
>CM001443.1:1241322-1247335 GCA_000246735.1 uncultured Candidatus Poseidoniales archaeon | reverse complement strand
AAATTTGCGGGAGGGGTTTTTCAGAACGCTTGGCCCACAAATCACCGTATTGGTCATTTTTCACCTGAGATGCTTGCCCTGCATCGGCCCATGGAGATGGTTCCGCTGGTGGAGCGGTTGCTACCGGAGTGGTTGCAGGAGCCGGGGCGGGAGGGAGTGGGAGTGCAGGAGGTGCCGCAGGCGCACCGGGTGGTGCGGGCAATGGCGGCATACCGGGCAACGGAGGCAATGGGAGGCCTGGTGCTGGTGCTTCTGGAGCCTTGTTTTTCTTGCCTTTCCTTAGACCCACATGGTTCACCCCTAAACCGTTGGATGGTAACGCGGTCTTGAACCTTACCTTAATCGGCATAGCAATGAAAGCCAAATTTTAACGATCCAATGGACGCTAAGCGATAACCTTCGCCCAGCCTTTCAGAACCAAAAATGTGGCTCCTGCTTCATGTATTTCGAATCGGTCTCCCGTCTGTTTGTCGTACACCTTATCTTCGAATTGTGCGATGGAATCATCGACTGTCATTTCAACGGTAAGAAGATCTTGTGTGCTGAGCGCTAATGCCTCATGAAGGGGTGAATAGGGATTGCTACCGTCGGGGTCGAGACGTGAGAGTGGGAATTCACATACGCGCATGCCGGATTTCCCATGAAGTGATGTGGGCCAACGAATTTGTCGGCGTACGTCAATTGTGACGACTTCATCTGTTTCTCCTGCCGAGCCAAGAACGACGGAGGTATCGGTTTTCAATAGATCGAGAAACAAAGATTGATGTTTTTCAAGAACGCCAAAATTCCCGTCCCGTAAGCGGCGGGCACGGTCTGGGTGGCTGACGATTCCGGCCAACTGTTCAATCGAACCCTGGCCTTTCGTGGACTTTCTCCCTTCCCGTTGAGATTGAGATTTCAACCCTTCATGGAGCGATTTGAGTTCCCGTGTGTATCCGTCATTTTTGCTAGCAATCCCTTGGAGTTTTGTGATCATTCCACCCATTCCATCGCGAATGCGCCGTGTCCACCCTTCACTCGATAGGTCGTGGTAACGTGCAAGGCCACCTTTCACATCCACACCTTCGCCACGGATGTAGGACACCATTTCACGACGAGCTTCAGAATCTAGATGGAACAATGCTGGGTCACGATAGTGTAAGTGGAACCCGCGATGACCCGAGAATGTCACTTGAAGGTATTTTTCTTGAAAACCAAACTCGGGTTCCAAGAAATCATTCCATAATGACCACGCTTGTTCGTGAATGACTTCCAGCATACCAGGGAAATCTCGATCTGTAACGCCGGGCAAGTGATCCCCGTCTAAGTCGAAAATCAAGTCCGCTCCAAGCCAATTCTTATCGGCCATTTTCATCTCAAACGGGCGTTCCCAATAGGCCGTTGAATAGAAACATGAATGCATGGCTCGTTCTGATAAGAAATTACGAACGCTCTGCATGTCACTGAATCCTTTGTGACGTATAGGGGGTGCTCCGCCAAATGGGATAAACATCCATTCACGTGTTTTTAATCGAGGTGGTGTCCAAAACTCAGAACTACGATAGTAGGCCCCAAACCGGTGCGCGAATCGTGCCCAACCTGCAGCCATATAGATGCCCTCAAATCCCTGTAGGAGCGAGGGTTATTGAATGCCATGGATACTTATTCGTTTGACATCCAGAAGCGTTCTTCGGCTTCTCCAACCGATGTTGCAGTGTCTGCTCCAGTTGCTTCGACATAATGTTCCCAGCACAAATAATCTTTTCCAACGACCATTGCACTACCAAATGTGAGCCGTGTCCCGCAGTCCTTGCAGCGTGGGCCAATCTCACCGTTAGGGGCTTGGGCGAGTGTGATGTGTTCGTGTGGCATGGTCTTCCCCTTATTTCGCCTGATGTTGGCCGAGTCTTTGAAGTTGAGCCTTCAACTTGGTCACCATGATGTCTGTTCCCACTGTGGCGAGTCGCACCAATTGAGCAAATCAAGTGCAACCTCACACGACTCAGCCACCTCGGGATTCGGATCATTCATGTGGGTTTCGAGGACATGTTTGACGGAACGATCACCAATTGCTCCCATTGCCTCTGCCGCTTCGTGTCGGACCATGATGTGTTCTTCGGCGTCTGCCAGCCGTTCAACAAGTGTTGGAAGTGCGACCGGATTTTGCATCTGGCCAAGCACATATGCGAGTTCATGCCTCAAAAGCGCGCTTGATGTGATAAAGGCGGCACAAAGTGCGAGGCAAGCCTCATCAGTGCCATGGTTTCGAAAGGAGAACACAGTTCGCATTCGCTGAAACATCGGCGCTTCTTCGTTCATCAAGGTGGTTTGCCATTGAATGAAGGTGCCATCTGGCTGAGGTGGAGCAGGGTCGACAGAGCCGTATTGACTCACACCTGGTGCTCGATCTGCCATGCTTTTCCGCCTCTCATTCGTTGGATCCGATGAAGGACATATCCGCTGCATTGAAATCCGACCGGATTAAGCCGAAGTCTTGACCCTCGCCGATGAATTTTCTGACGGATGCCCGACCTTCTTCCTTGTAATCGATGGTTCGATCGTTGACGTACATACTGACAAATTCCTTATTCGTTTCGTCATCGATGCCACGCCCCCACTTCTTTGCGAATTCAAGTGCTTCTGCTGGTGATTTCAATGCAAATTCAATGCTCATTTTGGTGTACTTTGTGATGTCTTCCATGGCCTGTTGACCAAGGTCCCTGCGGACAACATTCCCGCCGAGTGGCATTGGCCATCCTCCGGTCCGTTCGTTCCACCAGATGCCGAGATCAATGTGGACATGGAGATCGTGCTCAACGTAGGTGAGTTGTCCTTCGTGAATAATGAGGCCGCTCATGTATGTGCCGTCGAGGACTCTTGGAATGATTTCGTCGAATGGTACAACTGCCACTTCGCAATCGCCCCAAGCCAACCGAAGACCCATGTATGCGCTTGTCTTGAGCCCTGGGACAGCGATGACATTGTTTCGAACTTCTTCTTCGGTTGCGCCTTGCATTGATACAACCATTGGCCCATATCCCTCACCCATTGATGCACCACAATTCATGAGTGCGTAATCGTCAGAAATTTCAGGGAATGCGTGGATTGAAACGGCGGAAACTTCGAGGTCACAGTTCATAGCGCGGTGGTTCAGCGTCTCAATGTCTTGGAGTTCATGAACGAAATTGTAGCCGGGTGTAGGAAACGCACCAGTGGTCATTGCGTGAAACATGAATGCATCATCGGGGTCTGGGGAATGGCCAATGCGCACGATTTTATTGCCGTTTTCGTCGAGTGGTAATTGAGTCACCATGCTCTTTCCACTGGTGGGACCTTGATGAACCAACCGCTTTGATTTGTTGCAACGGCTCGACCTTTGCAGGATAATTTACAACCGATTGCTTTTCATCCTTGATGCGCCCATAGCAACCTGCACGGGGTCCGAAAATGCGAGTCAGACACGTCACAACCATCTTGGTAATTCTATTGATGTGTTTACCGAGTGCTGCAGCTACATCCTCGGAACTCTCGTTTCTGGGCGTCACGTCTCATGCCGAAGCAGACGGTTCGCGGGCTGTTGCCATCGACCCTGCGGGCGATTACCTAGCCGTTGGATTCAATGACCACACAGCCATCATGTGGTTGGAAAATGAAACATTGATCCAAAGCATCGAAGTGGCTCGCCCTGTCGAAACATTGGAATTTTCTAACAATGGCGAGATGCTCGCTATCGCCCTTTCGGGGTCCGAAACCGAAGGGGATGCAATTCAATTGTTCAACCTGAGCATCATGGGATTGTCTTCGCTTCAATCCTCTGCCAATGTTTTTCCAAAAGACATCGCCTGGTCGCCAGATGATGCCCTCTTAGCAATTCCAAATTCCAACAATGGTGTCGATCTCATTCGAACATCGACAATGGAACTGGAACGAAGTTTATCCGGTGGGCATAACACTGATGTATCTTGCATTGATTTCACATCAAACGGCGGACACATCCTCACAGGCGATGAATCAGGCAGACTGATCATGTGGAATGCAGATGGCACTGAGACCAATAAACAATGGGAACTCGACTCAGAAGTCTCATCCTGTGGATTCGACCCAACAGATACACGGATTGCTTCCCTCACAGTTAATGGTCAATTGGACACCATGTCATTTGCCGGAGGTACCCTTCAAACTACATCGTTCACATCTGGTTCGAGCCTATCGTGGTCGAGCAATGGTGCGTACCTTCACTTTATCGATGATGCATCGCCACCTGCTTTATTATCAGTCGATTCCTCTACCTTTTCCATCGTTGAGACAACACATATGGCCCACTTATCGACCGATATGGTCTATGTCGAAAATGATGCAGGACTCATGCATAGAGTGTACACAACCACCGACACACAGCACGTTGCTACATACGGACACCACTCAATCCCAGATGGATACGGGCTCGCTGGCGCGGACTTGGACGGTGATCAAATTCCAGATATGTATGATGATGATGATGATGGGGATGCAATCAGCGACTCTTGGGACAATTATTGTCAAGTCGAAGGTGAAGATTGCACGCGTATTCCAGATGAAGACAAAATCAGAACTGTTCTCATTACCTTTAATGACACACACCTCGTCATAAAAGATCAGTTCTATCTCGACATCGTCCTCTCATCTTCAATTCGAAACATTTCAAGAATTTCAGTCATTAACGATCTTCAATTAAGCCAGAGTGAGGCTGACCTGTTTGCAACTGCCGTTTGCGGCAATGTGGCTGAAGGAGTGTTAGTGGCACAGTGGAATGATGTAATTACCCTCTCAGAAGGTCAACTTCTCGACGGCTCGGTATCCTGTGCAGTGAGGGAGGGCATGACGCTCACAGCCCAAAACGATTACAAATCACATATTGGCTTTGAATTCCAGATCACATTCAATCTTTCAACCCCCCCATTATTCCCTCACTCCATCACGTTAACCGAACAACCTATTGCGACCGATGCATCGCTCGCCCATCTCGCTGAGATGCATCCAATTGCGCTCACTGTTGAAGAAAATGGGGCTCAAACCACCTCATGGTCACCATGGTGGGTTGTCGATGGAAAATTGGAATTGACATTAGAAGCCAAAGCCGTCGAAAAGAAACCTCTTCCGATGACTGTTTTGGGACTTTTGTTGGACTATCCAATTCTTTTCCTCCCAATTCTCGCCCTCATTGGGCTTCTCTCAGTAGGTGCGTTGCGGACGAAGAATTCAATGGGTATGGATTTGGATATTTTTGACGACGAAACAGATGATCAAGAGATTGATACCCTTCCCGCTGAAAAGATGGATGATGCCACCGTCGAGGAGGAAACAGTCCAATCTGAAGAACACACAGAGGACCGTCCGAAGAAGGGCCCAATCGCTGGTGAGAAACACGCTAATAAGTCTCAGCAGGACGTTCATTCCGATAATATGGAACAGCGACCGGTTTCACGCAGAAGAAAAACTCCTGCCAAACAGAGCAGGGATGGGCCAATTACCACAGTGAAACGGAAGCGTTTGGACAACAGCGGAACGGTCGAACCTACAATTAAGAAGAAAGCAACGAGAAAGAGAGTTGTAACACAAACGCCTGTTCGAAAAACCAGAAGAGTTGTGACAAAGGCAGACAAAGAGGTCGAAGATTCACCAGGCGAACGTTGATCCTTGGTGAAGGTTGCATGCATCCACAAGGAATTGCTCGAGACCTTGCTTGTGTTCGCCATCCAAGCGATTGAAAACCTCGCCGAAATATCGGTTGAGCCGCTCATATTCCAGTTCAGACCTCGACATTGACCATTCAATCACTGCTTGCCTCTCACTGGGGTCGTTTTCAAACAATTCCAAACGGTGTAAGAGCGCTTTCTGAGCCGCTTTTACATCCTCGACAGGTGTGTCTTTTCTTGCGGCAAAAACGCCGAATACCATCGGCTTATTGGTCCGTTGAAGCCAAGCCTCGCCGAGGTCCATTTGTACCAAATGTGGATGTTCCTTTGCCCCTTCGAGGGCGCGGTCTCCAATCAAA
>CM001443.1:1172341-1241306 GCA_000246735.1 uncultured Candidatus Poseidoniales archaeon | reverse complement strand
AGCGCAGAAGCGCTACAGAAGTCATCGAGTCCGTTGGCAAGGCAATGCTCTTCATGTCCGAGACCGGGCGGTCACCAAACACAAGGACACTCCCAACTTCGCCTTTGCTGCATATACCTATTTCTGGGACCAATACAAGGTCTTCCGCGTTCCGTGCATAATCTGCTGCAGGAATGGGCGCAAGAACGCAATCTCGTCGCAACAAGTGTCCGGTTAACCACGAGGGCGGTGCCGGCAAAACATCCCATTGTTCATCGAGGCCATGGAACAACGGATCGCAATTAAGGAACGCAACCCTACCAATCACATTCTTCCATTGTTCTTTCGTTGCCATCAAAAAAACCTCGTCATTGGACAACATTGAGTCTTCGTATGCGTTTTGGTTCAGGAGCGTCATACAGTTCGAATCGCTCGTACGTGGTGTTCCGTTGAATGGGAATACATCCTGCGTCCTTTATCAGCCGCGAGAGCTGGAAACGGTCGTGTTCGAGTGGTGTTGTGGAGCCTGCAAGGTGCATAATGGATTCTTTTTGTACCGTGCCATCGATGTCATCAGCGCCAAACTGCAGGGCCAATTCCGCTAGTTCATCACCGATGTTCATTCGATATGCTTTGATGTGGGGGATGCTGTCGAGCATGAGGCGAGAAATCGCAATGGTTCGTAGGACTTCACTGCCGGTTGCCAACTGGGCCTCAGGTAACCTGCTGTTATCTGGGAGGTATGGGTATGGGACAAAACATTGGAAACCATTTGTTTCATTGGCGAGGTTACGTAGCGAAATCATGTGGTTGAGTCGCTGTTCAAGGGTTTCGATCGTGCCGAAAAGCATGGTGCAGTTCGTTGATAGCCCGACGTTGTGTGCAGTTCGGTGAATCTCAAGATACTCATCTGAACTTTCTTTCCCATTACAAATGATTGCACGGACCTCATCGTCGAGGATTTCTGCGCCACCACCCGGCAGTGAGCCCAGACCGGCTTCTTTCAGCCGTCGAAGTGTGTCCTCATATGTGGTGTTGGATACTTGGGAAAGATGCTTGATTTCCACGGCAGTAAGCGCCTTGATTGTGATGTGGGGGAAGGCTTTTTTGGTCGCTTGAAAGAGCGATTCATAATGTTCGACGCCCCAATCAGGATGGAGGCCTCCAACAGAGTGAACTTCATCGACGTGCTCTGCATACTTTGCTAAATCCTCAATGTAAGCATCAATATCCATTGAGTATGCGTCCTTTGCTTTCTTCGATCGTCGGAACGCACAGAATTTACAGGCCAGCACGCATACATTTGTCTGATTCACGTGGACGTTGCTGTTGAAGAAAGCCTTGTTGTCAAACCTGGCAGTCCGTACCTCATTTGCAAGAAGACCGACCTCGTTCAAGTTCGGATGATGGTAGAGAGTGAGTCCATCTTGGAGCGTGAGTTGTTCTCCAGCGGCCAATTTAACAACGATGTTGGTCAATGCAGCGCTCCAAGCATGTTGTTTGAGGGATGTAGCGAGGCGTTGTTGCCAGTCTTCGTTGCTACCAGCCATGCTTCGTGTTGAAGTCCATGCTGACATGCTCTGCCCTGAGGTGGTTTCCTCTTGAAGATGTGGTTTTTCCCACGTGTTCCTCGCGTTCAATTCCCTGGTGTAAAGAAATTAGAATTTACGATGAATTTTCGGAATTCTTCGATGACAAACACCGAGCCAGCCACTGCAAAGATGATGACCCAATCCGTTGAAGATAACGGGGAGGTTGTCATGAGTGAACCGATGGCGAGGGATGTGAATGGAATCGTAACTTCGGCGAATTGCACGAAGAACAATAACAATCCAAGTGAGAGCATGAAGGCCACATTGATCCATTTGTTGGAAAATAGACCAAGTTTGAAGGCACTTTCACGATTGCTCCTACAATTCATTACGTTAAACAGCTGATACACAATGAACACACCGAACGTCATGGTTTGGGCATGGTCGAAAAGATCGTTCTTGTATTCGTTGGACTTTTCCAATTCTGCTGCATCACCGCTTTCACACAATGCTACATCGAACGGGGCGTTGTCTGGGTCTTCCAATGGATGCAAGTTGCAAGAGTCTCCTTTCTCCCACACTCCGCCGCCTGCAAGGAAGAATACGAGAAGGGTGCCTGTGACCATGACTGCACCAAGGAAGAAAATGAGGGCGATGTCACGGGAATTTGGTAACCCTTCGTCAACACGGCGCGGTGGTTGATTCATGACTTCTCCGTGCTTCTTTTCTACACCGAGCGCGACTGCTGGTGGTCCATCCATCAGGATGTTAATCACGAGAATTTGTGTGGCAGTCAATGGCAACCTCCACCCAAGAATGAGCGTCGAGATGATGATCAAAGCAACGGCCGCAACATTCGTAGATACTTGGTAACGGACAAAGTTGCGTATGTTTTGGTAAATTTTCCGACCTTCTTCTACCGCATGAACAATGTTGGCAAAGTTGTCATCCTGGAGCACCATATCGGCGGCATCCTTTGCTACATCTGTGCCGGCAATGCCCATGGCTATGCCGATGTTCGCACGTGAGAGGGCAGGTGCATCGTTCACACCATCACCAGTCATGGCAACAATTTCCCCTTGTTCTTGGAGCGATGATACGATTCTCATTTTCTGTTCGGGTGTCACCCTCGAAAAGATCGAAGCCTGTGCAGATGCTTCTGCAAGTTGCTCATCATCAAAATCGGTGAGAGCACGCCCGTTCACAGGTGGAATGCCGCCTTCGGTGATGTTGAGTTCTCGCCCAATTGCTTCTGCAGTGTATTGTTGGTCACCTGTAATCATCTTAACACGAATACCTGCGCGTTGGCAGATCGCAATAGCATCCTTGACTTCCGCTCGGGGAGGGTCCATGATGCCGACAAGGCCGAGGAAAATGAAACTCGATTCGACGGTGTTGATATCTTCTATGTCCTCGTCATCATCAAGACGACGAGCACACAAGGCGATGACGCGCATGGCTTGTCCAGCCATTTCTTTGTTGGCTTTAGAAGCAAGTTCGAAATCAGATTGTTCAATTGGAACAATTTCCCCTTCTTTGATTTTCCATTCAACCAACGAAACATAACCCCCTGCTCCACCTTTGGAGAACACCCAGCGCTCGCCTTCATAGTCGTGGATCACTGACATTCGCTTTCGTGTTGTGTCGAAGAAAAATTCGTGGAGTCTTGAGTGGCGTTGTGCAAATTTCTTTACATCGCCGTTTATTTTCCATCCCAGCACTGCGCAAGCAGAGTCAGTAGGGTCGCCAAGTGCTTGCCACTGGCCATCCACCTTCGAGATATGTGAGTTGTGACAGAGGCTCAAACATGCCGCAGAGAGCCTGAACGCAAGATCACTTTGGAACCCTGATAGTTCGTCATTTGTGACAACAGTCCCGTTGTAACTCAGGTCACCAGATGGCTTGAAGCCTTCACCGGAGATCGTAAAGGTTCCTTCTGTGGTGGTAAGTTGTCGAGCCGTCATTTGATTCTTGGTGAGTGTACCCGTCTTGTCAGAGCAGATGACAGTTGTTGATCCAAGTGTTTCTACTGCTTTCATACGGCGAATGATTGCCTTGTGGCGCGCCATGTTTCTCATGCCGAGAGCAAGCGTGATCACGAGAATAATCGGCAACCCCTCTGGTACAATAGCAACAAATATGGCGATGGCGATGATGAATTGGTCAACAGCCACCTCACGTAGGTTTGCTGTATCATCGCCGAGTGCGAATATGAGTTCAAAGGACACCAGCAAAATAGCGACGACCAATGCGATGGACCCGAGGAACTTCCCAAGGGATTCAAGTTTATGCTCAAGAGGCGTTTTCGGTGACTCCGAACCAACGATGTCACTTGCGATTCGTCCAAGTTCAGTTTCCATGCCGATGTTCACAACAATTCCAATAGCCCTTCCAGTGGCTACGCTCGTCCCCATGTAGGCCATGTTGTTTCGGTCGGCCAGCAAGGCCTCTGTTGGTATTGCTGGTGTCGTTTTCTTGATGCTATCTGATTCACCAGTAAGCGAGGATTCGTCAATCTTGCACTGATACGATTCAACAATTCTCACATCTGCGGGGACATTGATTCCCTCTTCCAGCTTAACAATATCACCTGGGACCAACAATGGTGTGGATACTTCCTTTTCAACACCATCCCGGATCACAATACAATTCGATACAGCCATTTGTTTCAGCGAATCCATGGCTTGCTCTGCCTGACCTTCCTGCCAGAATCCAAAGGTTGCATTCGCTGTTAGGACTAGGAAGATGAAGATGGCGTCGCCTGGGTGGTCTGGATTGATTGCGAGTGCAATCAGTGCTGCACCAATCAATAGGTAGTTGAGTGGATCGTTGTACTGCGAGATGAAGCGAATCCATGCCGGCGTTTTTTCAGGTTCCTGAAGCTTGTTCTCTCCGTACTCTTCACGGCGCACGAGAACTTCGTTTTCTGTGAGTCCCTCTGATTGTGTGTTCAATTTTAGGAACGTTTCCTCAGGACTGATGTCATGCCATGCACCTCGTGTCATCCAAATCACCCATGAAGGTTAGCACCTTCGTGGCATGGGTTCTATGGAATACTTATGATAATAATGGTGGAATACCCTGTGAGTTCGTTGCGATGTCTTGAACAACCTGTTTGATTTGGGGAACCTAATGAGCGCTGAGCATGACCCGTACATTCCGGCGTCAGAATCACCACCCGAGTTGACCTTGCGCGTTATTGTTGTTGGTATCCTTCTTGGTATTCTAATGACGGCCGCAAACGCCTATCTTGGGTTGTATGCCGGCATGACCGTCTCTGCGAGTATTCCTGCTGCTGTTATGTCGATGATCATTCTCCGTTCGCTGTTCAAGGATGTCAGTATCCTCGAAAATAACGCAGTTCAAACGATGGCAAGTGCTGGTGAATCCTTAGCAGCGGGTGTCATTTTCACTGTTCCTGCCATGCTTGTGATCGGCCTGTGGGACGACATTCAATGGTTTGATACACTCATCATTGCAACCCTCGGAGGTTTGCTGGGCACAATGTTCACCATCGCACTTCGTCGATTGTTCATTGTCGAAGAGGCACTTCCCTACCCTGAAGGCGTCGCTTGCCGAGAAGTGTTGGTGGCTGGAGAAGAAGGCGGCGAGGGGGCACTTGCCATCCTGTATGCACTGGGAATTGGCGGTATTTACGGATTGATGGTGAAAGGATTCGAAGTCACACATCACACTGTTGAATCAGCGGTCGGCTTCCTTGGCACGCGGTTGTATGCAGGAATGGATTTGTCAATTGCACTGCTTTCTGTTGGTTACATCGTCGGTGTTCGAATCGCCTCATTCATTTTCCTCGGCGGTGTTATTGGATTCGGTATCCTCGTACCTATGTACGGTCTCATTCATGGTTGGCCGAACTCACCGACGCTCGTTAGTGGATTCTATGACATCTGGGCTGAACAAATCCGGTATGTTGGTGTCGGGGCAATGGTCGTTGGCGGTGTGTATACCCTCTGGTCGATGCGAAAAACCATCATCACGGGACTGTCCAAAGCATTGATTAAAACCGAGGAGGGGACAACTGCACCTCTTCGAACAGAAATCGATTTGCCGTTGGACAAGGTGATCATGTTCTGCGGCGTTCTTGTCGTTCTTACCTTCGGGTTCTACTGGTGGTCAACTGGATCGTTTGGCCTTGCGCTCGCTGGCGCTCTCTTCTTGGCCGTTGTAGCATTCTTCTTCGCAGCCGTTGCAGGCTACATTGCGGGCGTGGTCGGCTCTTCCAACTCACCAGTTTCCGGGATGACGATCGCCACCCTGCTGTTCACTGTGGCTCTTGTTTGGGTCGTTGGAGATTTGATGCTTGGACTCGGTCGTGAAGAATTGATGTTGGCGACCCTCCTCATTGCTGCAGTCGTCGCTTCATCCGCAGCGATTGCAGGTGATGTGATGCAGGATCTAAAGACAGGACACATGGTTGGGGCGACACCTTGGCGGCAACAAGTAGCGGAGATCATAGGTGTCCTCACAGGGGCTGTTGTAATTGGACCAACGTTGGCCCTCCTCCATGATGCGTTCCAAATTTCAAAGACCGCATGTGCGAACACGAACCTTACCCTCGCTGTTGATGATCAATACGACTGTACAGATGCATTGTTTGCACCCCAAGCAGAATTGATCGGTGCCATCATCCAAGGTGCATTTGGTGGAGATTTGAACATTCAAATGGTTACGTTGGGTGCAGTGATTGCCGTAGTGCTCATCTACCTGAGAATGCCTGTAATGTCAGTGGCAATTGGAATTTATCTCCCGCTCGGATTGTCTGTTCCAATCATGCTGGGTGGAATCATCTCATACTTCGCCCTTCGAACAGCGCATTACCGTGTGGATGGACGGCTCGACATCGAACCATCAAAGGAAGCATTGGATGCTGCGAAAGAGGTGGAAAACCGTGGTGTTCTGATCGGTGCTGGATTCATTGCGGGTGAATCAATCTTGGGTGTGTTGATCGCGGTTTTAATTGTCCTCGACATTCAATTGCCAGAAATCTTTGGCGTTGTAACACTCAATAATTTGCTCTCATTGGTCTTCTTCGGATGGTTTGTAGCCGTCTTCATTTGGCTGGCCACACGAGCCCTTCCGAAAGGCAATAATTTGTTGAGCGATGCCGTCATCGTTGCAGGCGATGTAGCGAAGAAATTCACAGCAGCATTGCTTCCACCTGCCAAGAAATGAGTTACATCAGTCAACCTTGAGATGCACAACCATCAAAGGGCGTCCGTGAAGGCCGAAGGTTAGCAGGGGAGAATATGTCCGCAAGCATCGCCGAAGTTGAAGAGATGGCCCGAAAGTGCCGCGTTGAGATAGTTAAGATGGTCTACCGTGCTCAAGCGGGCCACCCGGGTGGTTCATTATCTGAAATCGACCTCCTCGCTGCCTTGTACGCTACTCGTATGCGCGTCCGGCCTGACGAACCTAAATGGTCTGACCGGGATCGTTTCATTCTCTCCAAGGGCCATGCCTCCCCAGGGATGTATGCGGTCCTTGCTGAAATGGGTTTCATCAGCCATGAAGATTTGAAATCATACCGAGTTCTTGGCGGCGTTTGCCAAGGTCACGTCGATATGAAATGGTGCCCAGGTGTTGATTTTTCAGCAGGGTCCCTTGGCATGGGCTTGTCCTTTGGGATGGGCTGTGCAGTGGCAGCACGTCTCGACAAAAGTGACCGACGTGCGTTCGTCATGATTGGCGATGGTGAAATGCAAGAAGGAAGTGTTTGGGAAGCGGCTATGGCTGCAGCCCATCACGAACTTGGCAACCTCAAAGTCATCCTCGACCGAAACAGAATCCAAAACGACGATTTCTGTGAAGCTCAAATGAGGATGTTTGACATTCCCGCAAAGTGGCGATCTTTTGGATGGAATGTCAAAGAAATTGATGGGCATAACATGGCCGAAATTATGGATGGATTGGATTTCCTCGAAGCGGATGAAAACTCCAACGGACCCTCGATTCTAATCGCCCACACGATCAAAGGTGGCGGGATTTCCTACATGGAAAACAATCCAGCATTCCACGGTGCTGCTCCAAACGATGAGCAGTACAAACAAGCGATGATCGAACTCGGCGAGGTGGAAGCATGACACGAATGGCAGCAACACGTGATGGATACGGCCAAGCCTTGCTCGACCTTGCAGACAATCCTAAGGTGGTTGTCCTTGAAGCAGATTTGGGCAAATCCACCAAATCATTGCACTTTAGAAAAGCACACCCAGAGCGAACCGTCTCCTGTGGAATTGGTGAACAAAACATGCTTCTCGTTGGCGCTGGTATGGCTGCATCTGGTTACATTCCTTTTGCGAGTACCTTTGCAATTTTTACAGAGCGCGCCTTTGAACAAATGCGCAACGGAGTGGCTCGACCGAACCTAGCTGTGCATTTGTGTGGCAGCCACGGTGGAACGCACACTGGTACCGACGGATCCTCTGCTCAATCGATTGAAGATTTGGCAGTGTTCAGAACACTTCCCAATGTCGTGGTCATGCACCCTTGCGATGATGTGAGCACCCGAGCGCTGACCATGCAACTGGCCGATACGAACTCACCATCGTACATGCGAACAGCACGAAACAAAACCCCTGTCATGTACGACGATGCAGCAGAAGGCACCATCCAAATTGGAAAGGGCGTTCAACTCAAAGAAGGAACTGATGTCGCCATCATTGCATGTGGCGTTATGGTTTCAGAATCTATCAAGGCTGCAGAAGCACTTGCTGCAGAAGGCGTCAGTGCTGCGGTGATCGATATGCACACGCTCAAACCACTCGACGGTGACCTCATCGATTCACTCGTGAGTCGATGCGGTGCCCTCGTTACGGCCGAAGATCACAACGTGATTGGTGGACTTGGCAGTGCTGTGGCCGAACACTTGGTTGCAAACACGTTTGCACCCCTCGAAATGGTTGGTGTTCCAGATCGCTTTGGCGAATCAGGACAAGCAGATGAGATGCTCGAAGTGATGAACATTTCTTCACCATACATCGCAGTTGCAGCACGAAAGGCAATCAGCCGTAAGTGAAACGGGAATAACCATTAGCGGCGGGCTGAAACCCTTGCTATGAGCGATGGAGATAGCCTAGCCAACATCATGCAGCGACTTGATTCCTTTGTCGAGCAACGGGATTGGAATCAGTTCCATAGCATCAAAAATATTGTTGCCTCGGTGGGTATAGAAGCAGCGGAACTCACAGAAACTGTGCAGTGGACCAACCCTTCTGTTGAAGATGCAAAAGCAGACCAAGAACTGATTCAAAACATATCTCATGAAACGGCTGATGTCATGATGTATTGCCTTCGTTTATGCAGTATTTTGAACCTTGATCCGATCCAAATCATGAACGACAAATTTGCCATCAATCGGATGAAATATCCAGCTGATGTCGTGCGTGGTTCATCTGCGAAATACACAGAATATGAATGAATGAGCATTCAAATCCAAGCGGAGAGTTGAAGGAGCGCATCGGAGGGTAATGCATCATGGAGTTCTTCCTAGATACCGCAGATGTTGACGAAATTCGAGAAATTGCCGCTTGGGGAATCCTAGATGGCGTGACAACCAACCCATCGCTGATTAAGAAAAGTGGCCGGGACTTCAAACAAGTTGTCGCTGAAATTGCATCGATTTGTGATGGACCTATTTCGGCCGAAGTAACGGCTATGGATACGGAAGGCATGGTTGTTCAAGGGCGTGCGCTCAAAGCAGAACTCCCAGAAAACGTGATTATCAAGATCCCATGCACGCCAGAAGGGCTTGCTGCGACCAAAATCCTTACAGAAGAGGGAATCAAAACCAATGTGACATTGATTTTTTCAGCATCTCAGGCCCTGATGGCTGCCAAAGCAGGAGCAACTTATGTCTCTCCGTTCATTGGACGAATTGATGATACAGGCCATGATGGAATGAATTTGATTGCTGAAATCATGGAAACATGGAACAATTACCCATCCATCACCACCAAGGTGCTCGCCGCTTCAATTCGACACCCCACACACGTCTTGCAATGCATTCAACTTGGCGCACACACCGCCACAATGCCTGCAAAGACCTTCCGCCAATTAATGACCCACCCGCTTACCGACAAAGGCCTTGCTGGCTTCATGAAGGACTGGGCTGAAGTCGAAAAGGCAGGAAACGCTTGAAATTCAGTTCGCGTAATTGAGAAGGAGGATTCTTGAATGAAGTCCTCCACCGTCGTCACACAGGGGGTTTACCATGAGCACATCGCGAGATAAGTTGCAACAGTTGTTGGACGGCGATTTATCAGCTGAAGACATTGCGGATGACCCTGCATTGGTTACCCTCGCAGACCGACTCTACGGCATCAAAATTACGCCCGCTCGGCCCAAAAAGGCACGAGATATGGTTGATGCACCGGTTGCGGAACTCACAGAAGTGGCTCCACCTACGAACATGTTGATCGAAGTCATCGGCGATCTTGCTCCTGCAGCCCAGAGTATACCGGAACCACTTCCCCCCGGGGAACTTCCTGCTCTCACGCCTCTCCCTACGACGAAGGGTGCTTCCAAAGCCCCATTGTTTGGACTTGGAGCACTTCTTTTGCTTGTCGTGGCCAATGTTTTCGGGCTTCTTTCATCCGTAATGGGGAGTGGTTGCCTTGAAAGTGACTTGTGTCCATCGGACGGTTACACGAAAATGAACCTCGCGAGCCCCCACGAACTCGGTAACGGCTTGGGATGGTCCCTCCCTTTCCCTGATGGCGCATTGGGTATTCCTGACATTGTTGCTGTCATTGGCCTCCTCGTTGCGATGGTTGTCATGTGGCGCCGTTCGTGATCCCTATGAATATCGACGGGTTTTCCGAACTTCTTTCCTACATCGGAATGATATCTATTCTCCTTGCGTTTGTTCTTGAGACGCGGAATGTCCTCCACAGCAAACAGACGAGTTACCTGATGTTGATGGCCTTTGGTTCTGCATTGTTGGGAATTCGGGCCTTTTTAATTGATGAGTGGGCCTTCTTGATCCTTGAAGCAGCATGGTGCGGGGCTGCCTTGGTGGCCTTTGCTCAACTCAAACAAGTGGATTCTTCAACAGATAATGATGCGTCATCTTGATGAGCAGGTGTCCACCGAACTCAACCATGAGCCAAGGACCCGGTAAGGCAAAACGAGGCCTTCCTTCAAAGGAAGAGAACTTCAACGAGTGGTATCCATTCATTGTTGAAGCGGCTGAACTCGTCGATAAACGATACCCAATCAAGGGCATGGATGTCTGGCGGCCTTATGGCTGGAAGACAATGAAACTCATCGATGCGCTTACACATCAAGAAATGGAGCGAACCAACCATGAAGAAGTGAATTTCCCTTTGCTCATTCCAGAGAATTTGTTAGAACGTGAAAATGCCCTTGTGGCTCGACTCAAGCGGGCCCGTGAAGAAGGCGTGGACCCCGATGATCTCCGTGATGAAGATGAAGAAGGTGGCTTCAAGAAAGAAGTGTACTGGGTGAAGCATGCAGGGGAAAATGAACTCGACATTCCAATGTTCCTTCGACCCACATCTGAGACGGCCATGTACACTATGTTTCCACTTTGGATTCGCTCTCACAAGGATTTACCATTGAAAGTGTACCAAATGGTCAACACGTTCCGGTACGAAACAAAGCAAACACGGTCCTTTATTCGTGTTCGCGAAATTCATTTCTTTGAAGCTCACACTGCGCACGCTGATGAGGCGGATGCAACCCGTCAAATTGAACAGGATTTGCAAATCGTCGATAATGTGATGCGAGATCTTTGCTTACCAGTGATCAAGGCAAAGCGGCCATTGTGGGATACCTTTCCTGGGGCTTGGTACACCATCGGCATTGATGCAGTCATGCCAAACGGTCGAACCCTCCAAGTGGCATCTTGTCACCATTATCGTGACCAGTGGGCAAAAGCCTTCGACATCACTTATGAGAACCTAGATGCACAACAACAGCATGTTCACCAGACCACTTATGGGATGTCAGAACGATTGCTTGGCGCTGTTGTTGGAATGCACGGTGATGAAAATGGACTGATTATGCCACCGGCGGTTGCGCCGTTCCAAGTGGTAATTTGCCCAATGATCAAGAAGAATTCTGATGTTGACACGGTCGCTGTTGCTGAGGAAGTGGCCAAAACATTGCGCAAGCATGGATTGCGGGTCAAGGTTGATGCACGAGACATCCGGTCTGGTCAGAAGTACTACGATTGGGAAATCAAAGGTGTGCCACTCCGCCTCGATATCGGTCCACGCGATATAGCACAAGGCACAGCCTTTGCTGCACGCAGAACAGGTGGCAAGGAACCGTTGCCCCTTGATGACATTGCCAACGCTTGCCACACGGTGCTTGATGAAATCTCTGCTGAATTGAGGAAACGTTCACAGGCACACATGTCAGATGTTGTTCAACCACTCCCAAGGATCACAATGGTGGATGGTGAGTACATCCTTGACGGTGAAGTCAAGGACGGCCACATCTACGAGTTACCATTCGATGGAACAGACGCCCATGCAGAGGCAATCGAGCGCTTGACAGGTTTTGCCTTCCTTGGCGATTCAACCGATGAGTATCTTGAGGCACGACCCTGCCACATGAGTGGAAGCCCAACCACACGTCGTGTGTTGTTGGCAAAGACCTACTGATGGCCATCAACTGGAATCACTACCAACCGCCGGTTCCACTACCTGCCATTGCCAGAAGAGAAAATAAGGCCCAAAGAATCAAAAATAACACAATTCCTATCACCACGAAGGACAAAAAGGCAACGATGACCACGATTTGCAGTGAGCTCGTCGTCGGATTTTTGTATACAGATCTCGACTTGGCAGGGGGCAACCTCACGACCATGTCTTGGCTTGTGGACTTCAATGGTCGTGGTGGCGGACGTTGCCGCCGGTGCTCCGAGGGTTGTGTCATTCGACGAGGGGATTGATTGATTGGAACCCATGCATTCCCTTCAGCGTTGAGCTCGAGGCCCATCGACCTGGCGCGTTCAACCTCGTCCTTCCTCGACTGCAAAGTGGATAACCGAATCTATATCGAGATCCGGTCGTATTTAGCCGTTGACCAGTTTCGTTGCCTTGAAAACGTACCCAGCTGCTTCAGTTCCGGATTGGGAATGTTGCTGGGGTGTTGAGCAAGGGCGAGTTTGCCTGGGTTGGTTTCGATGCATACAAGAGCAATCCAAAGATTCCACACACAACTGGAGCAAACAAGAGTGGTATGAGCACTGCTGCTGACTGTGTAAGCAAAATCGTTGATAATGCAAACAAGCCCAAGATCGATCCAATTGCACCCAAGAGGGTGACTTTCATTTTCGATTCAGTAACATTTCTGTTCATGTAGGAAAGAACGAACGGGAGGTATATGAACAACTGTTTTTTCAACACAACAGTGAATGCTTGGAAAATATGTTGCTGATTTGGCCTTGCAACGTAGAAAATTCGACACATTGGTCTACAAATCACATGCCGAAGGATGACGGGTCGAGGTCCATTTCTCCATCTTTCATCATCTTTCGCATTTGCTTATTCAACTTGCGATTCCCGCCCATGCCCTTCATCATCTTCCGCGAACGGTTCCACTGAGCAATCAGTTCGCGAACGTCCTTTTCGCGAACGCCTGCACCACGCGCCACACGGCGAATCCTGTCAGCCTTGATTTTGGCAGGTTCATTCTTTTCCCAAGCCGTCATGCTGTCCATGATGGTGCGGTAACGATCGAGGTTCCCCTGCATGGCTTCTTTTTGTCCTTTGGACATGGCACCCATGCCGCCGAGCATGTTTCCTGGGAGAAACGACATTAATTTGTCAATGGTTCCAACCTTCGACATCATTTCCATTTGCTTGTACATGTCGTTAAGCGTGAATCGTCCGCTCATCAAACGTTGTGTGAGACGCATTGCTTCTTCTTCATCCATGTCTTCAGGAGCCAAATCAATGAGACCCTGAATGTCACCCATGCCAAGGAGTCGAGAGATGAAGCGGTCGGATTCGAACTTCTCCAAATCCCCAATATTTTCTCCTACACCGATGTGAACAATTGGCGCGCCGGTTGCTGCAACAGCAGAAAGGGCACCACCACCGCGTGCTGTACCGTCGAGTTTGGTGATCACGATACCTGTCACGCCAGCGAGTGTGTGGAAGGATGCTGCAACGGGTCCAGCTGCTTGACCAACCTGTGCATCGATGACCAACCATCGTTCGTTGGCACGAGTCAAGCCAGAAATTTGTTCCAATTCATCGACCAGTTCCTGATCAAGTTGGTGACGGCCTGCTGTGTCAACGATTACAAGGTCGGCTGCAGCGCACGCTTTCAGTCCATTCCGAACGATTGTCGGTGCGTCCTTTGTATCGGGCTCACCATAGACTTGAACTGATGAATCCTCAAGCAATTGTGAAAGTTGTGCATACGCACCCGGACGGTGAACGTCGGCCTCAATCACTGCCACACGAAGCCCGTGTTTACGACGGTACCATTCTGCCAATTTGGCGGTGGTCGTGGTTTTTCCTTGACCGTACAATCCGACAAGTAACAGTGTTGCACCATGCGGCTGGAATTGATGTGCTGGGCCGAGAAGTCGGACCAGTTCTGTGTAGAGGATGTTCATTGCGTGTGTTTGGAGGGTGATACCAGGCCGTGGATCTTCTTCTCTCAGCCTTGATTCCATTCGCTCGACGATTTCTTTTGTCTGGCGGACGTTGAAATCTGCCTCTTGCAATGCTCGGCGAAGACTGCGAGTCATTTCTCGCAATTCTTCATCGTCCAACTTACGTTTGCTCTTGAGCAACCCAATGGACCGGAAAATACCCCGGGAGAGACCTTCGAGTGCCATGCCTCAGCGTAACCCCCTTTCCATTTCAATGCACCCATGCCCGTGGATGAATCAGTCTTGGTCGAGGGGGACGTCAAGGTGAAGCACATCGCCGTCGAGTTTGGCCGAGACTTTGCTTGCTTTTGTCGGCACGGAGGTCACGACTTCCCGCTCCCTTCCATTCAAGCCAACATAGAGGACACCTTCTTCGCTTCTCAACGAAAGTTCATCCCTCGCAATCCCGGGGTAATGGAGTGAAATTCGCTCTACCTTGCCATCGATTTTCTTTGTCATGCCACGATGTATAGAATGTTGAAGGGCTTGACCGATGTCATGAGGACCCAAGTCTGCAGGGTGAACTTTGACGTCTCCATAGAGCCGATTGCCTACGTTTCTAAGCGAGTCGATACCGACGACTTCGTCATCCAGGAGTTCCATTGTGGCGATGTTTACGCCGGTCATTTCCTGCTTCAATTCCTCGACGCGAGCTAATTCTGCAGAGCGGCGATTTTGAAGAAATGGATGGTCAAATTCAGGTGTTAACCGATTCACAAGGCAGTTGGGGACAGGTAAATTGTATTCCTTGAGCGATGCGTGCGCCCTCAGTGTTTCATTGATGCCCATTCGTTCGGGAATGGTCACAAGCGTGAATGAGGTGATGGATTCGTTCGAGAGCACACGTCGAACATGGAGGACCCTGCGTCGGAAGCGTTCCAGTTCGTCTTTCATCGAATCACTTTCTTTGCGGCCAAAAAGCATGGAGCGAAGCCCCCCAGAAACGCGCATCATTCGAATGATTTTGTCTGACCAAGATTCGATGAGTTCAGGAAGTGAGAGGAAACGAAGCGTGTGTCCAGTCGGCGCTGTATCAAAGACGATGACGTCCCAAGTGGGATCTTCAACATGGCGGAGGAGTTCATCAAACGCTAGTGCTTCATCGAGTCCGGGAATGACCATGTCGGATGCCTTGACTTCCTCTTTTATGGCGTTCATTTCGTCTTTTGCATTTGGATCCAGCATCATGCTTAATCCACCAAGACCTCCAAATCCACCACTTCCGTTCAACCCATTCATCATCTCACCCATTTTTGGGAGCACTGAGGAAATTTTTGATTCAGGGTCCATTTCCAAGCCAAAGAGTCCAGGGACACCTTCAATTGGCGTTGGTTCCGAACCTATTTCCACATCGAGCGAGTCGGAGGTAGAGTGGGCTGGATCGCTGGACACGAGCAGGACGCGTAGACCTGCATCTGCCAACCATACCGCTGTTGCTGCAGACGTGGTTGTTTTCCCAACGCCTCCTTTCCCACCAAACAAAAGCAGACGAGCCATGACATCGCCTGTGCCTCGAGGTCTTTGAATCCAACGCCACACAACAAATCAAGCAACGCTTTGATGAAGGGCAGGGTTCACGCAGAATCATGGCCTCGACATTCTTTCTGTTTCAGGCCGCTGCAGTGGCGTCGTTGATTGGCATGACGCTTGGTTGGCGAGGTGTCATGACCAAGTATTCTGGATTCTATGATTTGCCCACGGCTTGGAGCAATGTGTTTTGGGGTATTTTGCTTGGTGGAATCTACGCTTCGACCTCACATAATTTCATCCTCTTGCCTTATCTTAAGTTCGTGGCTGATGATGCGAGTGCCGTCGTAAATCCAATCAATTTGCTCTTTTTATGCTTGGCTGCATCTGTAGGTGCGCACATGTTGCTGCGAAGGGAGCGAGTGCGTTCGGGATCATCCCAACCTACCAGTGGATGGGCACTCGGTTTGGCCGTAGGGGCCATGGTCGGGATGGTGCACCTTTACCGTGTTTTTGAGATTCAAGACAGCCTTTTGGATCCAACACTCTGGGTCACCGTTGCAGCATTTTCCATTTTCGCACCCCGCACAGAAGCACTCATCTGCTGTTTTCATGGACAACTCATGCTTCAAGGAAGGCGTTGGGGTGCCGTTCTGCGTTCCACATTTTGGCGATGTGCGTACCTCGTGATGTTTGCTTACGCAGTCATCAACCCCCTTGCTTGGATCTTCATCATACCGTTTGCAATGCTTGTCAACAAAAAAGCAGAGGAATGGATTTGGGATTCCATCCCAAGCGAAGGGAAAAAGCGTCTCAGGAAGATGTGGGCGCGGCAAATCAGAGAGAAGCTTGCAGCAGAAATGGAAGCGGTCGAATCATAAACTGCAGTAAGACTTTACTTACATAGGCTGCTAAACTCTAAAAGGGTTCAATTTATTGCCTCTTTGGAATTAAGCATTTATGGGGCCTTCCGCACACAACGGTTATACAACGCCCGCTCAGCCTTGTAAGCATGGGTTCCTGCCCTTATTGCCGAAGTGTCACCCTCCCCGGGGACACGATTTGCTATTCATGCGGTCGCGTGCTGGCAAATCTTAACTCCAAGTCCTTTGCACTGGAGCAGCAATTCAACAACGGTTCTGCCGATAGCACATACAAAATGACAAAAAAACCCACCGCTCCTGGCGTCATTCAAACCCATACCGGTCGATCAAAGAACATAATGAAACGAACGAGAAATAAATCTCGCATGATTGTGATGGTTATTTTCATCGCCTTTGTGTTCACTTCACCAACCGTTCAAGAAGCTTCCATCGCAAAGTTTGCGGCGGTCAAAGAATCGGTCCTCCTCCAAGCAGCACCCTACCATCTGTATCCTCTGGAAACCACCTATTCAGTCTCAAAAACCATTGAGGTGATGAACGGTGAAAGTGACGGATATCTCGTGGAACACCTCATCATTCCCTCTGATGTCCGTTCGCTGACAAATTCGATGACCCATTATGCATTTACGGATGGCTCGTTAGCCATGCCCACCCAGAGTGTACAGAAAATTTCAGCAATCACGCTCACCATTGAAGGCGGGGAAGTGTTCAACATTCCTTTGAATGGCCTACCAACAAAGTCCGTAGCGGAAAAATTAACCACAAACAACGGACACGAAATCTGGTGGCCCGGTTCAGGTGAAGGCAGTGACTTCTGCACCCTGAGTTCCTGTGTCGTCCTCAAATTCAACCTTGATGCTTACCAAACTTCTTCCTACGAATTCACCATCAGCCTCACCAGTACGGCTTACTCGTGGTGGGATAACAGTGACCGAGTCGATTCTCGAGTCAACGGCATCGATACAGGCATCAGCATGTCGAACAGTGGAACATTTGATGACGTCTCTCTTCGTAACTCATTCGGTGACGCTCAACAATATCGAACCACAAAGTGGTATGACCGAGGGACAAGCTCAGTTCTCGATAGTCGTTCCCTTGGCGGGTGGGCGATCAACGCTCAACATGAAGTGGTGAATGAAGTAGCAAACCAAATCCTCCAGACGCTTCCAGAAGGCGAGAGTGACAATGCGTACGGGTACGCACGGGCAGCCTTTGACTACCTTCATGAGCATGCCACCTATGACAAAAATGCACCAATGGTTGCGCGAAGTGGGCCGGAATGCCTCGCTGCAGGCACTGGAGATTGCGACGAGCAAACAAACGCATACCTTTCATTGCTGCGAGTACAGAATTTGCCCGGATGGTATGCCTTTGGGGCGCTCACAGACAGCAAGTACCAAGTTTGGGAAGCACATGCATGGGGCTACATTGAACTCCCACTGAGCGATGAATATTGCGAAGCGAAGGGCATTGAGTTGTCCACATGCTTTGTACAAGGACAAGTGGATGTAGTGAACAACAAGTGGCTCCTTCACACTCCAACAGCTTACATCGCTTGGATCGAGCAACCAGATCCAACAGGTGACCTCCTCAAGGCATACTACAGTCCTGTCCAACAACTCACATCAGGCACTGACCGTTCGATTCCAGTTTGGTCGACTGTTGGGGATGTCGATGTGAACGGCGGCGAATTCAAGGTGCCAATGTTGGCAGAAAACCTCGGGTGAAAATCATGAGAATTATTATTGGTGGCGCTGGACGAGTTGGAACAGACCTTGCGAAGGCATTGCGAGCTGAAGACATCGATGTGGTGCTTGTTGACTCTGATTCACGCGCTGTAAAAAACGCTCAAAACCTTGACGTTCTCGTTATTCATGGTGATTTGACCAAGCGTGAAAAATTGCATGAAGCGGGCATTGGGCAATCCTCAGTGTTCGTTGCAGCGACTCATTCTGACGAGCGAAACCTTCTCGCGTGTGCACTCGCTAACCACGCTTATCAAGAACTGGCACCAGAAAATGCAGACCCATTGCTCTCAATTTGCAGGGTCAGGGATATGAACTTCATCGAAGAACAAAACAATGGGCACTTGAGCGAATGGGCGAAAGTTAACCACGTGGTCAACCCCCTTGAAGGCGCGATTAAGAGATTGCATTCCGGCCTTAGATCCTCATCAATTGAAGAAGTGATTCCGTTCGGCCACGATGCATACATCATTGAGCTAGATGTCACAAGCAACGCCAAAAATGTTGTTTTTAAGACCCTGCGTGAAGCTTCAACACAAATTGAAGGTGGAATGCCATTGATTGTCGGTCTTAAGCGCGAGGGTGAAAAGAGCATTGTTCCGGACGGAGATTTTATGCTCGTTCCGAACGACAGAATCGCAGTCGCCACAACCGGTCTGACAAGTTTCAATCGAATTTTGAATATTTTTGGACACACCGCCACAGATTTCCCGGTAAGTCCACGGGTTGCCGTGATCGGAGCGAACAAAATTGGTCGACGGATTGCAGATGATTGGCTCAGCTCAGGAGCCAAAGTCACTGTAATCGAACGTGATTTGCAAATGGCCAACGAACTTTCTGGTTCAGCCACTGGAGCCCACCCCAACCTCGAAGTTATTCACGGCGACCACCTTGATCGAGACATCCTGACTGAAATTGGTATCCCTGACCACCATATTGCCATCGCTGCATTGACCGACGACCTTGCGAGCATTGCTGCTGCTCTGTTGGCAAGCGACATGGGCGTTCAACGAACTGGACTCCTGCTTTATGATGCAGATTTGGTCAAAGTGACCCAGCGGATGGGGATCACATTCGCAGTCGATCGAAAGCGAGTCGCAGTCGATAACATGCTTGCACAGATTCACACAAAGACCGCTGGCGCGTATGCGCTCTTGACGAACATCCCAAACATTGTTGGGGTCAGCATGGAAGTGAACGAGCGTGCTAAATTTTCAGGAAAACGAATCAATGAAGCCAGTTTCCCAGAATGGTTGCGCATTGCATTCATCCAGCGCAGAAACACCTCAGGCAACTGGGAATCACTGCGCCCCTCACCAGACAAAACATTGCTCAACGGAGATCGTTTGATTATCTTCTGCAGTCCAGATCGGATTTCTGACATCGAAAAGAGATTCAGGGTGTGATGGCCATGCGCTCAGACGTGCTCTACCTTATCCTTGGATGGACCCTCATTGCGTTAGCGTTGCCGCTCGCTGCCTGTGGTCTCATCACTGGTTGGTTGGATTCCGTCGAGCTTGCGCTCAAAGCGTTTGCTTTGCCCGCATTCATTTCTTCCTTTGTCGGAATCGTAATGCTAAGTTTTGGTACGAGAACGAACACAAGCGAGCGACTGCGCGACAAGGAAGCCTTTGCGGGTGTGGCGCTCGTGTGGCCGATTGCTGTTTCAATTGGTTCCCTCCCATTTTGGTTAGGTGGCGTTTTCAATGGCCCCTTTACCCCGGATGTAGCATTGATCGACATGGCGAGAGGCGCTGTCAATGCATGGTTTGAATCAATGTCTGGTTTCACAACCACGGGTGCAACCGTCATATCACACAACATGAGTCCAAACTGTATTCCTGGTGTGACTGAGGACTGCATCAACAGTCAACCAAGAGGCCTTTTACTCTGGCGTTCACTGACGCAGTGGTTTGGTGGAATGGGTATCATCATGCTGGGCATGATGATTCTTTCACGCGTTATTGGCGGGGGAATGGCACTGGCACGTGCTGAACTCACTGGACCATCATTATCGAGGTTGCGGCCCAAACTCAAACAAACAGCAATCGCTCTTTGGACATTGTACATTATTCTTACATTTGCTGAATTCGTTCTCCTGTTTGGAACTGGTTCGATGGACCTCTTCGATTCGATCAATCACTCACTGACAACATTGCCAACGGGTGGTTTCTCAACACATGACGCAAGCATTGGTTACTACGATTCAGTCCTTGTCGAAATGATTGTGGTCGTGTTCATGTTCATCGCTGGTGTGAACTTTACATTATTGTGGATGTTTTGGGAGGGGGATTCGAAGAAAGCCTTGCGCGATGAAGAGTTTCGGTACTATACGATCTACATTATCGTCATCGTGTTGGCGGTGGCTGGAGCGTTAATTGGTTCGGGGACTTCCGTCGGTAAGGCATTGAGGGACAGCCTCTTCCAAGTCGTTTCTATAGGAACTTCGACTGGTTTTGGCTCTGCGGATTACATGGATCCGTCTTGGCCTTTAGCAACACACCTTTTGATCTTCATCTTGATGATTGTCGGTGCAAGTGCCGGTTCAACTGGTGGTGGCCTCAAACTACTCCGCGTCACGCTTGCATTCAAGGTGGCAATGCGTGAGTTGGTCCGAATTGCCCAACCAAGAAAAATTGAACGAATTCGCATTAATGGTGAAGTCGTCGAACGAAATCAAATTGGCCTCATCGTTGGTATGCTGTTTGTTTGGGTCGGTTTGTTTGGAATCTCAAGCATCATCCTTTCAATCTTCATGCCGAATACTGATTTCGAAACAGTAACGACGGTGGTTGCGTCATCGCTTGGCAACACCGGTCCTGCAATTGGTGATTTCTATGGCCCATCAAATACATGGGCGGGAATGAACTCTGGCGCCCTCATCATCACCTCCATTTTGATGTGGTTTGGCCGGCTGGAATTACTCACGGCCGTCATTTTGATGCATCCTCACACATGGCGAAGGGAAGAAAAAGTTCAATCCGACCGGGCTGCGATTGCATTGTTCCGTCGTATCATGGATGATGATGACAAATCATAGATTTAGAACAACTTCATTTGACCCGAAGGTGATGAATCTTCATCGCTTTTTTCATCCTCAACGACTGGTTCTTCAATGATCTCAATTGGAGCACTTTGCAGGGTTTCTTGGGCTGCCATGTAAGCGGCTAACTCCTCATTGTAGGCTTCAATCAAATCCTTCGTGGATCGTCGGCTTAGCGGCAAACCTGCCATCGAAGCGTGCTCCTCGCCAGAGAAGCCAAGTCGTATGGAGAGAGAAAACTCCGTCGAATCACCTATGTTTGGCGAATCTTTGATCATGGCGGCCAAAAGTGGCATCATTTCATCGCGAGCTGCTGCCTTGCTAGCCCCAGAGAATTCAGTGAGGCGATTCACGATTGCCGGACGCACCCACGAAGCCTGACGGCGTAAAAATGCAGGATATGAAGAATAAATTCGATCACGGAACGGGACTTTATTGGGCACTGATGCAGAGAGGCTTGCCAGTTGGCCGCTCCAATACCATGACCTGTGGGCTGTGTTTTGATACTGACCCATCAACATCTGAGCGGCAAGGGCCAAGCTATGGTTGGCACGCTTAATCGATATTTTTTCAGGAAAGAGCGAAGCGTTGTTCCAATGAACCCAGTTGATTAATTCGCTTGGAGGCTTGTCAATTAGACGGCCGAGTTCTACTGCTTTCTGCGCATCCGTCTCACGGTAGAGTGCATCGAGACCAGGGAAGACTTCCAATGTCGTATCTCGACGTCCAGATTCGGCTTGGGCCACGACCATCGCTTTCGTGATCGACCCTTGAGCCGTCGAGGCCAACACTTGCAAATCTCGCACCAATGCCCGTAAATCCCCAGGGTTACTGGTGACAAGGGCACTTACTGCCGCATCATCAAAATCGAGGTTTTCCTCACGCAATACGCGCTTGGCAATACGGCGGAGGGCCTCATTGCTCGCTCGTTCAAATGTAATAATCTCAAGATGAGGTTTGAATCGGTCTCTTGTGTTCCGCCAAGTCGAACCCTTGCCCCATAATCCCATAATTTCATTGCAGGCCAAAATTACTGGTTGCTTGGTGTTGGCGAGGAGGTGAAGCAGTTCTGCCTTCCCACCTGAGTCCCCATGGAGTTTGACTTCCCTTCCAGATTCATCGGCACCCTGCATGGCTTTGTCAATGCGGTCCTGACTCACCGCACGCAAACCACCTGAGATGTGATCAACTTCGTCAAGTAAGATCAAAGTTCGTTGTTTCTTGGCGCTTGGGTCATGGAAAAGCGACCGGTGTGTGCTCCCTTGAGTGGCTGCCTTGCGGATGGCAGCGGCATTGCGAGCATCTGAAGCGTTCAACTCGATGACATTCCAACCAAGGTCTTGAGCAATGGCTCTCGCAACAGAAGTTTTCCCCACCCCTGGCGGGCCGGCCAACAGGATTGCTTTCTTTTTCGGCGTGCCGTTTTGCCAATCGTCAAGCCATGCACGAATTTTGCGCCGTTGGACTTCATTGCCCTCGAGGTGGCGTTCTGAGGTTGGACGATGCCGTTCGGTCCAATCGCTCACCTCAGGCATATCGCAACCTTGGTCCGAGGGTCTTTCAACCTTGATGAGAAACTGGAAGGTTGGTGCCTTCAGATTAAATCAGTGATGGCGACTCTTTGCTGCTTGCCTGTGTCACGGTCGCGTATGGTCACCGTCTGGTCCTCAAGGGATTGATGATCCACCGTCAGGCAGTGTGGTACGCCAATCTCGTCTGCTCGTGCGTACCGGCGCCCAATTGAACCGCTGCTATCGTAGATTGAAACCACATTTGGTTTACCACACAAAGAGCGATGCAGTGAACGAGCGAGTTCCCCCATGCCGTCTTTTTCGAAGAGCGGGAACACACAATAATCGACGGGAGCAACATGATTGCTAAGCCGTAGTACGGTGTATGCATCACCGTCTTTCGATTCATCATCATATGCGTGGTCAAGGATATGCCAAATGATGCGGTCAATTCCAAAAGCAGGTTCAACAACATGAGGAATATACCACTCGCCTGTGATGGTTTCGGTCCGTTGCAGGCGTTTCACATGCTCAGGAAGAACTTCGATTTCTTCACCCGAATCCAATTGAATCACGGAGGGGAAAGTCGACTCAGCCGGTAGCAATTCCACCGCTTTCTTGACAGCCCCGGCCAGCGCTCTGAAGGCAGGTCCTGCTGTGGCTCCATTCATGGTCCAACCATCAATTTCCACTACTTTTGGCTCTGAAAATTCTCGCCGCGCCCTGAGCGTTTTTCCAGTTGCTTTTTCGTGAGCTTCCAAGTCATAACAGCCTCGGTGTGCGATACCAACGCATTCAATCCAACCGTATGACCCATGGATTTCAGCATCCCAACAGTCTGTTGCATAGTGAGCCATTTCATCCGACTCATGTTGTCGGAAGCGAAGACGTTCTGGATCGATGCCCACCTTCAGGAGGAAGTCATATGTTTGTGCCATGAAGTAACCAACCGTATCATGACGCACCGTATTGCTGTCAATGGCTTCTTGAATGGTCATGTGTTGCTCTTCCTTCCCATCTGCAACCAAACGGAATGGTATCGCAGACCAAGGAGAAAAGTCATGCTTCGAAGGCTCATGTGGATTGATAAAATATTCGAGTTCCGCCATGTTGAATTCGCGCAATCGAATCATACCTTGGCGTGGGGAGATTTCATTTCGATATCCCTTTCCAACTTGAATGGCTCCAAACGGGAGGCGATCCCTGTTATGGCGTAGCAATGCTGGGAACGAAGTAAACATCCCTTGAGCAGTTTCAGGACGTAAGAAACCTGGTCGCCCCGAAGAACCTGCACCTATGGTCGTGTTGAACATCAGGTTTTGAGCCGTAACTTCACTCCAAGCCTGTTCACCACAGTTTGGGCATTCAGGATTGATTTGTGTGAGGAGTGTTTGCAGTTCGGCCTTGGAGAGTGCATCTGGATTTGGGTGAGAGGGTTCGAGCAGGGTGTCGGCCCGGCTTGCTTCATCACACTTCGTGCAAACGGTCATGAAATCAGAGAATTCACCTACGTGGCCCGATGCTTCCAACACAGCGTAGGGTGTTACAGTTGGGCATGAGAGTTCGACGATGTTACCGAGAGCCAGCCAATGATTGATCCATGTTTGATTGACACGGTTTCGGAGGCGACCACCAACGGGTCCAAAATCGTAGAGACCCTTTGCACCGCCATGAATTTCAAACGCTGGAAGAATAATTCCTCTGCGCTTTAGCATCCCGGACATACGTTCCAAACGGTCAGCCTCGGTTTGCATCAAATCCACACTCATCCTGCCTAAGGCAAGCCACCTTTCAACCTCACCGTTGAAATTGACATTAAACCCCATAACCGTAGCGTTAAGAAGCACGGCGATGTGCAGAAATCATGGGCCAGTCGATGGTGGCAATCATTGAAGCAGATTGCACTGGTTGCGACCTGTGCATTCCGCATTGCCCTTTCGAAGCATTGTTGCCTTTGCTGAATTCTCCAGAACATCGGACAAAACCGAAACGGCCCGTTGTTGTCGTTGAATCCCAATGCGTTGGATGCTTGTCCTGCATCGGTTCATGCCCGACCCAAGCTCTGCACGAGGTGAAGACGCCACCAAACGCCGAAACATCTCCCCTGCTCAATCCCTCACCCCGCCCACCGACTGAACCTGTAAATCGGTGGAAAAAAGGCGGACTGCGTTGGGCATAGAAGCATCTCCGACACGATTCCGCTCGACGGATAAAATCAACAAGTTCATTTACTCCTTTCGTTGGACTCCGACTCACGGGCAAGTGAGAAAAAATATGGCAGATATTCACTATCTAGACCAACCTTTGGAAACAGAGGCCTTGTTGGAACGGTTATGCCCACCCGTTCGAAACTGGTTCAAGGATACATTTCCAGATTTTACTCGCCCACAAAAATTAGCAATTCCTGCCATTATCGATCAAGAACACTTGTTGCTCTGTTCGCCAACTGGTTCCGGTAAAACATTGACTGCGTTCCTCACGATCATCGACCAACTCGTGCGGAGGGCACTTGATGGAAAACTCGACAAAAGAGTCTATTGCGTCTACATATCGCCAATCAAAGCCCTCGCTAATGACATTCAAAGGAACCTGCTTGGACCGCTCAAGGAAATATCAGAGCGCTACCTACCAGACCGTGCACAAGAAATCAAAGTCGGTTTACGAACAGGTGACACGCCTCAAAGCGAGCGACAGAAGATGCTGCGAAACCCTCCGCATATCCTCATTACAACGCCAGAAAGTTTGGCTATTGCCATCACCTCACCACGGTTCCAACCAATTGTGAGTGAAGTCGAATACATGATCATCGACGAATTGCACTCGCTTGTCCCAACCAAACGTGGTGTCCACCTTGCACTCACGCTTTCGTATCTTGACACCCTTTTGACGCGACCCGTACAACGGATCGGAATCTCTGCGACCATGGAGCCCTTGGAAACTGTGGCCGAATTTTTAGTAGCAAGTGACGATCAAGAAAGCAGATCAGCTGCAACGAAAGTCTGCATTGCGAAGGTCTCTGGATCAAGAGAACTTGATTTGGACATTCTGATCACTGATCCAAAATTCAGTGACTTGTCCGTGATGAAAATCTTCGACAAAAACATCGAAGCAATTGCCGATTTTATCGCGGCACACAACACCACCATCGTCTTTGCCAACACGAGAAAAATGACAGAAAACATTGTCTTGAAACTCCGACCCTACCTTGGTGATTTGGTTGCAGGGCACCACGGTTCAATGGATAAGAAAATCCGATTGGATGTTGAAAAGAAACTCAAACATGGCCACCTGAGAGCCGTCGTCACCTCATCTTCACTGGAAATGGGAATTGACATTGGGTCAGTGGACTTAGTCCTTCAAATTGGAAGTCCCGGTGATATTGCCACAGCATTGCAGCGAATCGGTCGTGCAGGCCACCATGTAGGTGGTATTCCACGCGCCCGTTTCCTTCCTTCAAGTGTCGATGATCTCCTCGAATTGGCTGCCCTTCAAGCTGCGATTCAGACAGGGGACATGGATCGTCTGGATTTCCCAGAAAACTGCCTCGATGTTGTGGCTCAATTCATGATTGGATTGGTGATCATCAATCAAATCGATATTGATGAAGCATACGAAATCATTGTCAATGCATGGTCGTATCGAAATTTTGAATACGACGATTTCATCGAAGTCTTGGACATGCTCGAAGAAGAGCGACGTGTGTGGGTGGATTGGGAAGAGAACATCTATGGAAAGCGCGGCTATTCGAGAATGATTTACTACACCAACATCGGTACCATTGCTCCCGACAACTCCTACCTCGTGTTCAACGCAGAGGGATCAATCCTTGGACAACTGTCGGGTTCATTTGTCTCAAACTTACGCGGTGGCGATGTCATTCTCTTGGGTGGTTCGACCTACAGAGTGACCAACATTCAAGGCACTCGTGTCAACGTGGCATCGGTCACAGGCCATCGTCCAACAGTCCCCTCATGGTCTGGTGAAGCGCGGTCACGCTCGCGAGAACTCTCCAATGCCTTGCTCGACTTGATTGGCCACTGCATTGTTTCCTTGCGACGAGAAGAAGATCCTCGAATCGTTCTCAGAGACGCCTATGGACTTTCCAATGATGTCGCTAACGCCATTGCGAGGCACTTGGAAGAACACAGCCTCGATTCATTCCAAGTTCCAGACCCGAACCGAATCCTTGTCGAGCAAGTGCTCACTGGAGGCCATCCGACGTACATGATCACCACCTGTCGAGGCCGTGGTTTCAACACTGCCCTTGGCTATTTCATGGCAGGCTTGGCAGAATCAAACAACATCGCTGTCATCGAAATGTCGTTTGATGAAAATGGTCTACTGATACGAACTTCCGAAGAAGTCGACCCGGGCCAAATGTACCAGGCATTCCGAAACAATAACCACCTCGAAGTCATTGAGCGGTACGTTGTCAACACCCAAATTTTTGCAAAGCGTTTCCGGGAAGTTGCTGGTCGCTCGATGATTATTCCAAAGCGAATCGGTGCTGAAGAGATCAGTCCACAACAATTCCAACAAAAGGCTGAGGCCTTGCTCAACAAGCATCGAACGACGGATGACAGCCTCTTGATGCGTGAAGCAAAGAACGAAATTTTGTTTGGCGACATCGACATGAAGAGCCTCGAAATCTTCCTCCAGTCCTGTGTACAAGGTGAGGCACGAATTGTCCACAACAAGGTCACAGTACCATCACGGCTTGGTATGTCGCTGTTCATGTCTGCCTTCGAAGATCTGATGGCGATGAAAACAAGGGCGTACCTTGTCAAGGATATTGATCCTGAGATTTTGAGGCGTCTGCTTGGAACACGCAGCTTAGCAACTGAATTAACAGCAGAACAACTCGACAAATTCTACCTCGATAAAGCACCAATTCCAACCAACGCCAAGGAATTGATGACTTTGATGTCCCACGGTGGTGGACTCAATCAGGAATTCCACAACCCGCTGTACAAAGAGAAACTGGCTGGCATCGAAATCGAAACGATTCGGGGCTGGGTCACTGAATTATCAGACCAAGGCAAAATCACAAAACTCGATGGGACCGGTTCAGAGCAATTGGACGGTAAGTGGTTCTCACCCTTCATGGCTGAAATCCACGGTACCTTAGGCTGCTTGTCGGTCAACGGTGGAAAGGATGTCACCGATCTTCGTGAATTACACACGCGAGGTCTCTCTTACAAGATTGCATCAGCTTTCAAGGAACGAAAACCAACCGCTTGGGATGAGCAAGCCCTTGGCGACCCTCACGAAGCCATGCGGGTCAAAATTATCGAAATGCTTGGCAGTGAAGGCCCACAAACTGGTGACCAACTGGAAGAGCGTTTGCCGTTCCCTCGTGCCATGGTGGACAAAATACTTCACGAACTGGAGACACGGAATGTACTCTCTGTAGGATTCTATAAACAAACGGATGAGGCGGAATATATACTGAAAATTGACGAACATCGCCTCGTCAATAGTTCAGAGGATGTTGTTGAATATCGATGGGTTCAAAATTTAGTTCTCGACAAGACATTCCAGCAGTATGAGGATGGTTTTTCTGCCTTTGATTCACACGTGCTTTTCCAGAAACAGCAGGAATTACTGTACCGGGTGACGGACTTTAGATTCAAGGATTGGCAAGACATGCAACTTGATTCTGATGTCATCATGGGTCGCCTGTTGCACAATCGAATGGGGTACACAACAAAAGACACCATTCCTATGTTGCTTGGCCTGAAGCCCGAGCCTTGGGTTGGCCCAATGGAAGAGGAACTTCTCAAGAGGATCCCAATCGGAGAAAATGTGACACGCCAGGAGATCATGGCAGACTTCCCTACTGGAGATGAGCACCGCTCCCTCCAACGAGACATCAAGTATGCAATGTCCAATCTTGAGCGGCAGATGCTCGTTGTAAAACAATTCGAGGATGTTGCCGGACGCCGACGACGGCTGTCCCTCTTCCATAGGGTCCACGATGTGTACGAACCTCTGGATTTCGAAAGCGCTTTGGTTGATGTCATACGTCGAATGGGCCCCGTCAAAGGCAACACACTGAGATTCTACGTCACTCGTTCCTTCGAAGACCTCACAATTGCCCTCATGAATTTGGAAAAATCTGGTCGAATCGCCAAGGTGATGGCGCTTGTGCCCGATCCAGAGGCGTTCTACTGCATGCCAGAAGAAGTGGAGTTGCTGCAGCAGCCACGTCGTGAAGACCGAGCCATGAGGATTCTCACACAATCAGACCCGTATGTATCCCGATTCATTTGGGAAGTTCGCAGTGTGTTGGACCGAGGCTGGTATCTTCCTGTGTTCAAGGGCATCGACCCAATTGGCAAAGTGTTGATGTTCAAGGTAAACGATTACCTCGTAATCAAGGACTTGCACGTACCCACTGCCTACATTGATGAGTTCTGTGAAGCATTCAAACTCCTTCTCGACAATCACGCCGACCAGCTTGTCGATGTGGCCGTTTTGTCGAATTTCAACAGTGAACCAGTCTCGAGTTTAGAGAAAGATACTCGGGAAGCATTGGAACGCATTGGGTTCAAGATGACGGGCGAACGAATGATTCGTGGCGGTGTCGTTGATCCACAACCTCGAGAAATCGCTGAGCGAGCCCTCTTCCATCGCCACAACCTCCACCAGAAAACGAGGATGGAAAATGAAGTCATGGCACTCAAAGAAGTGACTGAAATTCGTGATGATTTTGCTTTGCGCGGTCGTTGTGAATTGTATCGCGTCGACCTCAAGAGCATGGCCAGTGCAAACAGATTGCACCAAGGAATCAACCTCCGAGGCCATCAAGTATGGGCTACATACGAGCACTTCCAGAATTTATTAGCCATTCGTGGCCAGCCTTTCGATGAAGATTTGTGGGACATTGTTGAGTTCTTTAGTTCGAACACAGATCCAAATTTGTTCAAAGAACGCCACGCACTCACACAATCTGAATTCAGGAAACTGGTCCAACCACTCATTCGATCCGGGCACATTGTCCAAGATTTCCGTGGTGGATTTAGGACGGTCAAACAACGCAGTGGTGACGACCCCGTGGAACTTCGCCGAGAGTACATTCGTGCGCTCGTCCAAGATTTCCCTGTCATCACACTCAAACAACTGCTCCGACTTGCTGGAACACCTTTCAAACCAGAGGAAATCAAGGCTGTTCTTACGTCCTTTGAAGTCGATGGAACCCTCGTTAAGGGCTTTTTGATCGATGAACTCGACCAGGTGTGCTGGGGAAGGAAGAACTTGCTGGAGGAAGCGAAAGACATTCCACCGATTCGTGATTTTGTCTTACCCCCAAGCGATCCAATCGCTCCATACTTTGCTGATATCATGAAGGAACGGTTTGGATTCGGTTCGGCCTACCTTGTGTTCAAGAACGCTGAACCAATAGCAGCGTTCAAGGCCAACACACGCAACAAAATCATCGATGTCAAGGATTACGAAGGTTCTGAAAAGGCATGGAGAATCGTGAAGGAATTCGCTTGGGAACACCAAATGCCACTCCAAACTGAACTACGCATTGGTGGAAAGCGGCTCAAGTAAGCATCGACAAAGCATTGTAAAAACATCGCACCAGTGGATATATAGCACCTGCATGCAAGGAAAAACCATGCGAACCAAGGCTACGGCCCTTGTCATGTTGTTTTTTTTGAGCCTCTTGGTTCCGATGGCTCCCGCAGTTCAAGCCCAAGAAGTGGAAGATGTGGTCATCCTCGATACGGCAATCAATCCTGCCAATAACCACACATATCACTTGTTGAGTGAGAGTTCGTGGACCGTTGCCGCCGAAGTCGCCAAAGGATTGGATGGTTTCCTTGTCACCGTCGATGACGAGGCAGAAAATCAATGGCTGTTCGATACTTTTGCCTCATTCGACAATCAATCACGTCACCTATGGACCGGTCTCTATGACAGCGACAACGATGGTGCGTACCGATGGCACAATGGTGCTCCATTTTACTACCGAAACTGGGGTGCAGACCAACCGTCCGCCAGCGATGATGAGGGCTACGTCCACATCGCCAGCACAAACATGGGCAATATTATGCCCGGAACTTGGAACGATCTTGAAAACGACCCCCAATATTTCCCCGTCTACGGTGTTGTCGAAGTTGGACCTGGTGCTGATTATTCCCTGCGATTTGCAGATGATGGCGACCGAATTGAAATCGACCACACAGATGCACTCAACATCACAGAGAGCCTCTCCCTCTCTGCATGGATTCATCCCTTCAACCTAGACGGGATTCAATTCATCTCAATGAAAGGCGATTACGGTTGGGGGATGTACCTTAATGGTGGCACCCTCGCTTATGCTTCAGAATACAGCCTTTCTCAACATCCAACAGCCAACACAACGGTCCCAGCCGACCAGTGGACGCATGTAGAAATTGATGTCATCCAAGGTGTAGGTGGCCAATTCCGAATCAACGGCCTCGCAGCTGGTGAAATAAGCGCCGAACAGGCCTTGATCCCCGCTGGTGACTTTGGATCGAACGATTGCTTCACTTCAGGCGACGATTGTGATGAATTGTACATCGGGAGCATGGGCGCAGGGTGCGAATGCAACTATTTCCAAGGAATGCTCGACAACATCACTGTTGGAACGAACCTCTCAAGTATTGGTTCTGAAGTCACTTGGGTCTCCAATTGGACCTTCCCAGAAGGTGAAGGCATGCTCACAAATGATGACATCAACAATGCCAACGGCACCATTTACGGCGCAGATTGGGTCATGCCCGATGGAACAATTGTGGCCCAAGTCATTCAACTTTACAATAACGAGGAAGTCAATGGCATCACGGGACAGGCTGGTGACAACCTCCTCTTCTTTGCAGAACTCGATGAAATGACCAAAATGGCATACTTCAACCTCTATCCGACTGAATTCAAGGATGAGGAGATCACAATCGATGTGTACTTTGGCAACAACCGAATCCCAAGTTCATGGGACAATGATGGCTCAATCGAGGCATTTTGGGGCTATGCATGGGAGCAGATTAGTTGGCCCGATGCTGGTGGATGGTGGGTGTTGCTTGTCCCACAAACAGACATTGCTGATTATGCGATGACGGTATCATGGGAAGTAGCTGACCCGCCCCCGTCTGAAGACGACATGACCAAACTCAACAACGGCATTCCAGTCACGGGACAGACAATCGATGTCGGCCGGCAAGCGGATTTTGAAGACCGTGTGCTCTACTACTATGTGGATGTTGAAGAAAACCTCTCAAGTTTAACCGTCAGCACATACGCCGGCAGTGGAAACATCGACATTGGCCTTTCATGGGGCACTGTCCCCGATCCATTTGATTTCTGGTTCATCGAGGAACCATTCGCTACAGATGATTCCGAAGACAATAATCCAAATCAAGGAAAAATTGTCTATGACAGCGGCCAAGGAAACAATCAGGATGCGACGTTGTACGATGTTGAGCCCGGACGGTACTATGTGACTGCTTACACCTACCAACGTGCGATCGATTTCACAATTGTCGCCACAATGACGTTTGCGCCAGACAACACTGCACCTGAGGATGCCGTTGAACTCACACCAGGCGTAGCGTATGGACCACTGACTGGATACGACGGACTCGATCAATATTTCAAAATTCAAGTCCCAACAGGCACTGAGCGACTGGAAGTCGACCTCTCAGAAGGGTATGGGGAAGCAACCATGTTCATGCGGCTCGAGCAATTCCCAACTTCTGGTGAATTCGACCTTCAATCCTCCACTCCAGGGGCTGGCGATAAAATTGGGTTCAATGATCCGACGCCCGGCACATGGTACATCCTTCTTACCACAGAGGATGTCTTTGCGAACATTCTGATTACTGCCTCGTTTGAAGACAGGTACATTTGGACGTACGATGGTACACCAATTGAATTGTTCAACGGTGAAGAAATCAATGGCCTTGAGGCCCCTGCTGGCGAGTCATTACTGTTCTTTGTTGAACTGGAAAACCCCGGAAGTTACCTCGAAGTGAACACTTATGGCGGCCAAGGGAAACTTCAACTCGAAGGCAGCGGCTCGGTAATTGACTTCGACTTTGGTGGATTCTTCCCTGAAGACGATGGTTTCGCAGAAGGGCGTCAAGGTCGACCAATGGATGGATTGACAACGGCAGAGGTCCAAGTTGACTCATTTGGCGAGGGAACAGAACACACCTTGTTCATCAACATGCCCGCCAACGGCCGGTTTGACATCACCCTCACTGTCTTTGATGAGATCTCCGATGTCAGCATCATAGCGGTGTGGGAAGACTCACAAATGCCACCAATCGATCCAATCGATCCAGATGAAGACGAGACCATCGAAATTTTCTGTGAAGATCAAGCAAGAGATGTCTTCGAGGCAACTGATGCAAATGGGAATGGTGTCATCGAGGAACGTGAATTTGACGACGATGGTGTTAGTTTCGACAACATCGATTTGAACGATGATGGAGAGATTGAATTTAGAGAGGCACTCCAAGAGATCTGTTCGTGCGAGAATGAAATTCTTATCATCGCATCACAACTTTCGCCATTTGGTGAGGGACTCACACTCAAAGAATTCAGCCAACTCGATTTGAAAAACGCCTATGACACAAAAGGGATGGACCTCAATATGGATGGATTCCTTGACGCAGAAGAATTGGAGATCATAAGCCTCGTGTGTGAGACGACGTTCGATGCATTTGACGGTGACGGGGATGGCGTACCTGACAAAGACGATGCGTTTCCTGAAGATCCAGATGAATCCAAAGACACAGATGGTGATGGTGTTGGTGATAACGCTGACCTTGCGCCAAGTGTTGCAAACGATTTGATTTACGGGTCAATCGGTTTGGTCGGATTTATCGTTCTCACCTTGCTGGTCTTGTTCGGCGTTGGAGCGCTTCGAGGACCTCAGTCGTCGAGCAGCACAAATGAGTGGGAAGAGATGAAGCAGCAAGACATCGCATCGCAGATGCTTGGCATGGAAGAAGCCGATTCAATGACAACCCAACCATCTTCTTCCGTTGATGAGTTGTATGGTCAAAACATGCCTACTGAGGGCGCGGAAGTGTTTTCTCAACAACCAACCCTCGTCACAAGCGTTCCTTCGATGGACGTGTTCACTGATTTGCTAGAAAGCAATGAAGCACCTTCAACAGCACCACCACAGCAATTGATGGGAATGTTGGACGCAACGGGTGCTGAGATTCTTGAGTACCCTGCAGGAAGTGGCACAATGTGGACTCGCAGCTCACCAACAGAAGGTTGGCATCAGCGCTAATTGGAACGCTTCTTTGGTTGTAACAGCCCGAGTGGTTTCAGCAATCGCACAATGTGGCGATGCAGCTCTGGTAACAGATCGAACATGATCAGTGCCATGATGAACATAGCGAACAGCGAGACAAAACGTGCAACGTAACTGTGTCCAAATTCAAAGACAGACATACCAAGCAGCGTCCATTCGACATAGGTTGTGTGGAGCCATATCAATCCAGCATTTCGGAATAAATTGAGAATGTGGATCAAGGGGATTGTAAGGAACAGCACCCTGCATCGGCGTCGCCAATCAATATCAAGAACTGCGATTGCACCAACAAAAATCACCATTGATTGAAGCGCAGTGCAGGCGAGAACGAAGTTAATTCCAATTGGGGTCCCATCGGCAAGGAGCAACTCGGTCTGAAACAGATATTCCTCAGAGGATGAACCCATGAACCAACGGTTCCCATCAAATTCAGACCAACTGATTTGACCTTCGGGTGTGTTCACCCAAGTCTCGCCCATGACGACATTATCGCCGCCAGAGAATCTCAGGAAAAACGCTGCTTGACCCGCAACGAACCAGATGGCAAGCACACTCAACCAAGGAACGTGGGCGATCAGGAGGTATGGACCACCAGCGTATGCCACAGCGCCTCTCGCCCACGTGAGCGAGGCCTTACTCTTGTCATCCTCTGCACGCTCTTCCCATACCGCCATGCCAATGGCCATCGGGAGCGTCAGCGCTGAAAACAGGGTTAGAATTAGATCTTCATGTTCCATGTACGTGAAGGTATCATTGAAGAAATAGAGACCCACTCCAATCCATCCAACCTGTGACAGTCGCACCGGTGAGGCGCCCCTCTTGTGCCATGAAAGGGCGAGAGCAATCAGGCCCACTGCTCCGATGACTGAACTCACCTCGTCAGACACCAGCATGGCAGTTCCACACCGGCGTAACATTTCAACCAAACCCATCCGCACGCAAAACGCCTTCAAATGAAGGGCCTACGCATAACCATGCGGGGGGTTGTGGTTCAGTGGACACCCCGCCCATTACCTCCGGATGCCCCTGACCATGGAGGCATTGCATTCATCGATCGAGACGGGGTGTTGAATGTTGGCAGCCCAAATTACATCAACGCTCCAGATGAACTCGTGCTCCTTCCTGAAGTCGCATCGTCGATTGGAACATTGCGCCGAGCAGGATACAAAGTCTGCATTGTTACCAACCAGTCACCTATCATGCGAGGGTTGTGGGGCGTGGACCGGATCCACCAAATTCATGATGCCATGCGACGTATGTTGCTTGAGGTTGACAACGACGCCCATTTCGATGCCGTGCTGGTCTGCCCACACCGACACCGTGACCGGTGCCAATGTCGAAAGCCGATGCCGGGTATGCTCAGACTTGGTGAACAGATGATCCGTCACACTCCACCACAAGAGGAAAGAAGTGTTATCGAAATTGATGCTGGTCAGAAAGTACATTGGTGGAATGAGAAAATTCAACCAAACCACGAATTAGACGCCATGATCGGCGATCGTAACAGCGACATGGGTGCCGGATGGGCTCAAGGCATGCGATGTTTCAAGGTGAATTGGAATCTTGGGATTGCAAGTGTTGTGGACAGGGTGCTTGACCAACGAGATCGGGGCGATCCCTTTGACCCAATGAGGTGAACAGATGGGTTGGCTGGGGTTAGATGACACAGACACAGTGAGTGATGGGTGTACAACCTACACACTGCATTGCTTACTTGAATCGCTCCCTGAGGACGTTGAAGCTTCGATTCCATCCCTTGTCCGCTTGTGGCCGTTCGCTCAACAGCGAACTCGTGGCAACGCCGCCGTGGCTGTTGAACTGACAACAAACGACGAACAGGCCTTGCTCACCTTTCTTGAGGAATTTTGGAATGAGCACCTCCTGCCACTCAAGGGAGGCATAGGGGCTTCTGAACATGAGCGGGAGCAATCACCCACTGACCCTGGCATGGTCTGGTTTCGTGAAAAACCAGATGATGCATCGTTCTACTTCGACACAGTCCAGCGTCATGTGTCAATCGAAGAGGCCCCTCATCCAACTCGGTCTTGGGGAGGACAGGGCTGCATTGGGGCTATTGCTGCTGTCGTATGGCCCAAGCATTCGATCACATGGGAAGCGATTGCATGGCGTGAAGAAACCCAATGGTCCTCAAAAGCACGTTCTGTTTGCCAGCACACCCTCGATGAAGTTGCAACGAATGATGAAACCTTCATGAGTCGAGATCCAAGAACTGAGCGGAGCTTGATTTCTCCACGAGGAACATGCCCTGTGTTGTTTGGTGTGCGTGCCAAAACTCAAGCGAATGCATCGAGCGCAGGTAGAACACTCGCATCAGCGCCAGAAACAGAACCGATCATCGGAATGCGGGTGTTTGCAACGAACCAAGCGAGTGATGATCATCTAAAGGAAGCCATCGAATCAACAGTTCGGACCATTGAAGTCCTCAGTCGGGGTACTACGAAAATTACAACGGAACATGGAGACTGGCTGGCGTTCGCACAGAGCGGAAACGTCAAACTGTTAGCGCAGTCCCTCCATCCCGGCGATTGCATTGCTGCCTTTGGATTGGAACCAGAGCAAGGAGTGTTACATATCGAAAAGTTGAGCCTCCGCCATGCCACACCGATGCGAGTTAGGCCGACATGCAGTGAGTGCCAACGTACAATGAAATCAATGGGGACTGGACAAGGGGTTCGCTGCCCGAAGTGCAAAAACCGCAGTCCAGATGCTTGGATCGAGGTCGAGCGTCAAATCGAGGCAAATGAGTGGGTTGAACCTCCCGTCGATGCTCGCCGCCATCTGGCTCGTCCATTGGCATGGTATATCGACCGCGACCCAATAAATCCGGGTAACGCCTAAAAGCCAGTCGTACGTGCTTACATCATGGCCGATGAACAAACCACTCGAACAATTGCCTATGTTGTATTGATTGTTCTTTTTGCAGCGATGGCTTGGTTTATCGCTCGAAAAGCAGGCGAAAACAGAGCAGACATGCTCGAGGCAAACGCACCAAAGATTGCTGGAGAAGATACACTTGAGGGCGGGGCAAAAGACCCTGCCCAATTTGATGAACCGGACGAAGACGCACTCGACGAGATGGCGGAGTTGCTCGGTGAAGACGACGGTGGCGAGGATTAACCCTCTACAAATCCTTCATCAGCGATTCTGCACTCGATGATCTCATCGTTCATTTTGACCGTCCGTTTTGGACCGTCTTGCTTTCGAGTGAGCGTCCATATTTGGAAGCCGGCCTCCTGCATTTTTTCCTTACCACGCACGGTTAAATCGGATTGTGAGTCACCAGCGTTGATGCCTGTTTTTGAAATCAGAACGAGACAGATCTCATCGCCAAGCGACGAGGCAAGGTTGCTCATGTCGTTGATTCGATCGAGAGGGATTCGGCCACTATGAGCGCACCAATCATCTAAGACAACCAAACGAACGCTCGGAAGGGCTGTTGATGTTTCAACCAATACATCGACCGCTTGACTCAGATTACCGACCAGATTCATGGCATGAAACTTCGAGGAGTCAGCGAGTGAAAGGTGTTCAAACAACTGTCCAAAACGCACTCCGTCTGGCATGTCGGGCGATGCCCATAGAACCCGCCCACCATCGCGGATGGCGTCAGCCGCCATGTGCAAACCAAGCGTGGTGCCGCCAGTGCTGCCTTCGACGGCCATGTGAATATGAGCCGACTCAAATGGAAAGGTGACTCGACCCATGGGGTATCCTTGTGCCCACCGTGCAAGATACTTCCGATGGACCAAAAGAGAGCAACCTTCATGCCCTACCCGCCCAACGACAAGGCATGAGCGACGACTTGGTGGTCCGTGAAGGCGAACGAATTCCACGGCGACCCCTTCCCGAATTTACTGAGGTGGATTCCTTTGCTGAGGCCATTTCACGTGATGGTTTCTTTGGTACCGCAGTCGCCGATAAAAACCAATACGGCCCAGTTGCCATGATGGTTCTCTTGCTGATTGTTGCAGGGGTTACTGGCATCATCATCAAACTTGTTGCATCCGCTTGAACGGTGAACACGGCGAGCCCCAGAAAACTGATTGGCGCCACGTCTCCAACGGCAAGTATCAAACCATGAACCTCGCATCCCACTCTCAATGGATGAAGCATCAGTCAATGTTGAGAGTCGTACTTCATCTCAAGATAAGCGATGGACAATCATGGCGGCACTTCTCGGCACAAACACGGCCTTCATGTTGTTCCAGGGGATTGAACAAGAGAGAAACTTCTCAGCAGTCCGGGAAGTCGCCCTCACGATTATTGCAGCAGCCATCCCATTCCAAGGCATCTATTTCCTCATCTACACGTACGTCATGGAACACAACGGAACATTGAGCGAGTCTCACTTGCTACGTTTAGCAAAAGCTTCTGCTCTCTGCCAAGTTGCCGCTTACGGCTCCCTCATTGGCGTGGCGCTCATGTGGTACAATATCTCAAATTATGTTGGCGTGTTTTTCGTTTTGGCCACAGGTGCCTCAGTTATTTTGATCCGGACAGCCATGCGCCCTGATCCAAAATAGTTCTCGAATGATTGATTTTCGGGTCGATTGCCCAGATTGTCGCCATAGATTGGCATGACAATGTTGATGAATCGAGGCGTAGGCCTACGACCATGTCCTTCTGCCCACTCGACTACAGGTATGGCTGCCAAGAATTCAAACACATTTGGTCAGAAGTAGGCCGCCACGAACGGCAATTGGAAGTTGAACGTGCCCTTATTTGGGCTCACATGCAACTCGGTCGCGTCTCCCAAGCGGATTACGACATCGTCGCTTCCATTGCCAACCCAACATCTGTGACCAAGGAACGTGTCTCGGAAATTGAAGCAGAAACTCGGCACGACATCATGGCGTTAACCAAAGCCATGGCAGAGGCTGCTGGCGATGCAGGATGGTGCATCCACCTTGGTGCCACTTCCAACGACATCGTTGACACAGCGGTTGCGCTCCAATTGCGTGACAGCATTGTGATGTTGAGGGAACAACTTTGCCTTCTCATCGGCGTGTGTGCTGATGTTGCTGAACGAGAGCGAGACACAGTAATGCTCGGCCGGACCCACGGTCAGGCAGCTGTTCCAATCACCTTCGGCCTCAAGGCAGCTGTTTGGCTCGATGAACTACGAAGGCAACTCATTCGACTGGATGAGGCAACACCACGTATTGCTGTCGGTAAATTCCTCGGTGCAGTTGGCACGGGTGCTGCACAAGGTGAAAACGCTCGTGAATTGCAGCGGCTGATTCTCACACACCTTGGCCTTGGCGTACCGCTTGCGACGACCCAAGTGGTTGGGCGAGACCGATACATCGAGTACGTCTCGTGGCTTGCAAACATTGCTGCTACGTGTGAGAAAATTCTCCAAGAAGTTCGAAACCTCCAACGATCTGAAATTCAGGAAGCTGGCGAAGGCTTCGACATCGAGAAGCAAGTGGGGTCCTCTACGATGGCCCACAAGAAGAACCCGATCAAATCTGAAAATGCATCTGGCTTGGCACGAATTGTTCGCTCGATGATTATTCCAACCTACGAGAACGCCCTTCTATGGCACGAACGTGACCTTGCAAACTCCAGCAGTGAGCGATTTACGCTCTCCCACGGCTCAGCATTGTGTGAGGATGTCATTGCAAAGACTCGAGATGTCTTGACAAATATGTGGGTCGATGCAGAGCGTTGCCTCGAGAACATCAAATCTCAGCGGGGCCTCGTTATGGCTGAAAAAGTCATGATTGACCTTGTTGAGCACGGCATCCCTCGAGACGAAGCGCATGAAATCCTGCGAGAGGCATCCTTTGCAGCCGTAGCCAACAAAGAGGAACTCATCGATGTGTGCAGTCGAACACCAGCAATTTCTGCTGCGTTCAGTGCAGAAGAACTCGAAGCAATGTTCGACCCAGCGAACCACATCGGCGTATCTGGAGAACTTGTGGACGAATGTGTCGCACTTGCCCGAGCAGCGATCGAGTGAGCCTCAATCCGAAGGTACTGGTTTCACTTCCGTGAATTCAAAGGTTCCTCGCGTTCCTTGCCATACGACTTCCCCTTGGACGTCAAGCCTGCCAGCCAAATGAGGGCCAGCAATAACCAAGGTTTCGTATTCGCCCCCTTCACCGTCGACGTTAAATCTGTACTCAAGCGACTTTTCCTCTAACAACGCAAGCGATTCATTCGTGAGAACAGTACCTAGCCATGATGCATCCAAGCCTTCACAACTGACTGATGTGAGCATGACCTCGAACCCATTGCTGACTAAACCCCTCATGTGTTCGAGGCTGCTTTGATGCCAAAGAGGTGTCCAACTCCGGATGTTCAACCGCTCTGACATGCGTTCAAGTCTCGATTTTTGGTAGTCTGAGCGGAGGGCCCCGCTGACAATTCCATCAATGTCAAGGGTCGCCAGAACGCTCTCCAAATCCGAGATCTCTTCATCTTGAACCCCGGGAGTCTCCACCTGAATCCACGGCACCTGAGCGATGCTCGCTTGATGCTCAACAAGATGTGTACCTGGGATTTGGAACATCCAAGAATCCCCACCAGTGATGTTCACCGTTACGAGAGCCACAACATCCCACCCTTTGCATTGAGCCCACCACCACGCTGCAGCGGAATCTTTTCCGCCAGAGGAGAGGACTGCGACTCGCACGAATCCCCCATCCAGTGTCTCCACATGAGGTTAGGGGTGAGGAATCGTGTGAGGGTTCATATGAGGTGGAGTTCTCTTTGACCTGTTGGCGACCGAAATCAGAGGGTCCGGGTTCATCCACTTTTACCCGCATCCTCATAAAGCGTCGATACAACGAGAAAGATGAGGGAATTATTATGCAACCAAGCGGAAGAGGATATGACCACGGTATTACGACCTTTAGCCCAGATGGACGATTGTTCCAAGTTGAATACGCACGAGAATCTGTCAAGCGTGGAACCACCACAGCCGGACTCAAGTTCCGAGATGGTGTCGTGCTCGTTTGCGATAAGCGAATCGTAAGCCGACTGATCATCCCTGAATCCATCGAAAAGATGTTCAAAATCGATAATCACATCGGTGTCGCAACATCAGGTCTCGTTGCTGATGCACGGCAACTCGTGGCCCGTGCCCGAGTGGAATCTCAAGTAAACCGAATTACCTACGCAGACACAATCCCAGTCGACGTTTTGGTCAAGAAACTCTGTGATTTCAAGCAATCCTTCACCCAATACGGCGGATCCCGTCCGTTCGGAACCGCTCTTCTCATTGGTGGCGTTGATGATAACGGCATTCACCTCTATGAAACCGACCCAAGCGGTGCTTACCAATCCTACCACGCTGGTGCCATCGGCAGCGGCCGCAACACAGTGATTGAGCACTTTGAATCCAACTGGAAGAAGGGACTCACTCTCAACGCCGCTATGAAACTCGGCCTCGAAGCACTCCGAACGGCCAACGACACCGAACTCAACAGAGAAGCTGTCGAAGTGACGGTGATCGACGACAACGGGTACCGTGTCTTGGACCGGTCTGAAGTGAACAAGCAAATCGACCGCTTGAAACCACTTGAAGACTGAAGTTCGACCATCAGCATGAAAGGCTGGCACAGCCTCTAAGGGTTGAGGGACAGGAAATGGTAAGTCTAGACAACGCCGTGCTTGCACGTATGGAAAAGGGCGGAAAACGCTACGAAGTTTTGGTTGACCCTGAACTGGTTGACACATTCAAAGCCGACCCAAACGCTGTCGATATCAATGCATTTTTGGCAATGGATGAGGTCTTCCACGACGCCCGTGGCGGTGAACGACCAACTGAAGAAGCCATTGAGAATACCTTTGGCACCCAAGACATTCGCACAATTGCAACAACAATTCTCTCAAAAGGAAGCATCCAACTTACCACCAACCAACGCAAGGCGATGGTCGCACGAATGCGCCAACAAATCATCCATCAAATCCATGTCCAAGCTGTCGATCCAAAGACAAAAAGTCCACACCCTAAGACACGAATCGAACTCGCTTTGGATGAATCCCGTTATTCCGTCGACCCGTTTAAGCGGCTCGAGGAGCAAGTGAAGGATGCCATCGATAAACTCAAACCGATGATTCCGCTTTCATTCGAGTCGGTTCGGCTGGCATTCCGAGTGCCCGGTTCAGCCTACGGTTCAGTGTCACGAATTCTTCGACCATATCAACAAAAAGAACAGTGGCTCGAAAACGGCACATGGGCTGCTGTGATCGAATGTCCGGCAGGCATGAAGCCAGATTTAATCGGACAAGTCATGCGCCAGTCATCTGAATCAGAAGTCAAAGAACTCTAAGTTCAAGTGCTGAAACCTTCACACATCCACAGTTTGTTTGGGGGTCGGCTTTATCATGGGATGGTCGGTGGCGCAGAATGGAGAGAAAGAAATGTCCAACGGTCAAAACGGCGCCGAGCTGCGCCTCGTGACCCCAGGAATGGCCATCGGGCCAGTCGCTGGGAAGCGAATAGGAAGCGGTGCAATCGCACAAAACGACACAATCATTGCCACCCGACTTGGGTGGACAAAAGAATTCAACAACACTGTATCGGTTGATCCAATCAACAGTGCTTACATGCCACGGTCTGGCGACCTCATTGTCGCTGTGGTCGCAGAGGTGAGAAACAACCTCTGGTTCATGAATATCAACGGTCCTTTCCAAGGCCTTTTGCCAATGTCCTTGGCCCCTTGGAAGGTCGAATTCGGCGCAGCCCGCCAACACATGGGCATCGGCGATGTCGTCTTGGCTCGAGTCCAAGAAGTCGATGAGTGCCACAACGTGGTGCTCACCATGAAGGGTGTCGGGCTCCGACGCCTCAACCAAGGTACCATCGTCAATGTTCCAATCAATCACATCGACCGACTGCGCGGCGAAGGCAACGCAACCGTTCAACGACTTCGAGATGCGGCTGACAGCCGAATCATCATCGGCGAGAACGGACGGGTCTGGATTGACGGCAACGCCGAAGGGACCGCATGGGCCCGAGAAGCGGTTGCCCTCACACAGGCCTCTGGCCACAAAACAACATTCGAAGCAGAATTGTCTGCTCTTGAACAAAATGCTCCAAAAAAAGGTGATGCTTGATGGGTGGATATGGTGATGTACAACTGCTACGCGACGACGGGCTTCGGCTCGACGGACGCAAAATTGACGAAATGCGACCAATGACAATTGAAGCAGGTGTTCTACCGGCTGCTGATGGATCTGCAATGGTAACCCACGGATTGAACGTGGCCGTTGCTGCAGTCTACGGACCAATGGAAGCCCACCCTCGGAAGATTCAGCGACAGGACCGTGCTGTCATCGACGTTCGATACAACATGGCTCCGTTTTCAACCAGCGACCGAATCCGACCGGGCTACAACCGACGTTCCCGAGAAATTTCTAAGGTGACCGCTGAAGCACTCGAATCTGTCGTGCTTGTTGAGCGCTACCCACGATCCAAGATCCGAGTCGAAATCGAAATCCTCGCCGCAGAAGCCGGTACACGGTGTGCTGGCCTTACCGCAGCAGCCGTTGCACTCGCAGACGCAGGCATTCCAATGCGAGACCTCATTGTTGGTGTTGCGTCTGGCAAAGTGGAGGGGACAGTCGTCCTCGACCTTGACAAGGCAGAAGACAATTACGGCCAAGCTGACTTGCCAGTCGGAATTCTTCCAAACACCGGTGAAATCGCTTTCCTCCAAATGGATGGCGACCTCTCACCTGACGAATACAACCTTGCTATGGAATACAATTTCAAAGCAGCAGCCGAGATTCACGAAATCATGGTTGATGCCCTCAAGCGACGTTACGAGGGAGGTGAGAACTGATGGTCGAACTCGTTCCAACATTGCTTCGCCAAGAACTCGCTCGCCTCGCTGAAGACGATCTACGCCTCGATGGCCGTGGTCGTTGGGAAGGTCGTGAAGTCACCCTCGAAACCGATTGCCTCTACAATGCAGAGGGATCTGCAAAGGTCGTCATGGGCGGCACCATCGTCTACGCTGGTGTCAAATTCGAACTCCGAACCCCATGGCCAGACCGCCCAGCACAAGGCTCCCTCATGTGTGGAGCTGAATTGCGACCTGTCGCTCACCGAAAGTACGAGCCAGGACCACCATCACCCCAATCCATCGAACTCGGCCGTGTGGTTGATCGAGGCATCCGTGAATCAGGTTGCATCGACATGGAAAGTCTCTGCATTGTACCCGGAGAAAAGGTATGGGGCGTCATGATTGACATCCACGTCCTTTCAGACGGTGGAAACATTTTCGATGCATGTGGACTTGCAGCCATCGCTGCTCTTCGCACTGCTGTGGTCCCTGCTCAACGCTTCGACGTTGGCGAAGACTACACGCTCAAGGTCAAGGGAACACCGATCATGGCATCATTCACCCGAGTCGGTGGACGCTATGTCTACGACCCATCTGAGGAAGAAGAATTGGGTGGCGACGAGCGCATCCACATCACTCTGGGTGACGAAGGCCACCTCCACTCCCTGCAAAAGGGATTAAGAGGGGTATTCACGCCCGCAGAATTTGCCGAGATATTCGAAGTGGCGCATCTCCGATGCACCGAACTTCGAGAACTCGTTGCAAACCAGGAGGGGAACTGATTGGCAAAGCGAACACAGAAAGCAGGCGCAACAGCACGATTTGGAGCTCGGTACGGTGTTTCCGTCCGACGAAACGCTGGATCAGCATTGGCCAAGAAAAACGCCAAGTACACATGTCCAGTTTGCCAGTACCGCAAGGTCACACGCAAGTCACGGGGCATTTGGTCCTGTAGCAAGTGCAACCACACCTTCGCAGGTGGCGCTTGGGAACCATTCACCCGGGCCTCTGATGCAAACAACAGAATTCTCCGAAGATCCGTTGACGGCGCAACGACCGCTGACATGGCCTTCATCGCTCAGCAAGCTGCAATGGACTACGAACGTGCATTGGCCGCTGGCGAAATTTCTGAAGAAGAGTGAACCTCTCGGCGTGCGGTGAACACCGTGGTATCGAATTGGAAACTGACCCTCACCGTTGAGTCTTCAACCCCAGGGGAAACCAAAGCCCTTGGTGACGCACTCATAACCGATGAGGCAATCGTTTGGAACACGGAACTGACATCGTTCAGCTTCACTCTTCATGAATCAAAAGCAAAGGATCTACGAGCCATGTGGAACACACGGGTTCGGGGATTGATTGCTGTGGATTCTCTTTTCCAAGCATTGAGGGAATGAAAGACAGGCGAGCATTCATCAACGCCAAGCGATTGAGGTGAAAACATGGACAATATGGAACAACTCCAAGCCGTCGTGAACGAAGTGCAAGCAGCACGTCAACAAGTGGCCAATCTAAGAGCACAAGTCGTAGAATTGGAAACAACTGTTGACTCTGTTCGCAATCAACCAGAAGACCTCGCACTTCACCAACAAATGGGTGGGGTCTTGGTGGAAGTTTCGGATCGTAAGGCTTTGCTCAAGGACCTTGAACAAACCCTGGCCACGCTCAATGACCACCTCGCTCGCTTCACCGACCGAGAAGCACAGCTCATGGCAACCTACGAAGAGTTGCAAGCCGTTCTCAAAGGATCTGAGTGAACATGAACCAAGCTGAACAAGCCGACCTCGATGCATTTCATGCATGGTTGTCTGACGCATGTGAACGCGGCCCAGTGCCCGTCCTCACAGGAAAGAATGGAGATATGGACACCGTTGGCTCCGCAATTGCCCTTGCATCCTCACATCCACGGCTTATGGCATGTGGAATTCATCTGGGTCGAACGGCGAAGCGTGTGGTCGAGGAACTTCAAGCACCGTTTCGAAGAATCGCAGGTGATCGAACTGCATGGCCCCAGTCAATGGGCGGAATCATCATTGTTGATGCCGCAGCGCCAGGCCAAGTGGGTGTGGCGTTACCTGAAGGCGTACCGCTGTGCATTATCGACCACCATGCAACATCTGACTGGGTGCTGGCAGAACACGACATAAGCCTTCAATGGGATGTAAGAGCAACAACCCAAATCGTAGATTCATACCTCCAGAGGTATTCACCAACTACGCGAACAGACGTGGTGCGCAAGATGCTGCTCGCTGGACTGATTACCGACACCGGAAGGTTCCGACACGCCGATGCTGGCGCTTTCCAATCAGCTCACGCACTGCTTGATAATTCAGGCATTGATTACGCTTCATTCCTCCAGTTTATAGAAACCGAAACCACATCGCCAAGTGAGCGAGGCAGCATGCTCAGAGGCCTCTCGAGAGCGAAATCAATCGACTCGGGCAAGTGGAACATTGTTCACACCTATTCAGGCACTCTTGAAGGGCGGCTTGCCAGCATGCTTGTTGGAACAGGTGCAGAAATCGCACTCGTCAGCAGGTTTCGAGATGGGCAAACCCGTCTCACTGCACGAGCACCCCGCTCAAGCACTCAACAAGGCGTTCACCTTGGCAACTTGATGGCTGCAGTGGCTGAGCGTATTGGAGGCGAAGGAGGCGGCCATGATGGCGCCGCTGGATGGTCCGGAAAGGCAGATCGAATCGCTGCTGAATCGGCTTTCATCGCACAAGTGGCCATCGCAACACGTAAGGAGGATCCATCATGAGCGAAATCAACATGCCAACTGCACCAGGGTACTTCATTTCCAAGTGGCGAGAAGAGGGTCCTGTTGACATCGAAACCTTGAGTGATTGGCGCGATGAAATGAATTGGAAAACTTGGCTCCCATTGGCCGAGGCTGCATTGTTCCTCGATGCTGCAGAGTTGTTGGCGGTGATTCAACCAGAACTCAAACCTGCAGAAGAGGCGACGCTCAACTTGGTTCGCCGACGTATGCTTGGCGACAACCGATTGGAAACGGCCATCGAGGAAGCACTGTCAATCTCACGAGCTAAAGAAACTCGAGACCTTGCGCTCGAGGGACGCCTTAGAATGGAGCGTGGCCTGACCCGGTATGAGATGGGTGATAACGAAGGAGCATCAGAAGACCTCACTTGGGCAGAAACACGCCTTAGTTCAGTCGCAAAGGCCAGTCGTGACCATGACCTATCCCTGATTAACAAGGCTGCTTTTCACATGGCGGCTGGTGAGCCACTGATGGCACTTGCCACCTATGCAGAGATTCCTCGCGATGGAGGGCACGCTCACGAAACAGTAGCGATCTCACGCCTTGGTGCAAGTCGCATCCGAGCAGGCCTTGGCCACATCTTTGATGCTGCACGGCATGCTTGGAACGCCCACACGCATGCGATCCTTGCACACCAAACCAACATGGCCGTAGAAGCGGGAGCGTTGTTTTTGGATTTCTCCAGCCAAAGCATTGACGAGGATGCTGAACGAATGCAGGATCAAGTCCTGCAAGCCAAACCCCGCAGTGCAGACGATGAGGAGCCTGTTCTCAAGGTCCATCCAGAAGACATTGCAGGTGTGTTTGAATGGTGCTGTGCACAACTCCCTGAAACAAACGCTGGTGCCGATCGTCCAGACCTACGGGCCATGTTGACACTGGCCCACCGCCTCAATCGAATGGAGCAATTTGAATCGCTCCTGAGCGACCCAGATTCCATTGAGGACCCAATGCTTGCTGCTGTGGCTCAGACATGCATTGATGATGAGGTGTTGAGTAAGGCATGGGGCGTACGCCTTGCTACGCTCACCATGTTGTGATTTCCGACCATCGCACCATTGCTCCCAAAGGGATGCCACGATGCTTTTTGCCGTTGAAAATGTTATAACCCGCAACTCGAAACTCACATTGTGACCGAAGGCCTTGACCTCCTCGACGATATTGGATTGGTACTCAGCGTATTCATTCTCCTTTTCATATCATATTTTCATCTTCGCCCAGGCGAGGATAAGCGAACATGGGATCGACGAATGGGCGCCTCATTGGTCATTTGGTTGCTGTTGTACTTCGTGTTGCGACGCATGCAAACTCTTGTTCCGACAACGGGGATTGACTACCTCACTGCCGACACTGTATTCATATCAATATCTGGATATGCTTCATCGCTCAACTTCTTTTATACACACCTTTTCTTGATGCTATTGGTCCCAATTCCGTTCCTTCGTAAGTCGTGGCAAATTGCCGCTCTTGGGATTTTTGTCTTCATAGCCATTCACATCGATCGGACGGCCGTGGCAGCAGATGCAGACCCATTTTACAATTCAATGCTCACCTATGTCATTATCATGGCCGCTGTTCTTGTTTGTTTCGCTACTGGGATGCGGTTTCTCATCAACCCTCCAGCAATTGACGACAAATCCGTCGAGGCATTGGCCATGCGACGTTCTGGTTTTTTCGCATTAGGAACAATTGCCGTTGTGATGGATAACATGATTTTCCGTGCCATTGGTTTCCTTGCTGGAACAGGAAACGCATGGTGGACCTTCCCCACTGTCAACTACTCCGGTGCCACAGCAGGGTACAATTATGCAATGGTGACGTTGGCAGAAATGACATTTATTCTCGGTGTCTTTTCCTTCGTCATGATTGCATTTGGATTGGGTTCAATCTACCACATCATCCAATCCATCCGAAAGAAACACCCAGTTAGTTTGGCGACAGTTTTCTCTGGGTACTTACTCTTCATTTGGGCGCTTATCATCTTCCGACACTGGGCATGGGTCACAGGGTACGCCACATGGGACATGAGTGAAATGCCAATGGATGCAAACGCAGAAATTATCACGGCGCTCAGCGACGGATTCAGTTTCCATCTCATTTACCCGACCATTGCTTTACTTCACGCCGTTAAATTTGGATTGATCACCATCGAGTCAGAACGTGACCAAAAGATTCTGAGACTTGTAGCACTTTGTGTCATGGTTGCAATTACCGCCGTGTTTACCACGTTGCTCGAAGTGATTATTCCAATTCCTGATTTGGTCCTCGCTGTTGTCTGTGGGTTGGTGCTCGCCACTGGATGGGAACGACACCTCATTGATGCGTTGGAACCTGACGAAGAAATGAAGACGGTTTCTTGGGCGTGGCCCGGCAATGAAAGGGCTATGACATGGGGCGTCAATCTTATGATTGGTATTCCATTTGTTGTCAAACTCCTTTTGGGGGTGGTGTACTGATGCGGACGGAAAAAGACTTGATGAACCTCAAAAAGGATGAACTTATTGAGATGGCCAAATCCCTTAACATAGACACTTCAGGGACAAAAGCTGAACTCACAACACGCATCCTGGCCTCCGAGGTTCAACCCGCTGGTGAAGCAGGGCAAGATTTCGACGAGGCAACTGAATCCAAGATCGATATAGAATCTTCAGATGCTACAATGAGCGGTGAAGAAGGAACCATAGAGGATGAATCCGAAAACTCTGGGGAAGCTTCTGTGGAATCTTCTGCGGAATCCAGCCAAGACATCATCTTCGACGAACTTCCAAGTCGATGGTTAATCGCAGGGGGATTGCGCCCAGTCCCATATCTATCGACGCTTGCTGTTGTGTTCATCCTCATGTTCACGTATGGATTCAATGAGTTCTATTCGGTGCACTATGCTGTCGAGGGGAGTGACAAAGAATACATTGATTGTGCCCGAATCACCTATCACTCGCTCGGCGATGGAAACACTACCGACTACGACCCTACGAACCAAGCCAACATCGATTGTGCTGAACTTCTGGGAATCTCTCCTAATTGGTGGCAAGAGGACATGGATGCTTGGTTGCAAAGCATGCTCGATTCAGTCAGCGGAAACGGCAATGAAACTGGATTTATTTGGACTCAGGTCGGCATCGATACAATGGCTTACCTGGGCGCATCAACATTCAATGCAAACATGAGCGTTTACGGCGATCCAATCGCAGGTGACGAGTTCACCGAACAAGATTTGGCGATTTGGAATGGCTACACTGCCACGATGGGTGGTGGCAATGACACCATTGAGGATTTACTCGTTGGCGGTGGAAGTCCTTTCGCAATCTACATGCCAATGGGTATTGTTGATTACAAACCAACTGGGTTCCTTTGGACACAGGCGGGCATTGACACGATGGCTTACCTTGGGGCCTCAACATTCAATACAAACATGAGTGTCTTCGGCGACCCCAGCAATGGTGATGTATTCACTGCCCAGCACCTTGCTGTGTGGAATGGTTTTGCTGCAGCCTTCCCAGGCGGTGGGACAGATACCTACGAGGATTTACTGCCATCAGGCGGAAGCCCATTCGCCATCTACATGCCTCAAGGAATCGTCGAGCACGCACCGACTGGTTACTTCTGGAGCCACCCAGGCGTCCCTACCATGGCCTACCTTGGTTCCTCCACATTTGGCGCGAACATGAGCGTCTTCGCCGACCCTGCACCAGGTGATGTGTTCACCGCTCAACACCTCGCAGTGTGGAACGGATTCACATTACAAATGGGTGGCGGTAACGACACAATTGCCGATCTGCTCCCAGGTGGAGGGAGTCCCTTTGCCATTTACATGCCGAGCGGAATTGTGATCACAGAGGCAGAATGGACAAATCAGACCCCTTCTGTGAACAATGTTACAGTCGAAGTCAATGGGACGACGAACACAACCATGTTTTCCTGCGGTTACATCTTCAGCGACGCACAAGGTGACTCTGATAATTCGACCATTATCTGGTTCATCAACAACAGTTACGCTGCGAACACATCAACCTACAGTGCAAACCTCACGAATGGCACAACGATCGCTTGCATGGTCACACCATATGACGGTCTTTATTGGGGCGTCAGTATCGAATCCCAGGACCATTTAATCCTCGCGACTGAAGATTGACGCAACCGTTGCGCTCCTTCATGAACGTTGACAATGCCATTCAGACAGGTCTTCGAATTCCTCGACAGTCCACTCCATCAACGGAGGGACTTCGTTCCACCATCGAACTTCAGCGACTTTTGAATCATCAACCACCCATGCATTGGTCGAAGTTTTTTCAACCTCGACATGGGCGACCCACCCTTTAGGATAGTACGTTTTGTTCCACATTTTTATCTCCCCAACAAGGCCGGTTTCTTCCTGTAATTCTCTGAGCATCGCTTCTGAAGGTGACTCCCCTGCTTCAAGATGACCGCCTGGTATTTCCCACCCACGTGTCGGGTGGTGAACGAACAGAACCTCTGCGCCTTTACCAAGCGGTTGTGGTGCTTGGCCACGAATTGTAACCCATGCCAACACAAACACTGGGTCGATGACAGTCATGATGAAGCCTCGAACGTAGCTTTGGCTTTCTCGACCCACGTTTCCGCCCAAGCCTCACCGTTCGCCACAAGCCGTCGTGCGAGGAAGAACGCCTCGGATGCATCACCGGCTTCCATCAAGACCTCTAAGCGAACAAGATCAGGATCTTTCTGTTGCTCCTCCGGTTCGTTAACAACCGGCTCGGAGAGTGGCGAAGAAACTGAAATTCGTTGAGAAAGTGACTGCATTTGGTTGAGGAACTCCGAGCGCTTCTCCACCGTTGGCCTTGTCCATGGGCTGGCAGATTTGCCATCCATGCCCTCCTTTAATCTGGCCAAGTATTCATCTCGAGGGGTGGTGTGCGGACGGAGTTGTTGAACGTGGTCATAGCACAACCATGCTTCATCTGATTCACTTCGCCGCTCATACAATCGGCCCAACTCCATCCATAATTCATGATTATTCGGACGATGAGCAAGCAAATGCCGTGAGAGTTCGATAAAGGTCTCTTCGCGACCGTTTGCACGGAGTCGCTCTAGCCTCCGACCATAGACAATGTTGGCACGCTGGTCACTGAAATCCAACCTTTTACAGCGTTCAGAAAAATCATTCACTGCTTCATCGGTGCTCTCCATTGATTCCAACAAGGCCCACCACACATCGGGTTCCAGCGGATCTTTGAGAAAAGCAGCCTCGAGCAATTCAACGCCCACCATGAGAAAATCAATGCCCTTGAGTTGGTCCACTTGGTCTGCGTCCCGTCCAAGAACCACAAACAAGTCTTCGAGCAGCGCAGCGAGACCATCACTGTCACCAAGAATCAATTTCAGATCTGCAAGGCACCGCCAATTTTGTTCATCTGTAAAATCGTGCAAGAGTGCTTGACGTGCGTTTTGCTCTGCCCACGCCATGTTCTCACTGAACCGGAGTTCATCTTTTGCCGCAAGACGTGCAAACTTCTGCGCTTGCGACCTGTAACGATTGCCAAGGTTCCTTCGAGGGTGTTGGAGCAACGATGCATTGTCCCCCGACATAGCCTGAACTGGAGAGGTTCACCTAACAAACCTGCGGGTGGTTCGCATCACTGAACGGATTTGAATCCCTCATGGTCGACGCCCCATGGAAGTGTTGCATCAAATCCAACCTTTGCAGTCAAACCGTCGTTGTCACGTGATGGGTCGAGTGAACTCCCCTTTTGATGCGAGAGAATGATGGTGTCGACATCTGGTTGCCAACGGGTAACCTTTGCCCATTCGACACGGACTGGATCGGTGATGTCAATGTCCTCGTCAACAATTGTGACCATCTTCATGCTTCGGTGGCCTGCAAGTGCTGCCATGATGGCGTTCTTTGGATCGTCTTCCTTGGTTCGACGAATCTTGACAACAGCTGCGAGCCATCCACAGCCACCTTCAGTCATGTGAACATCAAGGCATTCACAAACTTCGTTGATCGCTGATTTGATGGTTGGGGCACGTGGTAAGCCCATCAATGTCTTGTGCTCTGCTTCACCTGGAATAAGAGCGTGGAAAATTGGGTTGTCTCGGTGAATCACGCCTTCAATTTCGATCACAGGCTCCTGACGGACATCATCGACGGTGCCGGTAATATCGACATAGGGGCCCTCATCGTCATTCTCTCCGGTGATTCGCCCGTAAAGGACGTACTCTGCATCTGCGGGAGCCAAGATACCGTTTGGCATTCGTGTCAAGCGAAGTGGCTTGCCGTAGAGTTTCTCGTGAAGGGCGGCTGCGATGGTTAACTCGTCGATGTTGTCATCAAACGACATAGCCGCTGCAAGAAGAACCACCGGGTCAGGTGCGTTGACAACAGCGATGTTCACTTCGCCACCAGTCTTCCTCGCATTCATGGTCATGGTGCGTAGGTGACGTGGAACCAACCGAACCACGAGATGATTTTCGTCGCGGACAAATTGTCGATGGAAGGACATGTTGCGGATGCCGTTGTCTTCTGCGATGATCACGCTGGCAGAAGAATATCGCCCACGGTCTTGTGGCCAGTGGTGGGGAATTGGCAAATCCATGATGTTCACATTTTCCTGGATATTGTCAAAGCATTCAGCTTCCGAAGCGTCCACAATCACAGGTTCACTCGGGTTGGCCATCGCCCAGCCGAGGGTATCGATGTACTCTTCTGGCGTGATCCCAATTGCTTGACACAGCCGGTCGCGTGTGAGGATGTTCACCGCTGCTCGGTGGCCGGGCGTTTCGATGAGGTTGTCAAACACCGTAAGTGCATGATTCGATGCTCTGGAATGTTCCCAAAGTCCGTGAATGATGCTCACCGGTTCGCTTTCAATTTGAGCCGCTGCCAGGTGGTCTCGAAACGCCATGGTGCGGCCACCGGCAACCCCCGCTTGAACTTTCGTTCAGAAAACACCGCCGGCTGGCATGGTTTCGAACCTTTGATTTTGAGTCGTTTTCCGATGATTTCAAACCACATCCCGCATTCGGAGATGGAACGGCCTCACTCGCTTCTATGGTTGTTGTTAAATAGGGGCTTCAAGTCGGCGAAATGCTTCAATGCAGTGATTATCATGGGTAGAGGACTCTTCGCTGGTGCTAAAATGGCAAAAGACCGCCAAAAGTTTCGATGGTCGGACCGTCGATACAAGAAGCGAATGCTCAAGTCGCGAGCAAAGCACGACCCCCTTGCTGGGTCCACTCAAGCAAAGGGTATCGTTATTGAAAAAGTCGGTATCGAAGCAAAGCAACCTAACTCCGGAATCCGCAAGGCGGTCAAGATTTCATTGATCAAGAACGGAAACAAACTCACAGCATTCGCTCCTGGCGATGGTGCAATCAACTTCATCGACGAACACGATGAAGTGATGGTCGAAGGTATCGGTGGACGCATGGGTCGTTCGTACGGTGACATTCCTGGTGTCCGTTACAAGGTCATCCAAGTCAACGGTGTCTCACTCGATGAGATGGTCCGTGGCCGAAAGGAGAAGCCTGTCCGCTGAGGTGTGCATCATGTCCGAATCCGAAACAGTTACAGAAACCGTCGAAGAAGTCGAAGAAGTTCGACCGATTGCAGGAATTGGAACACTCGTCTTTGGCAAGTGGGACGCATCCGGCATCACATGCAAGGATCCTGGACTTGCACCTTACATCAACCTCACAACCGTGGGTGTTCCTCACACAGGTGGACGCCACGCAAACGCTTGGTTCGGCAAGGCAAAGTTGTCCGTCGTTGAGCGTTACATCAACAAGCTCATGCGAACCGGTCCTTACACTGGAAAGAAGCAAGGCGCAATGAAGGCATTCGAGACATCACTCGACACCATCGCTGCAAAGTCTGGCGGCAACCCATTGCAAACCTTCGTGGACGCATTGTGCAACGCTGCACCAATGGAAGAGATCACTCGAATCAAATTCGGTGCAGTTTCACAGCCCAAGGCCGTTGACTCCTCACCATCCCGCCGACTTGACGTTGCGCTTCGCAACCTCGCAAAGGGCGCTCAACAGGGCACCCACAAGTCAAAGCGCACCCTCACCAACTGCATCACCAACGAGTTGACCAAGGCTGCTGCAGGCGACGTGACCTCCTTTGCTGTTGGCAAGAAGGAAGAGTTGGAGCGCATCGCTGCATCCGCTCGATGAGGAAAACTACGCCATAAATCCGTCGAGGTGATCCCTCGGCAACGACACTGTGAGTGCAAACTCTGTCGCTTCACAGTGTGGCTTTCTTTGGGTTCCGTGCGAGTCACTTAAGAACCCCTTTCAGGTGGGCAAGTTTGACGAGAAGTCACTGGTGATTTCATGGGACGAAAGGAAGACAACATCAAGAAGGCCACAGAGGTCATGCACATTTTGCCGCAAATCCGAAACTTGTGCATCGCAGCACACATTGATCACGGAAAAACTACACTTTCCGACAACCTCATCGCAGGTGCTGGAATGATGTCCAGCGACCTTGCTGGTTCCGCCCGCGTTCTCGATTTCGATGAACAAGAATCTGCTCGTGGTATCACAATCAACGCTGCATCCGCTTCAATGGTCCACGCAGTTGAAGGCACAGACTACCTCATCAACCTCATCGACACACCAGGTCACGTTGACTTCGGTGGCGACGTGACCCGTGCAATGCGTGCAGTTGACGGATGTTTCATCCTCGCTTGCGCTGTCGAGGGTCCAATGCCTCAAACTGAAACAGTCGTTCGCCAAGCCCTCAAGGAAAAGGTGAAGCCGGTTCTGTTCATCAACAAGGTCGATCGGTTGATCAATGAATTGCAAGTGACTCCAGAAGACATGATGGCTCGATTCACTGAGACCATCAAGAAGGTCAACAAGCTCATCAAGCAATTCGCTCCTGAAGAATTCAAGAAGGCCTGGCAAGTTTCAGTTGCTGACGGAACTGTTGCATTCGGTTCGGCTTACCACAACTGGGGAATCACCGTCCCTTACATGGCCAAGTCCAACATTTCATTCAAGCAAATTTTCGAATACTGTAACAATGAAGACCAAAAGACCCTCGCTGAGAAAGCACCGGTCCACGAAGTTCTTCTTGACATGGCAGTTACCAAGTTGCCAGGACCTGTCGAAGCACAGCCATACCGTGTCCCTAACATTTGGACCGGTGACCTTGAGTCCGAAATTGGAAAGTCGATGCTTTCTTGCGATCCAGAGGCTGAGTTGGCCATGATGATTACAAAGATCTGGATGGACCCTCACGCTGGTGAAGTGGCTGTTGGCCGAATTTACTCCGGTGCAATCGCAATGGGTGAATCAGTGTACGCTATTGGTGCAGCAAAGCCAGAACGTGTTCAACAAGTGAGCATGATGGTTGGCGGTGACCGAATTCCAGTTCCAAAGGTCGTTGCAGGTAACATCGCAGCGCTCACCGGTATCCGATCAGCGGCCGCTGGTGTGACCCTCTCTCACGACAAGGACTTCACTCCATTCGAAGCAATTCGACACTACTCAGATCCAGTGGTGACCGTTGCTGTCGAGCCAAAGAGCATGAAGGACCTTCCAAAGTTTATCGACGCATTGCGCTCCCTCGCTAAAGCTGACGCTTCCTTGCAAGTGACAACAAATGCAGAAACCGGAGAAGCATTGCTCGCTGGTATGGGTGAACTTCATTTGGAAATCACCGTTTACCGAATTGAAGAAGAGCAGAACATCAAGGTCAAGGTCAGTCCACCTATTGTCGTCTACCGTGAAGGTATCGAAGGGAACAACCGTGGCAGTGCATTCGAGGGCAAGTCCCCGAACCGACACAACCGTTTCTTCTTTGAAATTGAACCACTCAGCGAGGAAGTTGTTGCTGCACTCCGCAATGGCGACCTTGGAGATGGCCCGGTCCGCTCCAGTGACGCAAAGGAAACTGGAAACAAATTCGGTGAACTTGGAATGAACAAGGACTTGATGCGAAAGATCTACGCCATCAAGGGAACCAACGTTCTTGTCAATGACACCAAGGGTATTCAAGGACTCCACGAAACTCGTGAACTCATCATTGAAGCTTTCAACGCTGTTTGTGTGAAAGGCCCAATCGCTGACGAACCGGTTCAAGGTATGTTCATCCGACTTGTTGACGCAAAGTTGCACGAAGACGCCATCCACCGTGGCCCTGCTCAAACCATCCCAGCAGTTCGAAACGGAATCAAGGGCGCTATGCTCCGAGCACGCACCGTTCTTCTCGAACCAATGCAGAAGGCATTCGTGTCCGTCCCTAACAACTGGTTGGGTCAAGTGACCCGTGAAGTGACCAACCGCCGTGGTATTATCGAAGATATGCCATCAGAAGGTGAAGTCACGACCGTTGTTGGTGTTCTACCAATCGCAGAAACATTCGGTTTCTCCAACGATATACGTGCAGCATCACAAGGACGAGCTGTTTGGAACACCGAGAACCTCGGATTCCAACAACTCCCACCTCAGTTGTTTGACAAGGTCGTCGCAGAGATCCGAACTCGAAAGGGTCTGAAGCCAGAACCTTACCCGGAATCGTACTACTCAGAGTGAGCAAGATGACCGGCTCGGTTGAGGGCCTGTTTGTCTCACCTCAAGGTGGTGTGCCCAAAGGCATGGTTGAGTCACTGCAAATAACAACCAACGGTTGTATTGGTGATCGGCAGAACGATTTGAAACACCACGGTGGTCCAACCCGAGCCGTCTGCCTCATGTCAACTGATGTGATGGAACGCTTGCAGGCCGAAGGCCATCCAATCGCTGGAGGAACAACTGGTGAGAACCTCTTGATTCGTGGCATCGTCTGGAACGAACTCGACATTGGTACAATCCTTAAGACCGAGCATGTCAAACTGCGAATCACAGGTGATGCACCACCATGTAAGACAATCAAAGCATCGTTTGTTCAGGAGAACTTCATGGCCCTCTCACACAAGAAAACGCCTCAACAAACACGCTGGTACGCTGAAGTGTTGCAAGAAGGCATGTATGCACCGTGGTGAATCAATCAAAATAGATTCGCTCAGCTGATCCGTTGCAATTGGAAATCTGTGAGTTCCCGGAGAGCTCGTAGTGCAGGTCCATCAGACAGTTGGTTCAAGCATTCGTGAGCCTTTGAGTGGTAGGCCTCTGCACGTTCACGTGCGTATTGGATTGAGCCAAGATCACCAAGTGCCTTCAATCCGGCATCGATTTCTTCTTGAGATGCAGCATCTCCTTTTCCAAGAACGCCGAGAAGTGTATCCTTCGTTTCGCTTTCAGGTTGGCGAAGGGCATGAATCACCATCAAGGTCCTCTTTCCTTGAGCAATGTCAGAGCCACATGGCTTTCCAAGTGTTTCTGAATCCGAAAGGGCATCGATCAAGTCATCCATCAATTGGAAGCACAAGCCGACTGCGAGACCCCAATCATGCATGCATTGCACCGTTTCTTCATCTGCTCCAGAGAGGTAGGCACCAATCTCTGCACAAGTGAGGAACATCACAGCGGTCTTACCGGTGATCATTTCGATGTACTGGTCTTCTGAAACGCTGCCCATGGTTTCGAAATCAATGTCAAGTTGCTGCCCTTCAGAGACCCTGCGAACCATCCGACCAATGCGCTTGACCAAGAATGGAAGCATGGCGTGTTCAATGCCTTCTGCAACGGCCATTGCTTCGAACGCAATGGCGAGCATGGCGTCGCCTGCATTGATTGCAGTTGGCAAGTCATATTCGATGTGAACAGCATTTCGACCACGTCGAATGTCATCATCGTCCATGATGTCGTCGTGAACCAACGTGAAATTGTGAATGGTTTCAATTGCTGCCCCAACATCAAGCAAACCTGCATGTGTGTCGCCAACAGCCTTTGCGACCATCCATGGTATGCATGCGCGAAGTCGCTTGCCACCGCCCTCCACCAAGTGCATCATTGCACCAGAGAGGCGAGGGTGGGAGGTATGGGTGAGGGCTCGTTCAATTCTTGCCTCGACGAGTGGTTTGACTTCAGCAAGGGAAGTCATCAGGTCAGCACCTTGCGCATCGGGCAACAGGTGACTCACATCACCCATATCGTGGATTTTTCCGTCGACCAATTCAGCAAGGGCATCTGCATCCCCAACAGCGTCCCACCATGTTTCATCCATGACCCGTGCAGCGATGCAACGGAACCACGGTGCGATGACGCCCTCAGTCTGTTCTTCATCGATGAGCAGAGCTTCGAGTTCTTCTTCGGAGACCCACTTGATCTCAGAAATTTCATTGGGGTTGGGGTCAAGATCGACATCGGCCTGAATGACGAGAATGTGGTCGATTTCTCGTTCGGTCCATGTTTCATTCATTCGAGAACTGTACCTCATCTTGGTGATGAAGTGAAATGAGTCAAGAGGAACCTGTCCTGGAGCGATCCCCAATTCTTGCTCCAACTTGCGCACTGCGGCACGCTTGGAACCGATGGCATCTGCCTCTTCCATTTCCTCATCACAGTGGAGAGGGTGGGAGCAGCAAGAGTTTGCCCATACACCGGGGAAGGTGACTTTATCGGAGGCTCGGCGTTGAAGCAAAAGGCGCTTTTGATTGTCAAAAAGCAGGACGCTGAAGGCACGATGGTAGGCACCAGTGCCCCGGTGAGCAGCAATCTTTGAACCTGGGCCAATGACTTGGTCCCATTCATCTGTGAGAATAATGGCCTCTGCCATGAGGGCTGACTGAGTGGAGTCAGCACCCAATGACGACAACAACTTCTGCTCATCATCAGCCAGTTCAATGGTCGGGACATCAGAAATTCCGTAACCTGCCATAGCAATCCCTAATCCAATCGATGCGCGGTCGCTACATGAAGAGTTCTCTCAATTTCCATCATCCTGACGGAATGGTTGCTCAACTGACCACGCGTGTTCCACGCACTTCCCGGCCCATGCAGGCATCAAAAACACGATCGGCATGACCGCCATTGACCATGAGAACTTCAACACCTTTTGCAGCAGCCTGAGCCCCACGTGCAGCTTTGAGGCCAATGCCCCCCGTGACATCGATTTCACTTTGATGGGTGCCTTCAAAGGCGATTGATGGCGACCATTCTTCGATCAGATCGTCTTCTGTAGCACGCTCAGGTGGGCAACGAAGCAAACCATCAACGCCGCCAATGGCAAAGACCAAACGTTCCACATACGGCACTTCTGTCGCTAAGCGGTACACCAAGTCATCGCCTGAGAGAATACCAAATTCCGCATCGCCGGCAACAGGCACCACATCACCAAACGTGACAGCCACCGTTCCTGCCCTCACATTGAACCGAGCAAGATCCCCTTCAAATTCAGCACCAACGCCTTCAGCCCAATGATGTGGAGGGTGAATCACCGTTGGGACGCCTTGTTGTTGAAGTGCGCTACATACATGGTCATTGAGCGCCAACATTTCTTCTCGCACACATGCGACTGCATCGGCTTGAGATTGGCACTGATCGTCCGGAGTGAAATCCGCATCGACGCGACCTTCATTGAGCCGCCAATGCTTGGCACGGAGGTGGCCATATGAACCAGCGCCATGGACGAGAATTACATCCAAGTCGTTGTCCAAACAGCGACGGACTGAAGTTGCCAAGGCCTCAATCACATCCAGTTTTGGTGTGCAAAGCGTTGTCTTATCCGTGATTAGGCCACCGCCCCATTTGATGACCACACGCTCACGCATGGCCTTTCCAAAAGGATGCGGCACATGAGGTTGCCTCAATGGAATCGAGAGCAAGGACTGCACCAAGCATTGATGAGGCAGGGCCAAAAGCCATGCACATGGCAGAAGGACCAACCCTTAGTGATTTCATGCGACACTTGCAAGCAGTGCTCGAGGAATCAACCGATATTCCAGATGCGAAGGAACAACAACACCGCCAATGGCAAATTGAAGCAGCCATACAGGAAGCCATCATCTTTGGCAACCGTTACCGCGAACTCCAAGAGCACGGTCTGGACCCGTTGCGATTGGTCAAACCAAAGTTGAATGATCCAGTTGCGCCACCCGTCAACAAAATCGAGGCACTGAAAACAGGCAGCATGCAGTGTGCAGGCTGTGGGTCACACCTTGAGGCGGACTTGAGTTTCTGCCCAGCATGTGGACAAGAAAAGTGAAGTTCACTCTTCTTCTTGTTCTTCAAGTTCCCATTGGGCAATCATCTCGAGCACCATTGGGTCGTCTTCTTCGATTTGGTAGAGGTATTCACCTGGCATCTCATCGACGAGGTAAACGGTTGTACCAGCACGGTAGATCACATGACCGTCAGCGATGGCACGAACTGTGTCAACCTCAAGAATGGCGGGTCGGTTAATGCGGACGTGCCCTGCTTCCATGGCGTTGCTGATGGATTTTGACAAGTGAACGTGCTTTCGGTCGCCTGCGGTAATACCGAGTTCCTTGATGGTTGGAACTTGTTCGACTTCACATGGCCAGTAGAGAGCTTCTGGGATGTTGTCAGTTGGTAGATCGAGTTCCAATTCAATCGAGTGCCCGTAGGTTGCGCGAAGCATGTCACCCTCAACTTGGTAGCGACCTTTGTCGTCAGCGCTAGCGATTGCAGCGAAGTGCCATCCACGAAGCCAATGGTAATGGCGGCGTTGCTTGGCGATGTTTTCAGAGAGTTCACGTGAGTTGACCCATCCGTTGATGTCCATTTCCACATTGAATTTTTCAGGAGCGTGTCGGAGAACCAAAGCAAGCATTCGTCCAAGCGAGTTGGATTCACGGTCACTCATGATGAATTTTCCTTCTTCGTTGCAAGTTGGGCAGTTGGCGCCTTTGAAGTGGCCGTGGCTTCTGCACTGTCGTAGCATGTTTGATGGGCGGTTGTGGCCTGTTCTTAGTACCTGCGCTGGAATCAGATTGTTTCATGATGCAATTTCAAGGACCGACTCAATCAAATGCTGACGGCTGTTGGGAGGTTCATGGTCGATGTCGCCGTCATTGGTGCGGGTCAAACGAAGTACGGAAACCACCCTTCAGGATTGAAAGGGATGTGGGCAGAAGCTGCCGAGCGTGCTTTTGCAAGCGTTGACCAGAATTTCGAGCCACGGTGTGTCGATGAAGCCTTCATTGGTAGCGTCGCATTCGGCGGTGGCCAACTTGGAAATACAGCAGCGCTGTTGACTGAACACTCAGGGCTTGAAGGGATTCCAGTGCGCCGGGTTGAGAACGCTTGCGCTTCATCTGGATTTGCCCTACGTGATGCTTGGATGGCCATCAAAAGCGGCCAGGCCGACGTCGTGGTTGCTGGTGGCATCGAGAAAATGAATGACCTTTCACCAGAACGTCGACGGTTCTGGCTTGGCGTTTCTGGCGATACTGAATGGGAACGATTGGCCGGTCTGACATTCCCTGGAACCTACGCACTCATGGCACGTCGCCACTTCCACGAATACGATTCAACACACGATGACCTTGTCAACATCAGCGTCAAAAATCACCTTCACGGGTTTGAAAACGAAATGGCGCACATCCGTAAGGAGGTCTCCTTCGAAAAGGCCCAGAGTGGATTCATGGTTGCCGACCCGTTAACTTTGTACGATTGCTGTCCAACTTCTGACGGAGCCTCTGCGGTGATCTTGGCCGCCGATCATGTTGTTCGTCAATTTACAGACGACCCCGTCTGGTTGCGCTCCTCAGGTGCGGGCTCGGACTTCCTCGCCCTCCACGATCGACCAAGCATCACTCAGGTTCGTGCCACACAACAAGCCTCGAACGCAGCTTACAAAGCCGCTGGCATCACTGCTGCGGACGTCGATTTAGCAGAAGTGCATGATTGCTTTACCATTGCTGAACTTATGGCCACTGAAGATCTTGGTTTTGCTGACCGAGGCGAAGGCGGGGTGTTCGCACGTGAACAACGTGGCGTGAGGAACCAAGGCGACGTCTGTATTAACCCAAGCGGCGGCCTCAAATCCAAAGGCCACCCACTCGGTGCAACTGGCACAGGGCAAGCAGTGGAGGTGTTCAAGCAACTTCGAGGCAGCGTGGAAGACGCACGACAAATAAGGGACGCTGAAATTGGCATCACCCACAATGTCGGCGGTTCAGGTGCGACCTGCGCTGTGCACGTCTTTGGGAGGGACAGAGGATGAACGAGGTTGTCGATTGGCAAGGCTACTTAGCCATGTTTGACAGTGAGGCCCTCATGATTCAGTCGCCCTTCACTCATGACGGAACAATTGTCTTTGGCGCAGACTCAGACTACACAACGATGGCCATTGCTGGCCTTCACCTGTTGTCGAGCAGGGGTACAGAAATTGCCACCATGCGAAGCCTTCCATTGGTGAATCCGTCCGCAGTAAAGAGCGCAACTGGAACCACAGTCGTGTGTGATGATGAAAACACTGAGGCATGTGAATGGAACCTCTTGGTGGGCGAAGAAGCAACACTCGTGTTCACCAATAATTTGGAACGAAACTTAGGTTTTCACGGCCCTGCTGAACTTGAATCACTCGATCCGACCTTTTACGCCGACATCCAAACTGCTTGGGAGCAGGAATTGAAACCAGCCCATGTATCACAAGGCGCTTATGTTTCTGAAGCAGCCTACATGGAGGGAGCAGCGGCACGTCTTGCCTTCATGGCTCAATCAACGAATGCCAACCTCATCTGGCCACCTCGACAACTCGATGCAGATGGTCAGCGACTCGAATCACCAAGCCAACCACTCATGGCCTCTGCCATCGTCGAATCTTGGACCAAACTGAGTGCAGCAGGTGCACCATCCGAATTTGCGCTTAGAGCGCCTGTTCTCGGGGGCATCCAAACCGTCTTTGTTCGCTTTGAACAAGGACCATGCGGCGTGTTTCTGGTTGCTGATGACGAACAATACGAACCTGCAATTGGTGACGAAGTTACGTTCGTCGTTCGCCGAATTTACGCTCAAGAAGGTCTGATTCGCTATGGAATGAAAGCCGTTCCAAAGTTGAATTAATTTTGTTCTCACCATTTAATTCGCCCAAAGAATTGATAGAAAGCCAATCGCCTCGCCCGTCTATGGCAGGCTTTGGGAACATACGGAAAGGTCGTCGCGATGCTGTCGAGAATCTCGAGTACACCGAAGGCGGCGATTGCCCACGATGTGGCGGTGAAGCCCAATCCTCAACGATGAAGGGGTACCTCATGTGCGTTGGATGCAACCACGAATGGGCCGACCCGGACTATGTTGAAGAATCCGAAAGGATGCCACCGCCAACCTATCGCCAAGACGCAGAAATGATTGAGGAATTCAAGAAGGACATCGCATCAGGAAGTCTTGCTGGTGTGCTTGGTGTCGATTCCAACCTATCTGAAGAGCAAGAAGCATCACTTGGCCGCTTGGAAGACAAATGGATGTCTGGGATGAAAGGGCACTTCAACACAGCAACAGAAGATCGAAAACCTCTGATGATTAGTTTTGATGATGATGACAACATTGTTTCCACTGAAGTGGCCGCCCTCACCATTGTTGCGAATGAGTTTGATGGAGGCGAGGAAATCCGTCTCGAGTATCCGGGCAAAGGAACTGAATTTTACGAATTCAACGTTGCCGACCCAAACGGATGGCGTAAAGGACGAAACGCAGCAGACACCGCACGTTCAATCGCCAATGTCATCAACACCAATTCCAACCTTGTCTATGCTACCCTTGAAGGGGTTCGTATTTCACTCGAATTACGCGATGAGAAACTCAAGGCAGCATCCTTGGTTCTGTTCGTAGACGACCCAGGCGGCACTGACATCGTCGCTGAGAAGAACGGCGTAGTGCTCGATGCAAGGGATGTTCGAGACTTCGAAGACTATCGAAGCGTTGTTGAACTTGTCCTCGAAGACGGAATCATTTCACCAAGCGAAGATCAATTGTTGTGGTCCATGCGCCAGCAACTTGGTATCGACGATGTGTATCACATCCAGATGGTCATGGAAATTTGTGGCGATAAAGCACTCAAGGAATGCACTGGGTGTGGAAACATGGCACCGTTGTACCCCGAGTATGCAGCTTGGTATTGTCAATCTTGCGAAGCTTGGTGCTGAATTTACCCCTCACCAATGGGTGGCCCTTGTTGCGGGACGTGATCACCGGCCCGCTTGAAAAAGTACCTTCAAACCTCCTAAAACGCCTACGAAGACCGCTCAACAGCGAGGTATTCTTCATAAGGTAGGTCGCGATGGGAAGGGCATGGCAGAACAAGTACTGTACATTGGAATCGACTTGGGAACTTTCCGCTCTGTGATGGTTTCCTCAGACAGTCACGAAGAAGAAGAATTGACTGTAATCGGAACCCCTAAAGATCCAATTGCACGAAATTTCCTAAAGCGGGACGTTCTTTTCGGTGAAGAAGCGCTCAAAAACAGACTCGCACTCAACCTTTTCCGACCATTGGAACTCGGTGTGATCAAGGACACCCAAGAAGACCGGGAATTCATTGCCCACTTCATTACCCACCTCATCGGTCTATCCGACCCTGAAGAATACGACCGAGTGGTCGCCGTCATCGGTGCACCTGCAGAAGCATCCTACGTGGACAAGACCGCAATCTTCGACGCAGCTGCTGGCTCCGTCAACGCTGCAATGATTATCTCTGAACCGTTCGCAGTCGCTTACGCTCTTGACATGATTGAACACACCCTTGTCGAGACATCGGTGCAGGAACGGCTGATCTTTGCCGTGTCTATGGAACAATCCCTGGACCTGACGACCAAATGCACACTGGCCACGCTGGTGACTTCATTGACCGAGAAATGATCAAGAACATTCAATCCAAGTTCAACGGTGCTCAAATCACCAAGGACATGGCTCGCCGATGGAAGGAACAGTACTCCTTCGTTGGTACGCACACCCCTGAGAACCCAATCATGGTTGATTTCTCCATCGATGGAAAGGCCATGAACCTCGACATCACTGACTGCATCCAAGCAGCATGCGAAGCAATCGTCGACCCAATCGTCGAGAATGTGAAGCAGCTCATCTCCGGATCGAATCCTGAATACCACGACGAGTTCCGACGAAACATGGTCCTCGCTGGCGGTGGCTCAGGAATCAAGGGCCTCGGCGCAATGATTGAACGACGCTTGTCCGACATGGGCGATGTCAATGTCCACGTTGTCGACGATCCAGTTCGACTCGGTGCAATGGGTGGCCTTCGATTGGCTATGGAAGTCCCTGAAGAAATGTGGTCTTCCCTAACCCTTGCGACTCGCTGAGACGCAGAACCCGATCCGATGGGAAATAAGAGAGGGATGATGATGGGCGAAGAACGTACGTTACGTAAACTCAAGAAGTTGACAGGAAGGCTCAGCACACGCATGGAAGAAATGCGTGACTTGATGGACGATATGGAAATCGAATTCGAAATGATGCAGAAGCAAATTGATCGTCTTGAAAAGAGATCAGGCGGCGTTCCTGCACCAACCAAGGATAAGAAGGCGAAAGTTGAGGTCTCAGAGGACATCATCGATGATGATGATGATGAAGATGACATTGACATGGAGAACACGACCACCGTGTTTGTCAAGCCCAAATTCTGACCGAGTGAGTTGTCTCAATCATTCTTGCTCATACTTCGAGCTGAGCTCATCGCTCACGAGTTGATTTTGACAATGTGGGCAGCGGTCACTCGAATGAAGCATTGCTGGTCGAATGGCAAGCACAGCAAGGCAGGTTGGACACGCTGCATACATTTCGCCAGACTCAAGCGGGAGATCTGGAATTATTTCCGTCGTTTCATGGTATGCATGCCTGTAGCCTGAATGGAAGTGAGTGAGCACCCTCCGAACCGAGCCAAAGCAAGCCCAAATCATCAAAAACGCAAACAAGTAGTTACCAATGTAAAGCATGCTTACAGCCTCAAAAAAGAAAAACAAGGATGCAAATCCGATAATGAGAGGAGCAATCCAATATGCCAGTTTGGATTTCCTACGGTAAGCAAGCCAGTTCATCGTAAGAAGTCCTGCACCCACACCGGTCGCAATTTGCACCATCGAAGGAGCGAGCATGTTGGTGAGGGCATAGGTGACAAAGAGGAGAATCAAACTGTCAATGAAAAGTATCAGTGTGGTTCCGCGATGCACTGGAGCATATGGATTGGATGCACCTAGGAAACTTTGTGGCCGCATACCAGCAACCACCAGTTCGTCCCCACGGTTGCCCGCCATAGAATGACCACAGACCTGCCCGCCTTGAGGCTATGCTTTTCCACATGCAATGAGATAGGCATCCGCCGAAGCAATCATGTCCGTGTGCCCGATGGCAGAACCATGGCGGTTCGTGATACTGACGTCGAAATGCAAGGCAGCGCTCTTGCTGGTCGGCGAATTGTGTTAGGCGTAACCGGTGGGATCGCAGCCGTCGACACAGTGCGTCTTGCAAGAGAACTCCGCCGGCAAGGTGCAGACATCACCGTCATCATGACGGCTGCTGCACAACGCATCATCACCCCTCTGGCCGTCCGATGGGCGACACAAGGAGAGGTCATCACAGATTGGGATGGCGACATGGAGGCACTCAACACCGCAGATGCTGTCCTCGTTGTACCAACCACCAGGGACACCCTTGCATCCTACCTCCACGGCTTACAAAACGGCCCGCTCTTGATGGCCTTGAGCGTCGCAAGAAGTCGAGGCACACCCGTGATGATGGTACCGAGCATGCACATTGACTTAGCCAATGATCCTGTAACGGGTGAACTCGTCGATCGGGCACGTGCTCATGGAATTCGTGTCTTGTGGGGTGAAGAAGCAGAAGGAAAGCGAAAAACCCCCGCCCATGAAACAATTGTGGCCACTTTTTGCCACCTCCTCAACGCAGCGAAACCAAACCGCAAGTCAATTGTGATCACACTCGGAGCAACCCGCTCTGCCATCGACGATGTTCGATTTGTTCAAAATTACAGCAGTGGAACAACAGGTTTTGCAGTTGCTAACGACCTTTATCGGCATGGTCACGACGTAACCTGCGTCGCTGGAATCACAACTGCAGAACAACCCGAGTGGCTCCCTCTTGTGATTCGTGCACCTGAACCACAAGCAATGCTTGCTGAACTCAAAGCGCTCTCGAACGACACCATCGATGCTTGGATTCATGCTGCAGCCGTACTCGATTATGTGGTTGCAGCGCCAGCAAAGGGAAAAATTGCGAGTCAACAGGGCGGTCTTGATGTCAACTTGGCAGAGAGTGAAAAGCACATCATGGCCCTCAAAGAAACCTGTGCAAATGCGGTCCGCATCGGGTTCAAACTGGAATCCGGAATCAAGCAAAAAGATCTCATCTACCGTGCCACCGCTCAAATCGAAAAAGCTGGTATGACAGCGGTGATTGCAAACCGGCTCGAGGACCTTGAGGATTCAACAAAGCCAAGAGGTTACCTTGTTGATGCTTATGGGAGCCACTTCATTCTCGAAGATGAATCAAAAATGTGTGAAGCGATTCGTACTTTCATAGAACGCTGAGGTAACCTGAATGCGTCGATTTGCAATCATCGGGCATCGTGCGATGTCCCAGGGAAAACTCCCACTCAACGACATGGCAGGAGGTGCTGGTCGAATGGATGTCTTGGTTCGTGCCTTGATGGCAGGCCTGCTCACGAGTCATGGGCTCCGTCACGATACAGAAGTTGTCCTCCATATGATGGGTGGCCCAGGGCCCAGCCGGAGGATCAAATTCGTTGGTTCAGAACTCAAAGGAGTGCATGCGGAAGAACGCGCAGTGGCCGGCCACATTGCAAAGGTGCTCAAAGAGCCAACTCCTGCACGTGGCCATTGGGTCGAACGCTCCTCTGGAATTTATGATTCTGGTGGAGACATTACGCATACGCTCGCTGATTGGCATGATTCGACACTCATCGCACTCGATGCAGACTCACCCAGACTTTGGGCGGAAAAAAGCACGTTGCCACAATCAAGCACACCTCACTCACACGCCGACGGGGAGCGAGGGGCGTTCCAAATTCATGGACTTGATGTGGCTTTTGTGTTGAGCGATGACAAACCTCTCGCTGATGAGATCAAGGGTGCTTTACTAAATCGATCGGTTGGCGATGTCTGGCTGCAAGGTCATATGGCTGTTGGCGTATGCCATTTCCTTTTGGATGAAGGCATCGACATGAGGCTCGATTAACCTCGAAGCCATGCCGGGTATCCACCTTCGGATGCTTCGAGCACCCATTTGAGGAGACCATCATCCAAAGCAAGCGGGTGGGTTTGAGGCCACACTGGAAGGCAACTCACGCTTGCGTGGCCTGCATCAACTGCGTCACAGTCACTTTGGTGAACTGGTGTGTGGTCGATGGTGGCGCC
>CM001443.1:1164901-1172324 GCA_000246735.1 uncultured Candidatus Poseidoniales archaeon | reverse complement strand
TGGTGAACAAAGCAGTTTCATCATCTTCTACGGAACCAAAACTCACCGCATTTCGATACCATCGCATTCCAAGACGCGTGGTGTTGACAGAGCCATCCCATACTGGTGGAACATTGAGGTTGAGCATCAATTCACCGTGCTGGAAAGCAGTGCGCAGGGCACCTTCGGGATCATCGGCCCATGCCGGAGTTGATGGGAAATCGGGCCAACGTGTCAGATGGCTTGCTGAAACATCGATGTGAGGTCTGCGGAGGTTTTCAGGAACCAGAGGCAAGGCCGTAAGAGCTACTTCGACCAAGTCCACAGTGGCTTGAACTGCGCCTTCCATTCCATCAAGTTCGAAGGAACCGAGCGAAGAGGCGATTGCGGGCATGCCGTACAGTCCTGCTTCACGTGCTGCACCCATTGTTCCGCTATGATAGGAATCCTGCGACATGTTCGGTCCGAGGTTGACACCGGAAATGACCAATCGTGGAATCACACCGGGAGCGACATGTTCGATACCACCGTCAAGGGCGACAATCATCGTGTCACATGGGGTTCCATCGAGTTCGAACAATTTCACCTGTCCTTTCGACTCGTCAAGGCCCCACTCAGTTTTGAGGTCATTGCGAGGGCGCAATACCATCGGTTGCATCAGGTTAATCCTCATGCCTGCTGCAGAATTATTCTCTGCAGGAGCGAAGGCAATGATGGAATAACCTGCCTTGTTCAGGGCTTGAGCCATCATTCTGAATCCTGGTGCTTCGATTCCATCATCGTTGGTGAGGAGCAGCCAGCCGCCTTGTGGTGATTCATCGGTCATGGTACTCATGCATCCTTGCTGGCTTCTAATGTTTGATTGTTCGTATCTGTCTCAGTGGGTGCTGCCGTCACAATGAGCAACAATCCAATCATGAGAACCGCCCCTCCAAACCATGTCCATCGCCCCGGTAAACTCGTGTCGAAGACTGCGTAGCCAATCAAAGAACCAATCACAGGCTCAAGCGTGACACACGCAGAGATCACAAGCGGTGAGAGGTACTTCAGGCAGGTGTTCAAACCCGTGTGACCCAAAAGGCCCGCAATGAGAGCAAGGGCGAGGAACCAGCCAAAGAACGCAGCATCGAGCCACCCAAAGACACCGTAGGTGGCATAGTCGCTCTCGACGAGCATCGAAGCAGGGAGAAGCAAAACTGCTGCCAACAAGGTCACGGGGAAGGCATAGAGGAAAATCGGCATCCAAGCACGAAGAATGCGCCCACAGACAATATAGCCAACCACCGTGAACGCACCCAACAAAGCCAACGAATCCCCAAGAAGCGTCACTGTGTTATCGCCTTGTTGCGTTCCTTCATCAAGCAAGGTCAATGCAGCGCCAGCAAACCCAATCATCGCACCAAAGAGTTCCCGATGCGTTGGTTGTCGGACACCTGTGAGAACAATTCCAAGAATGAACATACCAGCAACCACAATGAGTGGATGGGCCGTGACAAACAGGAGCGAGTGAGTCAGCGTCGTGTACTTGAGACTGGCCACCCAAGCTCCAAAGTGCAAGGCAAGTGCCAAACCACTGAGAGCGAGGATTCCAAGAGTCCGCTTCTCAAACATCTGTTCTTTGACTTCAGAAGGTTGCTGTCGCCATTGAAAAAATGCGAATGGGAACAAAACCACCGCTGTCAGTTGCAATCGCCATGATGCCTTTAACAGAGGATCCAACTCAATTTGTTGGAGCAATGTACCTGCACTCGACACGCCGAAAATCGCTGCTACAAGCAACACCCAAACCCAAAGCGGGGGCTTGGCTGTGGTCATTCAATCACGCTCAGTTTTCGAGCACAGCATCGGCTGTGGCGGGAGAGCCACCAATCACGCCAGCACGCTTGAACAGAAGGTAAATTCCTCCGCCAATGGCAACGTTGAGTCCGACGAAGCCAAGCATGCGGCCAATGTACCAGCTCATGGAATCTGGGTTCTCGACGAGGGTATCGACGAACGAAAGAATACTGGATTCGGTGCCAAAGAACGCTTCACCTGTGAGCAAACCAGCCGCCACCATGAACGTGCTGAGAAGGATCAATGCACGTTGCTTTTCGGCAGCTGTTGTGCCTTCCTTTTCTTTAATGGCGTCAATGCGAGGCTTCAATCGCTTGTCTTCCCAAGAATCTCGGGCCACACCGCCGATGAGCATAGGGAGCGTGTGCGGGACGTCAAGGTACATACCAAGACCGAACGATGTACCCATGCCAGTTGCCCACTCGACAAACATACCAAGGAGGAAACCAAGGGCAAGCAGGTAAAGGTCACCTTGGCCTTCAGCGAAGATGACGGAGAAGGTGGCGAACGCATTGGCTTGTGGCGCCATCAATGAAATGTTTCCATCTGCAAGTTGCTTGGAAAGGAAGATCGCCACACCGGCACCGATGATGGCACCAGGCACAACGCCCATGATGTTGCCCTTGGAGATGTGGTAAGGTCGGTTTCCGATGTAGAGGCTGTTCTTGTAGTCACCAATGACCGTGCCAGACATCGAGATTGCTGATCCAAACACAGTCGTACCGACAAGGCCGAGGAGGACTGCGTCTTGTGTGGTGAGGTCAAGCAAATCTTGAGCGTTCAAGAAGACACCGAGGAGCATCAGAAGAACGATGAACGATGTTCCAGAAACAGGTTCGATTCCCGTTTCACCCATGACACGGACGGCGATTGCTCCAAGCAAGAATGTGGTCATAATGAGCACGGTTGCGAACACCAACGAAGCGAGGATGGAGAAACCGCCCACGGTGAAAATTACGAGCATGGCCAAGAATGTAACGCCCATGAAGATTGGAATGTGTTTGAGCGGCCATTCGTACCAGCCCTTGCCTTCCATGTACTCTTGGCTTCCTTCACCCTTGAACGCGGAGCCAATGTCCGAGAAGATGTTGAGGAAGGTTCGGTACATCTTTGCCAGACCAAACATACCGCCACCCACAATGGAACCAATTGCGATGGTTCGAACTGATTTGCTAAAGGCAATCATTTGGAGCGCTGCTCCATCACCATCTGCGTATGATTGGATTGGAACGCTTGATTGCGACATTGCATCGTAAATTGGGAAGTTGAACCAGACGACAAGTGGCACGAGGAAGAACCAGCCAACGAGTGTTCCGAGGTTCACCAAAAAGGCAACACGAGTTTTCATGAACCAGCCGATAGCAAACATCGAGGGCGTCAAAGCAATACCGACATAGGTGTAAGCAAATGGATTCCAAGCCGTGTCTGCAGACCATTGCGTGTAACCCAGCGAAACTCCTTCGCTGTCAATTCCGGATGGTTGGTGGATCTTTCCGCTTGAATAGAAACTCGCAAGACCGTAGTCACCAATCGCCAATGTCTCAGCCAGGTAATCCAAAAGCGCCAGTTTACGATCGTTGGCCCAAATCAATGGGTATTCCACAAGGAACAGTCCAAACATCGTCAACGATGTCCAAACACCGATTGTTTTCAACGACTCACGGGCGTGTTCAACGGCGCCCGTGTTGACATCGGATGCGATGTCCAACATCTTGAGCGTGGCTTCGAAACCAGGCAATGGAAGCGGATCTTCGACTAGCCATACACGTCGAAAGATGATGAAGTACATGATGCCGAGGAACCCAGCAAACATACTCGCAACAATACCGACGAACGCCAAATTGAATGTATCTGCATTGCTGATCAGCGGACCGCTTGCTAACTCGTACCTTGCATCAGAAGCGAGCAAGAAAATTGCGGGGAAGGTGAAGATGAATCCCGTGGAGGCGTGGGTCGCACCAGTTGTTGCGGAGGTCGCAATGTTGACTTCCGAAGGTGACCACTTGAGAGCCATACCGAGCAGGTAGGCAATGTACCAAGCTGCGGAAATTGCTAATCCGAGTTTGAGACCAATGTAGGCAGTAACGCCAGAGAAGACAGCACCAATCGCAATTCCGTAGAGGACTTTAGAGGTGTTCCAGTGTGATACTTCGAAGGATTCCTCGAGGTTCTTTTCCTCAAGGTACTGTTCCAACACACCGGTGTTGAGGTTGTTGTACATGTCGTCGTCCAACCAAGTCAATGTACCCTTCTCAATGGCCTTCAAACCTTGAGGGGTTACAGGTTGGCGATATGCAGATTTTTCGACACCCATGAGAAGTCACAACCAGCGTGCGCAGGGCGCACAGCCCAACCTAGCCACAGCCACTTCAAGACCATTGCTGTTCCACGGGTGTGCAAACGACGGAGTGCGAGGGGGGGCCTCAAGTGTCAACGCTCTGAGGAATCCTTGATTTTTCGTGCCGGAATTCCGCCCCAAACCTCGCCTGCTGGGATCACTTTGTACTTCGGCACAACCGCATGTGATGCAATGACGGCACCTGCGCCGATGTGAACCCCAGGTTGAATCATTGCACCCGTCCCAACCAGGGCTCCTTTCTCAATCAGAATGGGGCAAAAAATCAACTCACCACGCTCGACGAGGTGCCCGTTGATGACCGCACCGCCACCGATGACCACGTCCTGTTCAATGGTCAGCAAATTCGGATCGTTTAGGTAATGGCTGTTGATTTGGGCGCCAACTTGGATGTTGGCTCCACAGATTCGAAAGTATGCGTTCGCCACAAATGATGGCACGAGATGTTGGAGAACGGGTCGCGTTGTTCGGCCTATTTGGCCACATATCGCCCATCGAATCGTCGTCATTGACTGCAGACGCACCACGGTGTGTTCCTTGATTCGAACATGGAGGAGAAACTGGAGCAGGCCTGAAAAGAAAATCAGCGAGAGCATGTAGATGATCGCCGTGCTGGAGAGCGTCAAGCCGGTCCAAACAGCGTCAAGCCAGGCCGTTGGTGACCCAAATTCCTCTGATGCCCAGCGATGGAACAGAACTGCTGGAGCAGCAGGAAGGCCCCAGACCAGTGCCATGATGCCAATCACTACGACAGATCCAATTGTTTGCACCAACTGGAAAGCCTTCATAGCCCTTCACCGCACCATATGCACCAAGAGATGCTCCACTCATTCAACCGGAACTTCTGTGATTGCAGGTGCTCCACCTCGTGCGATGCGGTCTTCTTCTGCAGCCACACGAATACCTTCCTCGAGGTCAACCTTGCTTGTGAGGTATGTTCCGAGGAGGATCACGATTGTGATTGTGAGAATTGCAACACGGCTGTCGAAGAGGCCACTCGTGATACCATAAAGGAAGGTTCCAATCATCGCAGCTGACTTCCCAAGGAAACCAAAGAATCCGAAGAATTCAGATGTACGAGTTTCAGGGATGAGCATTGAGAACATCGAACGAGCCTGTGCTCCTGCAGCCCCCATAGCCACACCCACGAACAAACCGAGGATGATCCATTGCAAAGAGACGGTGATGCCCATTGGGGCCCATAGGTTGCTTCGCATGAAGTCTGCATAACCATCCACAGGTCCACCTTGGTCAACAATGGTTGGGTGCTGGTTGCCCACTTCGGATGCCTGGTCCTGTGGACCTCCAACGAAGAGAATAGAGAAGCGATGGTCTTCGGCATCCCCAAACGCATCGACAATTTGAGAGGCGTCGTCGGCAGTAATGAATTTGCTATCTTCTTCTGCTTCTGCGGCTTTGTCCGCTAGCATGGAAGCACCAACAAGTCCGATAAGAACGATGAGAATAATGAGCAAGGCCCCTTTGAATCCAAGTTCCATGCCCTGGATATAGACCATAGCGCCCCCAAGCAATCCAAGCAAAACAAGGATGAAGAGGCACACCATAACTCCGGTTCCAATGGTGCTGGCCCCCGCACTTTCAGTGCTGTAATCAGGTGTTGGGAAATTTGACTCGAACGCATCTCGGAATTCATCGTCACCTGCGGATGATTCCCCAATCCAGCCTTCATATCCACGATCATAGAGCGTCGTCATGTTGTACTGCTGAAGGTCTTCATCCCACTCAAAAGTGAAATCGTGACCAGAATCTTCAGCGGCCACATCTGTTTCAAGTTCAAGCGGTGCGAAGCCTGCCGCAACAACAGCAACAGCGCAGTAAATCAAAAGCGAGAGCATGAGAGCGAACTTTGTGCCCTTAATGTTCGCTAACTTCCCAAACAAGATGGTCATGGGGATGGCTACAACATTCACTGTAAGCAACAAAAATATGTTCATTGCGGGGTCGAGACGAAGCACAGATTCGCCAAAGGCACTGGCCATGCTGGCGATGGTGTTGACGCCGTCATAGAACAGGAGGTAAGCTGCAAGGAAGAGTGCCAAGACCTTGAATTTCTTGATCTCCATGAACGTAGTTCCGACCTGGGCATAGGCCATTTTCGTGGCATGGGCAAGACCCTGCCATTCCATGTTGGATGGGATTTCAGGTTCAGGCGTCCACTTGAACATGAGCGCACCAAAGCCCCACCACCAGAGTGAGGAGCTGACAAAGATAGCAGCGAGTTTGAAGTTGGTGTCCCAATCAAAAGGACCCAGGAGGATGATGAGGTGGAACACCAACAACAGTGAACCGCCCATAAACCCATACGCATAGCCAACGCTTGAAACATGGTCCATGCAGCGCTTTTCTGCCATGTAAGGCATGAATGAATAGTAAATGACGTTCCCACCGGTGAACCCAATGGTACCGATGGCGTACATAACGGCTAGAATGATGTAACCTTGGGAACCAAAGTAAGGAGCAGCACCCATCAAAGCGGTGAAAATTACACCGGTAAAGGTGTACCATTTCAGCAACTTCTTCTTGATTGGCATCCGGTCTGCAATCACACCAAGTGCAGGTGCAGTGGCCACAACAAGAAGCATTGACGCTGTGAGGATGTAAGCATAGAATGTGTCACCAGACTGCGTACCTGTGGCTAAGTTGTACAAGTTCGCCATCAGCGCTGGCGCAATCACAGTCATGACGGTTAATGCGTATGCTTGGTTACCCCAGTCATACCAATACCATCCTTGGAGCGCTTTCTTATCTGCATCAGGCATGGCCTTGAGGGCTGCATCAACAGAGAAAGGAACTTCTTGCGTTGCTGTTTCAGTGGCGGTCATAAACCGTCAAGAACACACTTGGCTTATGAATACATTACCGGCCAGTGAATAAAAAAGAGCAGATTCGTCTGTTGGTGAATTTCACCACAGTGGCAGCGATCAATGGTCACGGATGATCTTGAAACGATCAAGCGCTTCCATCCACATGATTTCCTTACCAGCTTCGATGTTCATGCCCTCTTCAAGAGGTAGAATCATCATGCTGTGGTCTTTCATGTTCATAGCGTGAACTTCCTCGCCATCGATGTGGGTGACCATTGCGGTTCCCTTCTCAATCATTGGCACGTGAATGTTATCGGTTACTGTGCCGACGTGTGAGATTTTCTTGGTAGTGAAAAGAGAAACCAGTTCGAGACGAGCCTTTGCGGAACCGTGCTTTCCGGGCTTGGACTTAGAGATGCTCAAAATT
>CM001443.1:1159613-1164885 GCA_000246735.1 uncultured Candidatus Poseidoniales archaeon | reverse complement strand
CGACACAAAATCGTCCAACTTTTAGGGTGCGAATTTCAACACGGTCTGTTCCTGGCATAGAATCCCTCTGTTCAGCCCCTCATGGTGCTGGCTTATCACACTTCGCACTTTTTACCTTCAAAATCAAAGTTCACGTACATCAAACCGTTGACCAGATTGGACCATGGAATGGGCGGTGACGAGCGGCATTAATTGCGCAGCAACCTCTTCACTGCTGGCAAGGTCACCATTTGCATGCAAGTCAATAAACGATTGGAGAGAAGGAAAATCTTCTGGTGAGGTGCTGCGAATCTCTGTTTGCATCCCCGTATCGACGATGCCAGGGGCGACGGATACTGAGCTGATGTTTGAGTTACGGCCTTCTTCAGCCACACATCTCGACCACATGTCGAGACCTGCTTTGGCGACGCAGTACGCCGACCACGATCCAATAGGCCGAAGCGATGCTCCGCTTGAAATGACGGTAATGCGGCTTTGTTGCTCGCCGCCAAGCAGCGAATAAATCCGCTGTGTCAAATCCTGAACACCAACGAGGTTGACCTGGATGCTTCGCGCCCAATCGGAAGCGTCCACTTTGTCCATTGGTTTGACGGGTGCAATCGCTCCTGCATTGTGCACAAGGCCAGCAACAAAGGTTGTTTGTTCGCTGATGAGGCAAGCAGCAGTGGCAATTGATGTGGGATCAGACAAATCACATTCAATGCTTCTTGAGCCAGGCGCTAGGGATGCCAAAAGTTCGCCGATTCCATCAAGTTCTGTTGATGGGCGGGCCAGAGCAAACACTGGATGACCATCACTGGCCAGCGCCAGTGCTAAGGCACGGCCAAGTCCTTTCGATGCACCTGTGACGACGTATGTTTGGGGGTCCATGATGGCCCATGGACATGGGGATTTTCATCATGCCGTTGACATTAGGCCCAAGAACGAGTCAATGGCGTGAGGTCGTGTATGGCGTCATCAATTTCCTGATGCACACGGTCCACCTCGTCCTCACCAAGGTCCATCTCAGCCCTCGCAATCAGTTTGCGGCACCTTGGTGTTTGGTGGCCCGACATGAAAAGGAGGGCCAGCAGAAAGCGATTGGAACGGCGGATTTCGGTTTCTGTGGCTTGCTCTGAGAATTCGGGACGTGGTGGGAGCATCTGGAGGAACCGGATTTGGTTTGGATGCATGAAGCGAGCCGTTTGAATTTGTTCATTGAGGCCCTCAAACACCTTCTGGTGCAATCCCGGGGTCAATCCATCGAGCCCTTCAGGGAATGCATGGGCCACAAGTTTCGGGGTGAGTTCGTGACCAACCAAGCGAGACCGCATGTCCCGAATCATTGAACGCATGCCAATCATGTTGAGGACGATGAACACTGGGAGCGAGGCAAGCATTGAGAACGCACGGACCGCCACGCGTCCAATGAGCCTCGCCCATAATCGGCGGAGAATAATTTTGAACATTGTAGCAGAAACCACCACCCTTAGTTTGGCGAGAACTTTCCGAATCACATGCCCAACCTTGCCAATGTGTGCCAACGGATCGATGCCGAACATGGTGGCTTTGAAACCGGGCGCTCCCAAAGCAGCATGAATTAGCCAATGTGGAATCGAATGCTCAAGACCAACATCTTCCAATTCCTCTTGCGGTATGCCAAGGATACTGGCCATTCGCGCAGCAGTACGAAGTGCGTCGCGGTAGATGAACATCAGTTCGATCCCTGTTGCAATTGAACTCAACAGCGTGAGAATGAAGAACACACGAAGCGGTGAATAGTGCTCCACTGAAGGGTGTTCGTAGAGAAAGAATGCCAGCCCAAAAAGGAGCAAGCCCATGATGAGACCAATCAAACCAGCCCTCAGAATCACGAGGTTACCAATCAAATCCAAACGGTCATCTGCTTCCTTTCTCTCTGGAATGTGAACCTCTGGGTTCCCATGAACAGCGCCAATAAATCGAGCAATTGCCCAACCTTGCACCCTTGACTTCACAGGTTCGTGCTCATTCAGTAGGTGTAAAACCCTTGGCCCGACTTTCGACCGAGTTTCCCTTCCTCAACCATGTCAATCAACAGTTGTGCAGGTGCGTATTTGTCATCGCCCATGCCTTCATGGAGGACATTCATGATGTGCAAAACCGTATCGAGACCAATGAGGTCGGAGAGAGCCAGTGGACCGATCGGGTGGTTCATTCCGAGTTTCATAATGCCATCGATTGCCTCTGGTTCTGCAACACCTTCTTGCAGCGTCAAAATTGCTTCGTTGAGCATTGGACACAAGATTCGATTCGAAACAAAACCAGGTGCATCGTTGCACGAGAGTGCGGTCTTCCCCATCGTTGCGGAGGCTTCGATTACAGCAGCATTTGTGGCATCACTTGTTTGCTTTCCATTGATGATCTCAACGAGTTTCATAATTGGAACTGGATTCATGAAGTGCATGCCAATAACTTGCTCAGGCCGGTTCGTAGCCTCAGCAATGGTCGAAATTGAAATCGAAGAAGTGTTGGAAGCGAGAATGGTTTCTGGTTTGCAAATTTGGTCAAGTTCAGCAAAAATCTCTTGCTTAAGGCTCAAAATTTCAGGGACTGCCTCGACGACTAAATCGCAGTCAGCGCATGCTTGTCGATCGATGGAGGTGGTGATGCGACCTCGAGCAGCATCAGCATCTTCTTGCGTCATCCGTTCTTTGGAGACAAGTTTGGCAAGTGATTTCTCAATCGTTGCAAGACCGCGGTCGACGTAGGATTGTTCGATGTCCACCATGGTCACAGCGTAGCCAGCACATGCAGCCACTTGTGTGATTCCGTTGCCCATTTGTCCTGCCCCGAGTACGGCGATTGTCTTGATGCTCATGTCACTCAACGGTTCTGCCAAACGAAGGGGATTCATCAACCTGCTCCAAGAGGTGCCAGCATTCATGACTGCCATGCGGAACTGAATTTCGCAATACGGACATCTTGGGATGTTAGAGGTAGCCCGACTCGGATTTGAACCGAGGTCGGCGGGACCAAAACCCACCATGATGGACCCCTACACTATCGGGCTATGAGACAAAGGCGGTAGGCTCACCTTTTTGTTCTTGTCGGCGGACTCGTGTCGAATGCTACTCCAATTGAACACGAAGATCTGCATCACTGATTCGCTTCTTGGCGCTCTCGATGAATTCGTCTAAGTTGATTTCTTGGTGCCGTTGGTACACCTTTGCCTGCAATCCCATGTCGAGTTTATCCAATTGCTTAACGAACCGTGCTTCCGGCGTCGTGCCCTGTTCGTAGTCATCAAACAGGTCAATCCATTCTGGCGCCAATGCCAACATTGCTGCCCGTTCGTCTTCAGCTTTTGTGCTGCAATCATCATGAGGTGTCAAATCGCCAACCCGAACTTCTGGCAAATCATGAACCAGGCAGAGCGATAAAACCCGTGCCAAATCCAATTCAGGCGGGCACAGCCTCAATGCAAGAATGCTCATGCCCCACGAGTGTGCAGCCACCGATTCCGGATTTTCTACACCGGCACGAACCCAACCAGCGCGAGTGACGTTTTTCAGTTCAAGCCACTCCATTATGCGCTCGTCCATGGACAAGCCAGAAGACAAGCCCTCAAAACCCCCTCCCTCTAGGTAAGCACATGGAGGTCGGTCAGCCAACATGGTGGAAGGAAGCAACTGAGCACCTTGCAAAAGACGAATTGCTCGGTCCTGTGTTGGCGCAATACCCTGACGGTAGCCTCCTCGGGAGAGGCGATCTGTTCTGCACACTTGTTCGTTCCATCGTTGGCCAGCAAATCTCAGTGCTTGCAGCGGACGCTGTTTGGGGACGCCTTGAGACTTTTCTGGGTGAGGTGAAGCCCGCAACCATTCGAGAAAAACAACCAGAAGAACTGGCGGCCTGCGGATTATCAAGGTCAAAAGCATCCTACATCCACGGACTTGCGGAACAAAGCGAAGCCTTGCTCTCACCTGACTGGAGTGCGATGGATGACAATGCAATCCATGCTCACTTCACATCCTTCCGTGGCATTGGCCCGTGGACATCGGAAATGGTGTGCATCTTTGCTCTTCTCCGACCTGATGTGTTCAGCATTGGTGACATCGGCCTGATTAAAGCGGTTCAGATCCTTGATCCAAGTGCAGAATCTAAAGCAGACGTGGTTCGAGTTGCTGAGCGATGGTCGCCGTACCGCACCGCTGCTTCGTGGTACTTGTGGCGAATGCTTGACCCAGTACCGGTCGAGTACTAAGGTCGCCGAAGGATTGACATTACACTCCCTTTATCGGAGGTCATGACGGAAGATAGCCAAGATGCCCCGTCTCTCGCAGATCGCTTGAATGAGACCGGTTCAAAACTCGCCGAACTCTCAAAAAAAGCAACAATAGCGACAAAGGCAGGTCTTTCAGCCACTGCTGAAGTTAGCAAGATCGCTGCAACAAAGGCCGCAGAAGTCAGTAAAAACGCTGTCGAAAAGGCAACTGAGGCAAGTAAAAACGCTGTCACAAAGGCGAACTCAGCAGTGAAATCCGTGGTTGATGATACCAAAGCAAAACGCGAATCACGGCGTGAAGATAAAATTGAGCGTACAAAGGAAGCAATGCGCTCAGAACCACTGTTTGATGATGTACCCCCCATGGTCGTGCTTCCTGAATTTGAGCAGCAACGAATGACCGTCGTCAATGAACAACAAGAAAATCAATTGCTGTTGTTAGAGGAAATGCAACGCCTATCTTCTCGAGTGGATAGTTTAGAAAAACGTAATCGAATGATGGCAACCTATGCTCAATCAAAAGGTGTCGAGATTCCTGAAAGCGTCATACATCTCGATGAAGAAGCCATCCAAAACCAACAATTCATCAGCACAAGCGAGGCGATGGGTGAAATGCTCCATATTCTAGGAGCATCACTCATGTTTGTGGTCGTCTTAGTCGGCCTCGATTATTCAGTTACCGAGCGTGGATGGATGCTTTCAGAGGTATATCCTGCTGATTTAGCAGTGTGGGCAATAGGCTCCTTTTCATGGGTGATGTATTTGTTATTCCGATTGATCAAAGCAGGACTTCGAATTCCATTGCTAATTCGTGTTCAAACATCACTTGCGGTCGCAATTACAACACTTCTTGGCCTCATGATGAACAACGATTCGATGTCAACTGTATCGAATGTGTGGACTTGGGGAACTGTTCTTGCGATTGGGCTGTTACTTGGTGGAAGCATGATTGCAACAGCATGGCGTTCAACCAAACGTCTCGTTGGTATTCGCGAAACGATAGAGCTTATCGATTGATGGCCTCTG
>CM001443.1:1151434-1159598 GCA_000246735.1 uncultured Candidatus Poseidoniales archaeon | reverse complement strand
CCCAGTACCGGTCGAGTACTGATCATGCCTTGGCGGTAACCGAGGACTTGGATTTGTCCAATTGTGGATACTTTTCAAGGATTTCTTGTGCTTCAGCAGCTGCTCTTAGTTCCACATATTCGTAGTGTTTTGCTTGGGCTTTGCTGTAAAGATCCATCATTCCAACGTATGTTTCCTTCTCCTTTGCGTACCACCCATTTCCACGGGCCGATCGATCAAAGCGAACAAGTGCCAAGAGTGTGAAAAGCGAAAGAGCCCACATTGAAACAACCTGGATAGGGCCGCTGGAGTATTCAGTAAACACATCCAGCCCATTGTCGAGGGCCATGGTCATGATAATCGTGGAGGGCCACAACACAAAGGACGCACAAAGAAGAATTACTTCATAGGTTTCAAATTTGGCACGTGCACGTGGTGGCTTTGGTTTCGCTACTTCTGTTCTAAAATCCATACTGAGACCTACTTCTATAAAGAGACCTAACTCGTCCGAAGTATTTGATTTCTCGCCCATTTTTGACAATATACCTGAATATTCGAAGATTGTTGGCGCCTCTTCAACGGTTGTCACATCAATAATCCGTTTTGGACTTCGTGCGATTCCCACGAGAACAATCGCCTTGAGCAAGTCCCTGAGGGTATCGAAGACAATCATTTCATCGAAAACGGTGTCACTGTAAAACATCACAACAACTTGACCTAAACAAAGCACTGCACCGTATGAATGGCAAGCAACTTTGGCGAGAGTGATGAACTCAGAAGAGTGAGAATGGCACACACAAAGAGCAGCGTTGTGCTGGTAACGCCAAGAACCAGGGGCCAATCGCTAAAACCCAAAAATGATGTTGAGTTTGAAAGCCAACTTGGGACAATGAATTCCAAGATGGACCCTAGGAATCCGAGATTATCAGATCCTGACACCATGTATAAAGTATGGAATAATGTAATGACCGCAAAGAATGAAAGAAGGGATGCCGCAAGTAAATTTGGCCACTTCTTTGCCTTTTTTGGTGGCAAAATAGGTAGGTTATTTTCTTCGGAAAGAACTGTAGGAAAGTCGTGCTCAATTTGCTTCATTTGTTCTTGAATGAGTTCCAACTCGCTCAGTTTAGGCTTAAACTTCATTCGTTTTGATTTTTCTTTGAGTTTTGTAACAAAGCTGTCTTTATTCTCTGTTTCAAATTCTGTGATCGATTGCTCAAGTTTCTTTGCATCCCTCTTGGCGAGGTATTCATCCTTTTTATCGGTGAGCGTTGTCAACCCTTCTTTGGCTTGTTCCATTCCATCCTGAGTCAATTTTTTGCTTACTTCGAATGCTTTCTTGGATGAAGATTTTGTTACTTCCACACTCTTCGAAAAAAACTCCTTGCCTTTTTCGCTGATGGCAGAAAATTTGGATTGAGGTTCATCCTCATTTCCCGATGCCATGAAATCTGGTCAGCACGGAAGAATATAGTCCAATCGCCACGGCGTTCCTACGAGGCCGTAATTATGGGAAGTAGGCAAGGTTATCGATTGATGGCCTCTGAGTCCTTGAACAGATCACGTGTGATGTTCTTTTGATGCGATTCAAGGGTTCCACCGCCGATTTCCAAGAGTTTCGAATCACGCCATAGACGTTCAACGTGGTATTCTGCAACATAGCCATAGCCACCCATAACCTGCATAGCAGCGTCAGCAATTTCCTTTGCAGCAGTGGTGGCGAACAACTTGACACCATCAGAATCGAGGCGCTGTCCGGCTGTTCCAATGGTGAGGTTGTTGGCAGTGTCATAGATGTAAGCACGCATGGCACGGTACTTGGCCCATGATTCACCGATGTAGCGTTGCATTTGTCCAAAGTCACGGATTTGAGATTTGAAAGCAGTTCGCTCAGTAGCGTATTTGTTCATCTCATCGAGGGAGCGGCGAGCAATACCCAAAGCCATAGCGGCAAGGGTGAGGCGCTCAAGTTCGAGGTTGCCCATCATGTGAATCAATGACTCACCAGGAGAACCCACGATGTTGTCTGCTGGAACAATGCAATTATCAAACACTAATTCGGCTGTGTTCGATGCACGCATACCAGTTTTGTCGAAGATTTTCTGGCCCACAGAGTAACCGGGCATACCAGCTTCGACAAGGAAGGTCGACATCTGCACACGCCCACGCTCATCGGTTCCAGTCTTGGCATAGACCCACACAACATCGGCTGGTGTGCCTTTGTCATCGATGCAGCCATTTGTAATCCACATCTTTCGGCCGTTGATGACCCATGTGCCATCGTCTTGTTGAACAGCAGTCGTGGAGAGACCAAGCACATCTGTCCCAGCGTCTGGTTCAGACATCGCCATGGCTCCAATCCACTCACCTGAGCAGACCTTTGGAAGAATCCGAACCTTTTGGGCTTCCGTTCCGTTGTAGGCAAGGTTGTTGACAAACAACATCGAATGTGCGAGGTATGCAAGTGCGAACCCTGGATCCGAAGCGGAGAGTTCCTCATGGACAATGGTGCATGCCGTTGCGTCCAATCCTGCACCACCGTATTTTTCGGGAGCGCTGATGCCGAGCAGGCCAAGTTCGCCCATTGAGCGAAGCAATTCAAGATTGAAGCGCTCGTGCTTGTCGTGTTCAAAGGCTTGCGGCTCCACATATTCGTTGGTCCAATCGCGAACCATTTCACGCAGCATCAAGTGTTCTTCACTGGGATTTGCAATGTCCATGCTGTTCACCTTCACCCTCGTGGGGGAGCACCACCTTTTTCACCCTTTGTCGACGATTATTCGGTTAACGGCGAAACAGACCACGACGGCTGTGCTTTTTGCGACCCGTTCTCGAACCACGTGAAGGCGAAGGCGTTTCGTGTTCGGCGCCGATGGCAGGGCGCTGACGAGTTTGAAGAGGGGGGCCACGGCGTCGTGGCGTGGCTGAGGATGTGGTTGACGTTCGTTTCACTTTGCGAACTTTCGGGGCACTGGAGCGAGGTATTTTCTTTGCCCGCTGACCAACATGACGCAGATGTGTATTCACCGTCTGGCTCGGTTTTGGTTTTGTTTCAATACCCGCCTGATTGAGGACTTGAGTTGCCAGCTGACGGGGCGTTGAGGAGAACGTGACTTCTTCGACAATTCGGCTTGCAAGGTGCTGAAGCGTTCGATCACCCTCGACCTTTGGTGGCGCCCGAACATCGACATGGAGCGTTGGTTCCTCCACCTGTTCATTCGGTGCGTCATCCATCAACCCAATTAGAAAATTTGTGTTCAAAGCATCCTGCTTTCGCTCAACCATACGCATCCCATCCAATTGCCAATGGTCGTTCATTTGGTTATCAAGATTCCCCGCGAATTGATGCGGAAAATGGCGTTTTTCGCCACTGAAATGAAGATTCACTCTTGTTCATCGCCGTTCATGGCTGTGACAAACGCTCGGTAGTCTTCCTCAAGATCAAACTCCAATGGAATGACCATGAGTTCCAAGCAGTCTTGGCACTGGTAGCGTTGTCCGGTCATGAAACCGACGTATGGGTAGACACGAATCCCGTGGCATGCGATACAAACTCGAAATGACATCTTAGGTGCCTCATGTTGGCCAAAGAAGGTGAGCCTCATAGTCCTTGGTTTTGTTCCAAGGCGAATGTCTCAGGGTCCTGGACACGTTGAACAGCCCGTACAAACGGCTCATGGCGAGGGCGAAAAGCAGAGCGCTTCATCATCCCTAAGATCCCCCAAAGTCCAGAAAACATGCTCTTTAGCGACCTCAATGGGTGACGCAGCCATCGAAACGGGTTCCCCATGCCCATTAGTGGGTAACGCAACTGTTCACCCATGGTCATCGGCATGACTTCATCGACCCCATACAAGGTTGGACGCTTGTCTTTCGGCATGTAATACGTGCCAAAAATGAGGTCCCATAAAGGAAGGAAAGTCGAATAATTGCTCCAAATTGCATCCTCTTCTCTTGAATGGTGCCAATGATGGAACTCCGGCGTCATGATGATTGGGTGAAGCAATCTCAGTTTCAGCCTGACATTTGCATGTAAAAACAGGCCAAGCACAATCTGAACAACGGCCACGAGGCCCGAAAATTCTGCACTGAACCCTGCGGCGATGAGGAAGAAGAACGCCGGGGCAATCAACGTACCATCAAACGGGTGAGCACGAAAGCCACTGATCCAGTCCATATGTTCTGGAGAATGGTGGACGGCATGGAACTTCCACAGTTGAGGCACTTCATGGTACCAGCGGTGTGTCCAGTAACCTGCAAGATCAAACAAGGCAATACCCACAAAGAGCAGGTAGGGTTCTGGAATTGATTGGACCACAGGTCGTAACAGCAACCCAGGAATCCAAGTAAAACTCAGCAACCCAACGAAGACTGCTGCGATGAGGCCAACCGTTTGCAACACCGGCGATACAAATGCATAGCCAATGTCCAACCCAAGGTGTGGCCGTCGAAACGGTTGGTGTGCATGCCTTGGAAACAGTCGCTCAAAGGGGACCACGAGAATGAAGAGGACCACAACTGCTCCCAATCCATCTTGCGATTGGTACAATCCGAAGCCAGCAAGAAGCAGTGCAAAAACGCGCAACACAATGGCACGCGACCATCCACCAACAGGCGGGAGGCGTGGAGCGGGCGGGACCACAACCTCTGATTCGAGGGGTGGAGGAGGGGCCATGGAGTCACCATCCATGGTTTTTCATTGACATCTCGCGCTTCAATGTATCGACAATTCGATTCAACTCGAGCATGAAAGCATGGAGCATCCGACTCTGTTTCTCGCCCATTCAGGACGACGTTGGAACCAGTCTGCCTCCATTTCAGGTTGCTCATCATACGGCGCCTTCAGAAGTTGTTCGAGGGCCTCACACGTAGCATAGTCCCCTTTTTCAGCATCATCAATAGCTAACTGTGCCATCCAGTTGCGCAACACATACTTTGGATTCGCTGCCTTCATTGCGTCCTGATCAGGAGCGCCATCAGTTCGAATCATCCACGCCTCCAACCATTCATTTAGCGGTTGTTCAGCAACTCCAATTGGTTCGTAAAAAGAAGGAGACAACTGGTCAAGGGTAGGGGCGTCAAGCGTTGAAAGAAGCCGAAAGAAAATGGTCATGTCGATTTCTATAGTTTGGAGTGCAGAATTCAAGTTGGCTACTAATTTTTGATCTGATTCAACCCAAGAGCCAAGTCCTAATTTCGCCACCCACATCCGGTTGTGATGTTCATTGAACACCTCACCATAGTGATCTAAAACCCCTTCCAGTTGTTCCGGTTGTTCCATTAGAGGAATCAAACTTTCCAGCCAACGAGCCAAATTCCAAGCGCCAATCTGCGGTTGTTGGGCGTATCGATAACGCCGGTTTGATGCGTCGGTTGTGTTTGGTGTCCAGCCTGGATTGTAATCTTCGAGCCACCCATATGGGCCGTAATCGATTGTCAATCCATGAATCGACATATTATCGGTGTTCATGACACCATGAACAAATCCAACGCGCATCCAATGAGCAATCATGAGCGCAGTCGATTCTGCCACCTCATTTGCCCACGCAACGATTCCAGCGTCATTGGCGACTGAATGAGTCGGGAAATGGTGTCGAACCGTGTGTTCAACAAGCGCCCGAAGCGTGACTTGATCCCCGGTAGCAGCGTGAATTTGAAAACTTCCAAAGCGAATAAAACTCGGCGCCACACGGCAAACGACGGCTCCGAGTTCCAGTGCCTTATTCCCGTTGTAAAGCACGTCGCGCATCACCGATTCACCAGTCGTGCACAACGAGAGGGCGCGGGTTGTCGGTACACCCAAGTGGTGCATCGCTTCGCTGCAGAGGTATTCTCGAACCGATGAACGCAAGACCGCTTTTCCATCGGCAAAACGGGAATATGGTGTGTGGCCAGCCCCTTTGAGTTGCAATTCAAACGTGCCTTGCGAAGCCTTGAGTTCCCCTAATGTGATGGCCCGTCCATCGCCCAGTTGACCCGCCCAGTTTCCAAATTGGTGACCTCCGTACCGTTGAGCATACGCCGCCATCCCAAGTGTGAGGCGACCCCCTGCAAAGACGTCTTCATCCCCTCGTGAAAGACCAAGCATTGCACCAACATCTTTGGCCCATAACCGAAGTTCTGGTTTGGGAGCTTGAAAGGGCGTCACCTTCGACCAGCAGGCACCAGGCACCTGCCGAGAAGGGCCATCGCTCTGAGCATCCCCCGGCGTCTCATCAAGAAACCGTGTGGACCACTCACAATCGTTCAGTGGTGTCATGGGTGCGGGTCATTCCGGAACGCTATCAACTTGCGTGTTGAGAATGGAAACACAGCTTCAGCGCTGAGCGTACATTTGCCCGCTACCATGCATCATTGCCTTCTTACGTTGTGACTCTCGAACTAAATCTCCGATCAAGAAGAGATCTACAAACCATCCAATTCCAAACAGACCACCGGTGAATAAATACAGCAATCCAAGTCCGATATGACCGAAATAGAAACGATGGCCACCGATGATTCCCAGGAAGAGCCAGATAAGGTATGCAATGAACAATTCATCGTCGTTTGCCCCACTGTTTTGAGCAGTTTGGGCCACGGGCGGATAGACCGTTCGGACTTGCTGTGGGGGCAGTTGTCCTTGTTGGTGGACGGGTTGGGAGGGTTGGGCCTGTGGTTGCGGCTGCGGCGAAGGTTCCTGAGTGAAATGGTAGTGATTGTGGATCACATTCCCAGTGTGTAAGTTTCCGCCAACAACGCTGTCCTGCAGTGTGGATGCTGGGTCGTGCGGTGGTTCCATCCCTCTGCCTCATCATGCGCTAGCAATGCCCATTCAAAGGGGTTCGCCTCGTTTGGCGCAACCGTTGATAAAACGGGGTGACCAGTGAAAATCCCACTTGGAACATCCAATAAGTTGGTGAAATGATTAAACACTCACAACCTTGCGATAAGAGTATGGAAGCAAACGAATGTTTCATCGCGAGCGTTGGAAAAGACTGGCACAGAATCGCAAACTGCAATGTGCACATGGCTGTGAAACGCCGTCTTCAGCGAACTGTGATCCGGGGTCAAGAAGGTGATGATTTGTTGGATGAGGGATCAGAATCGGGAGAGTACACCATCACCGGCAACATGTCACTCAGTGAATACAAGGAAATTCTAACCATCTTCCGCTCTGGACAACCTTGGTTCCACGACCCCTTTGAAGAGCGCCAGATGAAGGCGTTGTTCTTGAGCATCAGTTACGACAGCGCAACAGGTGCGTACGAATTCATCCTGATGGAAGACGCCGAACAAGATGAGATTTTATCTTGAAAAGTCGAGTTCATAGACGCTGAGGGCAACGGTCACTATTGGCACTCCCAAGGAAAACCATGCAATCATCCCGAACCCAGAGTCAAGGCTGAAACCGGGAATTTCCAGCATATCCGCACCGGGCGAGAGAATCATGAAGATGACGGTGCCAAGAAAGAGGAAACCTGAAATGACAAAGGGTGCAAACTTTCTCGTCAGGTCCGCAATCATGTAGGGAACATCCGGAACATTGACAACTTCCAAATTCACCAAAACGGTCAACGTACGCCCAAGAATTGAAGCGATGCTTAGGCATAGGCAGAGTATCAACATGTACCACAGTATGGCGCCAGAGAGTTCCCATGACTCCCAATATTCCACGAATGCCAACTCTTCTAAGCAATCGAAATCACTGTTCTCCAAGCATGAACGATCGTAATTATCTTGTAAATCGTCAACCAAATCAGAATACGATGCTGAATCAGTGGTCGTGACCGCTCCATAGTCTGTCGTCAATTCAACCTCCGTGAGGCCCATAACATACGAATCGCCGTTTGAATACTCCGCCGAGTACCACGTTGAGGAAAGAGAGATGATCATGAAGATGAGTAAGACGACAGAAAGTCCATGACCAACCCATTCAAACGGATGGATGTGTTTTCCTTTGAGCGAGGTCTGACCCATGTAGTCTGGCCGAGGCACGGATTCATTTCGGGTCACGAGCACCCCAGTGAATTGTGCCTTCAGAATAGGTACGAACAAGCATGCCAGAGAGAATCCAAGGAATGAAAGATGGATCACAAAGGATGGAACGGTGGACCCGCCGTCCCACTGGATGATACTCATGATGATACCAACACCAGAAATGATGCTCGTAGCGATCACGCCAATCAAATCTCCGCGTGCTGTTTTA
>CM001443.1:1138452-1151418 GCA_000246735.1 uncultured Candidatus Poseidoniales archaeon | reverse complement strand
CCACAATCACCAGTCCAAACAACATCACCGCAAGGCCGAACGAAGTTCCCGACCCAATTTCGGATTCAACCGAGCCGACCATCATGCCAGCTACGATTGCAAACAGTCCTCCAAGTGCGTACACCCCCATCCAAATCGAGAATGAGATTCCCAATGTGAGACGGACGGCTGGCATAGGGTTGAAATCCGTTGTGTAGAACAAACCATCGTCCGCTTCGGATTCCTCAAGGTCGTCCTGATCGTCGAGATTCCATTCAAACTCACCATCACAAAACGGGCAAGCAAAAGTACCACTCGCATCATCGGCCAGTTCTATTTCTTCTTCGCAATGAGGGCATAGAATCTCTACCATGATTCCCTCCTAGGCCAGTGGCGAGATAAAGATTGAGCCGACACTATAATTATAATTCATGTACAATGTATGACTTCAGCAACAACCTTCTGTGCGGAACGGGGCACTCACAACTGTGACTTTGTCGACGTTTGGAATGTTTTGCAATTGTTCGATTGTCTCCCGGTATTGAGCAGCTGTACCAATCGCATGAATGATGTCGACACATGTGTGGCTGTGATTGAGGCAACTGTGGCTATATGCGGTGATTTCGAGGCTGTGAGAGTGACGGATTTCCATCAATTTATGCTCGATCCCATGCTGATAATAGATAATTAGGTGCCCTTCGACAACTTCATCATTGCTCATGTTCACGATATCGCCGCGTTGTTGTACATCTGCGTAATGTATTGCAGCATCTCGAAGAAATTTGCTTCGGTTTTGGTATCCTGACTTCTCAATCAATCCTTCGAGGCTTTCTGAGAATGCTTTGTCTGCACTGAATGAGATAATTTGGCTCATGAAAAGGGGTCGTGCACCTCATTAATAATAATTCGCCAACATGAAATTATTAGTTTCTTCTAAATACCTAATAGCAATCGGCAGGGCATGAACAAGAAAGCGTCTCGCGCTCTTTTCGTAAGCCTGATTATGATTTTTTCAAGCCTAGCAGGATGCTTGGGTGATGAAGCAAATGGTGACGGAGATGACTCATCCACACAATCCCTCGGCAAGGTCATGGTATCGACATACCACATTGGTGAACTTGTCAAAGGAATTGCAGGTGAAACGGTCGATATGGAGTACATGAGCCTCGATAACATCCCGGTTCACGATTATGAACCATCAGCCTCTGATCTCATTCGCCTTCAGAACTCCGATGTCTTCTTTTACCACGGTCTAGGACTCGAACCTTGGGTTGAATCAACCCTCGATTCGCTCGGTGATGACGCACCTACATCCATTGAAGTTCACACCATGCCCACAGGCCAGGAAACCCTCGATTACGAAGGTGTCCTCATCACAGATTTGTGCGAGACACTGTCTGAAGGCCCACTCGAAAACATCGAACTTGCTGATGAAGAAGAACACGCAGATGACGCTGAAATTCACGCCGAATACACTGCATTCAACATGTCCTTCCATCACGACGAACATGACGACCACGACGAGGGCGACGACCACGACGACCACGATGAAGGCGACGATCATGACAGTCACGAAGAACACGATGACCACGACGACCATGACAGTGGTCACGAAGGTCACGCCCATGCAGAAGCAGAGGAGACCATCGTCAACCCTGAAGGTTGCCCTGCAGACTCAATCATCTCCATCTTCCATCTTGAGGAAGGCGAGTATGTCCTCGAATTCGATGCCACTCACCCGGAAGATTTCAAAATGGCCATTCTCAAGATGGGAGGTGGACACGCCCACCATGACCACGGCGACCACGACGACCACGGAGACGAGGACGAACATGGCGACGATGACCATGGCGACGAACACGGCGTTTGCCATGACATGTCAGACCATACCAACAACGACATCGATAATGAAGAAGACTGTGAAGCAGGCGGATTCATTTGGATGGAAGAAGATGAGCACGATGACCATGACGGCGACGTCTGCCACGACACAACCTCTCACGCCAACACAAACCACTCAACAGAAGAAGAGTGTGAAGCTGCTGGCCACATGTGGATGGAAGGCGACGACCATGATGATCACCATGACGAAGAAATGACTGCAGATCACATGCTTGAAATGTTTGATGCTAACAACGACAGCCATCTTTCTTGGGATGAATTCTGGGGTGCATGGGAAGAAGACCACGATGACGATCATGCAGACAATGAAAGCCACGATGAGAACGAAACTCACGATGAGAGCGAAACGCACGATGAACACGATGATGAGCACATGGAAGAGTTGCTCATGTGGATGTTCAACCAATCCGACATGAACAGCGATAACCTGCTCAACTTGTCAGAAATCGGACATGTCATCGAGATGATGAACAGCGACACGCCTTCTGTTGAAGAAATGCTCATTATGGCTGATTCAAACGATGACGAGCACATTTCTTGGGAAGAATTCATCGAATCATGGGAAGAAGATGATCATGACGAACACGATGAAGAGGGCATGGTTTGCTACAATATGTCAAGCCACACCATCGACAGCGGCTACACAACTCAAGCCGACTGTGAAGGTGCAGGATTGACGTGGACTGCTGCAAACAGTGGCTCATCTCACGGCGAGGAAGACGGTCATGATGCACACGATGAGCATGAGGAAGAAATGCTCATGGAAATGTTCAACGAATCTGATATGAACAGCGACGGATTGCTCAATGCGAGCGAACTCGAACACTTCATCGAAGACATCGATGCCTGGGAAAACCCCCCAATGGGCTACGTGACGCTCCACGTCGAAGCTGAAGGAGAATACGGATTCGCACACCCTGCAGACCTTGAATTCCATGTTGTGATGGCTGGCGACGGACATGACGATCACGACGACCACGCTGGTCACGATGACCATGCAGATGAGGAAGATGATCACGACGACCATGCAGATGAGGAAGATGATCTCGACGACCACGAAGGCGAAGATGGAAATCACAGTGAGGAATCCCTCAACTATGACCCACACAGCTGGTTGAGCCCACTTGCTTTCAACGCACAGGTCACAGTCGTAATGAACGCACTGACAACTGCATTCCCTGACGGCGAAAATGACTTCAAAGCCAATGCAGAGACCTACTCAGCACAACTGACTGCGCTCGATGTGGCATTTGATGCTGCGTTCGGCACCGATGGATTGTGCATGGCTGGAGGCTACGACAAGACGGTCGCAGCCAATCACATTGCATACTCGTACATCGCTGTGGAATACGATATCAAGTTCATGACCGTTCACGGTCTTGATCCAGAAGGCGAACCGTCGCCAGAAGATATTGCAAAGGTCGTTGATTTCATCAAGGAAGAAGGCATCACTGTCTTGTTCGTTGAAGAATACACTGACCAATCCTCGGTTCAGAGCATTGTCGATGAAACAGGAGTCGAAATTAAGATTCTTTACACCATGGAGATGGCACCAAGTGACAGCTCCGATGATTACCTCTCGATGATGACCAAGAACCTCGACAACCTTGTCAGCGGTATTGGTTGCTGAATTGATGGCTGAGGAAGTAGAATCTGGGATACGATGGAACAAAGGTGAATCATATGGATATCATTAACACCCTCCCGATGATCTTTGTTGGTGCTTTGAGACACTTGTCGGCTATCTCTTAATCGATTCCTTCAGCAGAGGAACATCTGATTTTGATGAGTATTATTAGCGATTCTCGCTGAATATACCCAGAACGATCAGCACCTTCGACCCGAGATGGTAGTGCTTAATATGCAACCTCAAACCGGAAGCGGACTGAGGCCTGACTTAATGCCAATTCTGAAGGTCAAGGATTTATCCGTGAGCCGATCTGGCAAACTGGTCATCCACGGTATCAACCTCGAAGTCTTCAAAGGAGAATTTATTGGCCTTGTTGGACCAAATGGCAGCGGTAAATCCACGTTATTGCTTGCCATTCTTGGAGTTTTGAAAGCACAGCAAGGCACGGTCAGCTTGTATGGGCATCGACCAATGTCGAGAAATATACTGGGTAAAATCGGCTGGGTATCTCAGGCAGCTGCAGTGATGCCAAAGAATGTCAAAATCACCGTCCGAGAACTCATCCAGTTGGGCACCCTCACTTCGAGAAACATGTTTTTTCCTAGGAAAGCAATCCACCGTCAACGGGTTGAGGATGCAATAAAAATGGTAGGGCTTGAAGACGTTGCTGACAACGATATTGTCCACCTCTCAGGAGGGCAGCGCCAGCGCGCAGTCATCGGTCGTGCTCTTGCATCCAATTCGCAATTCATCCTTCTCGATGAACCACTTGTTGGAATCGATCGGGATTCAAGAAATGCGTTGCTAAAATTACTCGACCGATTGTGCCACGAAGAGGACAAAACAATCCTGATGGTGTCGCATGACCTTGCAGCGATTCGTCAAACTGCCCACCGCATGATCTATCTTGAGGAAACAATACGATTTGATGGACCCACGGAAGAGTTCCCCGACCTCACCACGCTTGCAGGACTAAGGGGCATCGAACCAGTCCATGGTCACACGCACGAACATACCACACCAGTGAACGTCGATGCTCCAAACGATGGTGAAGAAGAAGGCGAAAAGGAGGAAGAATGATGGGAATCGGAGAATATGTGATGGAAGTGGCGAAACCCGTCCTTGAGTTCATTGCTCCAATGGTCCCTGGAGAAATCTTTCCATATTTCTTCACAATGGAAATGTTTCAGCGTGCCCTTGTCGCAGCTGTTCTCGTCACCTTGGTGGCTGGCGTCCTCGGGTCGTTTTTACTTGTCCGAAACCTTGCCCTCATCGGTGATGGATTAGCGCACGTATCGTTTGGTGGCGTGGCTGTTGGCGTGGTTTTAGGTGCCTCTTCCCCGTTGTGGTATGCACTTGTGTTCAGCGTTGTGTCTGCAATCTTGATTCACGAATTACAAACTCGAGAATTACTGACTGGTGACGCATCAATTGCCATATTCCTCACCGGAATGCTCGCTTTAGGCCTCGTCGTCTTGCGTGTCTTTGGAGGTGGCATCACCTCAGAAATTGATGGATACCTCTTTGGAAGCTTGCTGCTCATCGATGAAGAAAGTCTTGACTTAATTGCCACGATCAGCATCGTTTCATTGATCTCACTGATGTTGCTTTATTCAGGATTGCTCTCGACAACAATCGACCCGCTTGCGGCACGTGTCCAAGGATTACCGGTCCGTGCCATCGGCCTCGTCTTCAGCATCATCACCGCCGCAGTGGTCGTGAGCATGGTGCAAGTGATTGGTGCTCTGCTGGTCACTGCGCTGTTGGTCACCCCTGCAGCAACAGGGGGATTAATTGGACGAAGTTTCCGATCTTGTTTGATTTGGGCACAAATCTTCGGTTTGTCATCAGTCTTCCTCGGCCTTTACCTTTCGGCAGAATACGACTCAGGCAGCGGGGCAATGATTGCCCTTGTGGCGGCTTCAATTTTCGCAGCGGTGGCCATCATGCAAATCGTTTGGAAAACAATCATCCGCCCATCTGACAACTGGAACTGATTGTAGGCTGAATGAGCCTTTTTTGGCTCATGACCTAAGTTAGAAAACATAAAGCAGAGAACGCAGATGTTTGCAACATGAAGAAAGTTGTCAGCCTGTTTCTCGCCTGCCTCCTATCAGGGTGCATCGCCTCCAGCGCCGATTGGCAACGTGTGGATGTTGAGGAGTTCGATCAAGCGATTGAGGAAAATGAAAGTGCCTTTCTTCTCGATGTCCGAACACAAACTGAATGGGAACAAGATGGCCACTTAGAGAATGCAACCCTTATCCCTCACAGCGAACTCGAGGAAAGGGAAGGAGAACTTCCCTCTGAAAAGGACACGATGATTCTCCTCTACTGTCGAAGTGGCAACCGTTCACAAGACGCTGCACAAACTTTGGTCGACCTTGGATTCACGAACATCATTGAACTTGAGACTGGGATTAATGGTTGGAAGGACGCTGGGATGCCAGTCAGTTACGAATAAGGTGAGTCTATGTTTCCATTCCTCCGTCGTTTCTTTTGGTTCGGACCGACCAGACACAAGCCAACTGATCGATGATGGAGCCATCATCATCGATGTCCGCAGTCCAGCAGAATTTCGCAGTGGTCATGGGAAAAATTCACAGAACATACCACTTCAAACCATTGACAAAAAGATGGCATCGCTCCGAAAACAAAACAAAGTCATCATTACATGCTGTGCGAGCGGAATGCGTTCTGGACGGGCTGCTAAAATCCTGAATAAAGCAGGCCTAGAGGCTTACAACGGCGGGGCTTGGTCCACAGTCGAGAAGGCTCGAAAACAATCCGAATTATGAGGCGTTGCATGCCGTCGAAAAAAAGTCCCGAATCGGTATATTGTACCGACACGCGTCAAATCATTGCACCACAAGCGGAATATATACATCTGGAAAACCAAAGGCTATGTGGACGGATGAACAACTGCTTGCTCAAGGATGGACGAATGAGCAAATCACAACCCACCGCGCTGAAGAGGCGTCAAAAAGTATCGCACAAGTAGCTGAATCACTGGTTTCTGAACAATTGAATGTTGAATCCATTTCAACTGAACCTTCCCCTGCTATCTTTGCTGAGACCTTCGAAGCCCCCAGTAAAACCACCTCACCTCTGACAGCCAATTCCACTGTGCCTGCGATTCTCTTGGTGGCCATGCTCGTTCTGGTTCCATTTTCCCTCTATTCGATTTCCAATGCGGAAGGCACTCAAGGGCCAGCCGGCGACGTTGGCACTGCAGGCACAAACGGAAGTGACGGATCAAGTTTCCACCTTGTCACGACTGCCGACACACTCCCCCAATGCAATGCAGATGTCAACAATCAAATCTTTTTCATCGCTGTTGATGCAGCGTTCCAAGTGTGCCAGAACAGCATATGGACACCGATTGACCTAACGGGCCAAACTGGACTCAATGGCACAAATGGTGCGGATGGTACCAGTGGCACAAACGGCACCGACGGTGTTGATGGCATCAACGGAGCGGATGGTACAGATGGTCAAGCGGGTGCAAATGGTGCAGACGGCACGTCTGGAAGCAACGGGTTGGCCTCGTTGATTGTCACCCGTGCTGAATCAATTGTTGAGGGTTGTCAAAACGGTGGAACCATCGTTGAAACTGGGATTGATGATAACGGTGACAATACGCTTTCCCTTAATGAAGTGGATTCAGTGGTGGTGGTTTGCAATGGCAACACCGGACAAGACGGCTCAGATGGTGCTGATGGTGCCGATGGAGCAGATGGTACCGATGGAAGTTCGACCCTGACAATGATGGTGGCTCGCCTTTCGATTGCACCTTCTCATCTTGGATGCAATGGAACGGGTGAACTGCTTCAGCAGGGCATGGACAACGGGGCAGGCAACGGGATTGCGCTGAATGGCGCACTTGAATCTGGAGAAATCATTTCGAGCATGTTGATTTGCACCACCTTTGAAGTTCAACTCGTCGAAGATATCAATCCATCAGGGCACAGTGATCCGTCGAACTTCGTTACGATTAATTCAACGATGTACTTCACCGCAAACAACGGTACTGCAAGTGGAATCTGGGCCTATGAAAATGGAAACATTTCACTGGTGTATTCTGGCAGTGTTCTCTCCATGCGAGCGATTGGTTCACAATTGATGTTCGCAGGACAAGACCAAGGCTTCAACGTCAAACCGTATGTCTTTGAACCATCCAACGGAACAGCATGGCAAATTACAGAGATTTTCCCCGGAGGATCAAGTTATCCTAGCGAATTTACGCTCATCGGGACAACGGTGTTCTTCGGAGCGCGAGACAGTACGGGTTCCACCGGCATTGGTTTGTTTGACCTTTGGGCCTATGAAACTTTGAATTACAGTGTGTGGAAAGTTGAGGCAGACATCCAACCATCATCGTTGATCGCTGTACATTCTGACCTTTATTTCTCAGCGGGAGTGAACAATGGGAATGTCGAATTGTGGAAACATGAGACAACCACAAACACCACCTTCATGGTCAAGGACATCAACCCTGGAATCCTTGCATCTTCACCGACAAATCTTGTTTCAATGGGCACGACAATCTACATGTCAGCAAACGATGGCAGCGGTGCCGGCACTGAATTACATGCCTACGAGATCAACAACAATTCAACGTGGGTGGCAGCCGATATCCGCCCCGGTGTTGCGGCCAGCATGCCCTCAGACTTGGTGGTTCTCGGCACACAAGTGTACATGAAAGCCTCTTCGGGGACCTATTTCGAACTCTGGGTGTACGATTCGCAGAACAATTCCTTTTGGGAGATCTCAGACATTCAGTCAACCAGTGGCTCAGGTGGCCCATCGGGACTCACAGTGAATCAGTACACCGTCTATTTCTCTGCCGATGATGGAACATCAGGCGAAGAATTGTGGGCCCATCATTCAATCAACGGAACCACATGGCAAGTCATTGATTTGAAACCAATTGGCGGCAACATCGGCGACATCCATGTCCACGAGGGCAACCTGTACTTCTCCGGCGAAGATAACTGGGATGGGCGTGAATTGTGGAACCTTCTCTTCAGCAAAGACGTGTCTTTTGTCTGATTCAACCGCACAACAGCCCAGTGTTGGATGATGTGGTTCGAGCACACATCACCGTGTGACAGGTGAACACGACTTATTGAGCCCACTCGTTCCATTCAGCGTTGGAGGAACGACGGTAATACCATGCTCCGCTGCCTGTAGGGTACTCGAGGTATTCGTGCCCATCCGATTCATTGAGCCTCCCTTGCATTTCTTTCGAAGGGTGGCCAGCATGGCTTTGCACATCAGCGACTCCTGCGCCGTGATCGAGGTCAGTATCCATTGACCGCATCAACACATCTTGGTTCATGTATTCCATTCGTGCGTCCGTGTCCATCGAGCCACCAAGGCCGAAGTACGCATCATTGTGTGCAACTCGACTCACATCGGATGGATCCATTGCGAGTAAATCTGCAATGAGCGTGTTGAGTTTCTCCAACGTGACCTTCTTGATCTCACTGTTTGTGTAACGGGCGGTGAGTTCGGATTTCATTTGGTATAATTCATCGTGCAACACTTCAGGGTCTTGGTAATATGTTTGAACAAGGGATTTGAGGTACTCCAATTCACGGATTTCCTCAGCGTTGAGTTTTGAACTTGCCCGGAAGACGCGAAGCCAGCGAATCGAATCGGGAAGCAATGCGGCGACTAAGTTCGTCTGCAAGAAACCAAACAAAGCAACAATGATCGCTCCCACGCCAACCGTTTGGACAACGGCGCCTCGATCACCCGAACTTAGGGATTCCAAGAAACTTCTCGGCTCGTCCACGGCCACAGGGCAGCCGTTTTCATCGACGGTTGCTCCGGATGTCGTACCAAGGCAATCGTCTTTGAAATCATCCACACCATCGCCATCTTCATCGATTAAACACCCATCGACGTCCACATAGCCAAAGGCCACTGTATTCGGGCAAAGGTCGTACAAATCATCGACGCCGTCGTTATCAGAATCAGCAGGCCCCGTTTGATTTGTTTCGTTGGAGGGGGTTCCCGAATTGTTTCCAACATCGTCATCGTAAAGGTCAGCAATGCCGTCTCCATCGATGTCGAGGCAACCGAAGTAGCCGTCCACGGTGGAGTTGCCAGCTTCAGTCGGGCAATGGTCTGCAAGAACCGCTCCAACAACAAATTGTCCTGGCCATATGAACAGGCGAGTCGAGTTCCATGATGCATCGCCCCAATTGTCACCATAGCCGTCACCATCAGAATCAGTCCATTGCGTGGAGAGGTTTACGAACGCATCAGGGTTGTTCCCCGATGCGTTGTCGCCATAACCATCACCGTCAGCATCGAGCCACTGTGTGGCATCATTGGGAAAAGCGTCATCGATGTTTGCAATTGAATCACCATCGGTGTCATTCCCGCTGTGTTGAGTTGGGTTCGGATCGCTGTTGTCGCCGATCCCGTCGCCGTCGGTGTCCATCGTTTCATTTGCATCGTTCGGGAACGCATCAGCGTTATCACCAACCCCATCACCATCGGAATCAAGCGTTTCGAGCGCATTCATTGGGAACGCATCAGCATTGTTGCCAACACCGTCTCCGTCTGAATCGAGGGTTTCGCTGGCATCGTTCGGGAATGCGTCGCTGTTGTCACCAACCCCATCACCGTCGGTATCGAGGGTTTCAGTCGCATCGTTTGGGAAAGCATCGGCGTTATCGCCAACGCCATCACCATCAGCATCGCCCCATTCAGAGCCATCTGCAGGGAATGAATCGGTTGAATCACTGAACCCGTCACCATCACTGTCAGGACAACCGACTTCGCCGGATGTCGAGTCACCAGCAGTGTTCGGGCAATCATCATCATCGTTGAGCACACCATCGCTGTCAAGGTCATCTGGGGAAATGAATGTGAACGACACACCTGTTGAGTGGCTCGTACCGTCTTTATCCCAGAGCGTAAGGTCAATGGTGTCCCCAGTTTGCCCGGCTGTCGGAGAAGTGACAACGATGGTTGTGTCGTTGACCACAGACCCAGTAACGGAGCCATATTGCCCAAATTGGACCCTCATCTCATTCGTCTGACTCAAGCCCGTTGATTTTGTAGCATACTTCAGGACACCACTTGTTGCGTCACTAAATGGAACGTGCATAACCCCACTTTTATCGATGAAAAGAGAGTTCCCCTCCCCCACTTCAGCACCGCTCGCCATTGTGGTCACGGTCCAACTGGAGGTGGCCGAATCGATTGTTGCATATTTTAGATTCTGTCCCGACCAGGTGTGGTAGACGATGTGGGGTTGGCCAGCAGCGTCAATTGCAATCGAAGGATCCCGACCGGTGGACCCACTCGAATCCACAACAGTGTGGGTCCACCCGTTGTTCGGAGCGCCCGTTGAGTATCGTAAATCATCATCTTTGCTATCTTGATGAGCAATATGGAATTGTCCTTGCTGGTCCATGGCCATCGAAGTCATGTACCCTGGATACATACTGCTCGGGGATGTTCCTGTATCAACCAGATAGGAGTCCCAAGAACCACTTTTGTCTGTTGCGATCTTCAGTTTCGAGGTGTCACGGTCTTGATAGGCGATGTAAATATGATCGCTTTCATCAATCACAATGGCAGAATCACAACCACGGTTGCCTCCCGCCTCAACTGTATCAAATGACCAAGCAGTTCCAGTGTATGAGGCAAGGCGAAGTCCATTCCCGCATTGATCCGCTCCATCGGCAGCATAGGAGATGTGGGGATGGTTGTTCGAGTCAACTGCGATACCGATCGGTCCAAAGTGAGCCGAGTTTGAGACGACAGTATCCGTCCATGATGTTCCATCGTAGTTCATGTAAACGAGGGTTTCATCCCATTGAGTGTAGGTCGTGTAAGCCAAGTGTATGTGGTCATTATTATCAATGACCATGTGAATGTCCCCACAATATGTGGCACCACAAGTGTTGATACCCACAGTGTTCCAACCGGTTCCGTCATTCACACTGTGGCGGATTTGGTAACTTTCATCCTTGATTTGCACGACATGGATGTGGCCGTTTGAATCGACAGCAACGGCATTCCATACGCCGGCTTGATCTGAATAGTCCATCGTTGTCTCCACCCATTGATGGTTCATTCCATCATCCGTTGTGTTGGAAAAGGCCAAGTCGGAAAAGCCGCTTCCTGTGATGGTCAGTTCTTCCCCACCTGTTGTCCAACCGCTTGCTGGGCTGACGGTGTAGGATGATGAGCGAGCTGCACTGTTGCTGGAATCGTGATCTAAATCAAACACCGAATCAAGTGGCCCATCATCATTTGAAGTGATCATGTGTCCAAATGGCACGCCGAGTAAAACTAGTGTAACTAAGCAAAGAGCAACCCGCATGGTTAAATCCATACCCAAGTAGTAAAAAAAGGAGGTGCCTGCGAACCAGACCTTTCTGTTGAATTTACACCTCAGCGCCATCATCGTCGAAGGAGTTTGACTTGCCATTTCTTGTTCAGAGTTCACTGATTGATAGACTTGTAAACAGTCACGGTGATCAATGGATGAAAGGATGGCACTGCCGTGGTGGCCTTGACGCGCCTGACCTCACTCCACATTCATCTCAAAAATAGAGAACACTGAATACCCTATGGAAAGAAGAAGTGAGAGCCATACGACCATTCCGAACCCAGAGGAAAGTTCTGCACTTGGAAATTCTTCATTCAAAAGGCCTTCATACAAGGTTGCACCGGGAGATAGAATCATGAAAAGAATCATCCCAATCAACAAACATCCACCGGTGAAAAATGGAAGGAATGTTTTGGCATACGTGCTCGTGACATACATTTGTTCGTTGAGGACCACTGCTTCCATTAGGTCTAGCATGAGAATAAGCCTGAACATGACCACTGCTATGGAGGACAGGAGGGCTATAATTGCAAAAAATCCAAGATAATTTCCTGCAGTATTCCAATTCTCTATAATCTCAATTTCTTTTACAAGGTAAGTGCTGCATTCATCTGGAAACCACTCACACCATTCTGCTCTTTCAGCTTCCATTTCGGCAATTTCATCAACATATGTTGATGAGACTGGGCTAATGAATTCTGTGCCGGAATAATCGTTCACACCATAACTGACGTCAATTAGATCAACAGTTTGTCCTTCAGCCGACACACTCGCTGTGACTGAGTAGAGGCTGCCTGAGCCGAGGCAGATGATCACGAAGATGAACATGAAAATGGATAATCCATGTCCGACCCATGCCATCGGATCAATGGGCGGGATCCCTCCTCCTGTTCGAGCTGTGCCGCCCCCAGCAGAAGCGCCTCTTGCGCTAACGGTCTCAGGTTCCATGTTCCATTCGAACTCACCTTCACAGAACGGACATGCAAACTCACCACTGGCATCATCCTCGAGTTCAATTTCTTCTTCACAATGAGGGCATAGGATGGTCACCATGTTTGATCATAAGGGTACATTGATTAAAGATTATGCCGGCAAT
>CM001443.1:1136557-1138437 GCA_000246735.1 uncultured Candidatus Poseidoniales archaeon | reverse complement strand
TTTAAAATTAAATTCATTTGAAAAGCATTCCACTCCAAAAATGGAGTTTGAAGGCTTACATGCCGGGTTCTAGCCTCTGCATTGATGCCAGCGATTCGAGAGCAACCCTCCCTTGAACGCGTAAATTATTTCAAACACCCAAAGACACACTGTGACTAACAACCGGCTCAAACTTTAACGGCCGAATTGATAATTTCAGTATGTGGAACTGGTTCGTAGTAGTAAATTCTTAATCGGATTTGGCCTCGTCTGTTTGCTCCTCAACCTCACACTCCTCCCCATTGTCTTCACTTCAGCTGTTGCTGGAGCCATCGATGACAACTTTGCTACGTACCCGCTGGATACAATCTGTGGTCAAGATGGTGATTGTGATTCGGTCGAGAAGAGTTGGGCTACTTCTGTTTCTACTCGTGATTATTATGCATGGAATTTAACCAATGCTGATCAGGTTCTAGAAAATCAAATCCCCCCTGAATATGAGAGGAAAGGCCCCTACACCTACCAAATCACTTCACATAAAACATTGCTAAACCATGATGCTGGTAAAGGTGAATTAACCTATAATGTGGTCAATTCCTTCGAATGTTCTTCGGAGAGTAAAAATTCCTGCGACGAGCAACTCACACAATTGAATATACAATTCAGACCACAAATCATTGGAGCGACTGGGAGCGCAATCAATGGAATCATGGATTTGACAAAAATTGGTTTCGCAAGCGGAATGATGGATCAGGACCTCAATACCACGCAAGCAGGGATTGCAACAGCCGACCATATTACCTCGATGACCAGCACGATTGGCGGTGCAGGTTTTGGCTCATACGGTTATACGGCCTTAGGCGCTGCTGAAGCAGCTGGTGAAGTAAGTGTAATCTTACCTAATCTCCTTGACGGAAATCCGCTTCCTGTGGCCAATTTCATGGAAGGCATTGATTCAGCATTGTATTCTTCACTTCATCCATCGGACCCTCTGTTCAATGTATCCTTGGTTAACGACTTAGGCCCGGTCGCCTTCATTAGCATGGGGGAGCCTGAAACGCTCCTTTCAACCATAGAAGAAGATCCAACAAACTCTGTGAGCCTCCAACGGGCGACTGCATATGGCTATCTTGCTACTGAAATGATCGATACCAATGATGACGGGGAAGAAGATTCACTCGTCCCCGATTATGCGCAGACACTCATACGGGATTGGTCCCTCTACATTGCAATTGGATTAGAATTTCAATCCAATGGAGGTGGTTCACCTTTTACCGATAGTGAGGATATTGCAAACCGTTTAAACAATCTACTCGATGTTGATTTTTCAGATGTCGATTGCCTTAACCTACTGAAGAACGGTGATGGCAGTGACTCGCCCGTTGGATTGCTCGCCAAGAACTCCGCAGGAACTGGTTTTGGTCTGAGTACGTTTCTGGGAATGGATTCCAATGAAGCGATGTCGACCTTTGGACTCAACAGTGGTCAGTATGAGGCAATAGCGCTTTGGTCTGAAGGTTGGGCGACCTCAGAAACCTCGTTGCAAATGGCCCTTCTTGGCGGAAGTGGAACGTTGAACGCCGGCCAATTTGTCAATACCTCTTTTGGCAATGAAGACCCAATTTTTGGTGGATACCTGACCTACAGCATGAACCAGGGCGGAGATTGGGCCAATGGCAACCCCTTGTCTGCAATCTCCTTAACCGCTGAGCAATCTGCCAATATTCTCTATGGTCCACTTGGGTTAACAACCTCATCTGGTGCGCTTCTCTTCCTCTATGGTGAATTATCTGGGAAAGTGGCACCTGGGTATGTATCAGGCACTCAGAGTGAAACCGAACCATGGGGTGTCGATGTCATCGCTTCTGCTTATGACATCGATACAAATTCTGCGAGTCGAG
>CM001443.1:1134143-1136541 GCA_000246735.1 uncultured Candidatus Poseidoniales archaeon | reverse complement strand
CTTTTGGATTCAATTTTTGGTGAATTTGTTGAAGAATTTCTAATTAGCAATTTCGCAACAACCCCGTACCTCACTCAATCGATCAACAATTGGCTCTTGGGCTGGCACGATCCTGTAAACGCATATTTAGCCTCAGGTGATTCATCGGACTTAACCGTTGGATGGGCATCTTTGGAATCAAATCAGACGTACTTCGGCTCTAACGGAGTTGTCAATGGAGATGGTACAAATTACACGATTTGTAGCGGTGAGAAATCTTCATGCGAGAAAGGTGAGCTGATCGAAAAAGATTCTTCCTCACAATTGTCATGGAGAAATGACAGAATGGAGGAGGCAACACTTGGACTCATAACCCCGGAAGAAATATCTGGAACAACTGGTGGTTTTATCACTGGACAAGGAGATAAAGTCGATGTTTCGGGATACGCAATCGCCGATCTTACTTGTGATCAAGAAGAGGTTTTGAAGGGAATTCCAGTGAAAGTTTGTTCGACCACCGTAAGTGCTACTGAGCGCTCTATTCAAGCAAATTTGTTGAGAACCTTTTCACTCATTGATGTGATACCCAGTGCCCTGCCAATATATCTGGGAAGTGAAATTGAGATCAAGTCAGAACAACTTTCGGGCCTAATAATCGCAGGTGAATCAACCACGACATTCTATTTGGATCGCCGTGAAGGGGATCAGATGCAAAACAAACCCGCTTTCTATGATTTAGTCCCTGTATTTGAAATTCGATCCTCATCGGAAATTGGTGACGAAGATGCTGATGCGATGGAAAGTGCAATCATACAAAATCAGAACTTTTTCACGTATTGGATGAACTTTGATACCTCACTTGATTTTCTTCCATTTTTGATGTGGTTGCTTGCGTTCGGCTTCTTCTCCATATCGATTGTTAGAACTCTAAAATCTCAACCCGAAGACGAAATGATCCCGCACCAAGGAGAGGAGAAAACGTCGATTGGCTTGCTGCAGAGGGTACATCAAAACAACTAATGCACTGGCATTCGATTGGTTGGTAATCCTTTCTTCGCTCATTCTCTCAATAGGAGTCATAGGAAAACTCACCTACTGGGAAACAGATCTGAAAGAAGACGCTAACTCGTGTGATTGGCAAACTGGAATTTGTGAACATCACTTTACCACAATGTGAGGAACTTCAGGCGAAGTAAGGTTAATCCAAGAAAGGCGGGTGAAAAAAGCATGGACCAAGTTGAACATGATGAAGAAAGGCTCGTGATTGAAAGGTACGAGGCGTTCATCAAGATCAAGGAAGAGCCCGACCCTGGTACTCTGCCCCTCATATTCGGTTTGGTATTCATGATCCTGATTCCAATTTTTTCGTTTCAAGACGCATTCTCTGGTGATGCTACGGTGTGTTGGGGAAGTATGATTGTTGGATTTGCAATTCTTCTAATCGGTGCACTTCTAAGTTCTGCACAATCGAGAAGGTACAAGAAAGCAATGCGGGATTTGGTCAATACCGCAGGCATTCCGAAAAAAATCGCGTATCCATTCTTCAGTATCCAAGCCGCAGATAAGAGAATAAATTCCCTCGTTGTGCAAAAATATCCCTTTTTGTCTGAATCAAAAGAATCCTCAACCAAAACAAGACCTCGAAGATTGGTTCTTTCGCAACGTGAAAAAGAGTGAGTCACAGGGTTTGCCAAGAACTGGATGAGGTATGGGGTACGTTCGCACAGGAAAGCGATCTGCAAATACCATGCTGCGAGGAAAATTAATGAAAACGGAAGCAACTATAATACCGGCAAAATCTTGGAATTAGTGTGGGAGAAACAGCAGTCAATGAAGAGGGTGACCAGCCACAAGAGGAATCCCGAAGCAGTTTCTTATCCGGTTCAGGTATTGCGGGGCTGGCTGGATTCCTGCTAATCGGCATTGGTTTTACGGTTCCTCTTGACCAGGTTGGGTTTTGGAATGTCGTGTTGATTGCTCTTGGCTTGCCTGTAGCTGCTGGCTCTTTGGCGTTTAAATGGAAACGGAGCGGAAAGATAGCGATGGCGAATGGTGCCATGACGATTTTTAAAATCGGAGGCATTGTTGCTTTTGGAGTTACCATTTGGTTTGTGTCATTATTGAACAGTCTCGGGAATTAGATAATTAATTAATCTATAGAGAGTCCATCATAACGGAATTCATACACGCTCCGTCCGGACTATTACCGATGCGTTCGTAGCCTCTGACAAAACCGACTCAATTTAGAGAACACCCCCTTGATGCGGGGCAGTTCGAACCATTAGGCCTCGCTTCACCAAACGATCGATGTTCGATGCTCTCCCGTTCGGGTTGATTTCTTCGAGTTGATTTTTGTCCGGTGAAAGGTTTCTATACCCCAGTACAATGTCACCTCATGGTCGAGGAAAGGAGTTTTTGG
>CM001443.1:1128567-1134128 GCA_000246735.1 uncultured Candidatus Poseidoniales archaeon | reverse complement strand
TCTGCAAATACCATGGTAAATCCTCCATTAAGTGCATGTTCATTCTGATTCCGAGGAGTTCTTTCACATAATTTATACAAACCTTACTTGGCCAATACTTATCATGGGCACGAATAAGCACCTAGTATGAATAGCATTGTCAAATTTGGAATCCCCGTCATGATTCTGCTCATGTTTAGCGCCTTTCTCTTTGATATTGGGTCGCCTTCCACAGACTATGAAGGAGAACTGGTTTTCGAGCAACAAGCGCCCGGAACCTATGAACTGGAGATGTATAATCCATTCTTCAACTACTACAATGTCTATGCCACAGAAGGTAAATCGGTTAACGTGGAAATTCTCAACAGCAACGAATTTGGTGCATCTTACCAATCATGTGAGGAATTTGCAGAATGTGAATTGATCATTGAAAATGCTCCAATCGATGGGTTTCAATGCATTGGTCGTCTTTACGGCGGTGAGGCTGAATTCGACACGTATTCCATCCGTTTCACGGTGGATGAAAACGATGGTGCTGAAATCAAGGTTCGGGAAGTCCAGGCTGAAGAAGAATATTCTGCACTGATGCAATTGATACCAATTCTCCTCCCTCTTTCCATATTTGGATATGTGAGTCTGCTCATTCGCTCGAGGCTAGGGCAAACCTCCACTTTTCATGGAAGTGGAACAGACTTTTCATCGCTTTCAAATGAAGCCGATACCATGGACCAGAGGTTCATGAACATTCAAAATTCGGGGGAATTGGACACACGAATCAGGTGGGAGGACGGGGTACTGAAAGTGGTGGTAAGAGGAAACGGGTCCTTAGGAATGGCTTTTGGAATGCTCCTAGCGTCGCTCATTGCCCTTGCATATGTGTTCAACGGAATTACCACCACAAATTGGTCGATGACGGGGATCGCAGTTTTTGCATTCTTTATTCTTTTCATTTTCTTTTTGCTGAATCTGCGCGGAGAACAAATTCTGTATGTACATGATGAGCATCTCGAAGTTCTCTATGAGCGATTGAACATCGCAACGCCTGAGATTCATGTCAACACACCTCGAGCAGACATAACTGAAATCAAGTATTACACGCGTTGGGTTGAGTCAACTGATTCGGATGGCGATTCGAGTTCCTACAAAGTACATGTAACTGGAATTGTATTGAAAAATCCTGATGATGAACGGTCTCTTACTCAGTCGAAGTATGCAATACCTTTGGTTGAGATTCAATCGGGCACTCAAACGGAAGCAGAAAATATGGCTGATTCACTCAACTACTTGCTGCAAATCAAAGATAAATCCGAAGAAGAGTCCGAACCAAAAGAAACCTTTTGGGCAGAAGTTCATAAGGATGCAGACTCGACAATTGCACAGCAAAAAGTATCCTCTTCAGAGCCAAGCAATTCCGTAGAAAAACCAATGCCGATTTCGGAAGAAGACCCGCAGGGTTCATCACAGAATGCACCTGATGGTTTCATCCCTCATGAGCCTCGCGAAGTTGTAAGTTCGGTTATCGCTCAAACCTGTATAGCAATTTTCGTCGGAGGTTTTCTCTTCGGAAGTATTGGATTTGGAACGTACGACAGAGACATATATTGGGGTCTGAATGTAATCATACCTGCAAATTCAACCTCGTGGGCAGCATGCATGGCGATCTTAAGCATCCTTTACCTCTTTGCGGTGTATGCTGCTTTCACCAAAAAAGCATACATCGCTCATTTAGGTTTGGAAAACACCGTAGTCGTAAGAACCAGTTGGTTTAACAAACCTCAAAAGGAAAAGATGAGAATTAACCTCTCGTCCACGTCCTTTATTACAGAATACAATTATCATTCCTACGACGAAGAATCGGGTCAATCGAACACCTCGACGAATTACGTAATACGCACCCCGGGTCAGCAGTCTCTCAGATTACCAGACGGCTTTTCAGGCCAAAAAGTGTTTGAAGTAACTGGTCTGACTCTTAAGGTAAGTGAAGATAGTTACTCAGCGGACCTCGATTGATTTTTTCTGACATGACAAACGGTTTCACGGGTCTCACGATGCTGGAAGTACATATCCCGACTCCTGAATATCTTCTTGCAGAACTTGATGACATAGTTGAGGCGCAGATTCAGAAGTTACCGTCCATTGAACCTGAAGACCACGAGCAAACCAAAATGGTTGAACAAGCAATGCACATAATGACATCAAAGGAATGCTCGTACTGAGATATGATCTGCAAATACCATGGAATAGGTAGATTTCAATCAGCTCTACCATAACAAATGAGTTTCAATGTTCGATTTATTTATTATAAAGAGTTGAATTCTTTCACAATTTATGAATCACAAAACTCCTTTTGGCCTGCTTAATCCACCAGAAATGATTGAACAAAAGAGAGTTGATGCAGTACATCGAGCGCTGCGTTGGTGTGAAACCATTCTCTCAAGCACTCTATGGACGCCCATAATAGTCGGAAACAGTATTTCACTTCAACGAACAATCAATGAACAAACGATTGAACTATTCCCACTTGAGGCAGCCTATGTCGATCTTGGGATGAAATCACGATTCGCAACAGATCATCTTCCAATTCACCTCAACAATTCGAATGCCTGTGTCCGCTCGACGCATGCGCGTCCACGTCCTTTGCATACGGATATGATCGCCAGCATGATGTTACTTCTGGGTCGTACTGAGTTCAATCCTGCAGCAGTTCCAAGAACACTCCACTCCATACTCACCGCAGAACAACTAACTTCACTGCCTCCTCCCCCCCCAGCTCGCCAACCCTATATTCCTGGCCGGCCCTCAACATCCGGTCGAGAATTTCTACCCGAATCAAGAATCTTAGGGCTAATACGTCAAAACCCTAACACGAACTTTACCATTCAATTTGAAAAGCGCGATGGAACACTTCGCAATATGACCGCAAGAATAGGCGTTTGGAACGAGGCGAATGGAGATGAAAACAACACTCATGCTGCGGAGGATGCCATGTCATACAACCCCGCAGATTACAATCTAAAAGCCGTCTTTGATATGGAAAATGGGCAATACCGAATCATTGCAACAGACCGCGTCACCATGATTGCCATCGGAAAAAGCACCTATCGCACAACATCGCACGTTGAGTAAAGAGTCATCGAGTGCTCGTACCGGGAAACCTGCACTAGATGGACGTCAAACTGAGGGTTGGAACGCTGGGGAGTCTGGCGGTTTGGCAGTGGGTACCGTTCCGACATGCACCTCACGAAAGAGGTTCAAGAGCGATCTCGGCAGATTCTGATCCGTTTGGGATTTGTACGCGCCCACTTCGAAGGCCCGATAGATTCCATCCAATCAACGGCGTTCCAATCACGGTTGGCAAAAGCCAGATGACAATCCCGCCACCGATCGCCGTCACCGAGAAAGCTGTGACGGTTGAAATGGTACCTGCGCCCATAAAGAGGCCATGAAGTCTGATTCGGTCCTTGCCACGGGGAGCAACGCCGTTCCCCAAAGAAAGGCGTTGGACGTAGGTCAGTGCGCCACAGATACATGCAAACACGAATGTTACAATGGCGAAACTTGCTCCTTCGTCCCAAGGGCCACTCCCAAGGAATGCAATGTCAATCGAGATGACGAAAAGGCCCATCGTGCCAACGGCGCCCATGCCAATAAGGAACTGATCGACCCTTGCCACCGCTCCTTTCCTGTTGTGCCCGAGCCTCCAACCGACGAGAACCATGTAGGTTGAAAAAAAGGCCACAAAAAGAAGGAAATCTGTACTGCCCAACAACCACAATCCACCCGCAGTAAGACCGACGCCCATCATAGCGAGGGCGTAAAAACGCCCGACTTTTGCGTGAAATTTAGGACCTTTTTGTGTCACGAAGGCAAGACCTGCCGTCAGAAGAGCGAGGCTGCCACACACGATGTGGAGAAAGAGAAATGCATCACCTACGTCCATCTAACCACCTGTCGGAATGGAGCATCCATCGTCATTAACAGTATCTCCTGCTGCAGTGTTCGGGCAATCATCAAATCGATCGTACACACCATCACCGTCGTCATCAATCACACCGTTACCGTTCATGTCTAACTGGGAAAAGGTGCATCCAAATTGATCCACTTCTTCCCAAAACCAGAGGTCTGAATCCTCACAAAGATCGTTGTTGAGGACACCGTCAAGATCGGGATCGTCCTGAATCAAGGAGTAGCTTGGCGTACCCAATGTCATGCCAATGACCATTCCAAAACCGGTCAACATCACCGCTAAATCTCGCCATTGCTGGGCAGGTAAGTACAACGGTGTGACCAGGATGATCCAACCAATGTTCACGAGCAAACCGAGTTGTGCTGCGGTGCTGATGCGATACACTTCAGTGAAACTCCCTGTGACATCGTGACTGAATGTCAAGAAGACCAAAATCATGGCCAGCATCGAAGCAGTCACCCAGCGTGCAAGGTGTGGACGAATCAATAGAAAGTGGCGTTCCATGTCGATTTTCCCGTCTTCGGAAGCTTCGGGAGACAGCAATTCCATGAGAATGTAAAAGCAACCAGCAAGCAATGTCAAGGCGAGGGTGGAGAATGGGGAAAGTTGAGATTGCGGATCTTCATACGCAAGGTTCCACTTGTAGAAGGCATGCCAAGACAACGAGATAATGGCTATGAGCAACAGAATCCACGTCGTCAACATCCAGTGAAACTGCGGCCGATCTTCCCCTTCCAAGACAGCTCTCTCTTCGACAATCGTTCCCAGCGATACAAACAACCGAGACATCCCGATGCCGGTAATGAGAACATACGAGACAGTGAGGTACTCGAAGTTGTCCATGACAATGCCACCCGTGAACTCGGTTTATACGTTTCATGAACGTGGACCTTGGTGACAGAACATTGTTCGAAAAAAACGAAGATGACTACATGGGAAAGAGGGCGTGAAATTCAAGTTGGTTAGTGAAGTTAGTGACCTACCTTGAACGGATGAAAAATGATTTGCCGTGTCTATAATACGGGATCGGTTTAGAATCTAATTCCTATGCCACGGCATTGTTCCCCATTTACTTGGGAAGGGGAAATCAACTCTATTGGTATGAAATGTATGGCTAATCGTTCGCTTCACGAACTGACCTTGCCATTGCCCTCCACGTTTGCCTGTAATGCCTCTAGCGTTGAGGCTACGGGCTACTGCGGCCGATGAATGTCCACGGTAGAGAATTCCAACCCAAGCTCGTCAAAGATGGGAACAAGGTATCGTACCGTATTGACGTAGGAGCAAATTGTTCGGTGTGATTTGGATTGAAGTTCAAGGTCCTGTTGGAATTCTTCGATCAATTCTGTCAGTTGTGATTCCATTCGATGTCACCTCCTATGTGGACGATGATAAGCCCAGAGGCTGTCAATTCCCGCTCGACCTCAATCAGCAACTTACCTAAGTCAGCGAAGGAGTATTTCGAACGAACACGTTCGAGGAATTGTTTCCGGGAAATTCTTCCATCCTCTCTCAAGATGTGTTGGAAGTCAGCAACTAATCCGCGTTTCCGGTTGATAGATTCTGGCGTGTACCCTTCCTTTCTGAGTTCCTTAACTTCGTCTTTGAGGGCTCG
>CM001443.1:1126614-1128467 GCA_000246735.1 uncultured Candidatus Poseidoniales archaeon | reverse complement strand
TACCCTTGCACGAGTTTCAATGACCAAATACCCCTAAGATCATTGATTTCAACCCAAAACCATAAATGCGGTTGATTCTGTGAAACGATTATCATCATCCGATTAAATTGGTTTTTGACAACAAAATGAGGTCTTTCTCTGTCTAAAAAACCATCAACTTCGATCTTAACTGATAAAATTTCCAAAGCCAAAGGTGAATTGACTTCTGTTTTCAATCGAACCATTGGTCTTTGGGGTGTCGTCATTATTTCACTCTCCTCAATGCTGGGCTCTGGACTTTTTGTTATACCAGCATTTGCTGCTAACATCATGGGCCCAGGAATATGGCTCGCTTTTCTCCTAGCCGCTACGGTCGTGCTACCAGGAGCGCTTTCTAAATCTGAATTAGCATCTGCTATGCCTTCGAGTGGTGGCTCTTATGTCTACCTTGAACGAACCTATGGACCACTTTTGGGAACCATTAGTGGGCTGGGTTTATGGGCTTCATTTCTCCTCAAAGCATCCTTTGCTCTCATCGGGTCCTCCGCCTATATGTACGCATTAACCACGTACTTTGAGATTGAGATCAATGTTCAACTCGTTTCCATCTTCGCACTTGTACTCATTACAGCAATCAACATTCTAGGGCTGAAAAAGGTCAAAGCCATACAGGCTCCAATCCTTTCATTAACGCTCCTCCTTTTATTCATCGTTTGCATTATGGCTCTATTTGAGCCATCAACAGATTTCTCACGCCCAATATCAAATGCACAAAACACAGGAGCTTTTGATCAAAGTCTTACGACAGTTGCAGAAACTGCCGCATTTGTATTCGTTGCTTATGCAGGAGTCACAAAGGTTGCAGCAATCGGAGGCGAAGTTAAGGAGCCGGGGCGCAATCTTCCAGCAGGAATCATGATCTCATTGCTCATTGCAACGCTCTTGTACTGCCTTGTCACATACACAATGATGGCTGCAATGCCAGACATGTGGTTCATGGAAAATGGAGAACCCATTGAAGACCCTGCTTATCGATTCGTAGACTTGGTTGCAGGCTCTACGATTGGATTACTGGCTGCTGCTTTGGCTGTTTTAACGATGATTTCAATGGCTCTCGCTGGAATTCTAGCAGCATCTCGATTCCTTTTCGCGATGGCCCGTGACAACCTACTGCCTCAAGCATTAGAAACTGTGAATGCTAAGTTTGAAACGCCTCATTGGCCAATCATATTTACAGGTTTAATCATGCTTTTAGCCATCATATGGCTTCCAGTAAAAGACATTGCCAAATTAGCATCAGGTTTCAAAATCATGGTCTTTATTCTCATCAACTCGTGTGTGATTGTACTACGAAGATCCCCTGAGGCAAAGAGTTGGTATCAGCCCTCCTACAAGTCTCATCTTTACCCTTGGATTCAAATTTGGGGCATTGTGGCTGGAATCGTATTGATCTATCTCATGGGTAACAAGGCGTTCATCGGCGCAGGAACGGCAATTGGCCTAGGTTGCATCACCTATGTTGGATATGGACGGAAACACAGCCAGATTCGAACCACACCGTTCCAAAGTCTGAGAGAGAACTTTTCAAACCCAACCAAGGAACAACATGACTTCCGCCATGCTACCTTCAAAGCTGCTGATTTTGGCTCGAAAAAACATCTTACCCTCCCTGAATTCATCAATGCACTTCAGGCCATGGGAGTCCATTACACCAACGATGAATTCCGTGACATATTCCATACAGCAGATTCTGACGAAAACGGAGTCATTGATATTGATGAATTCCTCTACACCGTTGAGATGAACCATGAGAATAGCGACGACGAAAGCGAATAGGATCTATTGGCACAAAAGGCTTGAAGGGTTTGACGAAA
>CM001443.1:1122821-1126599 GCA_000246735.1 uncultured Candidatus Poseidoniales archaeon | reverse complement strand
GCTTCTTGTGGGTAATAGAAGCTGACCAGAAGAGTGCTCGTACCGGGATTTGAACCCGGGTCGAAGGAATGAGAGTCCTTCATGATGGGCCACTACACTATACGAGCGTGGATGTTCTTGCCACCGACCTTTCGTATTTAGCCATCTCGCATCATAGGCCTGCGACGGGGTTCAGCAATCAATCACATTTGCTTCACTTTTCGTTTTGATTGAAAGTGAAAACCAGACCACTGCGCATGAAAATTTAGTTTAGTTTCAATTCAGGGGTCCTTCGTCGCTTGATATACGGGTGCCAATGAGTTTGCATCATGGACAACCAAAATCACCCACTGGACTCTTTGTCATTCAGCGATTTAACATGCACCTCTGATGAACCCCTGGCACCTTCTTGGAGTCAGACCTCCACCACACTCTACGCTCACCCCAGCGGCGAACTCCCATCCCGGTTTGCCGCTGTGGGTTGGCAACCTCTGTATGTTCCAGGACGGAACGTTCCAACCACCCTTCTCTCGAGGACTGTACAAGGCCTTGCTCGACGTGCGAACCGGATCATCCGAGGTGAGGCATGATGAGCAGAACCATGCGCTTGCGAACTGAAATCGCCACGTACCTCGGCAACGTGGGTGAAGCGAACACCACCGACATCCTCGATCATGTAAACCAGCGATTCCGCTGGGGTGCAACGATGAACCAGCTTGGAAATGTGCTTGCACGAGACCGACGATTCGTCAAAGTTGGCTTTGATGAAGGAACCGACATCGGTGGCTTCCGTATGCGGGTCTGCGTTTGGTCAATTGCTGCTGCTTGATAGCAAAGGGATGAAAACCCACGCCGAGCACAGGTAGCAACATGGCAGGGAAAACCTTGGCTTTGGTCGAATTAATGCGACCGAAGAACATGATTCTCGCAGCCATCACTGTACCCTTAGGTGCTCATTTCGGCATCAATGGCGACTGGAGTGCGAATGATGGCATGGCTGTTGTCGTGCAGATTTTCACAGTCCTTACATTCATGGGTGCAGGCAATGCGATGAACGACATCAAAGATGCTGCCATCGATCTCGTCGCCCACCCTGCAAGGCCGCTCCCCTCTGAACGCATCACAGAAACTGAAGCCAAGCGATTTGTTGGCGTATTGTGGTTTCTCAGTGTGGGAAGCATGCTCACTGGAGCCTTCTTCCTCCATTCGAATGGTGATGCGTGGTGGCCTTTGACCACCATCTACGTGATTGCTGTTGCACTCATGTTGACCTATGACCTCGGACCGGAAACCAAAACAAAAGGACTCATTGGAAATGTCTCTATCTCATTGATGGTCGCCGCTGTCATTGGCTACGGTGCTGCAACCATTGGAAGCATGAACTCTCTTGTGTTCTGGGTTGCAATGGTGGTGTTCTTCACCAACCTCGCTCGTGAAGTGGTCAAAGATTGCCAGGATATGTTGGCTGATGAAGGCGAACGGATGACGCTTCCCATGAAAATAGGCGCAGAGAACGCTCGCATGACTGCCTATGTGATGATCATGGCAGGTCTTGTGTGCCTCTACATACCCTACTGGCAAGGCCCCTTCAACCTCAATCAATTGCTTTACCAGACACCTGCCATTCTGGTGCTCATCACGCTCAATGGACCGTTGTTCAAAGCAGAAGACGCTCGAGTCTCCATGCGAATTCGAGTCGCAATGCTTCTTGGATTGCTTGGCTTCATGCTCACAATGGTAATGTGATCAGTCGAGTCCCATGAACTCGCCCATGGCTTGCCAAGCACCTTCATTGATGAAGTAAGCAAGAAGTGACATTTGAGCCCACATACGATTCTCGGCTTGATCGAAGACAATTGATTGCTTGTGGTCCATGACCCAATCGGTGACTTCGTCACCACGGTGTGCTGGAAGGCAATGCATGAATTTCCATGTGCTGTCCATGTTTCCAACCATTGCTTCGTTGACTTGGTAGCCGTCAAATGCTTGGACCTTATCGGTCATGTGTTCTTCACCCATTGAGATGAAAACATCCGTGTAAACGACATGAGCGCCACTGACTGCTTCGATCGGGTCGTGGGTCATCATGACCTTCGATCCGTTTGCTTCGGCCAGAACCTTGGTTCGCTCCACCACATCTTCTGCTGGTTCGTATCCTTCAGGCACTGCGTAGTTGATGTCGATGCCAAGCATTGCGCAAGCCAGCATCAAGTCGTGAAGAACGTTGTTCCCATCACCAACCCAAGCCACTGTGATTTCACTTGGCTCGTCGAAGTGTTCCAACACAGTCATCAAGTCAGCTGCTGCTTGGCAGGGGTGGTGCTTGTCAGAAAGTGCATTGAGCACGGGAACATCTGCATGCTTTGCAAGTTCAGCAACGTCATCATGCGAGAAACATCGATAGGTCATTCCACCGAGGAATCGGGAAAGCACTTGAGATGTGTCGCCGACAGTCTCAGATTTTCCAAGTTGAATGTCGTTCTTGAGGAGGGTCAGAGGGTAGCCACCCAAGCGATTGATTCCAACTTCAAATGAAACGCGGGTTCTCGTTGAAGGCTTTTCGTAAATCGAACCAATAGCAAGGCTGTCAAGAGGCATGAAGTTCATGGCTACCTCGTCACTTTGCTTCCAAAGTCGCTTGAATTCAATGCCCCAGCGGAGGATTTTTTCAAAGTCTTCGGCAACGTCGTCAATGGCCAACAGGTGCTGGGGCATGACCTTTCCACGAAAGGACGGTTTCTAACTGTTATGAGCGAAGTGTTCGCTTCAATTCTTCTCGTCATCGTTGTCAGCAGCGAATCCATCACGGGCATCACTCATGCCACCGAACAGTGCTTGAGCAAAGGTGAGAATGTCGGCAAGGCCTTCTTCGAGTTCAGAAGACAGCGGGGTTAAACCGGGTGCTTGTGCGAACTCTTGCATCATGCGCAATTGGTTGATCGCAAATTCCGTACGCTGGCCGCCAGCCTCGTCATAGAGTGCCATTTCGAGAATCTCGAGTCGTTCCGACCATTCAAGGATTTGAGCCAGTTCGTCAGGTTCGAGAAGATCTGCCTTGGACAGGAAGTTCTTGGTTGGCAAACCGAGCCTAAATTCAACGATGCTCGAGAGAAGCATTTGGGATACGAATCCGGATGGTGAGCGTGAAAGCATTGGGTCGAACAGGTAGATAATCGCCGACTGCTCCCGTCCAATCACTTCGATGAGATGGTTTGATGCTTCGCGGAATGCGAACAATTCGACTTGCCCCGGTGTGTCGACAATCATCACTTCACCCGTGAGGGCGTGCAGTTGCGCAGCGACGTCTCCAGCTTGTGCTGCGAGCAGATCTGCTGCGAGAATTTGAGCCCCGTTTGGACCCAAATCATACTCGCCCATTACTTCAGTGAGGGAAATCAAATCACGGACATCGAATTCAGCGTCATAATGAACACGCTCGGCTCCCGGGTCGAGGTTGACTGCAATCGCATCGGTTTCAAGGAACCGCGACCAGCGTTGGAACGATGTAACCAACGAGGATTTTCCTGCACCTGCTGTTCCAACCACAAAGAGCACTGGGGGTGTGCCACTGTCCATGCCTACCATGCTTGCTCGTCCAGCCCACCCTACATCAAGTGCACGGAAGCAACCCTTCCAAAAGAGTCAGAATCAACGCATTAAATGAAAACTGAAGGGCAGAACGGTTATGTGCTCGATGGATATGGAGTTGATACCGCCTTGTGCGGTCGCCACGGAGGAATTGTAAATGAGCGACGAAAAACCACCTATGCCACCCGGACTACCACCTATGCCACCAATG
>CM001443.1:1109087-1122804 GCA_000246735.1 uncultured Candidatus Poseidoniales archaeon | reverse complement strand
CCTATATTAGCACCATACTCATTATATTAACCAATGCCAGCCGACCCACTCGCTCCACCAATGGATGCACCTGCTGCAGACCCGCTCATGGCTCCACCAATGCCACCAATGCCAGCCGACCCACTCGCTCCTCCAATGGAAGCACCGGCTGCAGATCCACTCATGGCTCCACCAATGCCACCAATGCCAGAAATGGATGCACCTCCTGCACCGCCTGGCCTCCCACCAATGCCGCCTATGCCAGAAATGGAAGCACCGGCTGCACCTCCAATGCCTCCTATGCCAGAGATGGATGCACCTCCTGCACCGCCTGGCCTACCACCAATGCCACCTATGCCTCCAATGCCAAGCATGGATGCACCACCTGCTCCGCCAGGTCTGCCACCAATGCCGCCTATGCCCGGTATGGAAGCACCGCCTGCGCCTCCAATGATGGACGCACCTGCCGCTCCACCAATGCCTCCAATGCCGCCTATGCCCGGAATGGATGCGCCACCTGCTCCCCCTATGATGGACGCTCCTGCCGCTCCACCAATGCCACCAATGCCAGAAATGGATGCACCTCCTGCACCGCCTGGCCTACCACCAATGCCACCTATGCCCGAGATGGATGCACCACCTGCACCACCCGGCCTACCACCTATGCCACCAATGCCAGCAGATCCACTTGCTCCACCAATGGAAGCACCGGCTGTTGACCCGCTCATGGCACCTCCTATGCCACCAATGCCAACCGACCCACTCGCTCCACCAATGGAAGCACCTACTGCTGATCCACTCATGGCACCTCCAATGCCACCAATGCCAACCGACCCACTCGCTCCACCAATGGAAGCACCGGCGGCTGATCCACTCATGGCACCAGTCGAACCAACAGCGTCTGATGACGTATTGGGGAGCCCAATGGACCTGACAGGCGAACAAGCTGGAGCAACCATCCGAAGCAGTGCTGAAGTTGATGAAATTGACGGAGATAAGCTCGAAGGAACACTCCATGAAGTTGAGAAATCGACCCTCACCTCTGATGGTGAAATCATCAAGCAGACCGTGAAAGGAACCTTGGTGGTCAACAATCCATCTGCAGAAGACCGAATCTACGACATCGATGTGATGCTCGACCACGCCGATGCAACCGACATCGGTGGTGACCATGTCTCCGTTGATGAACTCGAGGCTGGCAAGAGTCACAGCATGAAGTACAAGGTCAACGGTAAGCGAATGCTCGTTCTCCGAGAACGCCTTGACACAAACCCTGCTCGAACCTCTGCCCGCTCGTTGTCCGTCGCTTCCAGCGAGGATGGTGGACCAATCTCCCTCGAAATCGAAGTTGAAAACGTCGCAACTGTCCCTGTTCGTGACGTCATGGTCACCCGACCACTGCCCGATGAAATGGCATTCACTCACGCAGCAGGTGCAGAAATTGACAACAACACCTTGAATTGGAATGTTGGCGTTTTAGCCGCAGGCGAAAAGCAAGTCCTCACCATCGAAGGCACCATCACCGTCACAGGTACTGCAAAGATCGATGCTGGTGCAGCAACAGCCACCTACGCAGCTGATTCAACCCTCTCTGACCTCAACTTCCGAGAACTTGATGCGTTCTGCCGAGGTTTCTCATACATGCGTGTGCGTGAAGATGAGCGACCAGACAACTGGTTGTGCAAGACCACGTTCGAAAACCGCTCCTCCTTCGCTGTCGATTTGGTCAAACTCCAAGTCCGCATGAAGGGAAGCGACGACTTGCTCTTCGACATTAAGGATGTCAAAGAGGATGTCCCACCTCACGGAAAGTGGGAGTCGGAAGAGCGAACCGTCATGGCACAATCAAAGCCTGATTTCGCTACCGATCTTTCCTACACCATCCTTCCTCGGGCAACCCGAAGCACCGAAGGAAGCATGACCTTGCAATCCAGCACCCTTGAAGTGGTGGAAGCATCTCTTGGAAAGACCTACTCAACCAACAGTCTCCGTTCCTATAGAGCGCAAAAGGTCAGGGCATGTTTGACCTTTACCAACAACGGTTCATCGAACATCAACGTGGCGCGTTTCACTGACGACATCCCTGGCCTCTTCGCAGCGCCAGACTTGTCCACTTTCACTGTGAAGGTCGATGGAAAGGAAATTGCTGACGGCCAGTTCAAATCGGAAGTCGCAGAGGGCATCACCCTCGAAAAGACCAACCGATCACCTGACGGTATTGGCTACACGATCACTACCACTGTAGGGATCACGGCCCCAATTGGACTCAAGCCTGGAAAGTCATTGACGATTGAGTACGACCTTTTCGCACCGGACCCAACCCCCGAAAACACTGCAGTCAGCGCACCGGCCCATTGTGAGTTCAGTGCTGAAAAGGCGGGACCACGTTGTGGCAGGGATGCAGAGGACGCACCAGTCATCAGCGTCGTGCACAACCGAAGGGATTTCTCCGCAGGAAAGCAAACGATGCCTGTTGGCGGCAAAGGCCGCTATGAAGTGCTCATCCTGTTCGAGAACAACGGTGACACAGCGTTGAAGGACGTTTACATCAACGATGTCATGCCAGCCAACTTTGAGATCAAAGATTGGCACATCCGGGGAACCGGTGGCGACAAGCGAACCGATTGCGAAATGAAGACCGAGGACGGCGTCGGTGGCACCCACATCAGTTGGATGGTTCCAATCGTCGGCAAGGGTGAGCGTCTTGATGTGTTCATGGAAATCAAGGGCACCGGTGAAATCGATGCTGAAGCACTCAACAGGTTCCACGGCGTTCACTTCGGTGACGAAGTCGAGTCGGATGACCTCCCAGCCCCTAAGGCTGAAGAGGAAGAGGCACCTGCTGAAGAAGAGGGTCCAGCGGTCACCTGGCGAGAAGATGTCTTGCTCCGTGTCATGGAAGCCAAGGGCATCAGCGTTGATGACCGAGATGCATTCGTAGCACATGCTGCAAACTATGACCTCGACGACAATGGTTACCTCAAGAAGGCAGAAATCGAAGCCGCAGCTGAAGCATGGGGCGAAGACGCCGATGCTTCTGAAGAAGCACCTGCTGAAGAGGCTGCAACCGAAGAAGCACCTGCTGAAGAAGCATCCACTGAGGACAAGATGTGCTCCATCTGCATGTCAATGAATCCACACGATGCAACAGAATGCAGCGCTTGCAAATTCACCTTTTGAGCAAACCAGCGTGGGCAGAAATGGCCATTGATGCTTGATCACTCAGGCAGAACCCATTGTGGCCAGTCCTCATTGTCTGACGAACGGCTAACAAGAATAAGGACTGGGCGTCCAACTTGAGAGAGAACGGATTCAAGGGATTGAGCGGTTGAGGGCGGGATCACGCCATCACGCATGTCAACAGCGAGCCAAGCATCAGGGTACTGTCCCATCCATGCATTCAATTCAGCTTCAATGCCCTCCGGAGGAACCCCTTGCCGAACGCTTGCAATGTAACCCCACCCGGGGAGACAACGTCGCTCTGAATCGGTCCACAAAAACATACGAGGCGGGCGTGGGAGCCGTGCCAACTGATCGATGGCCTCGTGCTCTGTAACGCACACAGGGCGGTTTGGCATTGGAACAGGAACTGAGTGTTGCCATGTACGGTCGATGTTCATCGGTTCGCGGCGGCGCATGTCTTTGCGAGGAAGACGGTCCTGTTTGAAACCCTCGCAATATTGGAATCGAAACTTGAATCAATCCGGGAGAAAACAAACCCAACCTTCATGCCCCCCTTGCGCCGCCCTTACATTATGGCTAACGGCAGCGCACCGCCCCCTCCCCAGCCGCCGGGAGGCTCAATGCTCATGATGTTGGGTGTCATGGTCATGATGACCCTGCTCATCATGAACCCGGGAATCAGAGGAACCCTTGGCTCAGTTGCCGACCCAATTCTCTCACCAATCCTCCCCGAGGAATCCTACTTCGTCTTCACCGTGTTGATCCTCGGTACTTTTTCCATGACAATGAATACGGTGCTTCGTAACCTTTTCACAGACCCGATGGCTCAAGCCCATATCGGCCACCGTCAACGCCAAGTGCGAATGATGATGAACGATGCACGAATGAGCAGGGATCCTATCCTCCAAGAGAAAGCGACGACGCTTCAACAACAAATGATGCCTGAGCAATTGAAGGTCCAAATGGGCGCCATGAAGCCAATGATGTTTACCATGGTGTTCATTATCGCCATCTTTGCGTGGCTCACCACGACCGTTGAGAACTTTCGAGTGGATTATGTATCCCTTCCATGGCACACAGAGTGGAACCTTTTGGGTGACAAATTCCTTTTCTTCCCGGCATGGATTTGCACCTACATCTGCATGAGTGCGCCCCTTGGCCGAATCGTCGACCGCCACATCAAACTGCTTCGCTATCGAAGCCACCCAATGGTTAAGTCGGGTGAGACAATTAAGGAACCATTGCTGCATTTGATTGCTGGCCAAAACAAAGCAAAGAGCGCCGATGCGCACCGACGTCAACAACGCAGTCAACGCCAATCTTCAAACCGTAAAACCAGCAAGGCCAAAGCAACTCCATCTGTTTGGGATGAAGAGGATAAGAAGGCATCCGAATCGTCGAATGATGAGTGCCCTGAATGTGGATTGGACATGATCTCAACCCTTGGTCCTCGTACAAAGCGATGCGATGTTTGCAGGCACGAATGGGTGTGAGCATGGTTCGCATCACGGTATCAGGCCATCCTGGCAGCGGCACAAGCACACTTGTGAGCGGCTTAATGGATCACTACGGCTGGTCTTCACTCAACGGAGGCGATGTCTTCCGTGGGGAGGCAAAGCGACGTGGGATGTCTTTGTCTGATTTCGGCGCCTTATGCACCACCGATTTGGAGGTGGACCGCCAACTGGATGCCTTGCTTCAAGAACGAATGTCCGCAACTGGAGCTGAAGAGATTGTTGAATCTCGGCTCTCAGGATGGTGGGCTTACAGGCTCAATCTTGACTGTGTACGACTCTGGGTCGATGTCGAGGATGAAGAGCGAGCGCGACGCGTTGTAGCAAGGGAAGGCGGCACAATTGAGGAGGCGCTGGAAGCCAATGCTAAGCGCACCTCGGTTGATGCAGAACGATTCACTGAACTGTATGGCATCTTGCCGGAGCAGCGCGAACCCTATACCATAGTACTCGATGGAACACATCTAGGCAGGGATGAAGTCCTTGCCGCCGTGATTGAACACTTGGAGGCCACAGCATGACACACCACGCACTTGACGCAACATCCAAAACCAATCCATCTGTTGGTACCGCACCCGATGACCGCACCGTAGAACAACGACTTGCTGGCGGGTTCATTCTTCTGGACAAACCTGCAGGACCAACTTCGCACCAAGTTGCGGCTTGGGCTCGTGACCTGTTTGGGCTGGAACGTCTTGGCCACGGAGGAACGCTCGATCCTTTCGCCACAGGTGTGCTTCCGCTCATGGCTGGTAAAGCGATGAAGGTAACCAAGAAAATTCTCAACCACAAGAAATCCTACATTTGCGTGTTCCGCTTTGCAAGCGAAGTTGATGAAGATGCGCTCAATAAAGCCATGCGCCAACTCACTGGCCGTGTCTACAACGTTCCACCAGAAGTTTCCGCTGTGAAGGTGCAAGTCCGAACAAGGAAAATTTTCTCCTTCGAACAATTGGACCGTTCCGGCAACGATATGATCGCTCGCGTCCATTGTGAAGCAGGAACCTACATTCGAACCATGGCACGGGACCTTGGATTGTTACTCAACATGAAAATACAACTCAAGGAATTGCGCCGTGACATCTCCGGTGTGTTCACCCTCGATGATTGCGTCACCTTGCAAGAACTCGCAGACGCCGTGTGGTTGTGGAAGGAATGCGATAAGCCAGAGGCACTTTTGCGAATCATTCACCCAATCGAAAAGTTGCTGCTCGACCTGCCATCGGCGACCGTTAAAGACAGCGCAGCCGCTGCATTGGCGCACGGGGCACCACTGCTCCGCCCCGGCTTGGTAAGCATTGCTTCAGGCATCCCATCTGGCAAAGAGATCTACGTCCAGACCATGAAGAATGAAGCAGTCGGCGTGGTCACCCTTACGGCGAACACTGACGACATAGCATCGATGAGCGAAGGTGAAGTGGCACGTCCGAGCATGGTGCTCCTTGACGGCGATGTCTACCCTCGACGTTGGAAATCACCTGAGTGATACCAAGCGTGCGTGATTCGATCACGCTTCGATGTATTCTTCGTAAATATATTCCTCGGTTTCTATTCTTATTTTCAATACTGACATGATTCCCACATCCACTTTGTCAACCGGAGTTGAACGGTCCCCACGACCTCAAAGCAAATTTTTGTGAGACAGTCCCATTATCAAGTTTGAGGACCTTTTTGCCGTTATCCGACATCGGATGTTTCTATTTGACCTAACAAGGAGCAGTTGAGAAGGACCCTTTCGTTGAAGAATCTGAACCGCATAGGGAATGAACTTCGCCACCGCTGGCAAGTAAATTGCAACCCAATAAACAAGGGGCCAGTCAACCTTGTAGCAGCCATTCGTGTGCTCACTCGAGTTTCTTAATTTTCGCAGGTGCGAGCATAACGAAGGCACCAACAATGGCAACCAGACCGAACACTGTTAATGCATAGAAGGTGCCATCTCCAATCTCGATTCCAGACGAAGTGGAATCATCTGCCAATTGTTTCGGAAAAATCTCGACAGCAACCACTGCTTCATTGTTGGCTTCGTTGCCTTCGTCGATTTCCAATCCACGATCGACCATTGCTCGAATTTGAACCGTTCCTGCTTCTTCGGGAATGGCCCAATCACAGGTCACTTCACCGAGTTCGCCCGGTTCGAGAAGAGGGATGGTTGCTATGGCGATCAGTTCAGTGTTCATCTCGCAACGAACCGAAATCATTGAAGCGTCTGCTTGCCCGTTGTTTCGAACGAGCACACGGAAGGCACCAATGCCACCTGCCGTCATCTCAGAATTGCCCTTTTCGATGCTCTCGACCACCAAGTCAGGTAAGGCCATGACTTCCAAATCCATGATTCGGTCCGTGCAGGAGGTTTGATCGCATAACGATACCAAGACCGCATGGAAGCCAGGAGTTGGTGCGTTGACAGTGATGATTCGTGTGACGAGGTCAACGGTTGCCCAGCTCCGATTTGTGCTTGCAGAGAGGGTGTCTGAATCAATGTCGCCATATGTGAACGAAAGTTCAGTTGGCACTGAAAGTTGAACTGGAATAACGGATTGGAATTCGGTCAGAACAGGGGCATCATCTACGGCAGAGACTGTGACCATGAACACCTCCACCCATGTGTTTCCTGCTTCATCTGCCACGGTGGTGGTCACCGTTGCAAAACCGGAAACCTCTGGCAGCAGGCGGACTCGAACGTCGCCTTCTGTCAAATCGATTTCCACAAGGTCTTGATTGGTGTTGGAAAAAGTCACGAGGAGGTTTTCGTTTACCGTACGGTCATCCGTGCATCGATGCAAGAACGGAAGGATTCGTCCGCCTCCATCTTCGATGAGTGTTTGATCTCCGACAGGAACGCAGGTCGGATCTTCATCCCAAGCGATGCTGTACCCACCGGTGACATCCATCGAGGTAATTTCGAATGCAGTGGTGCTTGCCGTACCGAGGGAATCCCATGTGAACCATGTCTTGAGTTCGACCTTCAGGGAAGCGCTGGCATCGTGAAGATGAGCACCAATGGGGAAACTCAGCGAAAGACCTGGGTTGAGAGCGACCGGTTGGTTGGTGACCAATTCGTCGTTTACGAACAGTAACCAGCGCGAATAGGTGGCATCAAGGCCGTCCAAGTTCCCAAAGATACGTCCGTTCAGTGTCAAGGTTGGATCGTTCACGTCAACGGTGATTTCGCTGATGCACGCATTGATGGCGGAAACCCGGACTTTGGTGAACGGGTGATCTGGCAGCAACATGTGTTCGTCCATCGCCTCGAATGCGGTGAATGTCTCACCATCTGAAGAGGAAGCATACTCTAGCAGTACGTCATCAAGCGATTCATTTTGCAGCACATAGTGGACCCGCCCAATGCGTTGGTTTGGAGGCGTCGAAAGAGCCTCACTCGTCCACACTCCGGTTGTCCCTTCAATGCTTGATTGCAACCCACAAGCGGCGTAGCCCATGTTCTGCGAATCGCCTGCCGTCAAATCAAGGTTCATGAGCGGGGTGTCATGGGCATCGAAAACGGTCGAAGCAGCGGCCACTTCGCCACCGTACCATGGTGTTTGCATGGTCACTTCGACACCAATTGCATCGAGGTTGAGTTGTGAATCATCGGTCCCCCCGACCGATTCGTAATTGGCGGTGACGGTGATGTTCTGAAGCGAGGTCCATGTCCAATCTGTGAGCCCTGAAATGTTCTCTCGCCAGTAGTTGCCAGACATGTAATCCAGTGGGTTTTGAGTGTGTGAAATGGTGGCCAATGATTCGAACGTACCTTCGTACTCGACCGATAATCGCACCGAGTCTTGCGAAAGTTCGTGAGGCACTGCGAAGGCAAAGACGATGTTGACCTCCACAATATCGTACGCTGTCGAACCTGCAGCGTTAAAGTTCGTCAATTCCATCTCAGGACCGGATGACCAAGAATAGGCCCCGTCAGGAGCGTACAATGAGTTGTTGGAATCAGTCGGAGACGATTGTGCCCAGAAGATCATCTGGTCCAAATTCACAGGTCGTTCATGGACCATGGTAAGGCGGGAATCAGCGACCATCGATTCAGTGTAGAGGGCTGATTCCTCTGAGAAGGAAGTGTAGGCATCGAGTGTCCAAACTCCGGCATCGTTGAATTCGCCTTGAGGCAGTAAATCAACGGTTGTGGTTTCATGGACCGTTCGAGCGGAAACACCCGATAGAGGTGCCAAGATGAGCAAAGCAAGCAGTGCAAATGGGACGAAGTTCTGTCGCATTGTGGTTCGCATGTTCGATGTTAATGACCGAATGCACTTGAATGCAAGGGTTCGATGAGTGAGCCGATTCGCCGCCTCATGTCTGTTGTCCTCTACGGATTATTGAAATACCACGCGCTTGACGGCGAAGTACCTCTCATGGCTGTGATGGTGTAGGGGTTAGCACGGCAGATTGTGGTTCTGCCAGCCCGAGTTCGATTCTCGGTCACGGCCCTCTTCACTCAACCTGTCAAGCCTGTCATCACTCAAGGGCGTCTTCATCGATGGTGTGACCCATTCGTTCCACTTTTGTTTCGAGGTAGAAGCGATTGCTGTCACTGACACCAACAACGAGTGGTGTGCGTGAATTCACTTCGATCCCGTAGGAAACAAGTTGCGCTGCCTTATCGGGATTATTCGAGAGCAACTCGATTGATGAAATGTCCAAAGCCTCAAGCATTGAGGCAGCTATTTTGTAATCACGCCCATCACCTGGTAAGCCAAGCATCAGGTTTGCATCGAGGGTATCAGCACCTCGATCTTGAAGGTGGTAGGCTTGGATTTTAGCATGGAGACCAATGCCTCGTCCCTCTTGTCGCAAGTAAAGGATGCAACCGTAACCTCGTTCGACAACGGCATCCATGGCGGCCTTAAGTTGCGGTCCACAGTCACAGCGAGTGCTTCCAAACGCATCCCCAGTGAGGCATTCTGAATGCAGGCGAACCAAGACGGGATCAGGACCACCCATGTCACCAAGCGTCAACGCCACGTGGTCGTAGCCAGTCTCTGCTTCGTGGAAGACTCTGATGTTGAAATCTCCGTGAACTGTTGGCAAATTCGCCTCACTTGGAACAGCGCCTCGCTCGACAACGGGTGGCGTCATCAGACCACCTCCACAAGAAAGCAATATTCGCCAGCCTGTTGCTCTATAGAAATAATTCGATGTCCTGAGCGCTCGATTAGCATGGGTAAATCATGCATGACTTCGGGGTCGTCAGCGAGCAATTCGAGCACTTGTCCGGATGACATGGTGGCAAACGCTCGCTTCGCTTCTGCAACTGGCACAGGGCAGAAAAACCCAATGACATTGAGTCGATGGGTGGCTTGAATCAGCGCCGCTGGTTTTGAGTGAACTACCTCGACCACAATACATGCAGTTTGTCCTTCGGTATCAACATCACCATTCGGGATTGTTGCATTTTGTTTGTGTTCGGTGCGCAAGAGTGGAGCATGCCCGCAACTTGATGAGGAGGGACGCACAGCGCTCAGCATGGTGTCCACAGCCACATCGTCGCGAAACCCCGACGATATGGACTGGTCGGAAGTCGCTCAATTGGGCCTTCGCTATGCTCGAATACCACTGGCACTGTTGTGCGTCGAGGCTTTTTACTGGTTCATCACGATGCCATCAGACACCCTTGGCCCGATTCAAGTATCCGAGGCATGGATTTGGAATGAGTTGACGAACCTCATTTTCGGCGAAGGTGCATCGACACTTTCCACCCACAACGGATGGCTGACAAGGATCGAATTAAACCACGTTGATTTCCCTGGAAGTTTCAACCACGTCGCCCTCTACGTTTCAGATGAATGTGCGGGCGTGCATGAGATGATTTTTCTCTCAACCCTCGTTGCTATGACCGAAGGCGTACCACAGAAGGTCAAAGTGCGATCGATCCTCGTGATGTGTTCGATCGTCTATGTACTCAACATTGTTCGCTTGCTTGTGTTTTACCCAATTGCTGTGCAAGAGTGTACGGGCATGCCAAACGATGCTGCGTGCTTAGTACCGATGTGGGAATGGCACACAGCCGTCTATGAGTGGGGCTTCTTAGTTGTCTTAGTGGGAATGTGGCTCGTATGGTTTTGGAGGGTCGGAGGACCTGCTCGAACACTCGATGCATCGTCTGCACCTCCTGAAGCATGGCGCCTTCGATTGAGGACACAATGGTCGACTCAACACATCGCCCTTGTTGTGGTCGCTCTCGTGTTGGTGTTCGGTGGTGCGTACAATGTCACCAATAATGAAGAGGCAAGTGAGGCAAAGTCAACCCTTGACACATGCCAGTTCCTCGATTTAGCAACATCTGATTGTACGCAAGCTCAGAAAGATTGGGACAAGGCGATTGGTTCGGCATGGTCCCTCGCAGCCATAGGTTTACTCGCAGGCGTCATCGGAGGTGTCGAATTACAACGGCCCGATGAAAATGGAAACTGGCCATCGAAATCACAAGATGAAGAGGTGACCAGTGTCGTATACCAAAAGCCGACCTCGCGCCATTCGAGCAAACGCAAGGGTTCGTGGAAGTCACGGACCAATGAAGAAGAGTGATGGATCACTCTACGATGGTTGCGGCAACTCTCTGACCAGCCATCTCTCGCTTTTCGAGGGCCTTGATAGCAAGACCGACTTTGCTTGTGTGAATGCTGATGTAGGTGGAGCCGTCAGCAAAGTGAACATCGCCAATCGCCATTTCATTGCAGCGGAGGGCATCAGTGAACCATCTGGCCACAGCAAGGGATGAGCCTGCTGCTGTCGGTTCGATGTCGAGGTGGAGTTGGACAAAGCCGAACACATCAGCCGTTTCGCCAAAGTCATCCTGTCGCTTGACAGGGTCACGGTCCATGCCTTCTGGAAGTTCTGGCGTTTCTGAGTCGATGATGTCAAGGCCGTAGGTGGCCATGATCTTGGACAGTTGCGGTGCGTCGTCTCGAGAGACAAGGCTCCATGCCTCACCCTTTCGGCCGATTCGGCCAGTGCGTCCAACTCGGTGAACAAAGGAATCCAAATCCACTGGAAGGTCATAGTTGACCACGAGCGTAATGCCATCGACGTCGATTCCACGTGCTGCAACATCGGTTGCAACAATGGTCTTGATTTCCTCAGCCTTGTACCGCTTGAGGATTTTCTCACGCTGGTTTTGGCTGAGATCGCCGTGCAAGCCTTCTACGGAGAAGCCGTGCTTAGAGAGTCGTTGGACTGCCAAGTCCACCATCCGCTTGGTGTTGCAGAAAATGATGGTTTGATCTTCATCGTTCATTCGTGCAAGAAGACGTCCGAGCACCCAGAGTTTGTTGGCTCGGCCAATGCGAACACTGTACATGTCAATTGGCGGAATGTCAAGTTCCTCGGTGTTCGTGAGAACGAATTCGGGTTCGTTCATGAATTCATTCGCAGTGTCAATGATTTCTTGGGGGAAGGTCGCAGAGAAAAGAAGGGTTTGACTGCGGCCCGTCATTCGCTCCATGACCCACATGATGTCCGGGAAGAAACCCATGTCAAGCATGCGGTCTGCTTCATCAAGGCAGAAAAGAGATGGTGAAGCCAAATCGATGTGACCACGTTCGCTCATGTCCATGACTCGCCCTGGCGTACCTACGATGATGTCAACGCCGTCGCCCAAGGACCGAGCTTGCTTCTCAAGGTCGGTTCCGCCGTAGACTGTTTGGACTGAAAGACCCGTTGAGCCTTGGAGGGCCTGCAGTTCCTGTGCCACTTGGTTTGCAAGTTCACGGGTTGGTGCAAGGATCAGGGCTTGGAGGGTACCAGTTGGCTCACACTTTTCGAGGATTGGCAAACCGAAAGCTGCCGTTTTTCCCGATCCAGTGCGTGCTTGGCCAATGACGTCGAGGCCACGGCGTGCAAGAGGGATGGTGTCTTTCTGGACTTGTGTTGCGTGCGTCCATTCAAGGGAAGCAAGGCCATCAAGGAGGGAAGCAGGTAGGTCCCAAGAGTCGAAGCGGGTTTTGGTGAACATGGTATCATCTCCGTCTCGGTTGTGCGAGTGGGTCGCCGAGACGGTGGCAACCCATTCGAGTGGAATCAGTAGTTGTCGCGGTCTGCGATTTCTTGCTGAAGGATGCCCATCCAATACTTGCGAGCGTTCTCACGAGTGAGGGGTCGCTTGGTTTGTCGAACGTGTTCGAGAATGTACTGTCGGAACTTGAGTGACTTGTTGCGGTTGACACCCTTTGGGGTAATTCCATCCCACAATCGGTCAAACTGTTCTTCTTTGTCGTTGAATGCACCTGAACTCATGGAAAGCACCTCTAAGCATTTCGCCCACCGGCGCTCCCTTCTTAACCATGCCGACATGATTTGTGTGAAAAAACAAGCACAGAGTGATGGAAATCAGAAATATTCATCATCGTCGTCAGGCTCTTCATCGGTGAATTCGTCGGTATAGCCCATCATTTCGTCTTGTGAAACGGCCCTGTAAGCCCCAGCAGAGGGTTGAGGCGCCGGCGATGGTTGTTCGGCATCTTTGGGGGCCGGTTGCTCGGGCGCAGGTGATCCGTCCGGACGAAGCGGTTGGAAGCCGACTTGCTTCCCATGTGCTTCAGCAATTTCTCGGTCGATGGCTGGAACAGCTGGGGCTGGCGCCAATTGAGCGTTCTTTTGCGCTTCTGTCCCGTCGATGGAAACATCGAACGTCATTTCTTTCAAGGAGGCGATGATTGTTGAATCTGTTTCCGTTTTCAGCAAATCGATGGCCATGGTACGAAGCACATCCTCGCCAAACAACCGCGGCAATAACTCAACACATGCCTTGCGGACTTGCAGGTCTTTGGATGTTGATCCTTTGACGACGAGTTCACGCGCTCGACCATGATCAGTATCAACGGATTGGAGTGCTTTGATACCGCTCAGACGAACCTTTGAATCGAGGTCCACCATGGCTCGTTCAGCGAAAACTGTCGCAATCCTCGACTCACGCTTTGCTAAACTGGGCAAGGTACGTGCTGCGACCCTCCGCACTTCGACATCCTCGTCGTTGAGCGACCACGAAATCAAATCCCAAACTGAGGAGCCGCCTCGCTGGAGCACACGTC
>CM001443.1:1106471-1109070 GCA_000246735.1 uncultured Candidatus Poseidoniales archaeon | reverse complement strand
AGGCCTGCTGCCTTTTTGCGGAGCTTTGGATCTTCCTCAAGCAGCAATGTATCGATGTGGTTCACCACCACTTCTGGCCACGTTTCACACAACGCATTGAGGCCTTTCCAAGCGGCGTCTGAGCGTTGGCGGGAGGCCGAGCGGAGTTCGTTACCGAGGATTGTTTCAACGGCTGAAGGGAACACTGGAGCGGTGACAGCAAGGCAACGGCTGGCCGCAATTCTCACATTGGCATCATCGTCATCAAGCAACACAGACAGCCAATCAAACAATTCGTTGGATTTACGGACTGCGATTTCAGGAAGGACATCTAACGCAGCAACTCGGACCTCACCCTCGTCGTGTTCAAGTGCCAGCAACAATGCTGCATGGGCATCATGAATCGAACGACCACTGAATCGGCCGAGGGCACGAACACCAGCAGCGCGGTCGTGGGTGTGAGTCTGGTCGAGATAACGAGATTGGACTTGATCGATTTCGCCAAGGGCAAGAGGAAGCACGTCGGTATCAGGAATGCTGACCCAAGGGCCTACTTCACTGACAATTTTCTTGTCAACTTTCTTGCTTCTACCAACGTTGAGCGGAAGACCAGTGCGAGGATCTCTTGCGATGTATTCCCGTGTCATAATGGACCCTCCTGTGCGGCGCAGTGGTTCGTGACCAATGAACCTATGGACGACGCAGTTTACTCCGATAACGAGGGAATATGAAGAATGCTCGAAAATAGACGGGGAGACGAGGGCGCGCAATGCTCTTGAATCGCACCAAGAGTCCAGTGACATGACCAGCATCCGAGGAACACATCTCGTCTTTGTTCTGTGGAGTGTTCTGGCCATGATCTCAATGCCATATGTTGGCGTAATCGAAGCACCACACGATGCTACCTTGGAAGACCCAAAATCACCATTTGAAATCATCCAAGCATCAACTGGATTCAACGCCAGCGATGGTTTCACGCCCGGTAATATCACGGTGCAAAGCGGTGATGGAAACCCGTTGCTCGACCGACCTGACATTTCACCCCAAACGGTCCCTCCCCCGGCAATGATGTTCAGGCGGAGTGGTGCATGCCTCGAACACAACAGCCAGACCAACGAAGCAATGCTGATTGGCGGTCGATACGATCCGAATCCCAGCCAAAATGGTGATGAGGACCTGACAAACTTCATTGAAATATTGGATGTCGCCAATGAAACATGGTCCCCCAGTACCCAAACGATTCCTCAAACCCAAGCCTACCACGAGTGCGTTTCGGTCCAAGGGAAAATTTACTCCATCGGCGACCACCACCCTTTCACGAGCCCGGGCGTTCGAGCGGATGGCGTGGTTCACATCTATGACCCTGCCACAGGCAATTGGAGCAGCGGTACAGAAATGCCAGCAACTCTGGGCGTTGGGCTTGCTGGCATGGACGCACTTGACGGGTTCATTTACGTCGCAGGTGGCGTGGGTCGGTGGGACCGCTCGGATTTATCCAATCGAACCCTGCGCTACAATCCAGCTACCGACGTGTGGGATTCAATGGCGAACATGAGCGCTCCTCGCCATTCGTTTGAGTTGGTGGCCTTCCACGGGAAACTCTACGCAATCGGTGGCTATGTTCGCCTGTTTGACGCAGCGCTTAACCAAACAACCGTGGCGCCTGCAAACCATACGGAAATCTACGACCCTGCAACCAACACATGGATCAATGGTTCTGATTTACCATTCAAAATCGCTGCCCATTCGGCTGTGGTTCACAATGATGAAATCGTCCTTGCTGGCGGAATATACAACGGTGGAAAGTATGACGAAATCCGAGGTTACAACCCGCTGACTGACACGCATCAGGCAAGAGGCGTGCTCCACACCTCGATGTATGATTTCGACATGATCAACATCGATGGAACGTTGCTTTATGCCGGAGGCGATGCTTCAACGTGGCGATTCAGCACATGGGGGAATGCCTATTCTGATGTATCGGCACTGCACCACAACCCTGCCCAGCAACGAGGCACACTGCTTTCTGATTTGTTCGATGTTCGCACGGGAAGCGAAGGAAGCGCAACACCATTGTGGCTTGATTTTACGGGCTCTGCACCAACCGATACCGGCCTGAGGATGCAATACCGAACGGGGCCAACTGTTGCGAGCCTCAGCAGCGGACTATGGCGCCCACTGGGTGTGAACCAGAGTTCCGAATACCTTGAACTTGGAAACCACACCTTCACCGATGTAGCACCTGGCGACTCATTCATTCAATACCAAATTGAATTCACAACGCAGGAACTCGACGAATGGGTCACACCAACCCTCGACAGCATCGTCGTTGGCTCAGAGGAAGCACGGTTTGTATCAACACCTCCATCAAGCATGAATCCAAACGCTGCACTTTCAACAATCCAAACATTCCATTCTGCTTACGGGCCAACCGCATCCTATACGTTGCAAATTCAGCCATCGACCTATGACGGATTCCCCATCATCGGACTCGACCCCGCCGTATTGACATACTCACCAGCGACATCGGCAGTGGCCATCGTCGACCCAGATCAAGTGCTTCGTGCAGTGGATTTGGCTGTAACTCATAGCACTGGGATTGAAGGCGACACGGTTGATT
>CM001443.1:1094312-1106454 GCA_000246735.1 uncultured Candidatus Poseidoniales archaeon | reverse complement strand
TACCTAGAACTGAGCGTGGCAACCAACAGCACCGTGCTCACATCCTACACAGCACCAACCCTTACCACCATCGACAATGAACTCTCAGTGGAAGTGCTCTCGTTGACATCTTCCTTCAGCAGCGTTGGTGGCGCATCCGTCGAAGCCATGGAAACGTTCCCTGGCGAAACGCCGATGACGGCCGTTGTCGACCACGCCTTCAGCAACTCAGATGCAAGGTTACTCAACGGCTTGATTGAAGCTCGAATCAACGTCGAGGTCGTAGCAACACCCGAACTTGGCGGAGGGGTGTATAGCAACCCCGGTGTGTGGACGACATTGACGACTGGATCAACGACGACCATCGAATTCACCCTCCCAAACGGCACTTCTGGTGACGCACGGGTGTGGCTGGAAGCACGTACGACGGATGATTTCGAATTGGAAGTGTTTGCCTTCAACCGCAGCATCGTCCTCAACAACGAGGGGCCTGTGCTAACAAGTACCTCGCCAGCATACGCCGCCTATTCAAACAAGAACGAAGAGCGAATTGTGTCATTCACCTTCAACGATGTAGGTGGATTTTCGAACGACACAGTCCAAGGTTATCTCTGGATTGAGGCGCTTCATGATGCATCACAAGATGGGGTCGCTGATTTGAATGAATACCAACCCACTCCGATTGAGTTCTCCAACTCCGGTAATGAATGGACCATCACAACGCTCGTCAATGATTCAATGAACGCTGACCACGAGACCGTTCGAGTGTGGCTGCAAGGAACCGATTATGCAGGGTATGCAATCGAGGATTCAAACGCTGAGAACGGCACCTTATGGTGGGAAAGTCGAACCCCGGAAAATGGGCAACTAATCGATTTCGATGGCGTCGAATCCAGCGGTGAAGTGACCCGCCTTGAACCTACCAAATCCTTTGCATGGGCTGTTGAAGTGGCCGACAGCAATCGACTCACAGACATTACACGCGTGAGCCTGATGCTTGGCAATGACCCTACATTGGGCCTCCGTTACAACACAAACCTGGGCACATGTGAAGCCCTTGATGCCCGCATCCAAGTTTCACCCCAGTGCATGGCAACGACAGGCGAGACGCTCGCCATCCAATTCGCAGGCACTGTTGATTGGACCTTCGTAACACCCTCAACAAATGATGGCCGAATTGAGATTATTATCGAGGATTATGACGGCACTGCCTCGATTCTCTACGAAAATGAGTGGACCTATGAACCAGAGATGAACGTCACCTTCCAATCGTTGCTTGATACAGAAGGAGCCGTGCAAGGTGAAATCGTTGAAGGATGGAGCATTGCATCGGGTGAAACGATTCAACTCAATGCTTCAGTGTACCATTTGTTGAGTGACAATGGTTACTCTGGCCCTGTTTCGATTTACTACAACGGAAAACTGCAGAACGATCGCTGGTCAGGAGGCACTTCAGGCATTGTGACGGATGGGCACCTCTCTGTTGAGTTCCAAGCACCACTCGGCGCAGGCTTGTTGTTTGAGATGGAACTCACCGTCTGGGACCCGTACGCCACACAAGAACTCCTCAAATTGGAACTGCCAACATTGCGGGTCGATGGAGCGGCACCCTACTTGCTTGATTCGACCCTCGGCGAGGGCACATCGAGGTTCCACCTCAGCGAAGTGGAGATTGGCGCCAACATCGAAGAAGCAAATCTATGGTCGTCCAATCTCTCTGTGACATGCCAGGTTCGCTCGCTTGAAAATGAATGGCCTGCCCTCACCCTGAACAGAGCCTCATCAACGGTTTACGACGGCAAGACGATGTTCTCCTTTGTGTTCGATTTCAGTGCACTTGGCGACCCATCTGAACTTTCGACCCAAGCCAACATAGCGTGTTGGGCTGAAGGCCAAGACGATGCTGGCTTCATGCTCCAGGCATCGACTGGAAATTCGGAATTGGATCCATGGCTCATTCTCCCGTTGAACAGCATTGGCCCGGATGTGGCCATCACGGAGGTCGACATAACAGGCAGCACGGAGGCAGGCGGCACCATGCGAATTGGGGTGAAACTTGTCAGCCTCGGAGAGGCCATCGATGAACAATTCAATGTCTCAATCTATGCAGAATCCAACGGTGAGCGAACCTTGGTCGGCCGAGAGGTCGTTGCCAGCATCGGCATGAACACTGCCACAACGCTCCGCAGTACAATCACGGTACCCAGCGGTTCGTGGACCCTTCATGTGGAAGCAGATGCAGAACAGACAATGTGGGAAGTCGATGAAACAAATAACGCATGGAACCGTTCCTTCGGACCGCAGACAGACGGTATGAGCACCAGCGTGGTGCTGTTGGGTGGCGGTCTTGGCGTTGCAGTGCTCGCTGGCGCAGTGGTGTTGTTGCGAAGAAAACAATCAGATGAGCCATCGTTTGAAGAGGCACCAGATGAAGCAGGCACCACCTCTGCTGTCAAACCAACCCCAGCAGGATTGACTGGGCCCCCACCACGCACGTCCGAGCCAAAGCCAAAACCTGCTGGATTAAAGGGACCACCGCCACGATCAAAACCAGCAAGCGAGGCAGCGCCAGCCATTGATGGCGCAGCTGCTTTGGACGCCTTATTGCCAGCAAGCACAGAGGAACCACAAGATCACTCGGTTGGATCTGTGGTGAATGAATGGTCACAATTGCCACCAGGTGGCGACTATGATTACGCTCTGGACCAAACGGTGTACAAGGGTGAAGAATGTGGTACATGGCGAATGAATGAGGACAAAACATTCACACGAATTGAATGAACACAATTCATGGCTTACCTTCTTGAACGGTAAGCACTTCATCGCAACATGGCCAAGGAAGACATCGAGGATGTTGTCCGGGTACTGGCCATTTGTTTCCGCGAAGGGCAAGCACTTGATGCGCTCGAACTCGAACGTATCATGTCCTTCGACATGGAATGGATTTCACCCGACGAGGCAGAAACGGCTGTTCAGGCACTCATCAAGGCCGGTTGGTTATCAGGGCCAGAGGATGCACTGGAAGCCACTGTGCCCTTGGAAGCCATCACATCGCCGCTCGGCTGGCACCCACGCCCAGCAAGGTTACTCAAACCGATTCACGTCGATCAAATGGGAGCGGAATCGGTTGAAAAATCACAATCAGATGTCCGCTCTACACCCCTTCCATCCACGCCTCGAGCACAAATACCGGCCACTGTAGCGAGTCCACAAAACATCGATGACCCTCGTGCAAAGCTCACACCAAGGCTCACCAAGTTCATCGCCAAGCAATCACAATTGGAAGTCCAAGAAGTCGAACGCAGGGCCCAACGAAAAGCAAAGGCACTCACCTACGCAAGCCATTGGGTCTGCTTGGCGCTCGTTGCCCGTGAGCAGGGCCTCGTGATGGACGACATTGCTGCTGCTCTTTCGGTCTATTGACCTCATCCTTCGATGATGGTTCCGTCACTCACTTCGAGCACTTGCTCTTTGTTACGGGCTGACAGTTCAACCAGAACTGGCAAGAGAATGAGCGATAGAATGAGCGAGAAGAAGACCGTTACAGCGGTGATCAGACCGAAATCTTGGATGACAGGCATTGGCGAGAACAGCAGCACCATGAACCCAAATCCAGTGGTTAAAGCGCTCATAATCAAAGCCACACCCGTTGTTGAAAGGGCTGCACGCAACGCTTCCCAATGGGTGTCCCTACGGGCCAATTCCACTTCGAAACGACGCCACATATGGATGGAGTAATCAATACCAATCCCGAGTGTAAGCGCCGTTACCATCACCGTCAAGACGTTCCACTTGAGACCCAATGCCATCATTGAACCAGCAACCCAAAGCGAAGCAAGGGCCACTGGGAACAGGACCACAATAGCCGGCAACACCCTGCGGGTCAGAAGCAGGAGGACGACACTCGAAACGACAAGCGAAATGACAGTGGTCTTCACTTGTGATACGCTCAACCCATCCAAGACAGTTTGGAGTACGACAAGATCACCAGTCACATGCAACTCAGCATGGCCAACCAAATTCTCTCGAAGTGTGCCACGCTCATCACTTGAGCCAAGTTCACGTTCGACCTGAGTGATGACACGCTCTGCTTGGGTCGAAGTGGAGGCTTCGACTCGAACCTCATTACGTAAGTAAGTGATTCCCGACTCATCCATAGCCACCGTTTGTGCGACCCGTTGCGACCATGTCTCACCGCTGATCGCATCGGCGACAGATTCGTTTTGCGCAAGGTAAGCAAACACATCCACAAGGTTGCAACCAAGGTCTTGATCGATGACATAGACATCGCCATCACCATCGAACACTTCGAGGTTATGTGCTTCACCGAACGATGCGTTTCTGAGAATTGCGTCCCGAAGCACAACATATGGACCTTCGTAAGCGGGGGAAGGAATTCGTTCATCCGTACCGACCACATCGTGGTTTGAAGTTAAGTCTTGATGCAATCCTTGAAGCTGCTCAAGTAGAACTGCGTCGCCGGGGATTGTGGTCGCTCCGTCAACTGGCTCAAGAAGAATGTAGAGAAGTTTCCAGCCTGCACTGTCGTAATTGGTTTCCAAGTCTTCCCGCACGTCCATTATTTCCATGTCTGGGTCGACGAAATCACCCAAATCGAAATCAGTTTCCAATGAGGCTGCCCCAAAGACCGAGGCTGCGGAGATGAAGATGGCCACGAGCAACACAGCGACTTGTTGCTTCTGCTGAAGAGCGACAATTCCGTCAACAATTTTGGGCATGGTGATGGCTTGGGATTCCAATTTGACGGTGAAACCACGCACGACGACGTGCAAGGAACCAACGATGACCGTTGCAGAAACGAATGCGCAAACGACACCGAAAGCAAGTGCGTAGCCGAATGTGGCCAAAGGTGGCAATGGGGAGATGACGTTTGCGAGGAAAGCCGCCACGGTTGTCACCACAGCGAGCAAGAGCGGCACTGAAAGCCGAGCGCAGGAACGAAGCCAGGCTTCGGCCGGATCATCATGTTCCTTACGAATCGCCGCATAGGCTCGTTGGAGGTGAATTGCATAATCGATGCCCAACCCGAGAACAAGAGGAGCCACTGCCACTTCGAGTGCTGTGAATTGAGCGCCAAGCAGGTTCATCACGCCGTAGGTCCAGATGAGGGCGGAAGACAAACCGACCAGTGGGAACAATACATCCGGGATTGAACGGAAGGCAATGGCCAGAAGAATCACGACGACAAGCAGAGCAATCACGACTAACAAAGCGAGGTTCTCAAAGGTCCCTTCATCGATGTCGTAGGAAATTAAGTCAAGGGATACAACGCCATAGTCGAGTGAGGAGTCATCTGAAAGCGTCGAGAATTCATCGCGTAACTGATCTTGCAACACCTTACGAGTGTTCTCATCCATGTTCGGGTCGACTTCCAACACCCAAAGGGTGGAAGAAGCGGTTGGGGCGGCACTCCCGTTGCCATTTTCCAGATAGGAACATGTTGAATCAATGCTCAAATCTTTGTTGAGCAACGCTGATGATGCGTAGGTGGCTGCCGACAGGAGTTGATCATCGCTGGTCAGCGTGCAGGTGGTGTTTTCCTCAAAAATAAGTTCCAGCATGTGTTCCCAAGAGGTCACATTCGCAAGTGGCATCCCGTCGGCTTCCTCGTCCAAACTTAATTGGACAATACCTGGCGCTGTTGTCCAAACAGTGATCAGATTGCTCCGCTGTTCAGAAGCCTCCTCGATGAGAGCGAGGTGTTCAGCCATGAGGTGGAGGTTTTCTATAGAAAGGACGCTCGAACCATTATCGGCTGAGACTTCGACGAACAGTGGACGGGTTTCATTTGGAAAATGTTGGTGAATGCGCTCGTGGGCGTCATTCGCATCGGACTCTGGGGCAAAGTCTGCTAGATCAGTATTAAAATTCGGTGGAGATGTCGCCAAATGCGCCATCAGGCCAACGGTGAGTAAGCCGCTTACTATGAGGATAGCAAGAGCCGAGCGTTGGAAGGCTCCAGCGCTTTTGGCCATCTTGGCCTCGAGAGCGGAAGTATCCATGGACTCTCCAGCGCAAAGCACTACAAAAGGAAGGGGGTTGCTCGGCATCAAACCCCTCGCCTTTACCAATTGTCTCAAGTAGCTCTCAATAACAATGATAGGCCACAACATGGGGGTTTTTTCTGCTGAAATGACATGGTGCTTTTGGGAGAAGGTTCAAAACAAGTAGGCCAGTGGGCGAACTGGTCATCATGCCTGTGAAACTGCTCCTTCGAGAAAAGAACGAACTGCGCCTCCGCATTATCGGTGAAAGCCACACGGCTTTGCAGATGCTCCGAGAGCGACTCAACAACCACAAGAACGTCGAGTACGCAAACTACTTCCCAGGCCACCCAGAACTGGATGACCCTGAATTTTACATTCGAACCACCGGCAAGAACGCTTCCGACAAAGTCCTCAAAGAACTCGTCGCTGGTCTTGCAGATGAATTTGCGAAGATCACCCTGTGAACGGGGTGCTTGAATTGAGCGCTTGGACCGATTCATTGGCTGAGGCCATTGGTTTGGACGGATACGCCACAAAAACAGACGGTGTTGGCGGCGTGCTCAAAGCACGCGTCACTGACTTTCGCGTTGAGGAAATTTCAACCTCCATTCACATGGACAACAAAGGTCGATTCACCGTTGCAAAAATCACCCTCACCAATTGGGAAACAAACAGGTTCTGCAACAACCTTGCGAAGGCCTTGAAGATCCCACGGAACCGAATCTTCTTCGCTGGAACCAAAGACAAGCGAGCGGTGACACAACAGTTGTTTGTCATCGATGCACCCCAACGTAAAGTTGCGGAAATCGAGATGCCAGATGTCGAGATCGAAGTGCTCGGAAGGACTCACCAGAAAATTGGTTTTGGGAACCACCGAGGCAACCGCTTCACCATCGTTGTTCGTGGCTGTGCCCATGATGATGGCACCCCTATGTCCAGCGAAGATGCGCTCAAAGAGGTTGAACGCATTCAAGCCGAGATGGCAGAGAAGCTCGGCGAGAACACATTCCCTAACTGGATCGGCCCACAGCGGTTCGGTTCAGGTCGCCCAGTCACTGCAGAAGTTGGCAAGCATGTCATCGCAGAAGAATGGGAAAAAGCCGTCATGACCTACATCGCCATGGAAGGCGCCGCCGAAAACGACGATGTTCACGCCTTCAGAGCGCATGTCCGAGCGAACGGACCGACCGAGGAAGGCTTGGCCCTTGCTCCACAATGGTTGGGCTTTGAACGCCGCATGGTCGAACACCTTCTCAAGCGAGAGGATGATTTCGTTGGTGCGTTCAAGAAACTTCCAGGCAATTTACAATTGATGACGGTTCACGCATTGCAATCCGTCGTGTTCAACAAGGCATTGCACGCACGAATCGAGGCCGGGCTGCCAATCAGTCGACCAGTTGCTGGCGACTTGGTAGGACGGATCGATGAGAAGGGGCAGTTGGATGCCTCGAGTTGCGTCAATGTCGAAGAACGAACCCTCCCCCGGATTTCGAGAAACTGCGAAATGGGGCGTCTGGTAACCACAGGCCCATTGCCCGGTAGTGAGATTAAGACCTGCGAAGGTGAATCTGGTCAAATTGAAGAAGCGGTCATCAAGAGCATGACCTTGGACACTGCAGATTGGAACGTCGAAGCAATTCCACGCCTTTCAACTCGAGGAACCCGCAGGGCCCTCGTTACCGAATTCAATGAACTGGTCATCGACACAGTGCCAATCGCCAATGACGAGTCGATGGGCGAGCGATGGAAAGCAGGCCCCAGTGACAACAGCCGATGGCATCCTGAAGGTGCCTGTATCCGATTCCGATTTGTGCTATCAAGCGGTAGTTATGCAACGACGTTGTTGCGAGAATTCATCCAAGGACCGCTCAGCCAGTTGTGAGCTATCACACCAATTGAACCAATCAGTTGGGATCGAGTTGTCTTTTGGTAAGGTTTTGAAGTTCATCAGTGCGAACGGAGATCTCGACCAAGTACCATCGAATCTCACCGTCGTAACAACGACGTACGGGTGAAGTTCGTGTTCAAAGAAGGCCCATTGAGAGCACTTCGATTTCGCCAACACCGTGGATTTCGCTCATGCGACCTTCCAAAGCATCTGCAAGTCCTTCGCCATCGTCCATGACCACATGGACTTGAACGAATTTGAGGCCAAACGCAAGAGGCTTGACTTCAACGGATTGAATGTTGTACACTTCATCGCCCATGCCAGTGATGGTGGTTGCGATTGCATCTGTGTCGACATTGTCAACATCAGAGTCAGGGTTGATTTTGTATGTCATTGCTACCATGCCCATGATCTCACCTCAGGGTCCCTGGTATTGACAAGCTGGACAGACGTAGAGAACGCCTTGGTTTCGGCAGCGTGGGCTGCGGCCAATGGGTGCGCCGCACCCTGGGCATGGGAATGTGGTGGAACCGGTTTCTTCCAATGGAACGCCGGATGCGGTACAGTTCTTTGCTCTCTCACTCATAATGACCCTCAGGAACATTTCGCCCACGCCCTCCCCTTCTTTATGGTTGCGTGCTCCATCACCTCAGACAAGACCTCCTTGGAATCTGTTGCGTGCACCGTCAAACGGGCCACTGCATCTTGTTTCATCGATCAAGAACCACCAATGAGCCATCCATTCCGGTGCTGATGACCAATTCTCCATTCCTGCGGCGGCACCAACCATTTGTCAGACAAATGATGTCACCGACTTGAATTCGTTCCGTTTGTTCACCCCACAGCACTAAACCGATGATTCCTGATTCATCGCGCCCACATGCCGCAGCCACTGCCCCAGTGAATCGCTTCGAAGCAATTCTTCTGACTGGATACATCCTTAGCACCACCAATTCAATGCGATGAACAGGCGCATTGTGACGTAAATCTGCGCAGCGTTGGCGTGCAGGGCGCGGGTGTTTATGTGTGGGGCTCGCTGTGTCTGAATGAGGATTCATGCCACGAGGGTTTTACCTCAACAGGCTTCAAACTATTCCGCTTTTTTGCGGCGAACGGAAAACGAGGACTTGATGATTTCAGGCCCTTCGTCAACATCATCGCCACCAAGTTTGAGGTTCAATGCAGTTTCATAGGTTTCACGAACGTTGAACGTCTTGGCTTTCCAAGGCATAAAGTTACGACACACCAAGTAGACTTCCGAAGAGGCATTTCGTGAGGCATGGGGTGCGTATCGGCGCACATCGGAAAAGAATGGTTTCACACCATCGATCAACTCTTCCACGCCAACACCCTGAAACAACTTGGTGGTGAAGGAGCCACCCTTGCACAACAATGGCAATGCGAAATCAAACACTTGGGCGACAAGGGTCATTGCAACCGCTTGATCCATATCCCACTTTCCTGTGATGTTGGGGGAGATATCTGAAACAATTGCATTGAGCGGACGGCCTTTGAGTTCGGTCAACATCCGTTCCTGCGTGTGAGGTTCTGTGATGTCTCCTGTGAGTAAAAGCGCACCTTCAACTGGCTGGCATGGTTCAAGGTCAACACCGAGAACGAAGCCGGATTCTCCGACCAGTTCCATGCCAACTTGTGCCCAACCACCGGGGTGGCATCCAACGTCGAGGATTACATCACCTTCACGAATGAGGTTGAAGCGTTCTTGAATCTGCTTCAGTTTGAAGGCTGAACGAGAGCGGTAGCCGCTGGCTTTGGCTTGCCTGCGCCATGAATCTCGCTTGTGATTTTCAATCCAGTGGTCAGCCATAGTGCACCCTCCCTAAACCTAGTGGCTTTCGACCTGTTCAAGAAACCTCGCCTCAAATCCCGGGAGAACAAAGGGATGAAGGAGGTCGCCCACCTCGCCGAGCCATGGCAGAGCAACGAAAGCAACCAACCCGTCAAGGCGGGCTTTGGGTGCTGTTGTTAGCAGTTGCATTGTTGCAGACGCCGGTCATGGCTCAAGCGCTTGTCGTAGACCCGTCCACATCACTTGAATCTGGAATCGAGACCAGGCTTCGTGGTCAAAGTCTACTGATTGAGGAATTAACAACCACATGGTGCACATCATGTGCTGAAATTGACCCTTACCTCGTAGGTGTAGCCGATGCGCACGGATCCCGCATCACGATGGTCGCCTACCATCCAAATGACGGAGAGGATGCCTTTGCACCTGAAGCTGCTCAACATCGAATTGAGCGGTTGCGAAGCGTCAACCCGGATTTACCAGGCACACCGACGTTCATGGTTGAAGGGGGCGCTTATCGGACCGGAACGGATGCTTGGGGTGACGTTCAAGGCGATATTCTTGATGAGGAAGTGCTGCGTCAAGACCATACGAAATTACAACTCCATGTGCAACAAGAAGGCGAAGTCGTTACGGCCTCCTTAGTTGGGTTTGAAGGACGCTCTCTGAATTCATCGCAACTCACCTTCCTCGTGCTCGAGCATGGCAAGAGTGTCCCTGAAGAAGCCATCAACCCCGGTGAAGCCTTCCGAGACAGGGTTGTTGTTGGAACTGCAGAATGCACCATTGGAAACGGAACTGTGACAACTCAAATAGGCGTACTAAACGCTCATGCTACCACGAGCTGCACCAGTGATTTTGCAATCGAGTTTGCAGCAATGGATTCGTTCAGCGTGGTGCTGGTGCATGAAAACACCGAAGAATCTCTTGAGTCAAATGACGACCTTGGCACCTACGGAGCTATTGAATTCGCTTACAGAGATCGTGACACATCAGAAACTTGGAGCCCCGCATGGTTGGTGCTCGCCGGCACCGCCATCATTGGCCTCTTGGTATTCCAAAAGACATCCACAAAACCCGACAAAGATGATTAATCCTTGCCGTAGCGGAAACTATCTGCCGGAAACCGGAAAGAATACGACTCACCAACCCATAGCATTGATAAGGCAGTAAGAACAACATAATACCATGGCAAAAACATGGGAAGATGTTGCATGGGAAGACAGCGAGCCACTGAAAGAATGGTCAGTGGAATACCTTGTCACCATCAACGGAGAACAGCACCACCACCTCAGCGTGCTCTGGGGGGAAGATCACGAAACAGTACAGCGACACTTGCTTGCTGAATTGAAACGAACCTACAGCGGAAGCGAGCGGATTGATGTCACAGTTCTTCGAATGGAAGAAATAGCGATGGAAGTCGACGCACAATTCTTTGAGGGCTGCTTTACACCCTGATCAAATGGTGTGGTAATGCACTTCGATTGTTTCACCATTTTGCAAGAGGTATGCATCGAACGTCGTCACTCGGTTCTCCTCTGAGGCCACCTCACCGGAAGCAAACACGTGCATTCGCATTTCATGCGTTTCATTGACACGATGGTCGAAGATTCCAGTCTCATCAAAGTGGACACCCCAAATGTCGAAGAACACGCCAAGAGGGACATCGCCAGCCTCGTTGAGCTCAATATGCAACGTCCCTTGATCGTTGTGAGTATGGACCGTGTGCATGTTTTCGCCCTGTTGGTTGCAGACTCCACTGTTAATCCCTATTTCGCCAGGGATTGTCTCCTGCTCCCCCTCAATGAAGATTTTCAACGTCACGTGATCATGCCGGGCCAAGCCGGTGTGATCGAGGCACTCAAAGGCCAATGGGTCTGGCTCATCTGAACTGGACCAGATTGAATTGACGGGTTCCTCGGTCGATGAATCCTGTACGAGAAGAAGCACCAGTCCGAGGATAGCAGTGCCGGTAATGATGGTCCATAGAAGGCGATCACGTGCCATATCCAATCACCCTATTCTTGCCAAGCCTTCTCACCGTGCATGGATCGAAGTTGCCAGAACCCAGCAAGTGCAACGATGTTAGCAATGTGAGCGGTGGTGCAAAATTGACAGAGCTTTTCCATCTCAATCTCGTACGAAATGAGCAACCCAATGACGCCCAAACCTGCAAAGGTCACAAGCGTACCAAGGTCAAGGAAATTCTTGGCCCAGGTCGCACCCGGTTCCTTGGAAATTGAATACGAAAGAAACAGCAAAGCCGTGAAGGTTACAAAGCCAATCATGCCCCATGGAATGTCCAAAATAGGCATTGTGTTGTACTGGGCATTTCCAATCACATCGTCGCAAGAAAAGATGGTGTCCGAAGCACAGAAGTTTGCCCCTTCACTGACTTTTGCATGAATCCAGTGGGTTTGGACAGAGACGGCAAGCCCACCGAGGAGGGTCAGGTTGAGT
>CM001443.1:1081686-1094295 GCA_000246735.1 uncultured Candidatus Poseidoniales archaeon | reverse complement strand
TTTGAGCGTCCTCGCTTTGTTGAGAGCGAAGCAAAGCGTTCGCTGAGGGGGAAGAAGATGGCGCTTGTCCAAGGAAGAATAAGCAAAAGTCCGATGACAATTGGGAGGCCATAGACAAGAAGAAGCCAATTGGTGCTCATCTCAAGCACCGCCCGTTGCATCGTCTTGAGTCACGAGCAGAACAATCGCATCGATGAAGGTGTTCTGATCACCGTCGCCGTTGACATCGCCCACGTTGGTCCCTCCGTTCGAGACCCATGCAATGATTCCATCAGGCTGAATCAAGAAATAAGTCGGTGTGCCTCGAATGTCCCATTCGTCCATGTTCTCTTGATCGATGTCATCGACGTACGTCACGAACTGATGGGCTGAGCCACCACGGTTTGCACAGTCTTGACCAGCACACTCGAAGCCAGTGGACTTGTCTCTGAACGCAGCAATCTCGGAACGACTTGTGTCGTGCCCCTTGATGTCAAGTTCAGTGGCGCTTGCGAAGAAGTTGACTTGGGCCCCGTTCCATTGTTCGTTCCCATCTCGGAAAATTTCGGATGCTTCGCCGAAGAGCTCGGCTGATTGAACGCAGTATGGGCAATCAGTGTCCATAAATTCAATCATGACCCAATCGCTTGAGCTGTTTCCATCCCACGAAGAGTCGAATTGTTCAGAGAAATCAAACGACGACCAGCCGTTGCCAGCGTATGCTGCCCCGTCCAAAAGGGGCGCACGCTCGCCTTCTTTGGTACCAGTTGCGATTGGATCTGTCGTAAAAGCAAGAATCAAAATTCCCACGAAAAAGAGAGCGGATATTTTCAAGAATGCATCGCCCAATGTGCTCGCTTCGTCGTCATATGTGTGTTTCATGTGTTCATCTCCTCATGCAAGCCAATCTCTTCGATCAAGGCAAGGGCAGTGTGGCGAATGGCCTCTTCGCTATTATACCGCACATCAAACCCTGTTGAAAGCATCTTCTCTATTCCTAACATGGCACGAGGAATATCCCCTGCCCAACCACGGTCGCCGCCAGTGTACTCGATTGAGGCGTCATGGCATCCTGTTGTTTCCACAACGATTTCCGCAATGCGTCGCACTGAAGCAGTGTCATGGCTTCCGAGATTGTAAAGATTCAGCGGTGCATCTGAGACAGACATCACATGCAAAATAGCATCCACACAATCGCCGACTTCCATGTATGATTTTTCTTGACGACCGTTCCCGAGCACTTCGAGGCGAGAAGGGTCCTTCTTTAATTTGTGAATGAAATCAAAAATGACGCCATGGGTACCACGCGTGCCAATGATGTTGGCAAAACGGAAGATGTAGGCTTGAATTCCAAACGTTCCAACGAAACTGCTGATCAGTCCTTCTCCGGCTTGCTTGCTGGCACCGTAGAGTGAAATCGGCAGGCATGGCCCGTGGTTTTCGGGTGTGGGAAGCGGTGCATCTTCACCGTAGACAACAGAGGAAGAAGCAAAGGCAATTGTCTTCACATCATGAAGGCGCATCGATTCAACGACGTTGTAGGTAGCAATCGTACCTTGTTGAAGGTCGGTGTCAGTGACCCTTGTACCAAGGCGAATGTCTGGATTGGCGGCAAGATGGAACACGCAATCAATGCCCTTCATGGCAGGTTCCACGTCTTCGTAGCGGGTGATGTCACCTTCCACAAAGGTTGCTTTCCCACTGTCTAAGTGAGTCTGAATAAACCCGAGATTGCCAGACGAAAGGTTGTCGAGAACAACGACTTCGTCGCCCCTTTCAATCAGGCGGTCAATGAGGTGTGAACCGATGAACCCCGCTCCACCTGTCACCAGTGCTCGCATGGCCCAAAGACTGGAGGCTTGCATATGAGGCTTCGGTATTGATGTCAAGACCATGTCTCTTATGGGTGTAGAGGCGTATCGTCCAGTTTGCCCACCTCCCGAGGTGAGCGGATGTGAAAACATGAGCAAGAAAAACGCAAAACAAACTGAAGCAAGCAACGACATGAACACCAACTTACTGGTTGGTTATGTCCGAAAGAGCAACGCCGGTGGGGCACTCAAAGTGTCGATCAACACCAGTGCGTTCGGTGACTGTGCCACCTACGTCACCAGCGATGGCCAGGCCTACGTGCCGCTTGTCATCTCGTTGAACGCCTTGAGCAAGGTGCTCAACGGTGAACGAGCTGTCACCACGCTCAGCCAACTGCAAGATTGAGTCAACTTGACCAACTCTCTCGCACCACCTCATCGCTGATGACCGCCTGCTCGAAGCAGGAGCCGCCCCCATTTGGCTTCGGCCATTTGGTGGGCCCACCCCTTGCCTACCAAACGAACAAACCAGCCTAAAGCCAAGAGTATACGACTAAATAGGTCTATGTCGCCCGATAAATGGTGAAAACCATGTCGGAACAGGAGCCCGTGCCTCCATCCTTTGTCGTTGCTGGCATGCCCATGTACAACGAGGAGGAGACCATTGGCACCGTTGTGGTCACAGCTCTCCGGCATGTCGATGCCGTCATTTGCATTGACGACGGCTCCTCTGATTCAAGCGCTCGAATTGCAGAAGCATGCGGCGCTATCGTCTATCGACACCGATCCAACAGAGGGTACGGTGCTGCACTGAAGACGCTGTTCATCAAGGCACGTGAAATGGACGCTACAGCATTGGTCGTCCTCGACAGCGATGGTCAACACGAAGCAGCAGACATTCCAAAATTGCTGAAGCCCATTCTTTCTGGAGAGGCCGACTTTGCAATCGGCTCCCGTTTCATCAACGGCGGCGGCGGCACGGACATGCCTGCATACCGCCGATTGGGCATCAAGGTCATCACCGCTGCAAGCAACCTCTCAAGCGATTTAGGCATCAAGGACACTCAATCCGGGTTCCGAGCCTTCTCAAGCCGAGCATTGGACCGACTTCGTTTCGACTCCGAAGGAATGGAACTGTCCCTTGAAATGCTTGAAGATGCTCGGGAAAAGCAACTCTCGATCATCGAAGTACCAACCGTCATTCGCTACGATGTTCCAAAGGGATCTAACTTCACCGCAGTGTCTCATGGATTCACCGTCCTCACATGGGCCATGCTCTCTCTTTCACAGAAGAAGCCGTTGCTTGTTCTCGGTCTACCCGGTATGGGCTTGCTCGCCACAGGAGCGGCCATGGGAATGAACGCTGCTCAGGGCGTGACCACTCAACTTGACAGCATTGTGGGCCCAGGATTGTCGGCAGTATGGATTGGCGTATTGGGCCTCTCGCTCATGGCCACTGGACTTGTTCTACAGAGCGCACGAGGCTTCCTGCGACACTTGCTCGTCCGTGAATTTGGTTTGGATTGAGCCATCTCATACCGCCTCATTTGCAACAATTGAATGAGTATCATTCAAGACCCTGCTCAGCATGCATCCTCCATGGCAAGCGCAGCGGGCGGAGGCGGCGGAGGCCTCGCCGGCATGCTTGAGACATTGTCCGAGGTTCAAAATCGAGCCAGTGCCGGGGCTATGAAGCGCATTGACTCGATGTATGATACAATTCTTGCATCGCCAATGATGGTCGTAATTTTACTTCTGCTGGTTGCTGGAGCCTTTGGTAGCCAGGGCTTGGTGTTCCAAGAACAAATTGACGACGACGTCGAAATATTCCTGCCAGATGGAGCGCCCTCAACTGAACTGTTGCTCGAGGTCAGGGAAGAATGGTCGACAGATATCGCAGTCATCTACATCCAAACCCCAAATGCATGGGATCCAAGTTTTACCACCAACATCACCGATGAGCAATTCCTCAAGGAGATGAGTTGGGTTGAAGGCGATGATGACAACATCAACGATGGTGGCCAAACGGGACGAGGCATCGACCCCGACAAAGACGACCGAGGACGAAAGGACGGCGTGCTTTGGATCATCTCACCGGCGCAGGTCATCAAGGAAGTCAGCTCCGCTGATGGGCGCTTCAACAACTCACTCTGTGTTCACGGGGTCAACACACGGATTCCTGTTGATGTGGATTGTGATTTGCCCGGCGGAGGTCGCTACGCCATCCCAGACCAGCAACGAATTGACCAAATCATTGAGGAATCCGAAGGTGGCTTTGATGCGTTATTCAAAGACACGAACGACATGAATCCCTTTGAAGACAGCGACAACGATGGAAATTACACCAACGACATTGATGGAGATGGCATCTGGGACACAGCCGCCATTTTGGTAGGCATGAAAAGTGACCTCTCCGAAACGAAGGATTACGAAGATTTCACGGCCCTGCTCGATCATTTCCAAGCAGTGATCGATGACCGACCGAATGAATACACCAACACGGAGATGACCGTCACTGGATTGACCAAGGTTCTCGAAGACATTTCTGATGCGATTTACGAAGACCTTCTGATGATCCTCCCGTGGTCTGTGTTGTTCACGGTTCTCGTCATCACCGTCCTCCACCGCTCTGCAAAGGTCGTGGTGATCACGGGCACACCGATTGTGATGGCGTTGGCTGTCACGTTCGGAAGTTCGGTCATTCTCGACATCACACTCACACCAATGATCGTGGCAACCTTCCCTATTCTGATTGGTTTAGGCGTTGATTACGCGCTGCATATGGTCAATCGGATTGAAGAAGTACGGCGAAAGGAAATCGACAAAGCAAACAATGAGAACGCCAGAAGGCGACGGAAAGGCGAAGCGTTGGAACCCGTTCCTGACTTGTGGGACATCAATTTCTATCGTGACTGTGTGTTGGAGATGACACGCTCGACCGGCGTCGCTGTGTTCCTTTCTGCAATGACCACTGTGATCGGTTTCTCCGTCCTCATCGCCCCAATGATTGTTCCAATCTCACCGATTCGGTCCGTCGGAATCACCCTCGTGATCGGTATTCTTTCCACCTTGGTGTTCAGCATCATCCTCGTTCCAACCCTCGCATGGTTGCTGAAATTCAACAAACGCTCCAACCCGTCGATGTGGAAAGACATCGGCACATGGCCAGTAAAGTGGTTCCTTGTGATCATTTTAGTGTCGGGCAGCGTGACTGCGTACGGTGTGGCAAACCTCGACAAGATGGATGAGCCAATCACAGGTTCCTCTGAAGCCCCTGATGGAATCGATTCCTTGAATTCCCTCTCTAAATATTCGAGGGAATTTAGCGGTGGTCAAACTTCATTATTCATCTTCAATGCTGAAGAGCGAACGGCTGAAGCGATGGAGAATAACACGGAGAACATTCGCGACCTCCCAGTTCTTGACGCAATCGATGCACTAGAGTCGCAGATTGACATGGTCGATGAAACGAATACGACGAGCATCATTACCTTCCTTCGGACCATTCCTGCCACCATCACCCTCACCGATGGCGTCACCCTCTATGAGGGAAGTCTGTGGGACTTGCTTCACGATCCGTGTTGGGAAAGCAATGATCCAATCCAGTGCAATGTTTGGCTCGGCTTGGAATTAACCGGGCCAGAAGGTCGCAAAGGTCTTCGAAAGGACATGGTCAACGTAGTGTTCGACACACTCACTGAGGAAGTTCGCTCCATGCTTCTTAACGAAGCCAACACCAAGGCCATCGTCTATGTGACGCAGCCGTACATGAACCTCAACGTTGCAGGCGAGTTGCGTGAGGAAATCGACGGAATGCTTTCTGAGGAACCAGTGGTGGACAAGACAAGCATGTCCCTGCTCACAGGTGGGTTGCCAGTCTCGCTTGACATCAACGACGGTATCCACGACACTCAGAGCACCACCACCATCGTCACCTTGCTGTTGCTCACACTCGTGCTCGCTGTTGTGTTCCGTTCGGCTCGCTTGGGAATCTACACCATGATTCCCGTTGCCGCCGTCATCCTATGGCAACCATTGTTGATGCAGAGCGGCGATGTCAACGTCAATATCTTCACTGCGATGATTGGAACAATCGTGTTCGGCATCGGTGTCGATGACTCGATTCACGTCATGCATCGTATTCAGGAAGAAGGCGAGACGCCGAAGGGCATTGCAAATGCCATTGAAGAAACGGGACAAACGATTTTTGAAACGACCATCACCACAATCTCCGGAATCGCAGCTGGCTTCCTTGCTGCCTTCCCAGGGCTTGAGAACTTCTTCATGATCATGTGTCTTTTGATTTTCTTTGCCTTTATCACCAGTGCATTCCTGCTTCCTGCAGTGTTCACGCTCGAGCACACGGTGAGGGCAAAATTGTCAGGTGGTGAAGGTTGGAGAGATTACGGTGAAGGCATTGCCTTGGCGTCAGCGGTCTCGATGAAGCCACTTGATGCAGTGCTCGAAGAGTGAAAAATTCAGACGGCCCGAAAGAGTGGAGGGAGTAGGGAGTAAGCCCCTTTCTGTTCCCTTTCGGTGACCGCATTCAACTTAGCATCCTACCTGTCCCTCGGCGTGCCGCTTCGACGGGACTGTTTGGACTTGCTCCAACGGGGTTGCTCGTCTCATCGACCACAAGGCAATCTCCGTCTTTCAACATCATTGTACACACCTTGCATCGTTCGTTTCTGCTGCATTGACCTGACCATTTCTGTTCTCTTACTTTTGTAAGCCGTCTGCACTGTGGAGAGGGGACTTTCCTCAGAGTCGAACTCTGTCAGCGATCCTCCTACTCCCTCCATAGCGGCCTCAACCGTCGAGGATTCAAACCCTTCGTTGGACGAAATCCATCACTGATACGGGTTTTCACCGGGCGACGTCGGTGCTTGTTGCGCACCATACGGCCCTTCTGCCGGTTGTTCTGCTGTTGGTTGCTTCAGCGTCGGCAATGACTTGGAAACCTGTCTTGGACTGGCTCGGTTGGGTTCATTGGTTGGTGAGCCTTGAAGACCGAACATAAGCACAGCCACAAGCGAAACGGTCAGCAAGAAGATGATGACAAGCAGAACTGGATTAACAGCAGCCACGCTTCCTAGGAAACCTTCCGTTCGTGGTTCATCGACAAACACAGTGTTGGTTTTCGAGAAGTCGTCATTGATGATGTGGTATTCAATCCACATGGTACCTGACCGATCTGGCATCCATTCCTTGGTGTAATCGAATTGACCACCTGCTGGAATCTCAATCTCACGAGCGTCGATTCGAGTGCGAGCACCATTGCTCTCCACCCTCTCAACAAACATTTGGGCCATCCCATCTGCTAATCCGTTGTTTTCAATGGTCACGCTCAATTTCAAGACATCCCCTTGTGCGATGTCCTTTGATGGCTTCATTGATGGATTCACGAACGAGTATTCTGGAACCCGTTGCTCAAGCGACCAAACTGAAAGAGGGGCATCAAGGTCATTGAGGAATGAAGACATCTCTTGGCCTGCGACATCAGACCCTGTGACATAGATGTGTAACTCAAGGGACTGCGACCGCATCGAGGTGGTGAGAATTTCATCGAGATTAAGGGTGCCTTCTGTTGGAACCATGGTGCCATATGGCTTTCCTCCAACCACGAGCAGTTCGATTGAACCATTCACAACAACCGGGGTTGAGATGCTCACGCCTGCTTGACGAACCGCCCAGTGGAGGGTGAGATCGTTCTCATTGAGGCGGTCTTCTTCATCGATGAGAACGGCGAATTTTATTTCCGACCACATGGATTCTTCCAGCACTTGATTCGCCATTGGTGAAGCAATTCCCACGATGCTTGGTGCGTCTTGGTCCACGATGAAGTAAGCATAGGCAGCATCCTCACTGCGGTCGATGGCTCCATTTGGAGGCGAGAATAAATCGATGCTGAGCCCATATGTGCCCGGTGCCAATGGTGAAAGAACCGAGCCGTTGAACGAGCCATTGACGGACTCAACAGTGGCCTCGATGCCACCCAAATCAAACTCAAGTTCGATCCTTTGCATAACGGGCTTCTCGGAGCGATACCAAACTAAATCTCCGAACACGCCCACTTCCGTCCTCGGCTGAATCCACGTACCGAGACCTTCCATTGTGTCGCCATTTGTTGTGTAGTCAATCCCATCACGAGGCAAGGACATTTCTCCAGAAAATCGCCAATCAAGGTCAGACAGCGTGCCAATTGTGGATTGACCTGAATGATCATGAAGCAAGAGTGACGGAACTCGAACAAGGCTGACATCTGGATCGAAGCCCCATTCCAAACTGAAATTGGCCACAAACTGACCTTCTGTTGGGAACAAGGAAGCCGAATCAATCGGGAGAAGGCTGCATGCATCAATGGTCAGGAACATCTCGTTTGTGGTGCACTGCCCACTCGTAGCGTTCCAGAGAATGTTCACTGGCGCCAGCTGGTTGCTCGCAAGGTTGATTTCGATCGTGGCAAGGTCACTGATGCCGTTCATGTCCCAAACTGGAGCCGAGATGGTATTCATCTCACCAGGATGCAACCATGCGCTGCCCATTGAATTCCATGAGGCTGGTGTGCTACCCAATTGAGGCGCGCCATCGTTGTTGATTTGAAGGTTGAAAAGTGGGGCGTCAAACGAGCCGCTGGCTAACATTGGGTTCCCTGCAGCATCAGCCACGTCCAGCCATCCACGGAACATTGAACCTGATTCGACGGATGAGGAATCAAATGAGAACACATAGCGGCCTTGTGAAATATTTCGATTCGTTGGGAGATGAAGTGGATAAACCGAAACTTCTCCAGCATCCATGAACCCGTTCATGTTTGAATCATCAACCCACGATTGCCAAGCATGGACATAGGCATGAGATGGAAGAACTGGCGAGTCTGCAATGATGAAATCCACCGATGTGAGAGGTGCGGCCTCCATATGGTCGAATTCCTCGATGCTCACCTGAAGCAATTCAGGCGCTACTGTATCGAAACTGAATTCAACGACGTTGTCAACAAGGTAACTCACTGCTTGGCCTTGAAGGGGCGTTAATTCGATCTTCAGTTCGACTGTTTCCTGATTGATTGGAACCGTCCAAGGGAACGAGGCGACGCCACTCATGAGGACCGCCGTGCATTGTGTTTGCACATCGTCGACAAAGAAGCATACATCCACACTTCCGGAACGTGGTGAAGGGCTGTCGTCAAGACCTTGGAAGGCCAAAACCGCCTCAATGGTCACCGCCTCACCCGGGTGAAGGAACGGATGAGCCAGTTCGGAGGAGATACCATTCGCATTGACCGAGCGCCATGTTTGGAGTTCGACATCGTTTTCCACACCTTGAGCATCACCGAGGCCAAATTGGACACTCACAGGGAGCATTGGTCCAGTCGGTGCAATCAGGTTGACGGAGAGCGTAAGGGATGCTTCATCGTCCCACTGTTCTGTGAATTTGAAGCGGTGATCAATTTGCAGAAGGGCACCGCTTCCGAGAACCGTTTTCGATCCTTCAGCACCGTTATCGGTCCAAATCATCGGCGAGCCTTGAGTTGCGCAACCCAAACTACCGGTAGCGGGGAGGGCGATGAAGGGGCAGGTGGTGAGGGATTGTTGGACGGCACCTTGGAGTTGTAAAGCAACAGACCATCCATTCGATTGGACATACGAAGCCGCATCTGTGACACCAAGTGCGCTTAGATCAAAGGTGCTCGTCACATCGATCCAATCTTGTGAGGGAACGAATGTATCTGTAACATTGTTGACGACAATGGAAACTGGTTCGACTGAGGCTTGGGTGTCAATCTGATTGATGGTGATTGAAAGCGCGCCAGTTGATGACATCCGCACAGGCATGGTGATCGTCTTCATCCCACCGATGGCAGTGGCCGATTGAAGTTGGCCATTGAGTGCAATTAAAAGCGCGTCGCTGGAGGTGAAATCCATTTCCAGTGCTGAGTCATAGGGTGCAAACACGCCGCCGGCAACAAGGCTTGAGGTGGAGGTTGTTGAACCGATGGAAAGTTGTGCTGCAACCAATGGAAGACCGAGCACACCATGCGTTTGAGTGGCTTGCGAAAGCGCTGCGTTGAGCGTGTTGAGTTCAGCATTGGTGAAGGTAACCACTTCCAAGTCCTGAACGGATGAAAGGGATTTTGTCACAATGTCTTGGCCTGCAATGCTAAGTCGTACAGTCGGGTTTACAAACGGCGCATCGGGCGACGCGAAAGCGAATTCAAACGACTCAGTGCCAGCCAGTGGGAGGGCCAGGTCGAACAGTGCAGGTGCGTTGGTTGTCGCCATTCTTGATTGCCAAAAATCACCGTTGATGAAGCGGTCCTGAATGCCAAGTCGGCCAACTTCGGGGAGGTCCATTGACCAGTCACTGACGCCATCAAGCCCGACATCGAACCGAAGGCCATCGACCACACTGGTACGAATCAATTCCACATCGAGTGTTTCCATTGTCCACGTACCACCCACAACATCGATTCGAAGTTTGGCAGTAAACATTGGTGCGTCAAACCATGTGTAAGCACCTGGGAGGAGGTTCACCCATGTCGCACCTCCATCGGTGGAAGCCTGAAGAACCCCCGAACCAGTCAAGTCACTGTTTGAGATGATGCCAGCAAAACCGCTGCGCACATTGTATGTTGGCGAGGTGGCATCGCCTGTTCCTGAAACTTGCCCATTCGCCCAAGATGCACCTTGCAGTTGCCACCCATAGGCCGTTGGGTTCTGATTGAATTCATCAAACAGTGAACCATCAAAGTGGAACCCGTGGACTGTAGGAATGCCACCTTGACCTGATTCTAAGTGGAGATCGATGCGAACAAGGGGGTGAGCCTGCCAATCGACCATGCCAAGGTCAACCGTTACATCCGTCATATGTTCAAAGCCAAGAACCGGCTGATTGGTCAAGGCATCAAGCAGTCGCCATTCAAACAGGGACCCTGTTGGGATGGTTGCATCCATATGGAGCAAACCAAACGCCTTTGATTCCCCTTGTCCGAACTGGCTTGGTCCAAATGCAGGGGATGTCCAATTACCTTCCCCAGAAGAAATCCCAGAGTTGGTTGGAAGAACAGTCACGTCATCGATGTTCCATCCCGTGTATTGGACTGAAGTATCGGTCGTGCCGATGCCAAATCGCACTTGGAAATTTGGGTTGGATGCAACATAATTGGTGATCGAAATAGTTTGTGGGACCATGGAGCTATCGGATACAGATCCGGAGTTCGAATAGACATTCGCCCAGTTCCCATTCGTGCCCTTGACCGACACATAGGCGTGGTCCCAAGTTGAACTCTCGATGCCCAAACGCTTCATGAAATCCAGTTCCCATGCGCCTGAGCACGAAGAGCAATCCATGACCGGCGATGTAGCCCAAATTGTTGACCCCATGCCGTTGGGGTAATTTCCGTCGTAGGTGTAGAGCGCTTTGGTTCCACTGCTGGTACCGCCCGCTTGGCCAATGGTGCTGTCAAAGCCCCAGAGCCATGCAGGGCTACCGAGGGTCCACCCGTGATTGGCGTTTTCGAAATCCCATTCCCAACCTTGGGGGAGAACACTGAGTGATGTGCCGTTGACATCCATGCCATCGTACACTGCCCCGGTGGAGAAGTCATTGGCGTCAGTCCAACTGTTCGCCATCGAACTTTGAAGGCGAGCTGATTCGATTTCTAAATCAAGGCCTTGTATCGCTTCACCATCAGGTATTTCGAGTTCAATCTTGGTGCTTGCACCATCTGGGAATGAACCGATGGTGACCCCTTCTGCTAGCCCGAGTGTGACCGCATTATGGGTCTGAACAGCATCAATGAAGTCACTCGACGAAGTGGGAGCATAGCCCTGCATCAGAGTTGAAATCAAGAACAGAAGGACGACGCCCACCGGAGTCAATCTCGCCTGCCTCAGCCTGCCCATGTGCTGTACGACGCACCTCGGCAGGTGAAAAGACTTCGGACCGCTCATCTTGCCCATCCCTACGGGATGGTGAAGCAAGGATTCGATGTAGAAACGAAAAGCCTCATTGACTCCCCTCAACGGAAAGGGTTCCATGAGCGATGTTGAAGCCTTGAAGAAAGAAGCCGGAATTGCGGCTTGTGCTTTTGTGAAAAACGGCATGAAGGTTGGCCTGGGCACCGGATCGACCGTGAAGCATACCGTGGTTGAGTTGGGCCGGCGAATGGCCGAAGAAGGTCTCGAAATTGTTGGAGTTCCAACATCACTTGCCACAGAAAAATTGGCCATCAAGGTCGGCATACCACTCGTCCAATTGTCCTCCATCGATGGACTCGACATCGTGATTGATGGAGCAGATGAGTATGACCCTCATTTTCAACTCATCAAAGGCGGCGGCGCGGCCTTGTTGCGTGAGAAAGTGGTCGCCCAAGAATCGGCAGCAATGGTGGTCGTGGCTGATGACCGAAAGCGAGTCGAGCACCTTGGTGCGTTCCCACTTCCAATCGAGGTAACGCCCTTCGAACACCAAGCAACCATCCGTGCCCTCGGCCGACTGCTTGATTGCCGAGTCAATTGCAGAATGGCTGGAGATAATGCCGTTGTCACAGACAATGGCAACATGATCGCCGATGCCCATATGGGACCAACCATCACGGAACCAGTGGCTCTTGAGGCTGCAATCCTCAACATCGCAGGCGTCGTTCAAGTTGGTTTGTTCAATGGAATGTGTGACGCCGTGGTCTTAGCAGGCGCCGATGGTGTTGAAACCATCATCAATCCGAATGGCCGTTTGAACTGAACAGCATCGCACCGTTGTCCGTCAATGATTAAATACGGGCGGAAGGACGGCGGGGTGGGCCTGTAGCTTAGTCAGG
>CM001443.1:1073402-1081671 GCA_000246735.1 uncultured Candidatus Poseidoniales archaeon | reverse complement strand
GAACCCCGTCAGGCCCGCCACCCATTCACTGCTTTGATTCCACATGGAGCACAACCCCAATCAGATTGCTGAGGGGAATTCTTCCAAAGTTGTGCGAGTCTTCTGAGGCAAGTGGATCAGGATTGTCACCCTCAACGAAGGCGGTGAGGTCGTCGATTTCCTTAATTCGCTTGATGGCACGAACGTTGCTTCGCAGCGGATGCTGAAAGACGATCACCGAATCTGCTCCCACTGTGGAAACATCATCAGAGCACACAAGGCGTTCGCCATCGGCGTAGGTTGGCCACATGCTGTCGCCTGAAACAACGGCAATGAACCGCTGCATGGTGAAGCCTCAGCTTGCTCGGATCCAAGGGACTTCTCGGCCCTTAATAGCCCAGAACATGGTGTGAATCGCTTCGATTGCGTCCATGAGTTCTTGAGCGTGGGTGGCTGAAACCTCGACCTTGCAAGCGCTGCAAAGCTTTGCTGCTTGCCAGAAGGTGGTGTGGAGTTCAGGGTGTGCCTCAAGGTGTTGTGGCTTGAAGAAATCAGTCCATAGAACGAGCAATTCATGCTTGCACTTCTGTGCTTCTTCGTCCTTGATCGCTGCGTATCGGCTCATGGTGTTGAGGTAGGAAGCCATTGATTCTGAGGAGAACACCTTTGGGTATTCAAGAGCGAGCATCTTCTTGGTCATGGATTGCACTGCTTCACCAGCGACTCTGGCGCTTGCGGGGTCGTAGACACCGCATGGTCCGTCGCAGTGGGCAGAGGCTTCGATTTCAGGGAGGATGTTCTCGGTGGTCATCGATTTTGGGACGGCGCACTAGTACATGAAGATGCGCTCAAGTGAACCTTACACCACGATTGTCGTGCCAGCAGTTCCACGTAAGGCATCAAGCGCATCGCCGGGTTGGCAAAGGATGGCTTGAAGCCCTGGCACATGGAGGGCCGCTTCCATAAGACTGCCAACTTTTGGTGCCATTGAACCTGCTGGGAACTCACCTGCTTCGAGGTGCTGCTCACACTCATCAAGGCTCAGTGTTCTATGGATCCGTTCATCGTCTGTACCAAAACCAGTCCGCACAGCGTCGATGGCTGTAGAAATGATCAGCGCCTCTGCTTGCAATTTGATGGCCAAGAGAGCAGAGACTCGATCCTTGTCGATAACCGCCGGCACACCGATGAAATGTTGGTCCTTTCGGACCACTGGAATACCTCCGCCACCACCGCAGATCACAACGGCGTGCAACTCAACCAATTTCTGAATGACTGGGAGATCAATGATTTCCATGGGCAAGGGACTTGCCACCACGCGTCTTGGGCCAAGGTTTGTTTCTGCGATGTCCCAATCTGCTTCCATCACGGTTTTCGAGGTGAGCACTGGCCCAACTGGTTTTGTCGGGTTTTGAAACCCGCTATCGTTGCCGTCGACCAAAACCCTCGTGACCACGGTTGCGGTTCGCTCTGGCCGTTGCCGCTTCGAGAGAATGGAATCGAGGTTGAGTGCTAACCCGTGGCCAATCATTCCCTGTGTTGCTGCAACCCAAGCATCCATCGGTTGCGTAAGGTGTTCATCCAATGCCATCAGGTGGCCAACTTGAGGGCCGTTTCCATGTGTGAGCACGACGCCCCAACCGGCTTCTAACAAGTCGACAACATCCGACATGACGTGAGCAAGTACTCGCTCACTTTCCCCATCAGAGCCACCCGTCGGGGAGGCGAGGGCATTGCCCCCGATTGCATAGACCGCTACCTTTGCCACACCGTTAGATGCGCCCCGGATGGTTTGAGGCTTGTCCCATATTGCGTTCCAAACAGGTGCGTTTGAGCGGTGATGTTGGTTGGCGGTTTGAGGGTGACATTGAATTACACAATGGCTTACCCAAGAACAGGTGCGAAGATGGTGAAGACGGTTTGGATTGGAGACGTGCAATCTGGAAGCTACGACAACCAAGTGGTCGAGTTGAAGGGCTGGGTAAAGCGAACCCGTGGTTCAAACAAAATCCGCTTCATCGTCCTACGGGATTCAACCGGCACCATTCAGTGTGTCGCAAAGCGTGATGTTCTGGGCGATGCGTCCTTTGATGCTGTCAAGGCAGCCTTGATTGAATCAAGCATCATCATTACCGGCACCGTCAACGTCGACGAGCGATCTGAAGGCGGCCATGAACTGGTCGTTTCTTCTGTGGAAATTATTGGACCAGTCAATCCTGAGCGACCGTTCCCGATCACCGAATCCGCCATGGCAGCAGCCGATGGCGGTGAAACTGAGTTCCTCTTGGACAACCGCCACCTCTACCTCCGAACATCCCGCATGACAACCATGCTCAAGGTTCGAAGCAGTGTCTTCGGTGCCATTCACGGCTACTTCCGAGACCTCGACTTTGTTGAGTACCAAGCACCAAACTTCGTCGCAGGTGCGGTTGAAGGCGGCTCAACGTTGTTTGAAGTGCCTTACTTTGGACGAACAGCCTACCTTACGCAATCATGGCAACTCTACGCTGAGGCTGCTATGCCTGCTTTGGAACGACTCTACACCATCGCTCCATCCTTCCGTGCAGAAAAATCACGCACACGCCGTCATCTGACCGAATTCTGGCATGCCGAGATGGAAGTTGCTTGGGCGAGCAATGACGAAATCATGAGCCATGGCGAAGGTGTTGTTCGAAACATCGCTTCAACCCTTCTCGATGAGCGCACACCCGAACTCGAATCGCTCGGTCGTGATCTCGACCTTGTGGCACGTTACGCCGACAGCCCCTACCCACGAATGCGGTATGACGAGGCTGTTGAAACCCTCCAAGGAATGGGTGTCGACGTTGAATGGGGACAAGACCTTGATTATTCGAAAGAGAAAGTTTTGACCCAGGACTTTGATGTCCCTCACTTCTTAACCCACTATCCGAAGATTGCCAAGCCGTTCTACCACCGGGTTGACACTGAGGATGAAAAGTATGTGTTGTGCCATGATTTGTTGGCGCCCGAAGGCTATGGAGAAATCATTGGTGGCGGTGAACGAACATGGTCTGAAGAAGAGATTCTCAAGCGTTTGGACGAAGAAGGAACACCTCACGAACCTTACCAATTCTACATTGATACCCGCTCCTACGGTGGCGTGCCACACGGTGGATTTGGACTGGGTGTTGATCGAGTGTGCTCGTGGCTCACCGGAGCCGACCACATCCGAGAAGTCATCCCCTTCCCTCGGGATTCCCGACGGGTCACCCCCTGAGGTGGCTGAATGGGTCATGCTGTTGCACTTGGCAGTGGCCTTGTTGGCCGCTTTGTCATCGAGCGATTGCTTGAGGCTGGCCACGAAGTCACCGTCATCGACTTGGACATACCAACTGCGTTCCATGCAAACCCTCGCGTGCATGTGAAAGAAGGCGATGCAATGGCTCACATCGCCGACCTTGAACCGAACCAAATTGTCGTCAACATGCTACCAGGGAGAATTGGCGACATGGTCCGACCTGTCTTGCTTGAAGCGGGCCACCAAATCGTCGATCTTGCATTCACAGCAGAAGACCCACACCAGCATGAACCACTTGCTGTGGCCAATGGCTCGGTTCTGCTCTGGGATGTTGGTATCGCACCGGGGATCTCGAACATGCTCGTCAAGCAAGCCTTTGATGCGTTTGGCCCATTGGACACAGTGTCCATCAAGGTGGGTGGCAATCCAACCAAGATGGACGACGGATGGTCATACATGGCGCCTTTTTCCCCCTCTGATGTGATTGAAGAGTACACACGTCCTGCTCGAATCCAAGTGGACGGCGTTCCTGTGGAAGTCCCAGCCTTAACCGAGCGCCATGCCATTGAAGTGGAAGGTTACGGTACCATGGAGGCGTTCTTGACCGATGGGTTGCGAAGCGTGCTTGATACAATTCCATGTGCCACGATGAAGGAATACACCGTGCGATGGCCCGGACACATCGACAAATGGTTGACAGAAGGCCAATCGATGGACGAAACCGCACTGCTTGAAGCATGGAAGTTCGATCAAGAACGCACGGAGTTCACATGGCTCGAAGTGATCGCCACAGCTGGGGATGCCAACAGGCGAACCGTTGTGCACGATGCTGGTTTGAACGGTGATGGCTCGATGGCTCGAACCACCGGCTTGGTCACTGCGGCATGTGCACTCTTGTTTCTTGAGCGTGGTCCTCTGGATGGCTGCGGGTTGGCTCCCGGCATCCATCCACCAGAAGGCCTCACCTCTGAAGCCATGAGCCACATAATGACCTACATGCAAGATGAAGGCGTCAGTTTCGTCCAAACCTAAAGCAGTGGTTCACCGCATTGTGGGCAGGGCATTCCCGGAATGAAAGCACCAAGCAAAAATCCGCAGTGTGGGCAAATCGACGTCAGCATATCATCGCCAAACATGGCTGTACCTCCTCGAAGGGGTTCATCAAGATGTTGATGTCAACCCAAAATGTTCCAGAATGATGTGTTCAACCAGTTGGAGGTTCTTTTCTTCAACGATGTGGCGGGCATGCTTCTTTGGTCGGTCGTCCCATGGATTGAAGCAAATTGGAAGACCAGATTCTTTGAACATGCTAATATCGCCAGCAGAATCGCCGACCGATGCGGTGTTTTCTTTGCTCACTCCAAGCCGACGTTGCAGCATTTTGACAACGGATCCTTTTCCATCCATTTGAACTTGGTAACGCCCAAAGTCGTCCAATGTATGTTCACCGTCACCAACAGATGCTCCCAGCAGCCATCCATTGGTGAAGACATGGAGAAGCGTGTCATTGCCACCACCAAAGCGGTTGGCTGTGTAACGATCAATGCCACCCCAGCGTCGCTTCCATGGACGATCGGATGGAAATTGTGCAGCGATGTCTCGGGCCGTTTGTTGCAACCCTCCACTGACAATAGCGACATGGAAGTCACGGGCCAGCAGACCGCCGATCAATTCCTTCCAGTAGGTCATCATCGGCATGCCAACCATCAAGCCACGAAGTTCACTATCGAGGACAGGTGGACCGTTTTTTCTGGTTTCTTTGATGAGAGCAATGTCAAGTTTGATCCAATCCCACTCGTCGAGGAGACCTTGGTTATACAATTCAAAGGATTCATCGTTTGAGATACCCAAACCATCGTAGACGAACTGCCACGTCGAAAGGTGGTCGACAAGAACACGGTCCATGTCTAAGCAGACTAATCGAGGTTCATTCATATTCGTCATCATGCTCCACTCACTCTCAATGCCTCTCACGCTCAGGTGCGAGAAGGCCAATCATATTGGGATTGTATTTGTTCCACTTGCTTGCCCATGATGTACAGAATCAGCGCCACCATGATGCTGAACAAACCGATCAGTGTCATAGCGATCGTCGCCAATGTCACACCAATCGAGGTCGAATTGATTTCTTCCAATGCACCAACGATGTTCCCAGAAAGCCTGTAACCGAGGATGAAAAGAACCACGCCGGGAATCCCAAACAGCAGAAGTGGGTGCTTGGATTCGAGCATCCAGTAGAACAGTTGTGCGAACTTCGATGCAGTGGCCAACGATTCCCGTTGGTGTATGTTGACGTTGTTTGAACCTCGGACAATCCGCACACGAAGGCCCTCATCCAAATCCTCGGAAGTACCTTCTATAGAAACATCGGCCATGGCATCCATGCCCGCTTTGGTCATAACGATGTGACGGATTTCCAATCCTGAGAGCACCAAAGGTGCCTCCTGTTCATCGCCGCTTGGTTCGGCGTGATGTGAAATATGGATGTCCCATAGTTCGCGAGCTCGGTTAATAGAAAGTGAGATGTCTTGTAATTTCCAGCCATCTGTAACGTGAATAGCTAAGGTTGTGGTCGCAGCATCAAGCGTTGAGTCTTTGAGGAACGTAGCAAGGTGAACAGCGTCAAACACCGAACTGAAATGGAGTGTCTGGCAACCCACCTCTTCTGTGAGTTCCACCGTTGTGTCGTTCGAACCAAGATCCAAAAACACCACGTCGTCAGCGATTTCCCTCGCTCTGACAATCAACGAGACAACACGCAATTCAATGTCCTTTCCAACAAGGACAATGCGCAATGGTATGTCTGCCACACCCCTCAAGCCGTGCGTTCTCCCTATCAACCCTCTCAAACAAAGGGTGGTGCGGAGCCCGTTTCTCTTCAACCGTCATCGATGCCGAATGCAAGGTCATGTTCTTGACCCGGAGGTGGCTCGCAATGTTATGGAGAGCGGGTGGTCGGTTGGGGTCGTCGTGCCCGCCAAAAACGAAGCTCCGTTCATTCGCAAGGTCATCGAAACTATTCCTGAACTGGTCGATTGCATTATTGTGGTCAATGACGGCTCCACTGATGCCACCCATGAAGAAATCAAGGCTGCCAAAACTCATGCACACGTGATTGAAATTAAATTGGATGGCGAGGGTGTCGGGGCGGCCATCGACGCTGGGCATCGAGCCATGCTCGGGCAGTTTGAAGGCCCCTTTGTGAGCGTGGTGATGGCAGGTGATGGCCAAATGGATCCGAGTGACTTTGGTACCCTCATCGCCCCTGTGATTCTTGGTCAAGCAGACCATGTCAAAGGCAACCGCTTCGCACACAATGCTGGTACAAACAACATGCCTGCTCACCGCAAGGTGGCCAGTAAAGTCCTCAGCCTTGCTACCACACTTGCCGCAGGCCAACCGATTGAAGACCCACAATGCGGTTACACGGCGACTTCGCATGAAGTGCTTCGTGAATGGAATTGGAAACGATCTTGGAAAGGCTATGGGTACCCGAATTTTTGGCTCATCCAATTAGCCAAAGGCGGATGGAGGGTGCTTGAAGTGCCTGCAAAGTCCGTGTATGGAAACGAAACTTCAGGAATCAATCGATTGAAGTTTTTCGCATCTGTGAGCACGATGATGGCTGTTGAACACCATCGCAGAAACTTCGGTTGGTTGTTCAATCGAAACGTAACCCCTCACACATTGTTTGCATTCATCGCCTATGCAATTGGATGGGTCAGCCTGTTGCCGATGGTCAGCACTGACATCGAGCGAGAAATGGTCATGAGGGGTCTTCATCCAGTCTTCTTGACACTGGCTGCGTGGGCAGTGGCACACTTTTTTGACAGGACAGCAACAGGCATGGTACGGGAGTTGAGGCTAAATGCGAAGGCACGACAAGAGACGTAAGCCAAGAAAGGCACACGTGCGTCATATCTTGGTCGCAGACAAACCACAAGCGCGACAGCTGCTCGAAGAGATTCAGACGGCCAAGCGACCATTGAAACTGTTCAAGAAGTTGGCCAAGAAGCATTCCAACTGTTCAAGCGCAGCGAAGAAAGGCGACCTCGGAGAATTTGTTGAAGGTCAAATGGTGCAAGATTTCGAAGATGCGGTGTGGGCGATGGAGCCCGAGTCAATCCCGCAGTCCTTCATCAAAACTCAGTTCGGATACCACCTTTTGTGGGTCCATGAAATCATCCTACCGGAGTGAATTGACACCATTGCTGGTGGGCGATCCAGGATTTGAACCTGGGTCCAAGCGTCCCAAACGCCCGAGTATAGGCCAAGCTAACCCAATCGCCCTTGCATTCCGTCCCACGACATCCTACCTATGAAGTTCACTCAAGAAGCATCCACCGGCCTTCGGCCAATCGGATCAGCATTCCTTGAACCTCAGCTTGCTCAAGAACCTCATTTGCATCCAAATTGGAGTGGTTTTTGTTCAACGTATGTTGGACAGACTCGACGGTGATGATGCCCTCTTCGTCTTTGGAATCCTGAACCCAGCCACCCATCGTTCTCGAAGGGACTTCGTCATTGAAATCCGAAATTGGATCTTTGTCATTCATCTTCTTCCGGAGCAAGTCACGCAGTTCTGGAGGTGTGTTCTGCAGCGCCACCTCGACCCTCAATGCTTCAGCAGAACGCACGGTTTTGACCACGACACCGTGTTCGCCCAATCGCTGACCGCAGTGCGGACAAGATGCAGAGAGGCCACGTCGGCCGTGACATGTGGAACATGCAGGGCAACGAATGACGTTGAACCCTGCGTTGCTCATGCCCCTCGTTCAGGTCGAGGGTCTTTCAAGACTTCTTCACAGTGAGAAATCTGTGTTTTGCTTTCGAGAGCCAGGGCGAAGCGCTGGTGCTGCAGGGGCTTTGACATCAACTCGCTTTGGTGGAGTCGGGATGTCTGCTGCCTTCCGAGTTAAGCCGCCACGGACCTTTCCAGTGCCAGTCTTGGCACCAAGCGAAAGAGAGTTCGGCAGAATGAGTGCGGCCATTGCCACACCGTGATGATCGTTCGCTGCGGTGACTTCATCA
>CM001443.1:1060727-1073386 GCA_000246735.1 uncultured Candidatus Poseidoniales archaeon | reverse complement strand
CCACAATCGCACACGCATCGCCTTCAGGCGTTTCACATGCAGCCCAAGCAACACCTGCGCAGGCGGTGGAGCCGCTCCAAGCGTATGCCGTCGCAAGATGGCATTCAACAAGTGAGCCCATTGGAAGCGGTTGCGGCGCAGTGGCTCCAAATCCAAGCGGAAGCATGGCGCCCTTCATCTCAATGAGGCGTGCATCACCGAGGCCAAGTTCAACCAAGCCTTGGTCGTAAGCATCTTCCGCATTTTCGCCCCAAGGAGCGACCGCAGTCATCAGCCATCCGGGGCAGGCAACCGAACTCGAACGGGCACCGTCATTCGCATACATGGTGTCAAGACAGACGCAACGGGTTCATGAACACCGTGGTTGTGCCATGTGTATGGCGATGAATTCCCGGGCGGTGTTGGCATTCGCCGCATTGGTGGTTATCCTTGGCGCAGCCATCCTCAATGTAGCGCAAGGAGCAACAAGCCTCACGCTTGTGGTCATTGCGAGCACCATCGTGCTGATCATTTTGATCTGGTTTTTGTTCGATGGGGAAAAAGAAACAGCCATGACTGGCTCCACAGCAATCAAAACTTCTCAATCTATAGGAGCAATCACTGCGAGCATGGAAGGAGAGACTCCACTCGATACCGAACTGCCAGACCCACTCGATGCAGGGTTTGATGTTCCGTTGCTGTGATCACAGCAGACGAATCGTTTCCAAGTTCTTTGGAGCATAGGTTCGGCACTTGTACCGTTCACGGAGTGTGTGCCCGAGTTCGTTGCACTTGTGGTAATCGCCGTGATGACAAATGATGTTTTTCGGCTTTGGAGACAACTGGTCGACGAAATCAAGCAACTGACGTCGGTCCGAGTGGCCAGAGAATCCGTCGATGGTCACCATTTCGCAACCAATCTTGACGATCTCAGTCTTACCGTTGATGACCATTGGAACTTCACCGAATCCTTTCTGGAGACGGCGACCCAGTGTTCCTTCTGCTTGATATCCTACAAAGCAGAGTGAGTTCCGGTCTTCATGCGCCCAGTGTCGGAAGTATTCCATGACAGGACCTCCGTTGAGCATACCAGAGGTCGCTAACACGATGCATGGTGAGTTGTCCATGATGATGCTTTCACGAAGTTCACGCCCTTTAACAGGTCGGAACCACTCGCTGGTGAATGGGTTCTCGCCATCGTCCTTGAGCAGGGATTTGCGCAAGCTGCTGGTGAGGTAATCCGGGTGAGAGGCGTGAATCGCCGTTGCTTCTTGGATCATACCGTCCAGCCACACTGGCACCGGCTTGACTTGTCCAGAACGGAACAATTCGTCAATGGCGATCATCACTTCTTGACTTCGACCCACTGCGAACACAGGGCAGATGAGTTTCCCACCACGGGAAATGGTTCTTGAAACGATGTCTTGCAATTCTTGGTTTGCTTCTTGACGAGAGGGTTGGTAGTCGCCAGACGCGCCATAGGTTGATTCGATGACGAGTGTCTCGACGCGAGGGAACCGGGTGTTGGCTGCATCAAAGAGCCAAGATTTCTCGTACTTTTGGTCGCCACTGAACACGATGTTGTGCTTTCCCTCACCAATGTGGAGGTGGACAGCGGAGGAGCCGAGGATGTGCCCAGCGTTGGAGAAGGTCAACTTGACATCAGGTGCAATGTCAGTGGTTTCGCCCCAGTCGACATCGACGACGTGCTTCATGCAGGTGCGGATGTCTTCCATGTCGTAGGGTGCTCGCTTGCCTTCAGCACCGCCAACTTTCAGGTAGTCAGTTTGCAACAAGAGCATCAAGTCACGGGTCGGTGGTGTGCAGTAGACAGGACCACGGTAGCCGTACTTGAACAGAACAGGGAGCATCCCTGCGTGGTCGAGGTGTGAGTGAGTAAGAACAACTGCATCCAACTTTTCGAGGGGCAACGCTTCAGGAGCGGTGAAGTAAGGCATTGGATCGGTGTCCGAGGCAATGTTCACGCCGACGTCAATCATGATCCGTGATTCGTTGGTTGTGACGAAGTGGCAGGCACGTCCGACTTCTCGATAGGAGCCCAGTGCAGTCACTCGCGCCCAAGCAGAGCCTGGTCGCTGAGGACGGTGGATGTTCAATCCGAAGTCCTTGAGCAGCTTTCGGCGCTCAGGAGCGTGTGCTTGACGGTAGCCACGGATGTCGTGGACCGTCTTCGAGATAATCGGTGAAGTTCTCTCGACCTTGACAAGCCAGCCTGTTTGGTCGCGAATGGCGTTCAAGTTCGCCCCACGTCGACCAACTGCTTCACCTGGGTTTTGACATTGGATGATGATTTCACGGTAGCATGAATCGAAGTAAAGGTTGGTGATTTCTGCAGCCTCTGGGACAATCTCATGAATCAGTTTTTTGGCATCTTCTTCGCTCTTCATGATCGATTCATCAGGTCGGAGGACAATCTTTCGCTTGACGCGCTTCGCAATCTTTCCAATCAAACCATCGCCACCGCCGAACTTGGCTGGGACTGGTGTGACAATTGCTATGTTTCCTGCTTCGAGTTCAACCGTGTAGGGAATGTCCTTTGGGACAACCTTCGCTATCTGGTCCTTCAATTCTTTAAACGTAATGCGCATCGTATTCACCGTCTTCCCGTGCTCGCACAAAAAATCGTGCACCGCCCCCGATTGGGATTGCAGCGTTGAGCCGCGGGAAAGTGAAAGGTTTGCCTTCAAGCGAGGAGCTTGTCGATTTCGCCTTGGGTGATGGCGACATAGCCGTCTTTTGCTGTGATTACAGCCAAATCCATGCCGTTGCCGGAGGCGGCGTCACGCTGCCCCGATGCGTGAAGGGCGCGGGCGGCGAGTTTCAATGCATCGGTCCGGGTCATGCCCTCGCTGAATCCATCTTCGAGCACACCGTACATGTACGGGGAACCAGATCCTGTAGCGCAGTAGGAGTCAGGAATCGAACCACCAGCGGAGTCAATGGAATAGACGTGGCCGCCTTCATCATCAACACCGACAATGAGGAGTTGGACCCAGTGTGGGCGACCAGCGAGAATGTTTGCGGTAAAGGTCGCAGCACCCTTGACCGTCATTTGCTGTTGGCGTCGGAGTTGGAACAACGACACTTCTGCAGCAAGCGTGCGGGAGAGGGATTGGGCATGGCCAACGAGACCAGCCGTGGTGAGAGCAAGGTTGTCGCCAATCTTGAACAACTTCTGAACGCTTTTGTTTGCGATGAAATGGCCCATAGTGGCTCGGTGATCTGCTCCAACAACAACGCCACCATCGAAAGTGATGCCGAGTGTGCTTGTTCCAGTTTTCATTACGGTCGGTTGGTTCTCCATCATCATCAATCCCTTCTCTATGCCGACACCTCTTGAAGGTTGAGGCGCAAACCTGTGTTATTGACGGCCCCTTATCAACCCGCCGAACCGTACGGATGAAGCGTGAGTGGATACAAACTCAACCGTTGTATGCGAAAGCATGGGAGTCTTCTTGAGGTGTGGCCCCTAATGTCAACTCATGCGCCGACGGAAGAAGGGGAAACGCGATGAGGCTCAGGCTTCACTCGACGCCTTTACGCAGCCGGCAACTCCACCTGCTGCGCCATCGCAACCCCTTGAACCGTCCGCACCCTCCGTACCATCCATGCCGGATTTGGATGTGTTGGCCAAAGCTGACGAGATGATCCGACGAGAGGATGAGGCTGCGAAAGCGGGCGTGGAAGTCGATGCACCGCTGCGGAGTTTCGAAATGCCAAGCATGCAGCAACAAGCGGCCACGGCACCACCGACCTCGACTGCCAAATTCCACGACTTAGGGAAACGCTACCCTTACCCACCAATCCCCGTTGAAGGCGGCGGGCTTGTGCTCCATCGTGCTGTGCTCAATGACCTCACTGGATGCGCTCCCTTGCTTGACTGGGTCGCAGATGGGCATGCGGTCATCGTCGAAATGAACCGATTGATGAAACGGACCATCGAGTTCAACGCTGCCATTGACCAACTCAACGGTTTTATCAAAAATGACCTCGGCGGTGAAATCCTCAAAATGACAAGCACACGCCTGCTCTTGCTCCCTCCGGGTTGCCGGGGTGTGAACGGCGTGGAAATGGAAGCATTTGCTGTCGAGCCAGGAAATTTCAATGAGGTTGGATTGTAATGGAAGAACAGCCAGTCAACATTCCTTGCCCTATTTGCAACGTTTCCGGCAAGGTGTTCATGATCGCCCATGTGGATGAAATTCCTTACTTTGGCGAACACACGCAAGTGACGGTCATGTGCCATTCATGTGGCTGGCGACAGACTGACTTCATCCCTGCTGAAGGCAAAAAAGCAGGAGGATGGCGGCTTGAGGTCAGCTCGAAAGAGACCTTATCGGCCCGGGTCATTCGTTCGTCGTCATGCACTGTGAAAGTATTGGAATTGGATTTGGAAGTCGCACCAGGCAGCAACGCAACAGGGTATGTGAGCAACGTCGAGGGCGTGCTCAACCGATTTGTCGACATTATTCAAATGGTGCTCCGTGATGTTCAGTCAGAAGTTGAGCGAATCAAAAATGAGGCCCCTCTCGATGAGGAAACCCTAGCCGAAGCGGTTGGGTCTGTTGAGAAATTGATGGACATGTTGATGCGGATTGAAACTGCGGGCGATGCCAGCACTGGAACACTCACGCTTGAGTTGCTTGACCCGCATGGCCATTCAATGATCATGCACGATGATGCCGCCCATCGAGACTTGACAGAAGATGAGTTGCAAGAATTACCGGTTGGACCTGACCCAGCGGTGTTTTCATCTGATGATGAGGCCTGATTAGCGGGCGTCTTCGGCTAAGAAATCCTTGACTAAATGCGCCGTTTGGTCGCGCATCTCATGAAGTTGACCCAACCAATCAACGGCACGATCGATGCACAACTGCTTCATTTCACCAGCCAAGAGTTTGCCAGCACGGTACTCTGAATTGATTTCTGCAAGGTAGGCGTCGTCTTCTTCAAAGAAGTACATCATGTACTGATAGGCGACGTCAATATCGGGATTTCCACCGAGGCGTCGGTGCTCTTCAACGGTCGATTGACCGCCGGAGAACGCACGCTTGATTTTCTTCTCCACAGTCGGCAGGTCATCGCCAAGGAAGAGGGTCGTTTTCGGCTGACTGCTGCTCATTTTATCACCGGTCATTCCGACAGCAAAATGGTGGTAGGTTGAGGAAGGTGCAAGCAGACCCATGCCACCCAATTGACGTTCATGGGCCAAGAGTTTCATTCGAATGGTGGTTTTGTCGCGCTTTGTTGCGCTTGGAACATTGACAGTACCTTGTTTAGGATTCGATTGAATGTCGGAGTAGCCGAGTTCAGTCATGCATTTGACAATACCGTCAAAGATTTCCTTGAGGCGTTGTTTATCCATTCGCCCATTTGGCAATTGACCCAGCACGGCTGCGTTTTCATCATGGACAGAGAGGGTGATGCTGACGCCAGAATGTTTCCCATCGGCGACATTGAACCAATTTGTTTTCGACGCAAGGCCTCGGGTCAACCGTAGGTGTGGATCTTGGTCGACACCGACTGGAACAACAATTGGACGTAGCCCGCCATAATCGTCAGTTTGAGGATGTAAGATATCACCTACTTGAACCATAGGTGCTTGAACGTGAGCGAGGTTCGTTTCCCCACCAAACCCGTAAATCGCTTCAAATTCATTCAAGTTGGTTCGCTTTCCAAGTTGGAATCCAAGCCTTTGAACGATCGGTCGAGAAGATTGGAAGTAAACATTGGTTCGCTCAACATCCAAACCAAGCGCCGCATAGTTGGCGATGTATTCCTCGAGTGCAATGGCTCGCCCTTTTTCCAAGGAAACGCCCCGAGTTGCTTGGCTTTCGAGGTCCGCAACTGCAATGGTGACATCGCCGCCTTGTTGTTGAAACCACTTGACCTGATCGATGACCATTGAATGGCCGAGGTGCATCTGGCCACTCGGCATGAGCCCTGTGAGGACACCAAAGCCGTCGCCTCTCCGTTGTGCCTCAAGCACCGTATCCAACTCTCTGTGAGCAAAAACAATGCCACGTCGGTGAAGGCGAGAAGGGGAATCAATCCTCACATTGTCCATCGAAGATAACCCAAATTGTTCGATGATGCGATCGTAATCCGTTGACTGGGCGCTGCCCCAAGGATCAATCACCACATCTTCGCCTGCCATTGAGCCACCTCGGATGGGTTATCCTCACGCCTTCCTTGCATCAAGGCTTCGCCCTGTTCATGCTTTTATGAGCGGTTTTCAGAACGCAGAAATTCACCGGAGCATCTGGTCGAATCGATTCCAATCCACGCATTGGAACAATGAGTTAGGACAGAAACCTGAGCCTATTTACTCTGATGCCTGAAATGAGAGTCCTGCCATAGCAGCAAAATCTTCAACCATTTCGATCTGCTTTTGAATTGCATCTGACTGTTTGTGGAACCGTTGATAATGCAAGAGTTCGTACTTCCGAGCACCACTGTGCACCGAATACGAGTAGTACGTACGATCTTGGTACTCACCTCCGTATGAAGTGTTCAATGTGAGGTATGATGCATCAGTGAGTGGAAACATTCGTGCCATTTTCACGGTCGAGTTGTGGAGGTGATATTCGGTTAGCAGACGGTGTTCTTTGACGTAGGCAGTCGCTTTCACAACAGTGGTGTCTTCATCGAGTGGGCCGTTGCTCAGGCTCATTACAATCAATGGAATTCCGATTCCAAACAGTGGCAATAAGACAATACCCATCACAAACAAGGTGTACTTAAGTTGTGATTTGAAAGTATGAACATTTCGCTTGAAAAAAAGATCCGCTTCGACAATCGAGCCTTCTATGTCAAGGACCAGTTCCTCGAGGTCCACTGTTCCCGAATCGAGTTTAAGCTCCGTTTCTAAGGTAGCGAACTCATCCACAAACCACTCCCTGCGAACTGCAAGTATAACTCTTGAGCCGACAGGAACGATGGAGCGCTGCTGTGTTCTGAACAGATCAAACCATCGAATCGACCCGGATAAATACTAAGTGTCATCGTTGACGATTTTTCAATCATCGGGAATTCCAAAGTGATTGTATGCTTGATTTTGTGCTGTATCTTCTGGGCTGCCTTTTGTTCTTGGTGGTGACAGAGAAGTATCGAAGAGCCACATTCGGAATGGTCGTTCTCCTTGCAATGCTCTACCCGTTTGTTGCAGAAATAAATCAATTTAGTCTGTTTATACAAATCAAGTATTACAGCGTGATCATACCGACTGTTCTCTTCTCGTTTACCAAGTGTAAACCACATTTCACGGGTGAGATGGTCGAAAAAGTGTTTGCATTCATGCCATCTGTGCTGCGTTTTACCCTCGCACTGAACATTGCTGAGGCGGCAATTTACGTTGCCGTGTTTGATAAATTTGTTACGGCTTTCTTCGGTGTTGTTTTGATCCTAACCATTCCTAAATTTTCTTATGATGAAAACCAGGACATTGGGTTTGAAGACCATTGGTGGGTGATTGCTTACTCTGCATGCCTGACAATTGGGCTGTTTTTCCATCCAGAGGAATCGATGCTGACCTCCAGCGGAATTGCAATTTTAGCAATTGCTTTGTTGAGTTGTGTGTATGTCAAGTCGTGGAGCAAATGGATCACCTTCAGAGTCTACAGCCTGTATTACCTGATTGTCTTGGATGCCTTTTTCACGAGAAATGGATTTTCGATTTATGAATCGTTCAATTGGAGTTTCTTTTCCCCAGAAAACCGCATCACACCAGGGCTCGAAAACTTCTTCCGAATTGTSTCMRTTGTCYTCTGCATCSYCYTACTCTATAGATKGWTGARSGTYCGTAATGGTTCATCACCAATGGCGAGTTAAGCACTTTTTGTGTCCAATGGCAGCAATCGATGAAGAACATCACGAAATGGTGAATTCTCGTTGAATTCTTCTCAGTTTGGTAGCCGATGGTTTATGTTCATACTTCGTGATGATTATCTTCGGCGTTTCCACGTTTTTTTGTTGCCAAACTAAATCAAATCCTTCAAGCGATACTTGCTCCAAGTCTTCTGGCAGTAACTGAACCTCAATTTCATCAGCAGATCGTTGAATGGCTCTGTATGCAGTGATGTCAGGATGCATTTGCATGACTGCTCTTCGAATGAAGTCGGGGACAATCTGCTCATACTCGCCACCATTTCGCTTTTTTAGCAAGAAAATGTCATCTTGCCGACCCATGATTGAATCGATTGATTCCCTCGCATCCCCACATTTGCAAGGTTGCTTTGAAGCGACGAGAATGTCGTTGAGTCGATAGCGAATGATCGGTTGAGTGCTTCGTTTGAAATCAGATATGATTGGATGGTACCAGCCTTTTTCCTCATCGACCCACTCCTTTTGGATGACCATTATTCCTTCATTGAGGTGCAATGTCCCAAACTCACATGTTGCAGCTATTTCTCCCTCGGTGGAAGAATAAAATTGGTGGGCGATTTGGCCAAAGTGTTGTTCAATGTGCCTGCGATCAATCTCATCAAGCACCTCTGCTGCAGAGACTAACTTGTTCACTTTGAGCGGTGATTTTACGTCCGCTAAGTACCTTAGAACGCTGGGTGGACCGATGAGAATGTCCAAGTCATCTTGTAAAATCATTTGATGGATTTCCTCGAGCGGTTTCATCAAATCATAGAATTTGAATTTGATTCGCTTTGAACCAATTGACTCGAATGTGTTTGAATTCGCCCTTAAAATTAGACCTATTTTTTGCCGTGAAAGAATCGAATCATCCAATCCTCTTGACAGCATGAAACCGGCCCAACTTGCTTGTTCCTTTTCACTGACAAAATGCATACCTCGGGACCCGCTCGTTCCTGATGAGAATCCGATTGAATACGGTCCAATTTTCGATGAGAAGTCCCTGGACTGCTCTGCCTTTTTTGCTAACTTCGTTGCTTGTTCAACATCCAACCGAACCGTTAGCAAATCACCGAGGTTCTCCATCATCACCGACTTATCAATAAGTGGGAATTCCGCCCACTGATCATCGGAAAGACCATCCCAATGCCGAGCATAAAATGGTGAGTTTTTCCTGATGAACTTGACATGTTTTTTCATGCCAGCGTGTTGGACCTTCTCGATCTGCCTTCGACTCTTGAACTTCTTAGGCGTCATCACATACCTTGCGATGGTACGAAGTTTACTCATTCCAACTCCTCCATCCCTTGTTCAAAGGTCTTTTTCGGGCTCCAGTTCAATGCTTGTTGAGCCCCCGATGTATCCAGAATCAGCGACCTCGTCACCTGTCGTAGTCCGTAGGGAGTCACGCTGGGTTCCCATTTTTTACCGGGAACAAGTGAGGCTGTTATGTTGAAAAGATGAGCAATCAAGAAAACTGGCAGGTAAGGAATTTTACGTTGCTTATGATTGTTTGAAAATTTGGATGTATAGGTCTCCATAATCGTTCGAAAGGTCCGAGGATCGCCATTTGAGATATTGTAAAATTGCCCGAGGCTTTCTTTTGGTGCCGTGATCGATAAGCACACCGCATCGATGAAATTGGACAAGCAGGTGACGTCGATGAAAGCCTCACCAGCGCCAATCGTTTTGTAATGGCCCTTCCCGATTAACTTCTTCAATCGAGGGATGAGGGTTTGGTCACCCTTTCCGAAGACCGCTCGAGGCCTTAGGCCAATCCATGAGTCCTTTTCATTGGAATGACACACCATCTCGGCATCAAATTTACTTGCCCCATATGGATGCCGTGGCCTGAATTGTAGATTTGGAGTTTGGTCACCATGTGGCCTTTCATGGCTGCTTCCATCAAACACCGATGCTGATGAAATGGCAACGATTCGAGACACAGAACTGTTTTTGGCCGCTGTGAATATGTTCTTGGTCCCCTCAACATTGGTTTCGAAAAACTTCTTTTTACTGCCGAATGGGGCTGCGAAGGCTGCGCAATGAATGACGATATCACCGCCACTGATGCAATCATTCACTTGTTGCAAATTTGTGATATCACACTGCTTCATCTCAAATCCTTGAGATGTGAGGTGGTCAATTTTGCGTTGCGAACGCCCAAGGCCGAGAACAGAATAGTTCTCCTCCCTTAGACGCACCAACAAGGCCTGGCCCAACGAGCCGGTTGCACCCGTGACAATGACCCTCATCATTCCACCCTTCGAGGTATTTTATTTGAGATGTTTTTCCAAAACAGCACCATCATCGTCGGCCATGTCAATGCGATAAGCCAAGCCACCCAAACTGGCAAGAGTGGCGGTCCTTCAACATCCACCGGGATTTCGGTAAATGTGGATCGTCCGTCTACCTCAAGCCATATCTGTACAGTTTGATTGCCCGCAAATGGGAAGTTAAGCGGTCCAGTCCACAGTGAATAGTCACCTTCTCTCTCTAAATTCGTCCTCATTCGAACTTCATCGTTTTCTGTTGGATACACGATTTCAATCCACGCATCCGTGATTTCAACGGTCTCATTCGATGCTGGCAGGATGAGAACTTCAGTCTCAGTGATTGCTTTGGGAGGCCACATCATGAATTCAACCCATACATACTGGTCATCGACATCGATTAAGAAACGCTTTGGAGCATCAAATCCTTCACCTTCCTCGGTCATGTGAATCGTATGACCGCTGGCGATTGGTGCCAAGAACAGAATCAAAACACCGGCGAGGGATGCCAATTTCATTGGGCTGTGATTGTCCGTTCGTAAGCGTATGAATTGAGGAGAAGATAATCGCTCAATTGCTGGTCCAAAACCTTGACTCAACGACCAAAAGACTCTGAGAATGAAGATGCTAACGACCAACGAAACCAGTGTGTTAAAAATTCCAACTTCGGCAGGAATGTAGTCAACAAATGTAGGAATCCAAACCACATCGACAATCATCACCAATGCAATCATGGAATTCGGGTTTTCGAGTGATGAATACCGTTTGAGAATCATGAGACCAGGCACTAACAGCCATGGTAAGCAGTGAGCAGCCCACGTAGTGTGAGGTGAACCAGGACGGAAAAAATGCTCCTCAGTCATGAAGGAAGTGACCAAAAACGGCACCAATACCAAGAATAAGACTTGAGATCCAAGTAAGAGTCGTGAGAGATGGATTGCCCCATTTTTACCCAGCCATCGGTCCGCTAAAGGAAGGAAGAGCAGCAGTGTAGCGCCTGCAAATATGAAGTGCAAGAGGATTTTGACATTCAGAATTTCAATGGTCCAAACCCGTGGATCCAAGAAGTTTGCAAATGCGAGATGGAAATGGTAAACAAGTGCCCACAATGTTCCCAGAATTATCAAATTCATCCATGGAGGCGTATTTTCTTTCATTTGTTGCTTCATCTGCAACGCCAAAACAATCGTTGCGATTTCAATTAACATGCCACCTGCAAACGTCCAAATGTGAGGGGGTGTGATAATCGTTGTATCAACGCCGTAGCTTGTGTGCCAGAAATCATCATACAAACCACCAATCAGTAATGTCGCCAAACCGCAAATCATCATCCAAATGCTTGTTGGCGCCGTCAAAGGACCAATCGTGAAGCCGATTTTATCGTCTTGTTTGATGAAACTGTACCACAATACGTAGCAACCAATGAACAGGCTGGTGGGAATGACTCCTGCGAGGATCATAATGTGAGGAGGCGTGAATAACTTGTCCCTGCCAACATCGGTATGCCACTGCAGGTCAACTGCCAAACCGAATCGAGCAACGATGTGATAGATGCACAAGACCACCAAAAAAACGAGAAGAAATTTTTCTTCCTTGCTCCGTTGATCGTTCATACTCAAAACTCCCACTTGGCAGTGGTCGACTTACCTGACCGGTCAACGATGCAATGCTCATGTGTATCATTATGTTCATGCATAACGCTGTGGAATGCGTGCATATGCTGCCCCGATAACCATCGTTGATGGCCTGAAAAGGAGTGACCTTCGTGCTTTGTTTCTGCGTATGTGGTGGTCCCAGATTCAACAACTTTGTTGCCCCTTACTTGTTCATCAAAATATCCTCTGATGGTCAAATTGGGATTTAATTGATGATCGTCAAAATCAACCGATACCAATCGAGGGCCGTCTCCAGACATACCGATCACTGCCACAAAGCAATACGATTCTTCATTCCATTCAGAATGCTTCGTTGGTCGATCATCACCGACACACAACAATGCATACTTTGATTTCATGCTTGGCAGAAGATCTGCAATCGATTGGAGTGCGATGTGTGGGCTACAACTGCCATCGGTGACATCGAAGGAAAAACAATGTGGACTGTTCATCGAGAGTTGTGTACAATGCAGCGATAAATCACCTTGGATATGGGTCGCAAATGCAGGTTCTGTCCTGAAGTGCTCCTTGTAGACCCCACCATGTACAATGAGCCCGATGTCTTCAAGTTGGATATTGGCCATTTTGATCGTTTCTTTCACCAAGGTAAGTGTTGACTTGAGAAGGTGTGTGGGCTTTATTTTGCAACTCTGCCACGACAACATCACGACCAATCTTTCACCCCCTTTGGAAGATTGAAATGCATGGCGAGGATGGCAAGTCCTGAGCCAAAGGAAATTATAATTGCAGTTTCATCTGATTGCAGGTAACCATTCTTTTGCGATTTCTCCAGTAAGACGCCGTGAGTCGTCGATGCTGTGTTTGCAGTATCGAAGCTATCATTGTGCAGGAAATTAATTTCGCCCAG
>CM001443.1:1055852-1060710 GCA_000246735.1 uncultured Candidatus Poseidoniales archaeon | reverse complement strand
TTGCACCTTTCTTGACGGCTTTCGGAGTTGTTGGATGCGAGTATGTATGGTCGATTTCATTCCATTTGAGGTCCATATGAAGCAACGAGCGTTGTAAAAAGATTCCAATGTTGGTCATGACCCCGTTTTGTAAATCCCTCGCCTTTGTACGCATTTGTGGACCCCGATGGCGTTTCGATGCTTGGCCGATGCAGTGTCGATTGTATTGAGCGAATGTAAACGGTTCGCTGAACTTAATTCGACCCTCGTGTTTGGTCCGGCCTAAGATGTAGGCAGCCGAACCATCCCCCACCGTCAGGGAGGCAATTGCACGTGGCGTAAGATACAGATTTCTCCTTTTGGCTTCATCGATGATTGGGGTGATGAACTCTCCAGAGATCACCATTGCATACTCTATTTTTCCAGATTTAATTCTCGATTCTGCAATCATCAAAGCCGTCACCATTCCTGCACAGGCATTTGAAACGTCAAATGTTTGAGCATTCTTGGCACCGAGTTCACTGGCCACTAAAGTTGCGAGACTTGGTGAGAGGTGCTGATCCAAGTTGGGATTCATTTTGCTTACCGAGGCGTTGATGATCAAACCGAGAGAATCCGGTTCAATGCCTGCCCTCGCAATCGCTTTCTTACCAGCCTGAACGGCTAATTCGAGGCTCCCTTGTTCTTTGGCAACCTCATGGTGTGAGGTGATGCCTGTCAATCGAACAAAGTCGAGTGAACGAGGCATGTCCTTTGTTCCCGCAAATGATGTGGTTTTAACGGTTTTTTCAGGTAAATACGCGGCAAACGAGACCATCTCGGCATGGTTTTTTGCGCTCTCCATAAGAAACAATGGATTATTATCATTAAAAAAACTTCAACCGGTCAAATTCTATACCGTCGAGATTCGAGCGGTTTTTTGCAAGAAAAGACGGATGATTTCTGCTATGGTTTCAGCCATTTGGGGGACGGAGTGGGTGCTTCTTATTGCGTGAGCAACGCCTCAATCAAGTCAACCGTTTTGCTTCGCCCGCTTGCGTCAGTCGCGTCGTAATGAGCCATTGATGGATCAGGAATTTGGGCATCAGCATGAAACATCGCGTACTGATGTGGCCTCGCTTGCAGTTGCATCTTGGCGTTGATTTCTTGCTCAAACTGTTTCGGTGTTGGCGTCATCAGCACAGGGAGGCCGAGAAGGAGCGTCTCCGCCATGAATTGGTTTCCGGGTGTTGCGACGGTAAAGTCCGCAGAACAAACCGCTGTGAGAAATCCTGTTTCGGAGGTTGGTTGATGGTCAAGCCAATCGTAGCCTTCGACCATTGATGCCGGGACACCAAACACCTTGCCACGCTTTTGTTCACGCTGGGCGATTCGGTTGATCCCTGCAAGCGATTGTTCGAGCATCGGGCATGAATAGACGACGAAATGCTCGCCTTGAGGCTGCCAAGTGAGGTTGTCAAATTCCTTTCTTAGAATCGCACCGACAAACACTGCCTTGCTTTTCGGGCGCTTTTCGACCAATATTTTCCCAACAATTCGAAGGTCGGCAGTGGGGGAGAAACGTCGCACAATCAGACCACCGGCTTTGGCCTGAATTCTGTGAGCAAGGCTGAGTCCTTTTGGCAGTGGGCTTGAGATAAAGAATTCTTGACTGTTGACGGCAACATGTGGAATCTTGAGCACCTTCGAGGCTTGCCACATCAGGGGTTCATAGTCGGAAATGGTAACGTCGGGTTTCCATTCTTGGAGGTGTGCAAGAAGGGGCTTGGCCAGTTTTCGACGCCCATAGAGGTACTTTCTGTTTCCGAAAACGGTTCTCCAAATCGACAAGCGTCCGTTCTTGAGGTAATACTTTGGCGTTGAAGTTTTCAACACACGTTCCTTGCCGAACCGTGCGCTTAACAACTCTTCAGCGTCACCTTCCGTACAGAACAACACCTCATGACCACGGTCGAGCAGTTCCTGACCAATGGCAAGGGCTCTGGCAGCATGACCTCGCGTCATGCCAACCAAACCGTAGCAAACCCGCATCTCGCTCCCTTGTGACCCTGCTCGGAAGTGCTTATTATTTCTCAGCCGTCAATTGACGTTCGGATCACGACTTGCCAATCCAATGCCATCGACTGCCAACAGTGGGCGAGCGCAAACATCAACCCTTTCAAGCAAAACGACGCATCCTGACCTTTCTGATGCCTTAAGTTGCGGATGCCATTATTGAAAACGTGTACCAGCCAAACTCAAAGAATACCACGGTGAACAATGGACTGAAGTCATTCCATTGGTGAAAGGAAGTGACCTTCGCAAGGTGTTGCTGTTGGCAATTCGGTTACAAATTGTGGCAAATAAGATGCTCATGGACGAGAACGCATCTATTTCAATGAACCATCGAGAGTTCTGGCCATGCAAGGTGCCGTCCTTTTCGACCGTATTCTTGGTCATAAGGCAAACGAAGCGCTCCGGACAGGTTGCGTTCGAACCGCCATTCTAGGTTTCTTGCTCCACTTGTTGTTGTGCTTGCTTTACCAGCTTTCTCTGATTGATTTCAGTTCAGAAACCAGTCAATTGTTTGATTCCTACCTCGACGCTTTGTACACTCCTTTTTCCATTTTTCTGGCTTACGAAGTCTACGAACTGATACGCACCATTCCGGACTCGTTCACCAATTCGATTGGAAAGCAATTTGAAATCATTACGTTGCTGGTGGTCAGAGATATTCTGAAGAGGTTGTCTGATATCGACGCTTCAGTTCGTTCAACCATTGATGAAAGCATCACGACCTTAGCAGTGGAATGTTTGGCCTTTTTGATTCTCTTTCTCACTGCCTTGTTCTTTACCAGCCACAAGCGTGAAACGAGTATAACAACCAATGATAGCGATGGTTTGGAGAAGTTCATTTCGCAGAAAAAGCAGCTTGCCATCTTCCTGCTTGTGTTGTACATCTTAACGGCCATCTACTCTCTTTCATCATGGACCTACAACGTATTTGAGGGAGACGGATCCACGAACCGCACGATTTTCTTCCTCGACTTTTTCACCGTGTTGATCATGGCTGACATCCTCATCTTACTGGTCTCCTATCAGCACATCACCGATTTCTCACACTTAGCCAGAAACACTGGGTTCATTCTCTCAACAGTCATTTTACGCGTTGCAATCGCAAGCCCAGGAATTTCGGGAGCCATTCTGTTCATACTCGCTGGGTGCCTTGGTTCAGCCGTTCTTCATTCCGGAGTTTTATTCAAACAAAAAGAACGAGATTTCATTGGAGAAACTGAGTAGTTACTGCATTTGTGATGCATTTCGGCATGTTTCATGTGCTGCAAACGCTCGCCACTGTAAGGATATGCGCAACATCCATTCCAGTCAGCCTCCCTTGCTGTTCTGTACAGGAGTATTGATCGAGAAATGACTGCTTCACTCATTCGCTAATTCTACATTCATCATGCAGAATTGTGCGCCAAGAACTCCAGTTAGTAAAAGTGCAAAGAGGCTGGGGAGAGGGAAACCAAACTCTCCAAACGCAATCAGTAAACCAATTTCCATCACGATCAATCCTGCTACAGAACAGACCAATGCAGCCAATGATGTGTGCCATCGGTATGTGTAAGAATTGAATGCCATTTCCTGACCAACTTCGAGTGTTCCCGAATCTTCCATGTGAATGACGACTCTGAACACCAAATGTGCAATTTGTACAACGATTGCAATGAGGATAAGAATCATGAACATGATGCCAAAAATAGCCAGGACAGAATCCTCTTCCAAGAAACTAAACCATCCGCTTTTAGCACTGAATCCATAGATGGACACTTTCAAGCCAAAAGGTCCAGCACTTACCATGTCATCAAATACAATTGCAATCCAACCGGTGAATACACCAATGATCAACATCAATCCTCCTGCGCCATGGAGGGCATGAGAAGCAAGCTTGATACCGCTCATTGGCGCAGAATAAACTCCTTCCATACCTCTCGCTTCCGGCGTTTCCCCCCACTCAAATTCTCCTTCACAGTGCGGGCATTGGAATTCACCAAATGCATCATCATCCAATTCTATTTCATCTTCACAATGAGGGCATTGAATGTCAACCATAAACTCCCTAGGACTTAGAACTGATAAGGGTTGAGCCGGTTTTAGCCCAACAAGAGGCCCATGCGAATACCCGCACCACAGAGGCTACCCATTCGCACCTCACTCTTTCTTCAAATCATTAAGAAGCCGTATCGCCACAATTACAATTGCCCAAAGAATACCGATTTGTCCACCGAATACCCCTGCGATTTCATAATTGTCAGTGATCCCACTTTGTGGAAACCATTCAGATAGTGGCTGGGCAAGGATGGCCCCTACAATCAGGCCGATTGGTGGAAGCAAAATCATCACGAGCGGGATGAAGTATCTGCTCCTCAAAAAGATCCCTCTGGACTTGAATTTTTCAATCCCAAACCCACTATCAATCCGATCAATCCAATTCCACATGCACCTTGAGATGCCAACATATAGAGGAGATGGATCGATTCGTACGTTCCTATTTTTTCAAGTTCGTTCGAAAAATAGAACATGGAGATCAGGCCAGCAATCATTATGATGGCTGAAATAATGATAATCAGTGATTTCCTGTTCTCCATGGTGAACCGAGTTCAAGTGGGTGTATCAACAAACCGATTCGGATAAGTTGCAAGGGTCGATTCGAATACCAATTGAAACGAATTGGATTTTCAAAGGGATATCAGTGCGCCTTCAATCGCCTGCCCTTACATGAACGTCAATACAAAGCGGCACTAAGCCAACCATTGGCGGCCCTTGAGTCAAAGGAGAGAAAACCTGCCAAGCACAAGGAGATCCCTCGTCGAACACCTGTGACAGAGGTTATTCATCA
>CM001443.1:1049698-1055836 GCA_000246735.1 uncultured Candidatus Poseidoniales archaeon | reverse complement strand
CGGTTCAATCAGGTTCTCCTCACAGGTACCCCCGTGATCATCAGAAACTGTTCCGTCTGGACAAATCGTATTCCCCCAAATGACGTTGTCCAAGTTGGCCTGTCGTAAATCGGCGTCTGTCAGGTCCGCCCCGGTCAAGTTGGCACCCGTTAAATCCGCCTTGAAAAAGTGGGCATATTGCAGGTCTGCATCCACTAAACTTGCGTTCGTCAAACGGCCCCCAGAGGTAAAATAGGCACCGTTGAGGTTGGCTCCATCGAACACAGCATTCTCGAGGTTGGCGCCGTAGAAATATGCCCCGTAGAGGACACCTTGGGAAAAATTCGTGCCAACATAGGTCCCGTCATGGAAATTCATTACACTCAAATCAAGACCCGAAAGGTCGACGCCGCTCAGATCTACACCATCGGTAGAAAGCAAGACGCCATGCCTACAAAAGTCACCGCTTGAAAGAAGCGAAGTTTCGCAGCCAACCACGCCCGCTGTCTTCACACCTGTCAACACCGCTCCTCGCAGGTCTGTATGGTTCAAAACGGCGAACTGAAGGTCGACGCCCGTTAAGTCAGCTCCGCTCAAGTTGGTATGTGAGAAGTTCACGCCCCGCAAGATGGCGTGGGCAAGGCTGACGTCTGAGAGATTCAGACCAGAAAGGTTGGTTCGGAACACATCGGCCATGAGCGCAACATCGCGCTCGTAATCCCGTTGGATTCCCTCAAGCGTTTCGATTTGCCGATCCTTGTGTTCAATTTGTTCTTCCAATAAGGCGACAGCATCGAGAAGGTTCGCATCCTCACTGCCCACATCTTCATTTTCGTCGTTGGACAAGCAGCCAGCAAGAGGTAACATGACAAACAGAACGGTCAACATCAACGCTGTGATTCGAACCATGCGTCATTCTTTGAGAACGTCCTAAAAGAAACCCTTGGCTATAAAATTTTGAAGCAACCAGCATCTTCTGTATACGTCTTCCACGAAATATATTCAACGTATCAGAACGTTTGCATGAACGCCATAAAACGCACGAAGGCGTCTTCCACAATCAAGCGACGATCTTGACCACGCACTTGCCTTTTGCACGGCCCGAAAAGGAACGATTGAACGCACCTTGCCAACCGGCTTCGGCATCTTCGGAGTGGAAATCCCAAACGCCATCGAGCACAGGTTTCACCGCACCGCTCGCAAGGTGACTTGCTAGAACCGAGAGGTCCTCTTGACTAGGTGAAAGGAAGAGATAGTTCCAACTCGCATTAGCTGCTGCAGCCGCTTTGAATTCCTTGCGCTTTTCTTTGCGCTTGAGGAAGAGTTTGAGAATCCAAGCCGTTCCACCAATTCGGCGGATTTCTTCGAGTGTTGGCATGCCAGCAATGGACACAATTCGTCCACCTTTCTTGATGATCGAAGCCATTTGCAGACTTTCAGCCGTTGTGTCGAAGCACACGTCAAATTTGTCTGCCTCGTTCCCACCATAGACCTGATCGAACTTCTGACTCTTGTAATCCACAACAACATCTGCACCAAGGCTCTTGCACAACTTYTCCTTCTCACCCTTTGAGGCAGTCGTAACAACCAAGCCTGCCTTGAAGACATGCTTTGCGAGTTGAATGGCCATTGTACCGACGCCACCGGCGCCTCCTGAGATGAAGATGGAATCGCCTTCTTTGAGTCCTGAATTTTTCAGAACTTGAAGCGCCGTCATACCGACAAGTGGAATTGATGCTGCTTCCTCAAACGTAAGGTTCTCGGGTTTGGCCACCACATTGGACACATCAGCAACACAGAATTCTGCCATTGCACCACGGTACCACGGGGTTTTCTTTCCATCTTTTGCATTTCCAAAGAGGCGAGCAAACACAGGTTGGCCCACTGAGAAAGTACCAGCTTGATCTGCTTCAGCAACAACACCAGCCACATCGTAGCAAATGACGTGAGGGAAGGCAGCAACGGGGCGTACCATTTTCAAGTCACCAGAAAGCAGGGCTTTGTCGACTGGGTTCACAGATGCTGCATGGACTTTGATGACGATGTTGTTCGAAGCATCAAATCCGTGGGGATAGGCGGTCTCAAATTTCTTCAGTTCGGTTGGTTTCCCGTGCTTTTTGAAACTGATTGTCTTCATGGTTTTGCCGTTTGGGTGTGCGGTCATACCGGCGGCTTTGTCGTTCGATACATAAACCACAGAGTGGCAAAGGTGTTTTTTTGTAACAATGTTGTAACCTGCCCCCTAATAACAAAATGATACCTCCAATGTTCATGAGTCAAGCACAATCACAGCGAATGGAAGCCATGTGTGAATCGGCCAGAACGCATGTGGATCATCTTCTCGTAATGCTTTCGAAGTCAAAAATGCTCAACATATTGTACGTCATGAACTGTGATCCTGCGCCAATGCGGTTTTCAGAAATCAAGAAACGAGTTGACTCATCTTCAACCACAATTGCTCGACGTTTGGCGGAACTCGAAGCAAGTGGCTTGGTCAATCGAAAGGCCTACGCAACCGTCCCTGCAACCGTTGAATACACACTTACCAAGGATGCAATTGCACTTCGCCCGAGCCTCGATTCGTTGTTTGAATGGGTGCTAAACCGGGCAGATGAGACTGTTTGATTCATGGATAGATTCGTTCGGAACAATCCCGTTTTTGTTTGACATTTTCAAGCCAACACGAATATCTTACACCGTAACTGAGGTTCAAAAGATGATTAGAGTCGATTGGCATTGTCGTCGACAATTGCGCATGAAAATGTTCTCTCTTCAGGACAACAAACAATAATCGCGGAATATTTCTGAGGATTGTTATGGGTTAGATGTGAAAGGTTCCCATACCTTCTCGATTGCCTTATGCCCCTAATAAATTTCGATTTCACCATGCTTCCTTCTCCAAATGTCTTGAATTCAACTGGTATATCTTGGTCCTCAAAACGAAACCAAAAGTCAGGTTCGTAGGTCGATTCTTTACTGGCAACTGAACTATGATATGGTATTGGAACACGAACAGGTTCGAAAAATTCATGATCACCCATTAGGTTATTCATCGCACCTTCGTAAAGCGCACCCCTTGCTGCCCCCTGTTTTTGTTTCGATTCGGAGCCTTTCCGTTTCCAACCAGTCTCTCGTCGTCCAGTGGTCCGTTTGTAATCCCGAGTGTACTGAGGGAAAATTTCCTGCAAATTATTTTTATTTAATCCGAATAATTTGAACACACCTTTCACTGATTTTTGGAAGTTTTTGATTAATTCCTTATCCTTAGGAATCGAATCCTTAATCATGGTAGAAAATCGCTTTTCGAAACGCCAATTCCCTAATTCTTGTTCTTTTTCAATCCAGAACTTCCGTGTACCTTCATTGATATGACGGGCAACAAAGCATGGCTCATGTCCACACTTGCCACATGTAAGCTCATCATCACATATTGAATCTACATAGTCACACATTGGACATAGATATTGATTGTCAAATTCAGACACAAATTCCCCACTAGCCAAGTTTATTTCAACGTTCCACCATCAAGAGATTATTCAATGCTCAGCGGTAGAGTTCAACAGCAGCATCGCTAATACGTCAGTTGAACATCTGAATTTGTGGCGAGGAAGATGACACCGGGTGGGCCACTCCATTCAATTTGATCATCAGCCACAAGCAAACCGCCGTCGCCTTCGTTGACCCCGAGTGTCGCCTTGACAGAAGCAAACGAGCAGTACACAGTGGCCTTTGACACAATTGTTTCCATCATTCCAGATACCATTTTGGAATCAGCGCCCATTTCCTGGTCCAACACGTCAATGTAGCCCTGACTCAGCAATCGAGTTCCAGCAGCGGCGAAAAAAACGCTGACCTCGTGGCCATCAGCAATCGCTTGGGCGACACATGCCAACCCGACAATTGACTTGAGTGAATCATTTTTAGGCTCCGATACAAACTTGAAAAACACACGCTTTCCCATGGCTACGCTACAAGGAGCGACCACATAATCTTTCATTGCCAACTCGATTTGGAGGTGGTTCATTCCTTGCGTTTTGCAAGCGGTCCAAGCCCTTCTCGCTTGAGCACAAACATCATGGCAACAACGGTGCCGATGCCAACAGCAACAGCAGCATAACGCAACCATGAGGATTCACCAAGCCCTTCTCGAGGCTCGACAAGCCACGTAAAGACAAGGTGTTCGTCATCGACAAATCGCTTGGACCATTTGAACAAATCATGCGTTTCATGGGCCGCAATGGTGACCGCAGTCGAGTGATTGTTGAAGAATGATGAACGCCCCATGATGTCGTAATCATCCGTGCCGTTGTAGCGTACTTCCACAGCGTGGCCGTTCACCAGCGATAGATGGAGGTATTCACCGTCTGCTTGTGCATAGCCTTCAGCGCTCTTTCGGGCACCGGTGATGTCCTCCAATGAGCCAGTATCATCCGTCACTGAAGCAACCGCTGCGCCGTTCAGATCGATGCGCCACGTGATTGGAACATTCCAAGCTTCAGGGTTCATTCCTGTGCATTCTTCAGTGATAAGTGACTCGAAGGTCAAAATGGATTGCTCGCCTTCTGTCCGGACTGAGTGGCTGAATTCATAGCACTCACCGACCGTCCAATAGGACCATGCTTGTCCCCAGGTGGTCAACCACACATCGGGCGCTTGCTCAAGGTAGGCGCTGATGTCCCGGTCATGGCGTATGGTGGCGTCATTCACCCTGCCAATCCAGTATAGATTGACAAGGCCACCTTCCTCGACTGCTGCTTGAACTTCTTCGACTGAACCGATTAACTGCTCCATGGAGCCACCTCGACGCCCGAGGTTGTACCAGTCCCATTTGTCGGTTGGCTCATCGGTAGCATTGTGCCAAGCGGTCGTGCTAAGGCCTGTTTCGTCACCATGAATCACAAAGCCTTGACCAGCAATTGTGGTGTGTTGCGACATGGTCAGGCCGTCGGGCGTGTAGGTCGAGATCGGGGTGTCACCCCACATGCTTGCACTGACTCGGTCTTCGATGTATGCCCTGCATTCGAGGGCAACAGCACCTGGGTCTGTTTGCCATGAGAGGCCAAGCATACCGTAGCAACCGAACTCATCGCCAAGATCCAATCGGTCTTGAGCAAGGGTCGTCGTAAGCCATCCGTCTTCTTTCCAAGCCGTGTCTGCAAGGGCGACTGGGCTCCAAGCCACACTCACCAAGCACATCAGCACACTCGCTGTGAGCATGCGATGAAAGGAGGAAAGATGGCCCTCGTTCATGCTGTACCCTCATGGCGGGATGCTTTGATTCTTCGCCCCAGCCCCGCATTCAGTTCCGAGGGAAAAAACAGGAGTGTAGGCGAATATCGTGCGGCAAGTCATAAGGCCCCTTATGCGCCCCGAGGGTATATGGAGCGTGCCCAGGGCCTTGCAACAGCATGGCAGTCCCTTGAACAGCATTGGCGCATTCCGACCACCGGCGTCAAGATGCCAAGAACACCAAGTTACGGTATCCTACGATGGATTATCTCGCCGCTTTTGCGCCCACTTGTCAACACAAAGATCTCCGGCGTCCACCACATTCCGAGAAAAGGCCCTGTCATTCTTGCGGCCAACCACCTCTCCCACGTTGACCCAATCATGGTCATCTCGTCCTCTCGGCGGCCGGTTCGCTACTTGGCCAAGGACGGGCACTTCCGAAACGCAGCCTTGCGAACACTCATGCGGGCCACAGGTCAAATCGAAACAAAACGAGACAAAGGTGGTGAACAGGCATTGTCAAACGCTGCAGATGTGCTGGAAGCAGATGCAGCCTTGGGAATTTTCCCTGAAGGCACACGCTCAAAGCGCACTGAAGCCCCCTTCTTGCTCCCCGGCAAAACGGGTGCTGCTCGACTTGCGGCATCCTACCCACACGCCGTTGTGGTCCCGATTGCCCTGCAAGGCACACGCGATGTCATGGAGCCGCAACGGCACAAGTGGCCTCGCTTGTACCGAAGGATCACGATGAACGTCGGCAAGGGCGTAACATGGCTTGAGTGGCTTGGTCACGAACACGGTGGGGCCGTTACAAGCGAGGACCTCGAGAAGATGGCAACGCTCGAAGACCATGAAATCAGGGCGGAGCTGGCTCAATTGTATCGGAAATTTACTGACCAATTGATGAAGTCACGTCTCGGACCCCCCATT
>CM001443.1:1043972-1049682 GCA_000246735.1 uncultured Candidatus Poseidoniales archaeon | reverse complement strand
AGAGCATGCTCGAATTGGGCGCCCCTTGATTTCATCGCTTAATTAATGTCGAATGATGTGCTTGGGTGAAACCTATAGCGACACCGCTCGGGACCCTCAAACTAATCGAAGGAGCCTGTGAACAACAAATTGCTGCTGAACTCAGAGGCCTCTGCCTCTTGATGGACATCGTCAAAGAGTCACCTGTATGGTCAATTGACACCCGCTCCTCCCGTCCGTTTCTCGTGTCGAATGACGGCCCACCGGGCATCAGCGTTGACATCTTTCAATCCATGAAAGTGAGGATCCTCGGCGGCGACCCACACCTTACCATTATGATGGCTCAAAAGTCAGTTTGTGTATCGAGGCAAAAATCTGAGGTCATGACGCCATCCACAGATTCCATGGTCAGTCTTGTGCTGCTTGGGAACATGGGTTGGCCACTTTGTAAAACACCGACGACAATGCGGAAGAAAGCAATTGCTCGCCTTGATTCACCGGTGTATCATGCCAAAGATCACGTGTACTCCACAGAACAAGATCATCAACAAATTGAAGCCTCAAATAAGTGCTTGGAGCAAGGCAAACCAATGGAAGGGCTTCGAATCCTTGCCACCATGGGTCGGCGATGGTATGTCTGCCGGGGCTGGGACCTCGATTTGATTCAGCCGGTCATGGAGGAATTCTTGGTTCAATACAGTGGCGAACAAATTCAACGCTACCTCGAAGCACCTGAATGCCAAGAGGATGATTTGTTCTTGGTTCTTTGAACATGGGCATCAAGAACCCTCAAGAGCCTCCGTTCCAACGAAGGTGTGGTGAGTCCATGCAAGAGTACCATGAACTGATTCAAAGAATCCTCGATGAAGGGGAGCAGAAAGGTGACCGAACAGGTACAGGGACCCTTTCTGTGTTCGGCCATCAGATGAGGTTTGACCTTGCCAAGGGCTTCCCGATGGTCACCACCAAGAAGTTGCACCTCCGGTCCATTGTCCATGAGTTGCTGTGGTTTTTGAAAGGCGACACCAATGTCGCCTACCTCCAAGAGAATGGCGTACGAATTTGGAACGATTGGGCGGATGAGAATGGAGACCTCGGACCCGTTTATGGAAAACAATGGCGCCGTTGGGAAGCAAAAGACGGTCGCATCATTGACCAAGTCGAGCAAGCGATTGACATGATCAAAAACAATCCAAACAGCCGTCGAATCATTGTCTCCGCTTGGAATGTTGGTGAATTGGATGAGATGGCGCTGATGCCCTGCCACGCCTTTTTCCAATTCCATGTAGCGAATGGAAAACTCAACTGCCAACTCTACCAGCGAAGCGCCGATGTGTTCCTTGGCGTTCCGTTCAACATCGCCTCCTATGCGTTGCTCACCCACATGATGGCGCAAGTCTGCGGCCTGAAGCCTGGCGCCTTTGTCCACACGCTGGGTGACGCACACCTCTACAGCAACCACCTTGAGCAAGCCAACCTGCAAATCAGTCGAGAACCGATGGCACTCCCCCAACTCAAACTCAACCCAGATGTGACGACCATCGATGGATTCACCTACGACGACATCGAAGTGGTTGGCTACGAACACCATCCGCATATTTCTGCACCAATTGCTGTGTGAGGCGTTCCGATGTTCACAATGATTTTTGCATGCGACACACAAGGCGCCATTGGAAAAGATGGTGACCTGCCATGGCGGCAATCAAGCGACTTGCAACATTTCAAGCAAGTTACGATGTCGAAAACCATCGTGATGGGCCGAAAGACATGGGACAGCCTGCCAAAGGCCCTCCCTGGCCGACGCAACATCGTCATGTCAAGAAGCGCCCGTGATGACGTCGAAGTGCTCGATTACGAAGCCATTCTCGCGCTTGGTGAGGACGAAGAAATCATGATCATTGGCGGCGGCGAAATCTATGCCTTGTTCATGGAACACACCAAAGAAATTCACAAAACCATTGTCCATACGGCCGTTGAAGGTGCCGATACGTATGCACCTTCGATGGAAGATGAGGGATTCCACCTGATTGGTGAGCGACACATTCCTGCAGGTCCAAGGGACGAACACCCGATGACCTTCCAACATTGGATTCGCTGATCATTCATCCGGCGAGTACTCAGTGACCCGCAAACCGAGTCGACCTTGACGCGATGGACGTTGCATAATGGTGGCGTACTTCTTCTCAAAAGCCGCTTTCAAATCAATCTCCATGGCAACAGCATGCCCCATCATCAACAGCATGACATCCGCCATTTCTTCTGCGCAATCCTCCAACGGTTTCCCCTTGGTGACCGCCGCTGCAAACTCTCCGAGTTCCTCAACCGTGAGCGCAATTCTGTAACCCATATCGTGGCCGTTGTTCGCTTCAAAGTCGTGCTTGTGATGAAAGGCTGCCACCTTCTTCATCATGACATCCCATTCATGTTGTGGCTCATGGGCCATCCATTGCTCAACGCTCTTTCCTTGCATAGAGGTGCGTTCCATCGAAGGAGGTTAATGCCTTCGATGCTTACATTGTGAGCAGATGAAGCATGCACGCCCACACTGGTGCGAGCCTTCTGTTGGCTTGTGAGGAGACACTGTGGTGATCCAAATCTTGGCTTGCGTTGCCGGGTTCACGACCAGCTGCCCAGTTTGAAGAAATGCACACGGCCGCATACGGCAGACTGAGTTCTTTCGCCAACTTCACCTCACGAGGCATGGTCATCCCAACCATGTGACCACCAAGCGTATCGATGGCGTCAATCTCTGCTTTCGTTTCGAAGTGAGGTCCTTGAGCCAGCCAGTAGGTGTAGTGCATGCGTTCGTTTGCCGCAAAACCTTGGGACTCACGAAGCACTGATTCGAGCGCAGTATTGAGGGTTGCATCGAAAGGATCTGTGACCGAAGTAAACACCGCCGCATCGTCATGGAAGGTGCTTTGGTGGCCGGTGAAATCGATGTACTGATTCGCAAGAGCGACTTTACCTGGCGGGAAATCTTCTGGAATCGCGCCAACTGAACACACGGCCATCACCGCTTCACAACCAGCGTCAAACAGAGCGCGCATGTTGGCTCGGTGTTCGATCATGTGTGGCGGGCGGCTTGGTGCGCCATCGTTGTGATGACGTTGCAGGAAAATGAGTTCTTTCTTGACATCGCCGTGAGCGAGTTGAATGCAGGTCAATGGCACTTCACCGTACGGTGTCTCCACCGTGACAGCGTCGCGCTGAACGAGGGTCAATCCATGTGCCTCGAGTTGTTCACCCAAGGTCATGTCAATGAGTCCAGTGCCGCCAATGACGCCCAATCGTTCCATGTTCATCCACTCGCCCTTTGTCTATGTCAACCCTATGGCTGTTTGAACTCGGGGACCTTGCTTTCGCTGGTCATGTGAACGAACCGAAGTTCGTGGGTTTCACTCGTTGAGGCGTGCGATCAAGTCTGCCTTCTTTCCAGAGACAGGCTTTCCTGCGGCCTTGAGCAATTCCTTCAACTCAGCAACGGTCATGCTGCTGTGGTCGACGTCGGAGGCAGGTGCTGCTTCTTCAGCAGGTGCTTCCTCAGGAGCGGCTTCCTCGGCTGGTGCCTCGGTCTTCTCAGACGCTGGCTCCATTGGAACTGCGGCGTCAAGGATGGATGGGGCGTCGTCGCCTTCTTCTTCCTCGTCTTCCATAGCCGATGCAAGTGCTGCGGCTTTCTTTGCCTTGAGTTCAGCATCGCTTCGAGCTTCTTCTGCGTGAATTTCATCCAGTGTTTTTCCACTGTCTGCAACGACACCAGTTTGCAAGAGTTGGCTCTTGCGGATGGCGACGCTCTTTACAGGATAGATTGGCTTGACGGCCTTGCGCAGTTCTTCTTCAAGGGTTCCGTCCAAAATTTGGGTTTGGATCTTGGCGAAGGTGGACTTTGCTGCGAAAGCAACAATCAACTCACGAGCCTTGGCTCGCATTGCCTGCTTGATCGAAGTTTGGACACGCTTCTGCGTGATGATGAGTGGCTTCAATCGAACGAGGTATCCGTCGGTTGAAACGACATCGACGACATCGTCGACCTTTCCACGGTAGCGGCGGATTTGTCGGCGGATGTGGTCAGTTTGGTGGTGGTGACCGATGAATGTGGTCAAGGCGTCTTGGCCAACACATTCAGTGACACGGAATCGAAGGATCACGTGCATCTTGGTGAAATCACCGTTGAATTCTTGTTGCGTCATTTCATACACTCGTCCCATGATGTGTTCATCGGACTCCCCTATTGTCTCTCCAATTTTCTTGAATTCCCATGGATGGCGTGGTGCACGAATCGTGTACCAGCGCTTCATCTTCCACTTGTCTCGCTGCTTACGTGCTGCTGCACGTGCTTTTGCACTTACTTTCTTTGCCATGGGATCAACTCTGGGGGGGTATGTATTGCGGGGGCTACCCCACTTGCAAACATGCGACAAACCTCCCCTATTTCAAGAACCCCCTTGAACAGGAGAAGAAGAACCTTGCAAAACCGAAGGGCTGAGGCACGACTCCCACCTCCAGAAACCGTTAATGAAACGACGGCGAGAACGGAAACAATCGCCTCAATCCGTGGTGTAAAGAATGGTCACAGACTGTTGGATGTTCAAGAAATCTTGACCATCTTCGGGAACGATTCTCAATTCATGCAGCAAGTACGTGTTGAAATGAATGGTGTTCCAAGTATCGTCACTGCCATCTTCTGCCTGACCGCTCTTGCTTTGACAGGTGTCGTCAAGCTCATCGACGATGTTCCACGAGAATTGCACCGTTTGTCCACCGCCACCAATACCGTCAATCAGGCTTGGATTTTCAACCGTCGAATTGATTTCGATGACCAGTGGATGCACCCCGCCGTTGTTTGGTGTCGGATTAAACGACAATGGCATTGGATCATTGGTCCCTTCTTCAGACCAGTCAATTCGCAAATCCACCGTGATCGGAACCGTTTGGTTTTGAGTTGCACCGGTTGCGTCAATGGCGAACACGGACACGTTGTGCACCCCATGTTCGCTGAAGGAATAAGAGATGCTGGACCCTTCACTGGCATCCATTGTAACAGCCTCGCCACCCTCCAATGAAAGGCCAAAGGTCGTGAGCGCAGAGGAGGAAGTGGTCTGTGAAAAATCGAAAACAATCACCACTGGGTCAAGCGAAACCAGGTTCCCGTCATCATATGTTTCGACGATCATGCCCTTATCTGAACCATGGCTGACCACCAAGTCAAACACTGATTCGCCCTCAGAGGATTCCAAGCACCCAGCTAACGGCGCACACATGAGCAACGCCAGCAACATGAGTGGTTTGCAATGCTGCATCGGCTCTTGCTCTCGCTCAGTGTATAAAATTCCAGCGACCTCGACATTAGGGGCAGTACGAATGGTTAAGACCCAAAAACGCTGACAATCTAGCATGGCATCCGTCTTTCCTTCTGTCACCGGTAGGAACCTCCACAAGGAAACGAAAACGGTTCCAGATGATTTCACAGACAAGAACCTCGTCATCATCACCGCCTTTCAACAGTGGCATCAGTCGTTGGTCAACCAGTCAATGGCAGCATTGCAAGCAGCCGGTGTTGACCAAAGTCACCACGTGCTTGAGATGCCTGTCATCCGCACCTCTTCCAAATTTCGACAGATGCGACTTGACGGCATAATGAGGGCTGCCTTCAAAGATCCAGTCATTCGCTCAAGAACCATCACGGTCTACCTCGACAAGGATATGTTTCGGCGCAGTTTGGAAATTC
>CM001443.1:1034908-1043957 GCA_000246735.1 uncultured Candidatus Poseidoniales archaeon | reverse complement strand
GAAGACACATTGCATTGGTTTGTGGTGGACCACGCAACAAAATCGATCCTCGAACGAGGCGAAGGGCCCATCACTGCGGATGATGTCAGCAGGTGTTTTCGCTGATTGAGGCGTTAGTTCCACTCAAATTCCTGTTCACAATCAGGGCAAGCAAAAAGTCCACTGGCATCAGCAGGAAGTTGAATTTCGATTGAACAGTGGGGGCATTCTAACAAAACATCCGTTTCTATTTTCCGAGCATGCTTTGGTTCCTGTAAACTCACACCCTTGACGCCACCAGCGATGATTGGAATCAGGGATGCAAAAAGGGTGTAGGACCCGATGGTGAGCATGATGAGCCCACCGAGGCAAGGGAAGATTCCAAAACTCCCTTCACTCGATGAAATGATCGTGTTCTCATCATATTCTGCGGAATTCATTGAGTCATCGAGATCACTGAATGCTGTGCTGGCCCATAGCCCGCCGCAAATAATCAAGAAAGCTCCAAGAGCCGCCATCCCCATTCCAAATTGAGTTTGTCCGTTGAGAGCCATCACCATCACCTTGTCATTGTTGCACGAAGCAAAGCACCGACAGGTCAACCAATGAAGAGCAGAACATCAAATCTCCTCCGGTTTCCATCAGACCCATGTGATACATTTCGTCCTGTTTTGTTGCATCACTTTCTGAACACACCACCAATCACGATATATACACCGTTGACGGATTATGAAATTGGTGAATCAATGACTGAAACCTGCGACCCTGTGTTTAGCCGCGTTGACGACCTCATCAGCCTCCTTGGAAAGTCCAAGTTGTTGCACATCCTCTTTCTTCTTAACACAAAGCAAGGACCTATGAGGTTTACAGAAATTAAGCAGCGGGTTGATTCTTCTTCGACCACCGTTACTCGAAGGCTGGCCGAGTTAGAAAACAACGGCTTGGTGACAAGGGTCGTCCACAATACCGCTCCTGTTTCCGTTGAATACGAACTCACACAAGATGCACAAAACCTTGCACCAACCATCCAATCGATGTATGATTGGGTGGTCGACCGAGATGCAATAATGGCATGAATCATAGATGGGAAGTGCCTTCGCCATCAACCATCAAATACTTCGCACCCAACCCTCAACCATGAGCCTTCACCACATCACATGGCGAGCCACCGCAAGTGGCCTTGCTGATGAAACGGTCGTCGCCGATGCCCTGGCATGGCTCATTGACGATGTTGAAGCGGTTGAAATTGAACGAACCACCTCCTACCATGGCTCCGAAATCCACATGATTGAGGCGAAGACGTCTCGCAAGGGGCCCGCATTGAAAGCGCTTGCTCGGTTGGGTGCAGCCAATCTTCAGACCATCATTGATGAAATCGACCAGCGGCTCGATGAGGCCAACACCATCCACTTCAGGCTTGATTTCAACGCACTGATCAACGGGGAGGCACACCTTGCACCACCCGGAAACGGACCCACCGTCAAAGGGCAAACCAAAGTGCAAGTCTTCCCGGGTCAAGAAGGGCGAGGCGAGGCAATTGCATCGCTTCATGCAGCCATTGAAATTGCCAACCGAACCCAACAATGAGCGGGCCTCGGATAAACGTGCTCCGGAACACGACCCACTCATCAGCGTTGGATTGATATGAGATTGACCACGACATCAACCCATGGCCATCAAAACCAAAGCGCTGCTGTTGGCCACCATCATGCTGGTATCGCTTGTCCACGCTCAAGCGCTTGAAATCAACGCTCGAGCAGCAGATCCACCCGTTTGCAATGCAGATCGGGGTGCGAACTGGACCGTCGGAACGATTCAATGCAACGACAACATAAGCGAGGGGTACACCTTATTCTCGCCAATGCCAACCTCCACATCCTACCTGATTGACAATGAAGGAAGGTTGGTACACAACTGGACCTCACCGGGAGGCCATCGACCTGGTATGTCCGCCTACCTTTTGGATGATGGTTCCCTTCTGCGCACGGCGAACATTGCTCAAACAGCGGTTGGAAACTTTAGCGGCGGTGGAACTGGAGGCAAAGTCGAACGAATTTCTTGGGAAGGCGAGTTGTTGTGGTCGTTTGAATACTCATCGACCGAATACATCTCGCACCACGACATCGAACCGATGCCAAATGGCAACGTTTTGATGATTGCATGGGAATCAAAGAATGATTCTGAAGGGGCACAAGCTGGCAGGAACCCTGCCATAGCGTCCGATGCGCCCGGTGGCAGCAACGGCGTGTGGCCCGACAAGATTGTCGAGATACAGCCCAATGGAACAACGGGTGGAGACGTCGTTTGGAGTTGGCATGCATGGGACCATTTGGTGCAAGATTACGACCCTGTGATGGACAACTACGGCGTGGTTGCTGAGCACCCAGAATTGCTCGACATTAATTTTGTTGATGCATCAGGAGCACAATCTGGAAAGGCCGACTGGATGCATTGCAATGGCATTGATTACAACCCCATTCTGGACCAAATCGCACTGTCCTGCAAGAACACGAATGAAATCTATATTATCGACCATTCCACGACAACGGAAGAGGCTGCAAGCCACACTGGAGGCACCTATGGAAAAGGTGGCGACTTCCTTTACAGATGGGGCAATCCTGAGGCCTATGATGCTGGAACACACAAAGAGAAACGCCTCTACAGCCAACACGATGTTCAATGGATTGAGCCGGGCAGACCCGGTGCTGGAAGCCTCATTCTTTACAACAACGGCGTCAACAGGATTGGCGATTATTCCTCGGTGGATGTCATCACACCGGTCATCGTCGATGGCGTATACCAGATGAACGATGAGAACAGGTTCTTGCCAAACGCCACCTCATGGTCGTGGGACATGGGCGCTGACATGTACGCACCCTTTGTCTCGGGGGCAGAACGATTGCCCAACGGCAACACGCTGATCACTTACGGCACCCAAGGTACACTCTACGAAGTGACATTGGAAGGTGAAATTGTCTGGACCTATATCAGCCCCGTTTCGAACCAAGGCATTGTGGAACAAGGCGAACCAGTGCCTGAAGGCAACCAAATCAACGCCAAAGCCAACCCTGTGTTCAAAGCGCGAAAGTACGCTGCTGACCACCCCGGTTTGGTTGGCCGAACCCTTTCGCCGGGCGATTACATCGAACCTTGGATTGATGCTTGCCCTGATGTGGAAGCTCACCCATGGGACGCAGATGGCGACGGATGCATCGATGACAGCGACCAAGATGGGGTGCTTGACCCGGCGGATGAATGCCCTGGGCATGACGACGCTGTCGATACCGATGACGACGGGATCATCGATGGCTGTGATGCTTTTGTTGACGCTGATGAAGACGGGGTCGAGGATGCAAACGATGCATGCCTCGGATACGATGATGCGGTGGATATCGATGAAGATGGCACGCCTGATGGGTGCGACGAACTTGTTGACAGCGACGCTGATGGTGTGGCTGATTCATTGGATGCGTGCAATGGTCACGATGATGCAGTGGATGTCGATGAGGACGGCATTGTTGACGGCTGTGACGATAATGTGGTGATGCCTCAAACACCCGATTATACAATCGAGGTACGCCTTGGTTATGCCGCGCAGTTGAACGTCACCGTGCACACCAGCGGAATCAACGAATCGGTCCCTTTGATGATCGAGTACACGGTGGACCATGAGATCATTTTCGACGATGAGCCCGAAAGAAACCTTGACAGTGCAGGTGAAACCCCAGCCATCAACAATCAATCCAACTTCAGCCAGTCCTTTGAGTTGGACATTGACAGCGGGGCTGGTCTCTACTGCGTTCGCATCTACCTTCGTTTACCCGATGGCGACTGGATTCGTCCGACCGCAAATTCTCCTGGAGCACTCGATTGTGTGACTGTTGAAGCATCTCATTTCCCGTCCGACGGCGTTGCTTCAGCGAACAACGAAATCGATGCTCGAAACGTCGTTCTTTTCCTCGGTGTTCTGGCCGTTCTTTTACTGCTCGGCATGCTGGTGAGAAAAGGCAAAGCCGCTGATGAGGAACCCCATGAAACCGTCCCTCAACCGAGCAGCCAAGATGCCCCAGAGTAAATCGATGAGAGCATCGTAATGGGTTCAAAGCCTTCATGTAGCCCCGATGCTTGGGGTGACACGGAGAATACCACATGCCACACGTTGTCACCTCTAGCTGCGTCGATCACAAGTACCAAGAATGCGTTGTCGTTTGCCCTGTTGAAGCCTTCAGGGAAGCCGAGACCTACCTCGTCATCGACCCAGACGAATGCATTGACTGTGGTGCTTGCATCCCAGAATGCCCTGTCGATGCAATCTTCGCAGACACAGATGTGCCTGAAGGCGAAGAAGCATGGATTGAGCGAAACGCTGTTGAATCAGTCGATGCTGAAATCGCAGAAGGCGACTCCCCTGTGCTGGCCGACTGAGCCGCAGACTGCTCTTTTTATCCCATGGCCACGAACGAATGTTCTTGAAGGTCAAACAATGAATATGGAATGATACACATGGTGCGAACAGACTTCACACAACTTCGAAACGGAAGCGACCTCTTGAAGCGAGGCTTCGCACGAATGCAACAAGGAGGCGTCATCATGGACGTCGTCGACCCAGACCAAGCGGCTGTTGCTGAAGACGCAGGAGCTGTGGCAGTCATGGCGCTCGAGCGAGTGCCAGCAGACATTCGCCGAGACGGTGGCGTGGCTCGTATGAGCCATCCAGACATGATTCAAGGCATCCTTGACTGCACATCGATCCCTGTGATGGCAAAATCTCGCATCGGCCACGAAGGCGAAGCAAGAATCCTCGAATCGATGGGCGTGGACATGGTTGACGAATCTGAAGTGCTCACACCCGCTGACCCGTTCTTCCACATCAAAAAGAAAGACTACGACATTCCATTCGTCTGCGGTGCAACCGGGCTTGGTGAAGCCGTCCGCCGAATTTACGAAGGCGCAGCAATGATTCGAACAAAGGGCGAAGCAGGCACCGGCAACCTCGTTGCAGCCGTCACCCACGCTCGCCTCATCGACCAAGAAATCAAGCAAGTGCAAGGCCTCGATGACAACGGCATCGAATCCGCTGCGAACATGATCATGGACCGATTCAAGGTCTTGGCCAACACTTCAGAACTCCCTGGTTCCCACCCGATGACACCATTCGGTGCAATCGACGACGTGATGCAACACGAAATTCAGTCAATCCTCAACGACGTAAGGGACATGGGGCGTTTGCCAGTGGTCACCTTTTCAGCGGGCGGTATTGCCACCCCAGCAGATGCATCCCACATGATGCGACTCGGCATGGATGGAATCTTTGTCGGCTCTGGAATTTTCAAGTCGAGCGACCCAAAGACAATGGCTGACGCAATCGTGTTGGCGACTGCCCACTATGATGACGCCGCAAAAGTCACAGAAGCCATGGCGATGACCCTTGGCGACCCCATGAAGGGCGATGAGTTGGAAACGCTCGAAGTCAGAATGGATCAGCGCGGCTGGTGAACCTCACCTTGGAACGCCCTCCTTTGCGGCGTTTTTGGAAGGGCTCAAACGCACCAACCTATCATAAAAGGGTCTATATCCATGCCTTGAATGCTCAGCCCGAAGCACATGTCAGCAATTAGCGACGCCGTCGACACACTGAACGGACTGGACCCTTGGATGCAATGGGGCGTTGGACTTGTTTCGACCCTTCTTACCGTGGCGATTGTCCGCACCCTCATGCGGAAGGTGGTGCTTGACTTTGTCAAAGCAACATCATTCGATTGGGACGACAAACTGTACCGTCCAGTCACATCCAGAATGTATGGCTTCATTTTGTTCGGTGGCACGCAACTCACAATGAATTGGGTCTTGGGCAAAGAAGACGAACTCAACATCTCCCTCGAGCCAATTTTCCAAGCATCTTACATTCTCTTTGCCACTTCACTGGCCAGTGTTGCCATGAAAGTGATGATCCCCGTCATCATTGACCGATTTTCCAACCCTGGAACCGTCACTGTTTCCGGCAGCAATTCATTGATCGTGTTCTTGCTTAGGGCCGCAGTTTGGTTCGGCGGTTTGTACCTCGCCTTCTCAGAACTTGGTATCGAGTTGGTTGGTGTGTTGGCATCATTGGCTGTGTTCTCTCTCATTATTGGGCTTGCCATGCAACAAACGCTTGGCAACATCATCAATTCATTCATGCTTGCACTCGATCAACCGTTTGAAGTCGGCGATCGAATCGAGGTTGACAACGAAATTGGGTCGGTCGTTTCGGTTGGAATCCTTTCAACAAAAGTGCTTACGAATGAAGAGAACCTGGTGGTCATTCCGAACAATCATCTTGTCAACTCCACTGTCATCAACCACGCACGTGGCGGTGGTGACGGCGTAGGACGGCGTATTTCTCTCGTCTTGGACATCGGTGTTGAGTACGATGAAGACATTGCCCACGTGAAGTACACCATTCTACAACTTATGCGTGAATGCCCCTATATTATCGACAAACCAGAGCCTCGTGTGCTTCTGAACGAACTTGGAGACTTTGCCAAGATCTTCCGTATGTACGGATGGGTCGAGGACTACTCGGATGAATTCGTAGCAAAGGATTGGTTGCTGAAGAACATCGATGAGCGGTTCGCCAAAGAAGGCATCGGCATCCCCTTCCCAACCGCAATTGAAATCGCTGCCGACAGCAAATCATCGTACAACAAGCAACGCAAGGCCACAAACGTGCGAGCTGCAAGGCTCAAGATGATCAAGGAAGACAAAGCGTTGCTTCGAGAGCGCGCTGCTGCAAAAGAAGAAATTGAAGCCGTCAATGAACGGTTGAAAGACCCTGACTTGGACCGCGGAGAACGAACCGCATTGGAAGAATCGTTGCGTGAGTTGAACCGTGTGCTAAGCATGTTCGAAGCAGGCGATAGTTGAACCAGCCGCCGTTTAATTGATGTACGAGGACCGTTCATGATAGGGTGTGACCACCCAGCACACACGGTACATGCAGATTTCTGTCACCGCGGAACAGGGCAGCATGCTCTCCGGCCTCCCGTTGCTTAGTGTGTACAAAAATGTCGAATTCTTGTACACCGTAGGCAAGTCAGCACGCGGCATCCATTGCTATGTATCGATTGATTATGATGATTCAAAGAGTTTGGAAGTTGGCGATACATCAATGGAAATCATCGAAGTCATCAAGAAGAGCAATACAAATGCAGTGTGCGAAGTATTGCTCACCGGAACCCTTGCAAAATTTTTCGCAGGGCAAAAGAATGTGTGGTGGGTCTCTCCGAGCCAGACCCACCCCCATGGAATGACCCTCACAATCCGTGGAACGCGGGATTCGCTTCGAGAGGTCAGGAACGCACTGGAAAATATCCTCTTCGATGGGTATGAAATGCGCCTTGGTTCGGAATCAGAATACCATCCCGAATTTTCGGACATCTTGCCAGAACGCCAGACGGTTGTTTTGAACATGGCGCTCTCGATGGGGTATTACGATCGCCCCCGCCAATGCACACAGCGAGACATTGCTGAATCGTTGCATGTCAAACAGGCCACTGTGAGCGAACACCTTCAATCCGCAGAAGCAACCATCATCAAGAAGTTCACATCAGAATTTTGATGCGGACTTCACACCTATCATGAACGGTTAAACTTCTATTCGCCTCATTGTTGGTCGGACGCTTATGTCCAGCGTACGCCACGCGAATTTCAACCGAGCCCTCGTTTTATCGCTCTTGATGGTGATGATGTCCCAAGTGGGGTATCTTGAATCCATGAACGCATGGACAAACGGCGAAGAAACGCTGGATGACGCTGAACCAATCGCACAAAGTTCCCCAGCAACGTCCGTGATGTATGGGAACAATTCAACATGGACGCCACAAGGTCCGATGCTTACGAGCGGATATCATTCTAGCAGTGCAATCTTTGCTGTGAGCGATGAGGTGATTTTGTTCAAATACCAAGAAGGGTATAATGGTGATTATTGCTTGGCCGCTTACAATCGCTACAATGAAACCTCGTGGACGCCAACGTTTAACACACCAATCGCAGATGATTGCTCCGACACCACTGGTGGCTTCGAATTCCTTGGTATGATCGGCAATACTACATTGTTTACTTTCGACGAAGATGTAGGCAACCAAAACCACAACCATAACAAAGGTCATTCCATTTATGCATATAATTTCGATAATGATACTGTGTACAGACTGTACCGGGCCACTACCCTGACGTATCAATATGAATCTGAACATCGTGATCCGGTGATGATTGGAAACAGCGTATATTTTTTGGAGTATTACATTACCGCTTCTAACAACAAATTCAGATTGGGCGTCTTCAACTTTGATAATCAGACTCATTGGACCTATCATTCCAGCCTTCCATCGAACTGTACCGATAAAATGACCCAGTTGTTGGCAGTTAGCGAGAGTAAATTGCTGACAAATTGTGGAAGCTCGCCGTATGAACCGTTTCTTTTCAACATCAAAAACGAAACAATGTACAGGCCAAACGGGTTGAACGGAGTCACTGGCTCGATCGGTTCTACGAACGCTTTGGTGGGTACGCAATTGTTGTTTAGAGCTGACGGAAACACTGGAACTGGTTACGAACCGTGGATTTTAGATGTATCGAACGATAGTGCTTGGATGGTCGAAGATCTGAATCCAGGAACTGGCAGTAGCAATCTAGGCAATACTTTGCGTTCTGGAACGCGTGTCCTGTTCAATATTAACCCAGGCCAATCTTCGGGATACCCTGTTTCAAACTTCTATTGGTACGAGTCATCGAACAACACCATTTGGCAAGCAACAACATTCACTGATACGGTTGCAACGATTGGTGACGTGGCAGAATTGGCGAACGGAGTAATCGTGTTTACTACTCACAAAACCAATGTACACAAGACGAAATTCTACAATCCAGCGAATGGTTCAGTTTGGGAAGAACCTGCCATGTGTGTCGGCAAACATGGTTCGAACTGTGATTCTGGAAGGTTTAACTTGAAAGCGGTCTACGGAAATACTATTTTTGGTAGTGTCAAAATGAATTACACCGTCTCCGGATTCCCGAAACCACAATCGGT
>CM001443.1:1034294-1034808 GCA_000246735.1 uncultured Candidatus Poseidoniales archaeon | reverse complement strand
TGGGCGAAGAAACGCTGGACGAGAGCAACGACGTTCTCGAAACGGGCGGCGCTTCTCAGAGCAATTTCACCGCCAGCATCGAAGGTGCAGATCTCATCATCGACGAGGCCATGACCAACATCACATTCCAATACAACACCAGTGCGGCAAGCGGCTCAGGCAGCGGCTCAGGACTACACAACCAACGGCAACGGCTCCATGTGGCGGGAGTCTAATATCAACAGCGGCTACTTAGATGGACAATGCATGAAGGATGAGATACTCGTCGGTGATACGCTCTACTTCAGTGCGAATGATGGAAGCAGCGGCTACGAACTGTGGGCTCATGATACCTCAAACGCCTCAACTTGGAAGGTGACTGATATCAACATCGGGAGCACCAGCGGCAGTAACCCTGCTCTATACTTCTTGAGACTCGTCGGTGATACGCTCTACTTTGATGCGACTGATGGAAGCAGAGGACTGTGGGCGCATCAGCCAGGTGAAATTACCTCACTGAGCAGCGGCTCAGGTT
>CM001443.1:1034030-1034277 GCA_000246735.1 uncultured Candidatus Poseidoniales archaeon | reverse complement strand
GGCGGCTCAGGCAGCGGCTCAAGCGGCGGCATGACCAATCTCACCAATGCAACAAGTTGTGTTGCTTCTCCAAGCCTACCAACCGGCTTGAATATCGACAGCAGTACGTGCACCATTAGTGGTACGCCAAGCGTTGAATCAAGCAATGCAACCTACACGGTTACAGCGGTCATCAACAGCGTGACCTACCAAACGACCGTATGGCTCTCAAGCGCCTATCTCGAACTCACGCCAAGCGTCGAAGGTG
>CM001443.1:1033824-1034015 GCA_000246735.1 uncultured Candidatus Poseidoniales archaeon | reverse complement strand
CAAGCAATGCAACCTACACGGTTACAGCGGTCATCAACAGCGTGACCTTCCAGACAAGCATTTGGATGTCCACCTCGACGTACGCAACCATCACCTCATTGGTGGAAGGTGCGGCGCTCAACTTGGGCGAAGCAATGACGCCGATCACGCTCAACTACACGGTTAACGCCAACCCAGGCAGCGGCTCGGGA